>NZ_VOSL01000146.1 GCF_007997005.1 Lujinxingia vulgaris | reverse complement strand
CCCGGCGCTCCGAGCGAAACAGCTGGCTCCGCCGCGCCAGCCGCCTCCCCGGGTTCGGCCTCGCCGACGTCGACCGCCCCGGAAGCGGCGAGCTGGCGTGTGGCCGCGGTGCGCTCCTGGCCGGTGTCCACCGTGTCGAGCACCCGGGTGTGGGCCGCGGCAACCTGGGCGCTGAGCTGCGGCCAGTCCTCGGTGGTGCGCTGCCCGCTCTCGGCGGCGTCTTGAAACGCGGTGTCGGGAGTGTCTCCCAGGGCCTCTCGGAGCGCCTCGACCATCGCCACCGTTGAGGCGAAGCGATGCTTCGGTGCCTTCTCCAGCGCCCGCAACATCACGTCTTCAAAGGCCTGGCTTACCCGAAGCTCCGGGCAATACGTGCGCAGGGGCAAGGCCCGCTCGTTGATATGGCGAAGCGCCGTCTCCATCGGGGTCGCCGCCGAAAATGGGTTGCGCCCGGTCAACATCCGGTAGGCCACCACGGCCAGCGCGTATTGGTCGGAGCGCGCGTCGACCTCCCCGCCCAGAAGCTGCTCCGGCGCCATATACTGGGGCGTCCCCACCAGGGTGCCCGTCTGCGTTAGCCCCTCATCCTCCCCCGCCCCGGTCAGCGCTTTGGCGATGCCAAAGTCGATCACTTTAACAAAGTCGCGCTGCCCGGCTCGCTCCACCAACATGATATTTTTCGGTTTCACATCGCGGTGCACCAACCCTTGCTGATGGGCGTCCTCCAGGCTGTGCGCCACCTGGGAGAGGATCGCCACGGCCCGCTGCGGCGCGATGGTCTGCTCCAGATCCAGCAGTTCATCAAGCGTCTGACCATCGAGAAACTCCGTGACCAGAAAAAGAAACCCCGTCTCTTCATCGACCCCGAAGTCATAGAGCACGAGTGTGTGCGGATGCGTCAGTCGACTCGTAGCCCGCGCCTCGGCCCGAAACCGCTCCTCCACGCAATGATCATCGGCTCGGCCCGGTAAGAGCACCTTCACCGCGCAACGCCGATCCACCGAGAGCTGCCGCGCCTCAAACACCGCGCCGTAGCCCCCCTTTCCAATCATCTCTTTGAGCTCAAAACGCCCCGCGATCACCCGTCCATTGAGATCATCCAGTCGCATCGCACGTCCTCGTAAGGCCGGCCAGCGCACGCAGCGCTGCCCCGAACCATCGCGTTTCACCACGCGGCCGAGCCTACGACGAAACTTCCTCGCTCAGTCACAAACGACTTGCCAGAGAAGTCCCCCTCACAACGTGTGGACTTCCACTTCAGCGTTTCCAGTGCGAGAAGTCTAACACGCGCGCCCTTCGAATCAACCCGTGACGCCGCGCTTCCGCACTTGCGAGGGTCTGCGCCTTACTCCTCAACGGGGCGCGCCTTGAGCACCCACCGCCCGAGGCTCACCTGCCGGGGTACAGACCACTCCCCCACAAACTCGCCGGTGCGTTGCACTTCGGCCTCTCCCAGGGGCACGCCGCGCTCAAAACCGGCGGTCCCTGCCGGCACCAGCAGCACCTCCACCCGACGCGCCTCCCCTCGCATCACGCGACCGCGCACGCGCATCGCCGCGCCCCGCATCACCTCCCCGCTGGCTTCGAGGATCTCCACCCGGGGCGCCTCCGCGGCCATCGCAAGCTCGCGCGACTCGCCAGCCGGCGGACTGGCGAGAGCTGCCTCAGGCGCTCCCGGAGCCGACATCGGGGCATCCTCAGATGACGCGTCCCCGGCGTGCTCGACGCCCGCCTCCGCCTCCAACTCGTAGGCGGCGTCGCTCATCGCCCCATCGCCCTGCTCGCCAGTCTCCAGCGCGATGATCTCATCGAGGTAGCGTTGCGGCTGCGGAAACCCGTCGCGTTGCCCACCTTGATGCACCGAGTTCGACCCCATGTTCTGGTAGTTGAACCCGTCAGCCGCCCCGCCCAGATCGATGCGCCGCCAACCCTGACCCGGCCACCGAACTTCGACGAAGGCATGCGCCTCGTTGTACACATAGCGGCTCTCCAGCCCCAGTGAGCCCGCGCTGACCAGAAACGCCAGAGCGCGGTGACGGCACACCCCCACCTGCAATGTGGAGATCGCCTCGTAGCGGTCGCCGCCCACCTCATCCTGCGGGAACGGGCGCGCCTCAAAGTCGCGGTAGTAGCCGACCAGCGCGCGAAGCGCGTCCACCGGTGCGAGCCCCCGATCGATGCCTCGCGCCCCCAGCACACGCGCTGCCACCGCGCGCGCATCGGCGTCGCCAAGCACGCGCTCCGGCGACGCAAACTGCCCCCAGCTCACGTCCTCATGGAGCGCCCCATCGAAGTAAAATCGGTCTACGGCCAGCTCCAGGTTCACCCGCACCACGCCGTCGACATCGCCGCGCAAATAGAAGTTGTCGGCGCCATCGCGCAGCACCTCCACGTCCACCAGCGGCTCGGCGAGCACCTGCACCACCCGCTGGTCGGGCGCCACGCTGGGAATCGGGTGCGCGCGACCGGCCTCCATCCGCACCAGAAAACTCCCCCAGAAACGATCCTCGTTGCCCCTCGCAGCTCCGCCCCCGACCGGAACCGACGTCAACGAGGAGGAGCGCCGGCGCGTGCTGTAGGTGCCATCAGTCTGACGTGTCACCCCGTCATGGGCCACACCCCGCTTCCAGGGCACCACGCTGGGCTCAAAGCTCGCCTGATAATCCAGCGCGCTGACCCGGTCGGTGTTGGTATCAAGTGTGGCGTTTCCCGTGGCCGGATCGAGCCCGCCGTGCGGAGGCTCCAGCGGCGACTGCGCCACAGGCCCATCCGCCGTCCAGAACCACTCCTGGGCGCCGGCTTCGACGCTCAAGCCCGGCTGCCCCTCGCCGCTCCAGGGGCTGGGCCCCGCGCTACCCTGCCCGCCTGCCGCAGCGCCCACCCCGGAGGCATCGCTATCGACAGCCTCAAAACGCTCAGCGTCCAGGTGGCGATGCAACAATCGGTCGCCGCGTCGGGACTCCTGGGCCCAGAGCAGCGCCGGCAGCACCAACACCACCGCGGCCGCCGCTCCCATCGCCCGCCATGGCCACCGCTGAGCTTTGTCTCGTCGCACACCCTTCTCCCACGCGCCGCCGGTGATGGTTGTGAGCCTTTACAACCCCGAAGATCGCGACCCGCGCGTCGCCGCAGCGCCCACATCACCCGGAATTATCGCGTGCTCAAGGCGTGGGAACACCGGTGGTCGTCAACAACGCTTTCAAGTCTTCGTCATCAAAGCGAATCCCCGCCCCGATGAAGTAGTCGCGCCGATCGGGATTGATCACGTCATCAATGCCCCCGGAGATGTACGCAAACTCCAGAAAGCGGTACGTGCCGTAGGCGCGAAGACGAGGATTCTCGGCGGCGCTGAAGTCAAAGAGGTCCGTCTGAACTTCAAGCCGCCTGTCGGGAAACAGCCCCACGGTCGCACCGATTCCGCCGGTGCTCTCGATGATCCCGAAGCGCCCACCCAGGCGCAGCCAGTCCGCGGCCTGAAACGAGCGCCCCAGCACCAGGCTGAACTTAAACTCATCGGTCGTGGTGGTGCGCGTCTCCTGGTAGAGCGCGTCATCCACCGAGGGGTCGGTCGTGTTCACCCGCTCGGTCACCACCGAGGTGGAGCCGCGGAAGTCATCGACAAACTCAAACATATAATACTTGTCTTCGTTCGGCTCGAGCCGCAGCCCAAAGACGTTTTTGAGCTGCTGATTCTGCAGGTGGTACTCGCTGCGAAGCTCCACGATCGTGCGCAGGCGCGTGACCCGGCCCAGGAAGTCGCCGGCGTCATCCAGGATCTGCTCGGTGCGGTAGGCGATCGTCGGGTTGTTGATGAGCTCGCCAACGGTGCCCTCCCCTTCGTTGATCTTCTCGGTGATGTCCTGAACGTTCTGCAGGCTGTAGTTGAGCGAGTCCAGCGTGCGCTGCAGCCGCGCCAGCGTCCCCTGCATCGTGCCCAGGCCCGCCTGCACATCGGTGGTCGACTGACCGATGATGTAGCGCACCTCCTGCACAATCGCCTCAGTATCCCGCAGGATCGTATCGATCGACTCCGAGCCGCGGGCGGTCAAAAAGCTGATATCTCGCCCGATATTCGACGCATCCGTCACCAGCTGGTCGAGCTTGACGCTGTTCGTGGCCACAAACTGATTGAGCGTCGCCAGCACGCTCTGCATATCGTCGAGCATCTGCTGGATGCTGCGCTGAGCGTCCTCGCCACCAAACACCGTGGCCAGCGAGTTGGTCACCGCCTGAATGTCTTTGGTGATGTCATTGAGACGCTCAAAGAGCTCGTCCGGCCCCACATCTTTGATGATGTTGCGGATCGGGTCGCCGTTCTCCAGCACGCGCCCCTCGGTGCCAGGCGTCAGCTCCAAATAGTAATCGCCAATGAGGCTGGCCTGGCGCTTGGCCAGCGCCGCGCCGTTGGTGTCGAGACCATCCGGGTTAAGCTGCCCCTCGTAGAGCACGATATCGCCGCGTACCGAGACCTCCACGCGGGCACGGCTGCCATCGAGACGAATCGCATCAATCGTACCCACCGGGATACCCGCCATCTGAATGCGGGACTTCACCGCCAGACCGGTCACATCGTCGAAGTGGGCGTAATAGCGCTTGGACGCCTCAGCATCCATGTCCATATCACCGCTGAGCAGCGTCACCATCACGATGGTCGCAGCCACCCCGGCAATCACCAGCAGCCCCACCTTAAATGGCGTCATTACATCGGCTAACTTCATTGCGTTACCGCCTCACTGCGAGACATCTCTACGACCGGCTTCAAAGCGACCACATCGACACGGTCAGGGCGTAGTCTACCAACAAAATCGAAATACTGCTGGTCACCACCGACGAGGTGGTCGCCTCGCCAACACCTTTGGCGCCGCCCGAGGCATAGAACCCCTTGTAGCACCCCACCAGCCCGATGATCAGCCCGAAGCTCGCCGCCTTGATCGTGCTGAACAGAAAATCCTGAGCAGTGATAAAGCGGGTAATGTGATGCAGGAAGATCCCCGGATCGGAGTTCATCACCTCCACCGACAACAGGTAGGCGGCGCCAATCCCCACAAAATTAAAGAGCATGTTGAGCACCGGCACCATCAACGTGGTCGCCAGAATACGTGGCATCACCAGGTACTGAACGGGGTTGACGGCCATCACCGCCATCGCATCGATCTGCTCGGTGACACGCATCGTGCCAAGCTCGGTCGTCATCGCGCTGCCGGTACGCCCGGCGACCATCAACCCGGTAAACACCGGGCCAAGTTCGCGCAGAAGGCTGATCGCGACCGTCGCCCCCACCAGCGTCTCGGCGTTGAACATCCGAAACGCCATGTCGGACTGATACGCCAGCACAAGCCCGGCAAAGAGCCCGGTGAGCAATACGATAAAAAGGCTCCCCACCCCCACCGACTCAAAGCTCTGGAAGACGACGCGCACCCGGAAAGGAGGCCGAAACATCCACACCAGAGCCGAAAAGAGCATCGTCGCCAGCTGACCGATCTCTTCGATCGCGCCGATGACCTTCTCCCCCACCCTTTCAATACCGCGCTTTAACATCGCGCTCTTCATGTCGCGGAGAGCCCCGGCGAGCGCCCCTAACCAACCACCGTCGTAAAGCGAACTTTCGCAGAGGGCTTTACCACAGTGACAGCGTCGCGGTCACTTCCAACCGTCCCACCCTGCATCAATCGGGCAATTAACGGCGCCGCATCAGCACCGTCACCTTCAGCGCGTCGGCCTGGGAGGGAAGATCGTCTCGTGCAGCCAGCGCAGAGACGCGCTCGCGAATGCACCCCTGAAGCGTAGGTCGCTGCAGCGTGTCGAGCAGCACCTGCGCGCCTGCCGCGTTAGCGTCGAGCGACATCTTCAAGACCACCGCCCCCTGCAGCGAACGATTCTCCGCCAGCGCGCGCACGTAACAGGGGTAGACCGCACGCTCCACGCGCCCTCGCCAGGTCGCCTCCTGCGCCTCAAGGGCTTCATCTTCGATGGGATGCTCACCCGACCACCACATCAGGTCACTGACCTCGACCTGCGGGGCGGCGCGCTCGCCTCGCTCCATACCGACACCGGCCAGCGCGCGCTGCTGCAAATGCCACTGATGTCCGAACTCGGTGCGGTAGGTCGCCAGCACACCGTCACTGGCATCGACAAGCTCGGCACGCAGAAGATCGCTCTCCACCACGCGTTGTCCGTCTTCGCCCGCCTCACAGAAGGTCTGCTCATAGTCATCATGAGCCGCCAGCAACACCTCCACGCGCAGAAACACCTCCCCCATCGCCGCGCGTGTCATCACATCTTCAACCTGTTCTTCTCCCACCTCGAAGTAGAGCACGCACTCATTGCGAAACCGCAGAGTGTCGCCGGCGCCCACCACCGGGTGGTAGCGAAACCCGCTTACGCTGAGCAGGCCGCTGACCCGATCGTAGCCCAGCGACGACTCATCGACCCCGTAGATGTCGAGCTCATAGAGGCGATGAACCACCTCGCGGCGCGCCTCATAGTAGCGGGTATGCGCCTCGTCCGGACACCGGCGCTCCGCGCCCTCGCCGCGATCAGCCTCGGCGGAGACAAGCTCCGAGGACGTCGTCATCTCCGAGGACGCCGCATCGTGCGCGCCCTCGCCATCCGTACCCGTCGTCATCTCGGGCATGTTCGGCGAGCTGTACGCGCAGATTGCATCGATCTGGGCCTGCTCGGTCAGGCGCGCGGGCTCTTCCGCACTCACCCCGGGACCGAAGGCCATCAGAAACACCCCACACGTTAGCACGCTCGCATACCCCTTGCTCATAGCAAGGCCTCGATCAGCTGCCGCGCTTCGGGACGCGTCCAATCGTAGTCGCCCACGAAGCGCGCGATGACGGTGCCGTCGCGATCGATGATGTAGGTCTCCGGGATCATCTCGGTGCCGTAGAGGCGGCTGACCTGGTTCTCGGCGTCCAGGAGCACCGTCATCGCGCTGCGCTGACCGGGCAAAAACTCCTGCATAAAGCCGTCGACTTCCGCCCACTCCGCATCCAGGCTCACCGCGACCATCACCATCCCCTGGTCGCGATACTGGCGCACCAGCGCCTCCATCGAGGGCATCTCTTTTCGGCAGGGCTCGCAGAAGCTCGCCCAGAAGTTCAAAAAGACCACCTGCCCCTGGTAGCGGGAGAGGGCGTGCATCTGCCCCTGGCGGTCCGGAAGCTCAAAGCCCGGCGCAGCGCGGTCCACCCACTGCCCATCCAGCGCCACCACCGCGTCGAGCAGGCCCGGATCGCGGTAAAAATACCACGACGATCCGCCCACGCCCGCGATTAGCGCCACCAGCGCCGCCACAATCATCCATCGTAACTGTCGGTCGAACATAGGGTCCTGCTCGTTGGTGGTTACCAGCGGTCTCGAAGCGCCCTCAGACACCGAAACACCGCCTCATCTTCGCTCTGAGCCTGCGCCCGGGCAGCCTCCAGCGCCTCCCCGTAGCGCGACGAAAGCGCCTTACGCAAGCCCGTATCGGCACATCGCAGGAAGGGGTTGTAGGCGCGCTCCTGACCCAGCGTGCTCTCAAAGCGCTCGCGGGGGCCCATCGCCTTCGCCTGCTCTAACACCGCCCTGGCCTCACGATGTTCCGGCTCGATGGAGAGAATGAACTCACAGTTGCGCGCCGTGTAGTCGTGGCCGGGGTAGAAGACTGTGGCGTCGGGCAACGCGCCGAGCACCTGCGCGAAGGTCGAAAAGTGCACGCCCACATCCCCGCCGGCACGGCAATGGCCGGCACCGCCCGAGAAGATCACATCCCCGCTGAAGAGATGGTTGCCACACCTCAAGCTCACATGCCCCGCGGTATGACCGGGCGTATCAAGCACCTCCAGGGTTAGCCCACCCACACGCAGCGACTCGCCACCGCGCATCTCCACCTCGACGCCGCCGCGAGCCTCCCCGGCAAACTGGGCGTCGATGCGCTCCCGATCGCCGGCCGGACCCACCACCTGCGCGTCGGGGAAGGCCGCCAGCACCCCGGCGTTTCCCGCCACATGGTCCGGGTGCCAGTGCGTGTTGACGACCCACTCAAGCTCCCAGCCCGCGTCCCGCACCCGCGCGACCGCCACCTCGGCGTCGATCGGGTCGATCAACGCCGCTCGCCCATGGGTGTCGACCACCGCATAAAAAAAGTTATCACTCACGCTGCTTGCGATCGTCTCCACGCTCATCGCCTTCTCTCCTGGCTTCTCGGTCATCTCATCGTGAAGTGAGCCCTCGCCGTCGAAACGCACATGGGCCACGGTATATGCGTTAAGCGCTGCCGACGTGCTAGCGCCTTTGCCTCTCGGGCCCCTCCACCCGCACCTCGCAGCGATGCAATTCACGCCGCAGCGCCGCGTACCAACGGGGCTGGGACGCCTCGGCCACAACACCTACGTCCAACGCAGGCTGCGCGCTCAACACGACACGCAACGCCGACGCACAACGCCGTGGAGACGGCACCCACAATGAGGGTGTGACCATCACCACCTGCATGATCGGCGGAACGTGCGCCTCGCCAACAAAACGCAACACCGACGCCAACTCGTCAAGGCTCAGCGGGCGATACCACCACAGGTCGCTCGCGCCACCCGGTGGACGAAGGCTTCCAGGTGCCACCCACAACCTCCCCTCGCCAGCAGGTGGATCCCCGTCCCAGATCCGTACCGCGGCCCCCGAACCTTGTACGCCCCGACCCAACATATGCCGCCAAAAACCCTCGCCCATCCCCGCCTCCCTGCGTGATCCCTGTTGGAAGACCTGTGTACGCCCCCTCACCCGATGTGCGGAGGTCACAGGCGTTTGCTCTTCCTCCTGTTATCGCGATTTCGTCTCCGAGTTTTCGTTCCCCGTGATGATCCCCACCAGCTGGCCGTAAACGCGTACTTAGTTGCAAAGTTTTTTTGCGCTGTGTTACCGTTCCCCGGACTCCATAAACGCCCGCGCGGGACGCGCCCCAAACGCGCCTTGCTCCCCGCCCCGGCACCCCACTCCCGGCCTACCATGAAGAACGTCTCGACGCTCCGACGCGCTCGTCAGGCCCCCGGCCTGACCACGCTCGCCCTCCTTCTTCTCTGCAGCAGCGCAAGCGGCTGTTTGATGGACTTCGACGGCTTCGCCGCCGGTGAAACCGGAATCATCGACGACACCGATCTACCCGACGACACCGGCATCGACGCCGACGATGACGTCGAGACCGACGCCGATGCGCCTGACATCGGTGACACCGATGTCCCGCCGGGCGATGGCGAGCCGGGGAGCGTCTGCGCCGACGACAACGAATGCGCCGGCAACGGGGTCTGCCGCGCCAACGTCTGCCTGATGCCCTGCGACTTCTCCGCCGAAGAAGATGCCTGCTCTGCGGGCTTCTTCTGCTCGGAGGTCGGCGCCGAAGACCTCTGCGTGCCCGGCTGCGACGATCGTGGAACCTGCGACGCGCATAACGTGGGCCGCGACGACTTAAGCTGTGTCTACCTGCGTCAATCCGGCCTGGCCGCTGGCAACAACGACGTTCGCCTCGATCGCGCCTGCCTGGTCGACACAGACGACGACGGCGTCACCGACGCGCTCGACAACTGCCCCGACGCCGTCAACCCCACCCAACTCGACAGCAACGGCGACGGTCTCGGCGACGCCTGCAGTGATGAGCCGACCTGCCACCCCGACGCCTCCGAGGGCCTGATCATCTACCCCCGCGTCGCCCTCCCGGTCGGAGAGCTCAGCGCGCCACAGGTCATCTACGATCGCGAGCTCGTGCTCCTCAGCAACAGCGACGACCCCGCGCGCACCACCGCGGCCGCGGTGCTCGATCGCGCCGAGAGCGCCTGGAGCGAATACGCCGACCTTCCCTACCCGGGCGTATCGCGCTCGGTCACGCAAGTTGCCGATCGCTACACCTTGATCAGCCCCGGCCACAGCCCCCTCTCGGAGCGTAAAACGGGCAACTGGATCACCGTGATGCCGGGTGGCGCCCTGGGCCCCGAGCGCGACTTCGACACGAACCTGAGCGCGATGGCCGCCGTCACGATGCCCTCGGGGGTCGTCGCGGGCATTGGCCGCCCCCCGCAATCAAGCGCGATCTTTCGACTGCAGCTCTTGCGAGACGGAGGCGTAACCTTCACGGGGTCCGTGTCGGATTTGGACCGAAACGCGCCGTTCCAGCTCCTGCCCACCCCCTACGATCGCGCCGAACTGGCCCAGTACGACAGCGCGCTTCGCGAGCTCACGTCCATCACCATCTCGCCAACCGGCGGCTTCTCGAGCGCCACCCGCGTGAGCATCCCCGACACCTGGCCTGCGACTCCCGCCGTCGGTGAAGAAGACCTCGCCGAAGATCTCTCCAGCTTTGATCCGGTCATCTTCCCGGCCGCCGCAGACCAGCTCTACGTCTTTGATCGCAACAGCGGTCGGGCCGGCCGAATCAACGGCTCGAGCTTCCAGCGCCGCGCGGACTACGATATCCCCGAGCTCTTCGAAGGACTGAGCCAGACACACGTCTACACCCTCCCCCACGCGATGGGCCTGGGGGTGGTGGGTCGCCCCGAAGACGCCCCCGAGCAGATCGAAGTCCGCGAACTTTACTTCGGCTGTCATCCGGTGAGCGCCGCCATCGATAGCGATGAAGACGGCGTCGGTGACCTCATCGACAACTGCCCCACCACCGCCAACGCCGACCAGCTCGACCTGGACGGAAACGGCATGGGCGACGCTTGCGACGACGATATCGACGGCGACCGCATCATCAACGGCTCCGACATTCTGACCATCCCCGGCGAAGACGGCGCCGACCCGCAGACCATCGACATGTCGATGGACGCCGACAACGACGGGACCCCCGACGGCGACGATTCCGACACCGACGGTGACGGCATCCCCGACCGCTACGACCCCTTCCCCCGCGACTCGTCCAACAACGGCCTCAAAAACACCTGGACCGGCGACGCCGACGCCGACGGTGCATCCGACGGCAACGAGCGCGCGCTCGACGCCAACCCCTTCCAAACGCTGGATACCCCCGCTTCGCGTAACATCGTCTTTTTGACCGAGGACGACGCCGGCTCGCGAACCCTTTACCGCGCCACGAAAAACGATGTGGAGAACGCGGTCGCCCTGGAGCTCCCTGCAACGATCAATCCGCACGGCCTGCGCATCAGCCCCTCCGGTCGCTTTGTGAGCTTCTTGACCGCGGCCCCCGGAGAGACCGAGTCCTTCGGGGTCTACGACCTGACCAACGACACCTTCCTCTTTGAGCGAAACGTGGGCGCCGCGCTGCGCTCCATCAACATCGTCGAGGATGGCACCGACGCGCCGGCATCCTATGTGGCCACCCAGCAGCGCTTCGGCGACACCTCCCGCTGGCGTATCTCCCAGATTCGCATCGACCCGGACGTCGATGTCACCACCGTCTTCTCCGGCGTTGACCACATCTGGGAGTCCTCGCAGAGCGGCAGCATCCTGATCTTCAACGCCTACGACAGCGACTGCCGCGAGTGCGCGCTGACCTACGGTATCGACCTGAGCGCGGAGTCGCCTCAACCGGTGCTGCTCAACGCCATCCCGGCCGGGGCTCAGGGCCTGCATCACCCGGCCAGCACCTCGCGCTTCGTCACAACCTGGCAGGACGCTGAGGGCGCAACGGTCGTCGGTGAGTTCAGCTTCAGCGGCACCTTCTTCTCGTATACCTTCGGGCCTGTGACGCTGCCCGGGCGTTTTGAAGATATCAACGCCGCGAGCATCAACCGCACGTCCCCCCGACAGCTCGTCTTCGCCGCCAGTGGCGATGACAACCCCGCGATGCTCTGGGTCAACTCCCCCAACGCCTTGCTCCCCAAACTGCGCTATCTACCCGCCGGGGCCTTCGACGACCCGGTCGTCGAGCTGCAACTCGCCCCTTAAGGGCGCTTCGATGCGCCCGATCGCGCCCTCGCTGCCTTTGGCCCCACGCCGCCCCTGTGGTAAGAAGCAGCGAGGGTTCTCCCGCCGGCCGACCGGCATAAGCTGGCCGCTTTAAAGGGAGCGCTCTCCAGGTTCGGTCACCGCGCAAAGGGATGGTCCGTTTATGGCTGCTAAGTTCCCCCAAAAGTTCGGCCCCTACACGCTGCACCAGCTTGTGGCGCGCGGCGGTATGGCCGAGATCTACCGGGCGACCATGCCGGGCATCGGTGGATTTGAGAAAACCGTCGCGATCAAGAAGATCCTGCCCCACCTGGCCGAAAACGATGAGTTCATCACGATGCTCATCGACGAGGCCAACATCATCGTCAGCATCAACCACTTCAACATCGCGCAGGTCTACGATCTGGGGTGCATCGACGACACCTACTACATCGCCATGGAGTACATCCACGGCGTCGATCTGGCCCACATCATCAAAGGCATGGCTCGCCGCGGCCAGACCGTACCGGTGCCCCACGCCGTCTACATCGGCTCCAGCATTTGCGCCGGCCTGCACGTCGCCCACTCCAAGACCGACGAGCAGGGTAACCCCCTCAGGATCGTGCACCGCGACGTCAGCCCCCATAACGTGCTGCTGAGCTACGCCGGTGACGTCAAGCTCATTGACTTCGGCGTGGCCAAGGCCGCCGTCAAAGAGAGCCACACCCAACACGGCGTCATCAAGGGCAAGCTCCTCTACATGGCTCCGGAGCAGGCCAACACCAGCGACATCGATGGCCGCGCCGACCTCTTCGCCGCCGGGCTGATCATCTACAAGATGCTCACCAACCGCCTCCCCTTTGAGGGCGATAACGAGTTTCAGATCTACAACAACATCATGTCCAAGGAGATCACCCCTCCACGCATCCTCAACCCGCAGGTGCCCGAGGTCGTCGATCAGGTCGTGATGAAGTTGCTCGAGCGCGATCCGGACAAGCGTTATCAGGACGGCTACTCCGCCAAGCAAGACCTCGATCGCGCCCTGCACCAGGTCGCGCCGGGCTACACGGTCAACCGACTCAGCCGCTTCATCGACGAGAACTTCTCGCCAGGGGCCGAAGAGGCGCGGCCCGCCAGCGGCCCGGGTGTCCTTGCCCCCCATACCCCGGCCAGCCCCGCGCTCAACACCGGTCAGCACGCCACGCCCGACCCGTCGGCGGCCAGCGCCGAAGATGAGCGCGACACCGTCGATGTGGGCGCGCCTGCGTTTCAAGCCCAGATGGCCGCTCACCACGCCCAGGCGGGCTTCTCGCAGCCGATGCGCGCCTCGACCAGCGCCGCTGACACCGGTGAGTTTCCCGCCGCAGCGGCCCCGGCAGCGCCCGCGCAGGCCGCTCCGACCAGCGCCAAAAAGAAGATCCCACCGGCGGCGATCGCCGCCGCCGTCATGAGCCTGATCGTCGTCATCCTGCTGGCGCTCGTGGTCATGAACGGCGGCCAGGAAGCTCCGGCCCCCGACCCGCGCAGCGCCATCCCGGCTGACGCCATCGTGCGCGCCGAAGCTCCCGGTGCCGCCCCGGCCCCGGAGGCAGCAGCGCCCGAGCCGATCGCCACACTGCGCCTGGCCACCACCCCCGAGAGCGCGCGGGTCTTCCAAAATGGTGAGCTCATCGGCATCACCCCGATCACCCTGGAGCTGCCCGTCTCCGATGAAACATCGCTCTATGAGCTGAAACTCGACGGTTTCGAGGAGGTCGAGTTTCGCTACGCACCGCGTGAGGATAACGAGGTCAACCTGGAGCTGGCCGCGCTGAGCGACGCCGGCGACGACGCGCCCGCTGAAGATGAAGCCACCGCTGCAAATGACCCGGAGCCGACTCCGCAGCCCGAGCCTCAGCGCCGCCGGGAGGAGCCACGTCGGAAGGTTGAGCCTCAACCCGAGGTCGAACCTGAGCCCGAACCCGAGCCCCGGCGCGAACCTGCCCCTCGCCCCAAAAAGAAGAAAGAGAAAGCGCCTGAGCCCGAACCCGAGCGCGACGACATCATCGACCCCTTCGCGTTTTAACCCTCCTGCGTCTTCGCTAAGCCCTCAAGGCTGAGAACTCTATGGCTACCTCGTCCTCACACGCTCGTACCTTCAAACGGCTGCTCGTGGCCTGCGCGCTGCCCCTCTCGCTCTCGCTGATGATGCCTGCCCCGGTCTTCGCACAAGACGCGATGGAGCAGGCGCGCGAGCGCTTCATGGAGGGTCGCGCCTTCTACGACAACGACGAGTTCGACAAGGCCGCCGAGGCCTTCCTGGAGTCCTACGAGCTCTCCGGACGCTCCGAGCTCCTCTACAACGTCGGGCAGGCCTACCGTCTGGCCGGAAAGCTCACCGAGGCCGAGGCGTACTTCCAGCGCTACCTCTCCGAGCTCCCCGGCGCTCCGAACGCCGGCGAGGTCGCCGACACCGTCATTGAGATCCAGCAGGCCATCGCCGCCTCCATGGCGACCCTAAACGTGACGAGCTCCCCCGAGGGCGCCACCATCCTCGTGGAGGAGACCGAAGCGCGTTGCAATGCCCCCTGCGAACTCGACCTCGCCCCGGGAACCTACACCCTCGTTGCGAGCCTCCCGGACTTTGACCAGGCCCGCCAGAGCATCACCCTGGAGGCTCGCCAGCGCGAGGAGCTCGCCATGACCCTGCGCGCCGCCGTGCAGACCGGGCGGCTGATGGTACAGAGTGACATCTCCGGCGCCACGCTTGTCGTCGGTGGCCAGAGCTACGCGCTTCCGCTGCAGCGTGCCGTTGAGGTCGAGGCCGGCACCACGACCTTTGCTATTCGCGGCGGCGACGCGGACTTCTCCGAGAGCGTGGAGATCCCCGCCGATGAGACGCTCACCCTCTTCATCCCCGCCTCGGCCATGGGACAGGGGAGCATCTTCTCAAATCCCCGCCAGAGCGCGGCGCTCGGCCTGGGCGGCGTGGGTGTCGCCCTGGGCGCCGCAGCCGCCATCGTGGGCATGCAGGCCAGCGCCACCTACGACGCGCTGGAGCAACAGCAAAACGCCTTCGGCGGCGTCAACCGTGAACTTCTCGACACGGGCATCTCCCAGCAGCGCACGGCCAACGGCCTCTGGATCGGCGCGGCGATCTCCCTGCTGGCCGGCGGCGGGCTCTACGCCTGGGATGTGATGTCCTCGGGGGATGACGAGCCCATCCCCCCCTCCGAGGAGCCCGCTCCCCGGCGCTCCGACGCTCCTGTGGAGCTTCTGGACTGACCCTCTCCTGCCTACATCATAAAGCGCACGCCCCGCACCGCACGCAGCAGCTCATAGACATCGAGCACCTCCTGCGGCCCCTGAACCTGCGCTGAGAGCGTCACGGCGATATGCTTCCCCTTGCCGCTCTCGCGGGTCTCAACGTCAACATCGGCCTCACCGCCGATGGCGTTGATCGCAGCCTGCACCACCCGGCTCACAAAGGTCGGCTCATTCTCGCCAATGACCTTGAACAAAAAAGGCCCCGGAAAGGTGTGCATGGCGTTGAGGCGGTCGATCATCGTCTGTGGATCGCTCACGGCGCTCCTCCTTTTCCCTGATGTGTATCGCTGGCATCGCCGGCGGAACGATCCCGGCCGGACACCCGTTCTCATTGTCTAACACGCCACCGCTGGTCAAACATCCCATGGCAGATCCCTCCCCCCATAAGCTGATTCTGGCCACCGAGTCGACCTACAAGATCGAACTTCTCGAGCGCCTGGGACTTTCCTTCGACGCCTGCGCCGCCCACATCGACGAGGCCCGCAAGCCCGGCGAGGCACCGGCGGCAATGGCCGCGCGCCTCGCCGCAGAGAAGGCCCAGCGCGTGGCCACCGATCATCCGAGCGCCTATGTGCTGGGCGCCGATCAGGTCATCGCCCTCGATCAGGAGATCTTCCAGAAGCCGGGCTCGGTCGATCTCGCCGTCGCCCAGCTGATGCGCCTGCAGGGCAAGACCCATCGGTTGATCACGGCGATCGCGCTGCGTACCCCCGACGGCTCAGTGCTGGCCTCGGAGTGCGCCTTCGAGATGGTCATGCGCCCGCTCACCGAGGCCGGCGCCCGCGCCTATGTGGAGGCCGACCAACCTCTCTATTGCGCCGGCTCCTACCGCATTGAAGCCGCCGGCATTCGCCTCTTTGAGGCCGCCCGAGGCGACGACTTCACCGCCATCATCGGCCTGCCCCTGACCCGTGTCTGGTCGCTCCTGGAGCAGGCCGGCTACTTCGAGCAGCTATGAACGCCATCCCTGACTTCTCCCGCTACCGCGACATCATTGAGGATTTCGAGGCCTTTGAATCCGCCCTCGCAAAGCCCCTGCCCCTCTGCGTCTGGGCCAACGACCTGAAGATCGCCCCGGTGGATCTTGAGGCGTCCTTCGACGCCCACGGCATCGACTTTCAACCCCGAGAGTGGCGCCCCGGCACCTACATCCTCGATCCGGACTTAAGCCCTGGCACCCGCTTTGAATATGCCGCCGGGCTCTACCACGTGCAGGAAGAAGTCTCACTGCTTCCGGTGACCGTGCTCGATCCTCAACCCGGCGAGCGCATCCTCGATACCTGCGCCGCCCCGGGCAACAAGAGCGCGCAGATCGCGGTGGCCATGCAAAACACCGGTACGCTCATCGCCAACGACCGCGACTACCGCCGCATGCGCGCGGTCAGCCGGGTGCTCGACCGCCTGGGCGTCTTCAACACCTCGCTAATCTGCCACGACGCGGCCAACCTGCCGACCGACCTCGGGAGCTTCGACCGTATCCTGGCCGATGTCCCCTGCTCCTGCGAGGGAACCTCCCGCAAAAACCCGCGCGTCGGCCCCGCGCGGCCGGCCGAGCTCAGCCGCATGAGCCGCGTCCAACAGGCCATCCTCAAGCGCGCCATCGACCTCTGCCGCCCCGGTGGCCTGGTCGCCTACGCCACCTGCACCTACGCCCCCGAAGAAAACGAAGCCGTCATCGACGCCTGCCTTAACGACCCCGAGATCTGCGACTTCCAGGTGCTCCCCACCCGCATCCCGGGCTTTCATAGCGCGCCGGGTCTGCTAGAGTGGCAGGGAGAATCCTTCGATCCCCGGCTTGAAAACGCCATGCGTGTCTACCCCCACCATAACGACAGCGGCGGCTTCTTCGTGGCGCTCCTTAAAAAGGGAGGCCGCCCATGAACGCGATCCCCACCTCCCTCTCCGAGGCGCTCGACGCGCTGGGCACGCCGGCCATCGACGCCACGCCTTTTTTGACGCTCCTCGAAGATCGCTTTGGCATCGCGCCGGTGCACCTCCACGATCTGGTGTTCATCCGCGCCAACAAGCGCATCGTCAGCGTCGTTCACCGCGAGCATCACCTCCCTACCGAGCCGCGTCCGGAGTCTGTGGGCCTCTCGTTTATGCGCGACGACATGGTCGTGCCAAAACTCACCACCCCTGCGGCGATGACCTTTGCGCGCTACGCCCGCATCAACGTCATCGACACCACCTCCGCGCAGTGCGACGCCTACCTCACCCGCGAGACCTTCGCGCTCAGTGAAGCTCAGGTCGATACTTGCACCTCCCGGGGCTACGTGCTCATCCGCCACCGCGGCCACGGCCTCGGCGTGGGGTTTCTGCGCAGCACCGAGCCTGGCGAGCGAGAAGTCCAGAGCTTCTTCCCCAAGGCGTGGTCTCAGGACGTGACCCGCTCGGCCTTCGGTGAGGTCGAATGAGCACCGACGCCCCCCACGATCTTCAGGAGGCGCCCCGCGCCGAAGAGTCCCTCGAGCAGGTCCGACTCATCGGCACCGGGGAGCTCGGGGAGTCGTTTGAGGTCCTGCGCATGCGCCTGGCCGAGGGGGAGTCGACCGAGGCCAGCGGGGAGCTGCCTCGTCCGGAGCGCTTCGTCCTCAAAAAGCTGACCTTCGCCCGGGTCCGCGACCCCGACGAGTTTGCCCGCCACTTCGACAGCCTCACTCGCCTCGATCATCGCAACCTGGCGCGCTACCACGAGATCTTCCGCGGCGAGCAGGTCACGCGCCTGATGCGCGACTACGTCGACGGGATGCCGCTGGACGCCTACCTGCTACGCCCGATCACCGAGGCCGAGCAGGCCATCTTAAGCGCCAGCACCTCTCCCGACACGTCCGCGGAGCTGACGGCCAGCACGCCGCACGAAGATGATCTTCCGACCATCGAGCTCCCCTCCAGCCTGGATGATGAAAACGATCCTCCCCTCGGGCTCGAAGAACTCTCCTCCGACGACGCCCTCCCCCACGACGTCACCGCCGATCGCCCCAACACCCTGGAGATCCCCGAGTCGCTGCTCGAAGACTCCGAGGCCGCCGATCGCGCGCTCGACCTCATCATCCTGCGCATCCAGGCCATCGGCCCTCAGATCGTCGCGGCGTTGGAGTACCTGCACCGCTTTCGCAAGGTTCACGGCGGCCTCAAACCCACCAACATCCTCATCACCGACGCCGGTCAGGTGCGCCTGACCGACTTCGGCCTCCACCCCCACCTGGATCGCCCCGGCTCCGGGGATCTCCGCTCCTGCTACAGCGCCCCGGAGCTTCGCCGTGGCGAGTTCAGCCCGGCAGCCGACCTCTACGCCCTGGGCGTGATCCTCTTTGAGGCGCTGGCCGGCCAGCCCTTCGACGCCTGCCAGCGTCTGGTTGAGCGTGAAGAGAGTGCCCGCCCCCGCCGCGAGCGCATTTTCCTCTCGGAGGTGGCCCCGCACTGCCCGGCGGCCTGGGTCAACCTGATCCACGGCCTGCTCGCCAGCGAACCGTCGCGCCGCCCCTCTCTCAACGACGTCCTCGATCTTCTCTCCACCGAAGAAAACCGCTCGGTCACCATCCCGGCCACCGTCGTCGAAGACCGCGAGGTGCTCTACGGGCGCCGCGAGCTCTTCGACCAGCTCACCGCCCGCGCCAGCCTCTGCGCCCAGGAGCGGCGCCTGGGCTTAAGCGTCGTCGAAGGCCCCCAGGGCACCGGCAAGACCGCGTTGATCGACGCCCTGGCCCACTGGGCCTCCCAGCTGGGCTGGATCGTCCTGCGCGGCCGCTGCTTTCATCGCGACACCAGCACCTACCAGGGCTGGGATGAGATCGCCGACCAGCTCGCCACGATCATCGCGCGGCTCCCCGAGAAGACCCGCCAGCGCATGGAGACGGCGCGCCAGCAGGCCGCCCGCATCTTCCCCGCACTCCATGAGCGACGCGAGTCCGACTCGGAGGTGGGTCGACGCTCGGCCATCGACGCGCTGCGCCGCGTGCTCGTCGAACTCAGCGAACAGCGCCCCGTTCTCATCGCCCTCGAAGACACCCACTTTGCCGGGCTGGACACGGCCGCGCTCCTGGCCGATCTGACCAACGACCCGCGCGGCATGCGCGTCTTCATGGTGACGAGCATCCTCACGGACGCTCGAAAAGAGCACGCGAACCACCCCTTCTTCAGCGAGCTTGCGACCTCTCCCATTACGCTGGATCGCGTCGAGATCCACGGCTTCTCCAAAGAAGAAGCCCGTGAGTACGTGCTGGCCAACGCGGCCAACCTCTCACTGCGCAGCAAGCAGCTGATTCTGCGACGAGGCAACCTCCACCCGCGGCTGATCGACGAGCTCATCTACGAATTTGAGCAGGCCCCCACCCAGGCCTCCGACGAGCTGGACGCCGACGAACCGGTGGCCGTCGATGAGCTCCTCACCACCTTTATGCGGCGCCGCGTCGCCCAGCTGACCCGGCCTGAGCGCCTGGGTCTACAACTTCTGGCGGTGGCCTCATCGCCCCTGACCACCCGGATTCTCGGACTGGCCATGGGACGAGAGCTCGGCGCGAGCGCCCTCAGCGCCCAGAGTGGCGAGGCCGTCATGGAGACGCTGCTGCTCCGACGGCTCGCGCGCCAGTCTCGCGCCCGCGTGGGAGAGGATCGCGACGCAACCTTTGCGATCATTCACGACCGCGCCCGCAACTTTGTACTCGACGAGCTCGGACGCGATCACCACGCACGCCTCTGCGGGCTCATCGCCGACGCGCTGCGCGACGCCAAAACGGGGAGCGACGCCCGGCGCCTGAACTACCTGCGACGCGCCGGCCGACAGCGCGAAGCGGTGGAGGTCGCCTTTAAGGTCGCCCGCAGCGCCCAGAGCCGCTTTGCCTGGGAGCGCGCCCTGGAGCTCTGGCAGCTGATCAACGCCCACGAACCCGACGACTCCCCACGCCGTGGCGAGATCCACCGCGCGCTCTTTGAGACGGCCATCGCCCTGGCGCGCACCGACCAGGCGCGCGACCACCTCCGGGCGCTGCTCGCCACCGACTCCGTCGACGAACGCCTCGCGCTGCGCCGGCAGTGGATGGAGGCGCTCCTGGCCTCCGGCCACCCGGATGAGGCGATCGACACCCTCGACGACGCCCTTCAAGAGGTCGGCAGCGCGTACCGCCGTGGCCGGCTGCGCGCCGGATTGCGCGCCTGGCGCCGCCGCCTCGCCGTAGGCCTGGCGCGCTGGTCCGACGCCACCGCAGTCGCCCGCGATCAACGCCCCGCAGAGCGCACCTGTGAGACCGCCCGCCTGCTCTGGCGGGCCAGTGAGGCATCCCACCTCCTGCTCAGCGCGCGCCACGATCGCCTCGCCACCCACTTCGCCCGCCTGGCCACGCACCACAACTTCGGCCCCTGGCTGGCCCGAGACCGGCTGCAGATGGTCAGCACGCCGCGCCTCCCTCTCATGATCGACCCGGCCGCTCCGGTGGACCGCTGGCTGCAGCAGAGCCTCACGCTCTCGGAGCGCTTCGACGACCCCGGCTGCCGCGCCCGCGCCCTCGAACTTCAGGGACTCCTCGCTGCCCACCGCGGCCGCTGGAGTGAGGCGCGTGAGCTGCTGCATCAGTCCATCGACACCCTTCAAAAGGTGGGCGTCGATGACGCCATCTTTGCGACCCGATGGCTCAGTCATATCACCCGCGTTGGCCTGGAGCTCGGGCAGCTCGCGGAGGTGACGCCCATCGTCGACAACCTCACCCACCGCCTGCGCCGCGATCGTGCGGCCAGCGCCCACATCGCGCTCTGCCGTGCGGACCTGCTCGTGGCCCGGGGTGACATCGAGCAGGCCGCCCTCGCACTCGGGCCCGCCACGGAGCTCGCCGAGCGCACCCCCAACAGCCTGCTCTTTCTTGAGGTGACCTCCCGGCGCGCCACCATCGACCTGGCCCTGGGTCGTCCCGAGCTGGTGATCGCCCACCTGGATCTTCTCCGCGATCAGGTCTTCGAACGCGACTTTCTGGCGCTGCCTCCCGTGGAATTTGCCCTCAACCGCATCCTGGCCCGAGCCCTGGCCAGCCAGGCCGAGCGCCAACGCACCCTCCAGCAAGAGACTCTGGCCGCCACGCTGCATCGCCTGGCCCGGGTGATCCGCCGCCTGGCCCGACACGAAGATCACCTCGGCTGCTCCGAGCAGGCCGCGTTGCTGCGCCTTCGCGCCCGCCTGGCCCTGCTGCGCGAACAACACTCCCGCGCAGCCCGCCTTGCCCGCCAGGCCATCGACCTCTGCGCCTCCTCGCAAAGCGTCCTCAGCCAGACCCTCAACCAGGAAGCCCTCGGCATCATCCTCGCCCGTCAGGAGCGGCCCGAAGCTCGCCAGGTCTTAGAGTCAGCGCGCGCGCTGGCCGCAACCCACAACTTCTACCTCCCCCTGGTCCTCGAAGGCTGGCCGGTCCCCCGCGCACACGCCGCGCTCAAAGCCGACCCCGCCTGAGCTCCCGGGTTGTCCCCCCTGCGTCCATCTTCTAGACTTGGGCGTCGACATCGCCGCCAAAAACAACCGCCTCGGAAGGACCTCGGTCATGGTGCAAATCCGCCTCCTCGACCTGCTCAACACCATCGATGACGCCGTCGAGTCTCAGGAGCACGCCCGCGCGCTCCAGCTCATCCTGGCCAACTGGTACAACCTCCCCGACCCCTCGCCACTGCGCGAGCGCGCCGCGGTGATCCTCGCCACGGTGGGACGAAAACGCGAGGCCGTCGAAGTCTACACCCTGGCCGCTCGCCACTACGCCAACGCCGGTTTCCCCACCCGCGCGATTGCCGCCATCAAACAGATGCACGCGCTCAACCCGGCCTCCACCGAGCTGCTCGACCACTTCGCCACGCTCTACTCGGTGCGCAGCCCCTACCTCGAAAACGGTCGTCCGCAGCCGAGCTTTCCTCAGCCCGCCGGCAACCTCTCCGCCCAGGTCCACGGCGGTGAGCCCGACCTCGACGAGCTCTTTGATCGCGTGCTCGAGCGCGCTACCGACCCCGACGGCACCGCCGAGCGCCCGGGCAGCCTCCCGGCGCTCCCCCTTCTCAGCGTGCTCCCGCCCGACGCCCTGCGGCGCGTGCTCGACTTCGTCGAGTACGAGATCTTCCCGGACGCCCAGCTGGTCTTCGAGCCCTCCCAGAAGTCCGCCGATCTGATCTGGACGGTCAGCAATGACCTCGCCGTCAGCGAAGATACCAAAACCTTCCGAATCCCGGCCGGCTCCCTGCTCGGCCTCAACGCCTTTGGTGGCAGCGAGCGCGCCCCCCGCTACCGCGTGCTCAGCGAGCGCGGCAGCGAATGCCTGCGTCTGGCGCAGAGCGCCATCGGCAAGCTCAACGACGAGCGCCCCGACTTCCTCAACCGCCTGGCCACGCTGCGACGCCACGCCCTGACCGAAGGGCTCCTCGATCGCCACGAGCTCTTCACCCACCTCAGCGCCGAGGAGCGCGCCCGGGTCGTCGGCCGCTTCACCGGGCTGACCCTCGACCGCGGCACCCTCTGCGTGCGTCAGGGGCGCCCCAGCCCCGGCCTCTTCATCCTCCTCGACGGCAAAGTCGACATCGTGCGCAAAGACGACGACTGGGAGATCACCGTCGCCACTCTGGGCATCGGCGAAGTCGTCGGCGAGGTGGGGTTGGTGGCGAGCGACCAGGCCACAGCCACGGTGGTGTGCACGGCCGCCGGTCACGCCCTCTTTCTGGCGCGCGAAGACTTCGAGGTCCTGGCCTCCGAACACCCGCCCATCGCGCAGTTTACCGCGCGCCTGGCACGTGAGCGCCTTGACGCCATCGAGACGACCCTCTCGGCCCAGGATTTGGCCGAGGTCCCCTGAGGCGCTACACTAAGGTGCAGGCCGACGATGCTTTGCCGGGAATTCTGCCGGTGCTTAGCTTCGTTTGAGTTCTGAGCAACGCCACACCGGTGCGTCGCCACGGCCTCGGAGCCGGGCGCGACTGCCACGAACCTACTTGACCGAGGACTGGACGGATGATGCGACCGACACGCCCCTTAAAACGCCGCCTCGCGCCGGCAAGCGCCACCTTCGCCGGCCTCGCCCTCTTTCTGGGTCTCAGCGGTGTCGCCACCGCGCAAGACGCTCCCAACGTCAGCCCGGCTGCCCCCTGGCAGGCCTGCCTCAACGGCGCCACGCCCTCCACACAAAACGTCCCCGGCGTCGACATCAGCGGCATGGACACCATCCCCGCCGATCTCGACATCCTCGACACCAACCCGGCCTACGACGAAGTCGTGCTCGACTTCGACGACGATCTCTCCAACGAAGAGATCCTCGCCTTCACTCAGTCCAAGGGGTTGAGCGCCGAGCTCAACAGCCCCTTCTCGGACGACGAAAACGTCTTCGTCGCCCGTGTCGAAGAGGGCGCTGTCCCCTACGTCAAAGACTGCCTCAGCGCCTCGGCTCCCGAGGGCTGGCTTGAGAGCGTCGAAGAGAACATCGAGTACCGCGCGTATTTCGTGCCAGATGACCCGCTCTACCAGTTCCAGTGGAACTTTGAGCAGGTCGGCGCCGAAGAAGCCTGGAAGGTCTCCACGGGCCGCGACGTCGTCGTCGCCGTCATTGACACCGGCGTGACCGTCGCTGACGACAGCAACCGCGGCATCAAGGTCGGCAAGGATATGCAGGGCGTGGCCACCGTCCCCGGCTATGACTTCGTCGATAAGACCGACTTCGTCTACGACGGCCACGGTCACGGCACCCACGTCGCCGGCACCATCGCTCAGGCCACCAACAATGGCTACGGCGTCGCCGGCCTGGCCTTCGAGTCCAAGATCATGCCACTGCGTGTGCTCAACAGCCGCGGCTTTGGCTCGGTAGCCGACATCGCTGACGCGGTTCGCTTTGCCGCCGACAACGGTGCACAGGTCATCAACATGAGCCTGGGCGGCCCGCTGCCCAGCCTGGTCCTCAAGCGCGCGGTCGATTACGCCCACAAAAAAGGCGTGACCGTCGTCGCCGCCGCCGGCAATGGCGGAAAGCGCTCACCCAGCTACCCGGCGGCCTATAACCACGCCTTCGCCGTAGCCGCTACCCAGTTTGACCAGCGCACCACCTTCTACTCCCAGTGGGGAACCTACGTCGACATCGCCGCTCCCGGCGGAAACACCCGAATCGACCAGAACGGTGACGGCCGCCCCGACGGCATCATGCAGGAGACCCACCCCGCCGGGCAGACCTCCAAGCACGAGTTCGCCCTCTACATGGGCACCTCCATGGCCAGCCCGCACGTCGCCGCAGCCGCCGCCCTCGTGATCGCCACCGGTGTCACCCACCCCGACAAAGTTCAGGAGGTTCTGCAAAAGGCCGCCGACACCTCCATGCGTGACAAGTACGACAGCGAAGACGAGTACCGCGAGCGCTACGGCGCCGGACTTCTTCAGGCCGACAAAGCCGTCGTGCAATCCACCACCGACCAGGGCACCACCCGCTACGGCGGCGCGCTGCTCCTGGTGCTGCTCACCGCCTTCGGTTTGCGCCGTCGCGACATGATGGGCCGCCTCCCCGACCACCTGCCCCTGGTCGCCACCAGCGCCGCAGTGGTCGCCGGCGGACTCTTCTTCATCCCGCTGCTTGTCCCGGCCGGTGGCGCGCTCGGCTTTGTGGCCAACGTCATCGGACGCCCCCTGGCCGAGGCCAACGTGCTCGTCTCCGGGCTTGGCGCCCACCAGAACCCGTTGCTCGCCAGTTTCCTCATCCCGCTGGTGGCCTACGCCTTCCTCGGCGGTCACCGCGTGGGTCGCGCCCTGGCCGGCGGTATCGCCCTGGGCATGGCCGGCTTCAGCCTCACCGAAGCCTTCCAGCTCACCTCCGACGTCAGCTGGATCCCGGGCATGAACATCCTCGACCGCGTCTGGCTCGCCGTAAACGGCCTGCTTAGCCTGGCCATCGGCTTCTTCGGCCTCAAACGCGACTAACGCCTGAACCCAGGCAACGGGTCGGAACATAAAAACGCCCCGTCGGCTCAAGCCGGCGGGGCGTTTTTCGCTACATCGCTATGGAAAGGATCGCCGCGCAAGCGCTGCGCCCGAAGCGATCCTCCAGAACGTTCAGACGTTCAGGCCGAGAACTCCGGAAACCCCTCCGAGATCGCCTGCGCCCGAAGCCACGCCCGCAACTTCACAAAGTGCCCGTGCGAGATGTTCGTAAAGCGCACGCCCACCTGCCCGTCAGCATCGTAGACCTTGTACCCGGCCACCCAGATGGGCTCTTCCTCTCCGGGGAGCGCAAACTGCAGCTGCACCGACTCACCATCGCTGCGGTAGGCCTCCGCCACCCGCTCCAGCCGAATGCCCCCGAGCGAAACATCGGTCGCCCGGCAGATGTTGGTATGCCCGGACTCGATCTTGTTGAGGATCATGTCACAGCCTACGCGCTGCTGTTTACGTTGCTCCGTCACATCGACCTCCCTGTCGTTTTGGGCCTCTTCCGGGCCCCATCATCACACGCCACCATGGCATCACGTCGGAGCCGCACCTGGCGAGCCCCGCGCACCCCTCAGAGCTACCACGCATCGCGGCACGCTCAAGAAATTGCCCCTCCCTTCTTCGGCGTCTTCCCCGTCCATCGGCGCAGAGCGCTCAACCTGCCACGATGATTGCATCGCCCTCCCCCCCGTTGATACCCTCCACGGTGTACGGCATCGCCCGGCATATGCCCGGCATCCCCCTTCACCCCCTGTGATGAGACCATCATGACCGAAAAGATCGCCGAAACCATCCAGGAAAGCCCCCTCTTCAAGCACCTGAGCGACGCCGACGTGAAGGCGCTTATCAGCGCCAGCGATCTCAAGGTCTTTCAGCCCGGCGAGCGCATCATCGAAGAGGATCAGGCTGTCGACCATCTCTACATCGTGCTTACCGGCCGCATCCGCGTCTGGACCCGCGGCCCCGCAGGCGAAGTGGAGCTCAAAACCATGGGCCCCGGCGCCTACTTCGGGGAGGTCTCGTTAATGAGCGGCAACACCGCCACCGCCACCGTCGAAGTCAAGACCGGCCCGGCCCAGATCGTCGCTATCAACAAAGAGGCCCTGCTCGCTGTGGTGGAGCGCGACGAGAAGATCCGCAAGATGCTCCAGGGCGTCACCCTGGCGCGCGCCAAAGACACCATCGGCAAGGTCTTCAAATAAGCCGCCGCTCCCCAAGGGGGGGGACCTGATTATCTTCTTGAGAATGCCGCACGCACGGGTGTGGTTAGCCAACACTCGCCCGCCCTCACCTGACCGACCCTCGAGGTCATGATGTTCAAACCTCTCATCGCGCTCTTATCCACGCTGACGCTATGGCTCCTGGCCACCAGCGCCACCGCCGCCACGCTCCCCCGCATGGATCTCGAAGAGCTCGTGGTGCGATCCGACGCGGTGGTGGTCGCGCAGGTCGATGAGATCTCCACCGAGCTCGACGCGCGCGGCCGGGTCGTCTCCACCATCACGCTCAAGGTGCGCGAGACCCTCAAAGGCCCTGTAAGGCGCACCGTAGCCATCCGTCAGCTCGGCGGTTTCCACGGCGACGTGGGCACCCGCGTGCCGGGCATGCCCGTCTTTCAGGTCGCCGACCAGGGCGTGCTCTTTTTGAGCGGCGACGTCGCCCAACACCCCGCCTCGGTCACCGGTCTGGCCCAGGGCTTCTTCCGAGTGGCGCTCGGCCCCGATAACGCCACTGAGTTCGCCATCCCCCAGGTCAACAACCTCAACCTCGTCGTCCGGGAGCGCGCGCAACCCACAGCGAGCACCTCCCAGCTTCGCAGCGTCGCCCCGACCGAGCTGCACCTGCAGGCCCATGAGCTCAACACCTTCAAGGCCCGCATCCGCGCCATCGTCGACGAGACTCAGTCCGAGGAAACGCGATGACGCTGCTGAAGTTGCGCCACATCGCCCTGCCGGGCCTGCTCGCCATCGCCCTGTCCGCCTGCACCCACGAGGAGGCCTGGGACGAAGAGCCGCTGGTCGAAGAGGAAGCCCCTCTGAGCAACAACTTCCGCCGCACCATGACGTGCGAGCCCGACCTGGGTCTGCCCTGCGAAGGCTACCCCAAGGTCCCCGTGGAGTGGCCCTCGCTCACGGTGCCCTATTACATCAATGAGCTGGGTTCCCCGAACCTGCACCCCGACGACAACACCATCCCGCCGGAGCTTGAAGAAGACATCGTCAGCGCGTTTGACGCCTGGAACGTCCCGGAGTGTTCCGAGTTTCTGCTTGAATACCGCGGCACCACCGCGTTTCAGGCCGACTACATCAACAGCCCGCCCTCACAGAACATCAACGTCTTCGTATTTCAGGATGAGAGCTGGCCCAGCCAGAACGGCCAGGCGATCGCGCTGACGACGGTGACCTTCAGCCGGGTCGATGGCCGCATCTACGACGCCGACATCGAGATGAACGGCGCCGACTACGTCTTCAGCAACAGCGAAAACGGCGAAGCCGGCACCATGGATCTTCGCAACACCCTCACCCACGAAGTCGGTCACTTCCTGGGCCTGGACCACGCGCCCAACCCCGACACCACCATGTACGCCACCGCCCGCGAGGGCGAGATCGACAAACGCGACCTGCACCCCGGCGACATTGAGGGCCTCTGCACCATCTACCCGCTAGGCACGCCCGACGTGACCCCGCCCTCACAGCCTCAGCAGCAAGGCGGCATCTGCTCGCTGGTCGCCCCGGGCCAGCCCGACCACAGCGCGCTGCTCGCCGGAACCCTGCTGGCACTCGGTATAGTATGGCGTCGACGCCGGGCCCGCGCATGAACGCGCGCCCGCTGCTCGACGAGGAGCGCCCCCTGGTCATTGAGGCGCTCACCAACGCCGGCGTGGGCCCGCGGCCCCTGGTGGAGCGCGCCGCCCACATCGCGCGCTTGATCCCCTACCCTGACGACCGCCCCGCCCTCTACGGCCCTCGCGACCTCGTCGCGCATGCTGCGCTGCGCCGCAACGCCGCCGGCATTGCCCTGCGCGATCGCATCTACATCCGCCGGCGCATCTTCTCCGACGACCTGCGACTTCCCCTCTACCTTGTCACCCACGAGATGGCCCACGTCGTGCAATTCCTGCGCGACGGCTCCGCCAACTTCCTGGCCCGCTACCTCAGCGAATACGCCCGCGGCCTGCTCGCCGGGCTGGGCGACCGCCAGGCCTACCTCAACATCTCTTACGAGGTGGAGGCCCGCCACGCCGAGACCTTCCTCCCGCCCCACCTGCACCGCACCACCCCGCCACGCAACGTCTGAAGCCGCGTATCTGCCACCTCAGCCGCGCAACGCGTCGCTGACCGCCAGAAACGCCTCAAACCCCACCCGCTCCGGCCGCACCTTCGGCGAGAGCCCGGCCGACTCGATCGCGGCCACGACCTGATCTTTGGGGAGCTTAAGCGCCTTGAGCCCGTTCGGCAGGGTCTTGCGACGCGCCTGGAATGCGGACTTCACGACCTTCTCAAAAAACGCCCGCCGCGCCTCATCCTCAATGCGCGTCTCTGGCAACATCTCAAAGTTCACCACCGCGCTGTGCACCTTCGGCGGCGGCACAAAGGCCCCGGGCGGCAGGCTCATCACGATCTCAGCGTCGGCATAAAGCTCCACCATCAGGCTCAGCGCGCCGTAATCATCGTCACCGGCTCTGGCCACCATGCGCCGCGCCACCTCCCGCTGGTACATCAGGGTCATCGAACCGATCGTCTCGCGCAGCTCAAAGAGCCGAAACGTGACCTCCGTCCCCACGTTATACGGAAGGTTCGCCACCGCCTTCCACGGACCGGGCCGGCTGGCCACGATCGCCGCCATGTCGGTCTTCAGCGCGTCGCCCGGGTGCAGCGTAAATCCCCACGCCGGTGGCAGCGCCTCCTGCAAAAACTCAACCGCGTCACGGTCGATCTCGATGGAGTCCACCGCCGCCCCCGCCTGCAGCATCGTCAGGGTAAGCGTGCCGCAGCCCGGCCCGATCTCGATCACCGCGTCGCCGGGCTTGAGCCCCGCACAGCGCACGATCTCCTCCAGAATGCTCGGGTCGACCAGAAAGTGCTGCCCGAACTGCTTCTTGGTACGCTGCCCGAAGGCGCGTAAAAGATCGCCCGGCGTCAACGTGTGCGAAGGATGCTTTTGCGATTGATCAGCCACAACCACCTGCTTTCATGGAACATTCAACGAGTCACCCGGACGCCACCGCGGCACCCTTGATCTTTTCTCAAGTCGACACCATAAGGTCGCCGACCCGTACACACGCTCCTTATAGGCAGCGAGCCCGCTCACAGGCAAACGCCTCGCTCCGTCCACACCCTTCGGGAGCGCCACGTCACCCCCCCTCCTCCACGCAGTCCGACGATGATCCTCACTCGCCCCCATCTCAGCGCCCTCTTCGCAGCGCTGCTCTTCGTCTTCAGCTCGCCAGCGCTGACCCTCGCCCAACAGCCCGTCGGAGAAGCGGGACCCGCAGCAGAAGTCTCGCCGCCACCCTCCACCGCTTCGACGATCCCGCTGACCCGGACCTACTCGCCCGTAGCCCTGGGCACCATCGGGGTGCTCTTTCCCACCTCGGCGGTGATCACGGTCTTTGGTGGCCGGCTCTTTGAAGCGCCGGTGCCCGCGATGGGCGCCCCCACCCCGGGGAGCCTCGACTACCGCGTCGCAGAGAACTTTCACGGCGATCTGGAGAGCGGCGCGCCCTTTTTGGGCGGCATCCCGGACTACGGCGGCTACGCCCTCAGCGCCCTGCCCGTGCTCTACTACGGGCTGGGTGCCGGCTGGACCGGCCTCACCGGTCAGAAGCTCTACCCCTGGCAGGGCCCCTACCACCTGCACAGCACGATGGCCTACCTGGAGAGCTTCACCTGGACGGCGCTCCTGACCAACGCCGCCAAGTTCTTCGTGGGCCGAGCGCGCCCCTACGTCGCGCTGGAGCGTCGCGCCTACGGCTGGCACGGCGGCGAAGACTACCTCTCGTTCTTCTCGGGGCACTCCTCATTGAGCTTCGCGGCGGCGACCTTTCTGGCGCGCGACATCAGCGACGGACTCTACCACCGCGTGCTGGTCGACGCCGAACCGACCGAGCGCTTTTTGCTCGGTCGCGCGCTGCCTTACACCCTGCTCTACGGCGCGGCGACCACCGTGGCGGTGAGCCGACTCTACGACCAGAAGCACTTCCTCTCCGATGTTGTGGTGGGCGCGGCGGTGGGGACCCTCATCTCGACGCTGGTTTACAACACCCGCTTTGACGCACGCGGCGTCCCCCACACCCGCCGAGGCCTGGCCCTCGACGTCGCCCCCAGCCCAACACCCGAGCCCGCGCAGGCCCGGGCGAGCTCATCCATCGATGATGGCCGAGGCGTTGCCGCAGACCAGCGCCTCGACCTCGTCATCCCCTGAGCCCAGCGCTCGCAACGCCTCGACCGTCTTGGGGATCGCCAGCAGGTCCGATCCCCCCACCCGAAGCGCCGAGCTCAGCGCGATGCGCTCATACGAGCCCAGCGTCTCCATCGCGTCGCGCACCACCCGGGCAGCGCGGCGCGGCTCCAGGGTCGAGGCCCCCACCGCCACGCCCGCCCCGAAGCCACTCTGCACCACGTTGACGAGCGTCGTTTCGTCGACATGCATCATCAAAACACGCGACGGATCGACCCGACGTTTCTCCAGGCGCTGCATCATCTTGTAGGTCAACGTCACCCGAAGATCGCGCGGCGGCGTCACGATGACCGCCTCGATCCCCGCCTCCTGCGCGATCTTCACCTGCCGATCAAAAAGCTGCCACTGCGACTCGGTATCTTCCCACACCCCTACCTCACCGAGCGCCACCACTGTGGGCAGCGCCAGCAGCTCCGGCATGCGACGCCACACCTCATAGTGGGCGCGCCGCGGCCGCATCCCGGGCAACACCCCCAGCGCCGCGCCCGCCTCCAGGCCACAACGCTCCAGCCGGCGCATCTCCGCGACCGCATGCGCCTCCATCGCCCCGAGAAGCTCCTCGGCCCGCTCCGGCACCCGCCCCATCGACAGGCAGCTCACCACGCGCTCCGTCCCGAAGTAGGCCAGGTTCTTGAGATCGGCGTCGCTCTGCGTGCGACTTCGGATATGGGGATCGAAGATCTTCAAAAGCGCGCTCGTCAATGTTAGCGAAGAAGGTGTCTCATCCTCACGACGCCGACTGGCGACGCGAATGGCCATCACACACCCCCGCCATCCGCGTCTCGACGCGACGTCCTCATTCGGGAGTCTACCTATGTCCCCCCTCAGCTGGCGAGGCCTGTGTTCCGCAGCGACGCTCGCAACCCTGCTCACCACAACGGCCTGCGCCCATAAGCCCGGCCCCGGTGAGCTCTACATGGCCGACGCTCGCGCAGCCCTCGAGAGCGATCGGCCCGACGAAGCCCGCGCGCTCGCCGAGTTGGCCCTCGATGAGACCGACATCTCCGAGCGTGACGCCCTCCTGCTCCTGGCCAGCACCCACCGTGCCCTGGCCGAAAGAGCGCTGGCCGAAGACCGCCCCGAAGACGCCATCGCTCGACTCCGAGAGGCCGCCTCGGTCGAACCCGCCACCGCGCAGCGTCGCACCGACCTGCGCCAGGCCCTGACCATCGCCGCCGAGATCACGCTGCCCGCCGATCGCCTGCAACCGCTACTCTCAGACGCGCTTGTGCTCTTCCCCGACGACCCCGAACTTCATCGCGCCGCCGCCCGCGCCTTTGAGGAGCTCGGCCGCCCCGACGACGCCATCGCCCACTACCTCTGGATCTGGACCGCCTCGCCAGGCGACCGCCAGGCCGGCCTGCGACTCGGCATCCTGCTCCTCTCCGAAGGCCGCCACCGCGAGGCCCTCCCCTACTTAAACACCCTCTACCAGGCCCACCCCGACGATCTCCAGGTCGGACTCAACCTCACCGACGCCCTGGAGCACCTCAACCGCCCCTCTCGGGCCACCGAGGTCTTTGAGGAGCTCCTGGAGCGCATCGGCGAGCAGCCCGGGCTTCTTTTTCGCTACGCGGCCTTCCTGGAGCGCCAGGGCCGCCCGGACGACGCACGCCAGATGCAGGATCGCGCCCGCGACGCCATGCCCGCCCTGCAGCAACGCGACGACATGCGCCCCCTGCGCTGACACACCTCCAACGCCTCAGGCCCGCGCCGCCGTGGCCGCACTCAGCGCGTCGATCACCTCTTTGGCCGACTGGTAACGCCGGTCGGGCTCCTTCTCCAGCAACTTCAAGATCATCGCGTCCGTCTCCTCGCTCAACCCCGGGTTGATCGAGCGTGGCGAGGGCGGACGCGTGTGCAGGTGATGGTAGCTCAGATCGCCCTTAAAGAAGGGCACGGTGCCCGTCGCACACTCAAAGATCGTGCATCCCAGGCTGTACAAGTCGCTACGGAAGTCGATGTCTTTGCCGATGATCTGCTCCGGCGACATATAGAAGGGCGTGCCCACCTGCTGGGTATGGTTGTTCTGGTACTCCTTCAAAAACTTCGCCAGCCCGAAGTCCATCACCTTGAGCGCCCGATCGCGCGTCGTCATCACGTTGCCGCTCTTGATATCGCGGTGAATGATGCCCTTGCCGTGCGCGTAATGCAGCGCCCGGCTGCACCCCAGAAAAATGTGGCGCACCTTGTCATCGGGGAGCGCCCCGGTGCGGCGAACGAGCTCTTTGAGCGTGGTCCCCTCCACGAACTCCATCGCCATATAATACTCGCCATCCTGCTCCCCGGCGTCGTAAATCGTGACGATGTTGGGGTGAGAGAGCGCCGCTGCGGCCCGCGCCTCACGCAAAAAGTACTTCACCGCGGTCTCATTATCGCGCAGGTTCTCGCCGAGGATCTTAAACGCCACCACCCGGCCCAGCACCGTGTCGCGCGCCTTGTAGACAATGCCCATCCCGCCGCGGGCGATCTCTTCGAGGATCTCGTAGCGCCGCGTCTCTTCGCCCTCGGCACCACCCCCGCCAAAGAGCCCGCTGGTGGTGCGGCCGGTCAATGTACCGCGGCGCATCCGCTTGCGAATCGCCCCCACACGCATCGTCGTGTCTTCGAAGTTGGGCTCAACCTCCAGGACCTTACTATAACATTCGAGAGCACCGGCCAGGTCGGGCTCCTCTTCCAGCGCACGCCCCATCTTGTAGAGCAGCGGCAAGGTCGCGGGCGAGGCTTCCCGATTGCCCAGCGCCGCGCGGTACTTGCCGTAGGCCTTCTCGGCGCGCCCCTGGGCGCGCAGCACATCGCCCTGAAGCTCCAGGCTGCGGCTGTACATCGCGTCGCGAGAGTCGATCTTCGAGAGGGCGTCGAGCGCCTCCTCGTACATGCGATGCTCAAAGCGCAGCCGCCCCACCCGGAAGTAGTCCCCCTGCTGATCGAGCACCCGCAGCTGCCCCTCCACATCGCCGGCTTCCTGATAGTACTCCGCAGCCCGCGCCAGATGGCCGGCCTGCTCGGCGCAACGCGCCGCATGCGCGAAGCGTGGAATCTCCAGATAGAGCTTAAGCGCCTCCTCAAACTCGCCGAGCTTCTCGTAGAGCTCGGCGGCCTGCTCCATCTTGCCGATCTCCGCAAACAGCTCGGCGGCCTGCGCATACTCTCCGGCGTCGCGAAGATGCGCGGCCGCCTCCGCACGCTCGCCATCGGCCAGGGCCACCTGCGCTCGCATACGCGCGGCCCGTTTGGCCTCACCGGCCTCTTCCAAAAACTTCGCAGCGAGCTCCGGCTGACGCGCTTCGATCAACAACTCCGCGGCACGCGTAAAGTCGCCGGAGACACGCAACGTCTCGGCAGCCTCAGCCGCAAACCCCGCCGCCAGAAAGATCTCGCTGGCGCGCTGATTCTCGCCGGCCTCCCGGAACAACTCCCCGGCGCGCCGGGCCTGCTCACGCAGCTCGTCGGGAAGCGCCGCCGCATCAATGCCATGCTCGGCGCGTTGCCGCTCCACATGGCGCGCATAATACTCGGCCGCATCCCCCGGGCGCTGGGCGGCGTCGTAGGCCCGGGCCGCCTCCAACCAGCGCTCCGCGCGCACGTAATTCTCGGCGGCCCGACGCATATCGTCGGCGCGCTCGTAATGCTGCGCCGCGCGCTCCCAGGCCCCCGCCTGAAAGTACTCCGCGGCAGCCGCGCGCGTGTCCCCCATCTGCTCATAGACCCGCGCGGCCTGCTCGTGATCGCCGGCGCGTTTAAAACAATAGATCGCCTGAAGTCGGCTCCCGGCCTGCTCAAAGGTGCGCGCCGCCTTCAAAAACACGCCCCCCTTGAAGTACGCCTCCGCCGCCTCATCGAGCGCTTCGGCCCGCGTGAGAAGATCGCCAGCGACCTCAAACTCCCCCGACGCGATCGCCTTATCGACCCGCTCCCGCGTCTCACGCGGCAGCATCTGCACCGGCGCGCTGTTGCTGGCGCTCATCGCCACGCGCACCCAGCGAATCCCGGCAAACACCACTCCGACGAGCACGCCCACCACAACAAGACCGCCCACCAGCGCGATCCAGGACGAGAGGCTGGTGCCGTAGCCCACACCCTCAGCCAGGTCCACGTAATCCGCGACCTGCGCCACCAACCACACGCCTGTTCCGATCATTGAGACACCTTCAGAATCGACCGCGCAGCCCGACAAAGCCGCCATCGGGGCTGACGCCGCCCTCAAAGCTCAAGCCCTCCTCCGAGGCCTCCTCGCCCTGCGTGGCGTTGTAGATGAGCATGCCCACGCCGGCCGCCGTCAACACACCGCCGGCGATGTACGCCGCGCGCGCCGTCTGGAAGTAGCCGGTGGCGTCGCTCTTCAGCCCCTCGAGCTCCTCGCGGCTCGCGCCGGCGGCCTGCTTGTCGTAGGAGTTCACCTCTTCGGTCGTGCCGTTTTGAAGGAGCGTGAACACACCGCCGGTGGCCAGCGCTGCCACGCCCAGACCGGTCGTCGTCCAGCCCCAGGTCCCCAGCGTGCCGCCTTCACCCTGCACGTCGCTCACATCGTCTTGAGCCACCAACACCGGCGCCGCCTCCACGAGCACGGGCGCCCAGGTGTAGCTGCCTTCGGCCTCGGCGTTCTCCTGCCAGATCGCCTCCTCGTAGCCCTCGGCGCGCAGTACCACGGTGACCTCTCCCGGCCCCACATCCACCTGGGCCGGCGTCACTCCGAGCTCCTGCTCGCCACCTTCGGCGTCCACCGCCACGATCGCGGCCCCGGCCGGCTCACTGCTCACATCGAGGATCGCCGGAACCTTCTCGCGCAACATCGGCACCACCTCGGCGATGCGTCCGATGAACTCAATATCCTGCCCCTCATCGAGGTAGGTCGTGTAGTGATCAATGGCCTCGCGGTACATCCCCAGGTTTTCGGCGGCCTGGCCCATACGGTAGAGGATCGTCGGCTCCGGAAGCTGCTCATACGCCTCGCTGTAGAGATCGTACGCCGTCTGGTAGTCCTCCGACTCAAACGCATCGTTGGCCGCGCGGATCGTCTCCAACATCGACATCCCCTGCGCCATCACCGGCGAACTCAGCGCGAGCGCGCCCACCACAAGACAAAGCCCTACCAGCGCTCGCCAGAACGCGCCCGGCGCGTCGCTACGAAAAACCACCATCACCTGCCTCCTCAATCTTGCGGACGCGTCAACCTTCTACACGTCCATGCGTGGGCCCGGAAAACCGATCCTCACGTGAAATGCTCATAGTATCCTGGACATCGTCTCACGCGTGTTATCGTAACGCCGTGTCACCGACGCGCGCAACCTCCGCCTCGCTCCCCCTCATCGACTCACCACATGGGCCACCGGCCTTGCGCCTCTTTTGGAATCTGGGAAGATGACGCGCCGCTTCATGTCGCGCCTGGCGCTGGATTAGAATGAAACGCTGGATGATAAGAATTGGTAAAGCGCTCGGGTTGGTCCTCGCGATCATCCTCGGCCTGATCGTGCTCGCGCTGCTCATCGTTCAGATCGGCGCGGTGCGGGACCCGCTCGTCCAACGCATCCTCGCCAGCGTCAACACCTCCCTCGAAGGCCGCATTGAGGTCGGCGAGCTCAGTGGCCCCCTGCTTGGAAGCGCTTCAGTGCGCGATATCGCCATTTACGATGGTCGCGACAACCTCGCTGCCTTCATCCCCGAAGCCACCCTCTCCTACTCCCTGGGCTCGCTCACCCGCGGGCAGCTGGTCATCGAAGAGGTCGCCGCGGAGCGCCCCGCGCTCGTCGTGCGCACCTACCCGGACGGCGCCCTCAACTGGACCACCCTGGCCCCCCCTTCCGACGAAGAGAGCCAGCCTCTGGCCACGCCGATCTTCGTCGAACGCGTCGCCATCAACAACGCGACGTTGGCCTATGTCGACGAGGCCACCGAATCACCCGACACGCCCGACCTCCTTCAACAACGCGACACGCTGCTCAACGCCCTGACTCAGGCATCCGACACCCCCGCCCAACTTTCCACACTCTGGCGCGGCGCCTGGAACGCCTCCTCCCCCCAGACCGACGGCGCTCCGGCCGCACCTCTGAGCGCAAGCCTCACCGATCTCAACGCAGAGGCCTCCGCGAGCCTCTACCAGCGCGACATCCTCGCCAACCTCACCCGCTTTGACGTCAACGCGGAGCTCGACTGGCTCGCCAGCGCACTTGCCATCAGCCTCGGTGAAAGCGAGGTCCGCATCAGCGACACCCTCACGCACGTCGAGCTCGGCGCGCTCAAGCTCGACGACCTCCTCTCGCTCAGCGCGCTACGCGCCACCCTCATCCTGCCCGAGACGCCCGCCGACGCGAACGCCGAGCCCGGCGACGATGTCGACAACGCCACGCCGCCTTTTCAAGAACTCTCCGCACACCTCGACACTCTGACCCTCCCGGCGGCCACCCTGGAGCGCTTCAGCGGACAGGATCTCGGCCTGCCAGGCGATCTTCGCTTGAGCGCACGCATCGGCGGCAGTGACCAGCTCGGCGCGCTGGCCGAAGTACACCTCCCTGGCATCGATGAGCCCATTCGGCTCAGTGCACAACTCGCCGACATCACCTCCGAGACGCCCCGTTACCTGGCCACCTTGAGCACGCCGCGCCTGGACACCGCCACACTGACCCCCGGACTCGACCTCCCGCCCCTCACCACGCGCCTCCGCGCTCAGGTCATGGGCATGGGCTTTGACCCACAGACGCTGCACACCGGCCTGCGCGCCCGCCTCGATGAGACGCGCTACGACTCCTACGAAGCCTCGCTCACCTACCTGGCCGGCGATCTCTCCGAGGGCGACATCCGCGCCCAACGCCTTGCCGCGCTCTCCCCCTACCTCAACCTCTTCGCCTCGGCGCACCTCGACCCGGAAGGCCGCGCCCGCGCCGTCGTGCGTACCACCGCCGATCCCGCTCAGGCCGAACGCACCGCTGACCTCACAGGCACACCGCCAGTCACCGCCGATCTGGCCGTCGATCTCGACGCCACGTTTAACCCCGAGCACAGCGACCTCCTTCAGGCCGCCCGCGCCCTCGATCTCGACGCGTCGTGGCGCTTTGAAGGCTTCGACGCCTTTGACATCGTCATCAACAACAGCCGCGGCACCCTGACCGCCGATCTGGAGCGCGTGGAGACCGCCACCGACCGCTACCGCGGCCGCTACACCCTGGACGCCCGAGCGGCCGGGGTGCGCTTCGACGGCATGAGCCTGGGCACCTTGCGCGCACGCGACCAGGGCCGCATCGAGCTTCAACTTCCCCTCGACGACCCGCTGGCCAGCCTCACTGACCTGAACAACGACCTGCGGATCGACCTCACCAACCTTCGCGTTCAGGACAATCGCCTGGAGCGAGCATCGCTACGCGCCACGAGCCAGAAGCGCCCCGACGCCCCCCGCTCCCTGCAGTCACGCCTGCGCCTTGGGGCCTCCGGCATCGCCACGCCGGACGCCTCCGTCGACCAGCTGGAGGGCGACCTCCGCGCCACCGCCCGCCTCGGGAGCGGAAGCGATCCCTTCGAGTCCCTTCGCGCCTTCACCCTGGCGGGCGAGCTCTCCGCCGACGCCCTGCGCGCCCCGGCCTCCAACGCCACCATCGCCTCGGCCGCCGTGGGACTTGACCTCCGCGGACAACTCGACGCCCCCCTGGGCGATGTGCGCCTGCAGCTCAATGAGATCACTTTCGGTACCGAAACCTTCGAGCGCGCCGACCTTCGTCTGGCCATGGCCTCCGGCGACACTGCGCGCCTCGAAGCCGAGCTCTGGCGCGACGCCACACGTCGCTACGACGTGGGCGCAACCGTGCAACATCGTCGCCGCTACACCGATCTCACCCTCACCGAGCTCCACCTCGCCAGCGACCTCACCCGCTGGGAGACCACCGAAGAGTCTCGCCTCAACTTCGACGGGCGTCGCCTGACCCTCGACGACGTGGAGCTCAACCGCCAGGACAGCAACCAGTCCATACGCGCCCACGGCACGTTCACCCCCGGGCGCTCCCAGGATCTGGAGATCGGCCTGCGCAATGTCGCCCCCGGCGAACTCGCGCGCGACTTCCACCTCGATCAGCTCCCCGACATCGGCGGTCAGATCGACCTGGCCCTGGCGCTGGGAGGCACCGCCTCCAACCCCACCGTCGATCTTCAGACCGACGCCTCCGAACTGACCTATGAGGGCGAAGGCCCCTTCAACCTCACGCTTGCCGCCAACTACGCCGATGGCCAGGCCCGCATCCCCGAAGTCACACTGAGCGCCTACGATCAAGACATCCTCGAGATGAGCGCCACCCTCCCGGTCAGCTTCAACCTCAACGGTGACTACGCCATCGACTGGGATGAAGACTTTCGGCTTAACCTCGATCTGGCCGAGATCACTCTGCGCGACTTCCACCAGCCCCTGCCCATCCTCAACGACTACGGCATCGAGGGCGACGTCAACGGTCGCATCCGCTGGTCGGGATCGTTGGAGAACCCCAACCTCGAAGTCGACCTTAACGCCCAGGGGCTTCAGTTCTCTGGCGAGGTCAACGGCGACTTCATCTCGCTGCGCAGCATCGATCTGGCCACCCAGACCACCTACAGCCCACCGCGGGGCCGCCGCGGCGGGCTCGACACCCGCATCAACCTCGACTGGCGCAGCGAGCGCATCGCCCGGGTGCGTGCCAGCGCCGCCCTCCCCCTGGCCCAGTGGCTGCGCTCGGCCACCGGCTACTCCGACGAGGAGATCCTCTGGCGCGACGCCTTCCTCACGCTACCGGTGCGCCTGCTCGTCGACATCCCCGACATCAACTTAGAACGCATCCCCCTGGAGCAACTTCGCGAAGCTGACGCCACCGGCGAGGGCTCCATCCTCATCGACCTCGACGGGACCGTCGCCCGGCCCACCGGCCGCATCGACATCGGTCTGCAAAAGCTCGGCTGGACGCACTTCCGTGACATGTTCATCGATCTTAACGCCCGCCTCGGTGAGGGTCGCCTCAACGTCGAGCGCCTGCGCTTTGAGTGGGACGCCGACGAGATCCTCGTCGCTGACGGCTCCTTGCCCCTTCCTGTCGAAGATCTCCTGGCCGGAGAGACGCTCGAAGACATCCCGCTGAACTTCCGCGCCCAGCTGCGCCAGCTCCCCATCTCCAAACTCAGCGCCTTCAACTACGAGTTCGCCCGGGTGCGCGGCGACATCGCCGCCTACATCACCCTCGACGGCAGCCTGCGCGCCCCGCGCCTGGAAGCCCGTGCTGGCCTCTTCGACACCCGCCTGGGCGACGGATCCACCGGCACCATCAGCATGGAGCTCCGGGGCGAAGACAACCTCCTCAACCTCGACGCGCGCCTCTGCCGCCAGTACAGCGACCTCGCCACCATGACCGCCGCGCTGCCGATCAACCTCGACGTCATCGCGCTGGCCAGCGGCGCCGACTGGCAGGCCCCCGGCGAGCTGCGCGTCGACGTCAAAAGCGACCCGATGGAGCTCGACAAGGTACTGCCCACCCAGCTCCTCTCGGACCTCATCGAAGAGCCCGAGGGCACCCTGAAGGCCGACCTGAAGATCCGCGGCGACTGGCAAGAACCCCGCATCGACGGGCAATTCAACCTCGACAAAGCCGCCATCACGCTGGTGCCTCTGGGACGACGTTTTGTCGACATCGACGCCGACATCGCGCTCGACAACGACACCCTCGACATCAACACCTTCGTGCTCAACGACGGCCCCAGCCGCGCCACGCTCACCGGCTCGGTGGGCCACGAGCGCTTCATCCCCGACGAGGTCGACCTCCGCCTGGAGGCAAAAGAATTCAACCTCGCCGGGCTCGCCGTCGACTTCCCCGTTTACGTCAGCACCACCACCACCGCGCGCGGCTCGTTGCGGGGATCACCGGGCAACATCAACGTCAACGTCGCGGGCCTCGAGGTCGTCCTCACCGACAATCAGGAGCAGGGCCTGCACACCACCGAGCTCGACCCGGACATTGTCATCATGGACGGGAGCAACCGAAACCAGACCAAAGATCAGACCGACGCCAGCGAACTCGCCAACCGCGACTTAAGCGACCCCGGCGCGTTGAACCTGCGCGTCAACGTGACCGTCGACCGCAACGCCTGGGTGCGTCACCCCATCGGCGACGTCAACATTCAGGCCAACATCGTCGCGCTGCTCGCCGGCACCAACGTCTCACTCACGGGCTCGGCCGAGGCCATCCGCGGCGATCTCGAGTTTCTGGGACGACGCTTCATCGTCGAACCCAGCGAAGTCGTCTTCACCGGCGCCACCCCGCCCAACCCCCGCCTGCAGCTCGAAGCCACCTACGAGCTCGACCGGTCCATCACCCAGTCGCTCGGCCCGCCCTCCGAGGGCGACCCGCGCATCATCTTCCGCATCAGCGGCAGCGCCGATAACCCGCAGCTTCTTCTGCAGAGCGACCCGGCGATGACCGACACCGAGATCCTCTTTGTGCTGATGACCGGGCGTCCCCCCAGCCGTGGCGACGTCGGCCAGGATGAGGGCGTCGCCAACCAGGCCCTTGGCGCCGTGAGCGGGCTCTTCTTCGGCCTGCTCCAGGATCAGCTCGCCGGCACCGTTCCGGTCGACGTGCTCCGACTGGAGCCCGGCGACGGCGGCCTCCAGGGCGGCCGCCTGGAGTTCGGCAAGTACATCACCAACGACATCTTCGTCTCCTACCGCGTGCAGTTCGGCGGCGAGGAAGACGACGCCACCAACATCGTCCGCGTGGAGTATCACTTCTTACCCCGCTGGATGGTCGAGCTCACCTACACCGACCGCAATGAGGGCGGCGCCAACATCTTCTGGGACGTGTACTGAGCCGCAGCGCGCATCACAGCCATCGCTCGACCACAAAAAACGCCGGCGTCCAATAGGGCGCCGGCGTTTTTGGTTCTCAAGAGCATCAAGCGTCGCGGATCAGCTCAGCGCCTGCTCCAGGTCGGCGACGAGATCCTGCACATCTTCAATGCCCACCGAGAGGCGTACCAGCCCATCGCTGATCCCCAGCTCCGCACGAACCTCCGGGGGTACCGAGGCGTGGGTCATGATCGCCGGATGCTCGATCAGGCTCTCCACCCCGCCCAGGCTCTCGGCCAACGCAAAGACCTTGACGCGCTCCAACATCGTGCGCGCCGGCTCCAGACCGTCTTTCAGCACGAAGGTGATCATGCCGCCAAAGCCCGACATCTGTTTTTTGGCGATCGCGTGCTGCGGATGGCTCTCAAGCCCCGGATAAAGCACCTTCTCCACGGCCTCGTGCTTCTCCAGATATTCGGCGATCACCTGCGCGTTCGCCGCATGCTGACGCATGCGCACCGCGAGCGTCTTCACACCGCGTAGCACAAGCCAGCTATCAAAAGGCCCGGGCACCGCCCCGATGGAGTTCTGCAGGAAGCGCAACTTCTCGGCAGCCTCATCGTCGTTGGTGATCACCACACCGCCCACAACATCGGAGTGCCCGTTGATGAACTTCGTCGTGGAGTGCACCACCAGATCCGCGCCCAGAAGCAGCGGATTCTGGAAGTAGGGGCTCATAAAGGTGTTGTCGACCACCACCGGAATGCCCTGCTCATGCGCGATCTCACAGATGGCCTGGATGTCGCAAATCTTGAGCATCGGGTTGGTCGGGCTCTCCAGCCACACAAGACGCGTCGCCGGCGTCAGCGCCGCCTTAAAGGCCTCAAGGTCCGTCATATCCACAAAGCTAAAGCCAATCCCCATCGGCCGAAACACTTTGGTGAAGAGGCGGTAGGTCCCCCCGTACACGTCGTCGCCGCTGACCACATGATCGCCCGCGTTGAGCATGTGCATGATCGTCGAGGTCGCGGCACACCCGGAGGCAAACGCCACCCCGTGCTTGCCCTTCTCCAGGCTCGCCAGGCAGTCCTCCAGCGCGTTGCGCGTCGGGTTGTGCGTGCGCGTGTACTCAAAGCCCTGGTGATGCCCTGGCGAGGACTGCACGTAGGTCGAGGTCTGAAAGATCGGCGTCATGATCGCGCCGTTGGACGGGTCGGGCTCCTGGCCAGCATGGATCGCCCGCGTATCAAAGCCCATCTGGCCGTAGTCGAGTTCCGGCTTATGCATCGCTCACTCCTCAGAAAGTCGCATGGTGAAAGAATCATCGGCTGTCTTGCGCGGCCATCATAGGGCTGTGGGCGTTTTTCACAACCGCCGAGAGAACCTCTCGCACCGCCTGGACCATCGGCATCGCATCGCCGACGTTGGAGGATTGAAAAGAATTGCAACAAACACCCTCTTAGATTTGACCCCCCCTCAAGAGGGTTATTACCCTCCGAAACATAATTCGTACTCTCCGAGTGGGGGAGGTGAATTCAGATGTCTCGCCAGTGGTGGCGAGTCGTTGGATAATTTTATCTTTTTGGAGGTAGCATCATGGTTGTTTCTCGCACCAAACTGCTTGCACTTGGCGCATTCCTTACCCTTTTCGGGGGGGGCTTGTGGTGAAAGCACGTCGCCTGAGCTCGAATCCAGCGACGTGATCCGCAGCGTCGCCCAGGCCTCCGAGAGCCAGTGCCGCACCGTCTCCACCCTCATCCCTCTCGACAACCTCTCCAACTGGCAAGACAACTTCAAAACCCCGCCCTGGCGCACCGTGAAGACCGATGGCCAGCCCGGCATCGACTACCGCGTGTACATTGATGTCGACGCCCTCAACGGCGGCGTCATCCCCACCGCTCCGGGACAGGGACACTACACCTCGCTCGAGCACTACCTCGACACTCTTTCCGACCTCGTCGGCGTCGATGTCCACAACAACTCCTACTTCCTCACCACGGTGGGCTCCAGCCTCAAGACCGACGCCAACGGCCTCCCGCTGACCTCATCCACCGGCGTCTTCGTCTACGACGCCCTCTCCGATGAAAAAGGCCAGATCTACATCGATGGCGTCAACGTCACCAAGCAGCTCCATCACCCCGAGCGCTTCCACAGCTACGCCATCGACTACGCCAAACTCAACGCCGCGCAGACCGCTACCGTCAACGCGCTCAACACCAACATCGGCGTGGCGCTCAACCTGCAGCAGTCCTCCCAACTGAACCTGTGGCCCGCTACCGAATGGGTCGACGGCATCGAGCTTGTGCCCCAGTCCGGCAAATGGCGCGCCTACCTCAACATGTTCCACGGCGAGTGGAACGCCAATAACGAGGGCCTGCCCCCCCAGTCCTGGAGCGACATCTACTGGCCCGGCGAATCCTACTCGCAGATCAAGGACGTGGTGGATTGCTACGTTCCCAACGCCTACCCTTGCACCTACACCGTCATCAGCCTGACCCCCTTCATGGCGGAGCGGGTTTGCTCGCCGGCCGACGAACTCACTCTCGACATGAAGGTGTTCCGGGATGGCGGCACGTACCCCCGAATTGGCCGCGAAATTGCCAACCTCGAAGACGTCAGCGCGATCGATGTAGGCTACTATTCAGTTCCCAACTCCAGGACCCCGAACGGAAACTCACAGGCCTGCGCCACCGGAGACGCCGTTTTCAAATACAGTCCATGGGAGTTCGACTCGGAACGTGTGAAGACCGATAATGTTACCTATGGTCATTGTGACCTCTAATTATCGGCCGAAGCCCCCCTAAGGAGAACGGTCTAACTCCCGACAGGGGGGCTTTTAAAAAAAAGGGACAATATGCCATCACTTGCACACGTTGTATCTCTGTCGCCCCCATTAGTTATCGCGGTTATTTTATTTAGCTGCACACAAGAGCCACAGCAACCCATCTACATTCCAGAAAACACCGATGATGTTAACCTGGTAGTTGATGCAGCCCCCCCCTTCGATGCGACGCCAGAAGATCTTGATGTGCAGACCGAACCGGACGCCGAGACCTGCAACCGCGACGTCATGACGGAAGACGCAGACTTTCAAAAACCTGCACCAGATGAAGACTGCAACATCGGCTACGGCTCACTACCCCAAACATACTCATGCGACGCGTCATGTGTGGAAGGCGTATTCTTCCGTTTCTCAATGGGTATGCGAAACCACATCCCTTACTCAGCAGGGATGAAAGAAGTCTGGCTTTTTGACGGGGAATATCTCGTTCTCGATACCGCACTCACCCAGAGCGACGCTCACTGGTGGCTGCCTGGCGAGTTTCAAGTCGTTGCCCTGCACGAAGGCCGCTACCTACCGATCCGTTACGTCGAGATCCACGAGCCGCACTTCCCCACGATGGAGGAGATCGAGTCCTGGCCCGAGAGCGACTACGCGACCGTGCAAACAATTTATCGCGAGCCTTTCGTCACATTTAACTCCACCTTCGTCATTCCCCCCTGGGCCTTTCCTGAAAAAGGCACTTATAACGTGCAACTTCTCATCTTGCCCATCTGGCGCGAACACCCTGAACGTCGCTTTCTTGCCGAACGAAACAGCTTCATTCACGTGCGAAACTCGGAACTCCATCGCACTTATACGGTGTACTACGGCAGCTACGACTTCAAATCCCACGCCGACATCGAAGATCGCCAGGACGACGCCGTCCCCTGGGAAGACGCCAGCCCCTGGGGCTACGTGCAAGAGCTCAATCTCATGTTCCTCGCCCCACCCACCGATCGTTTCGACTGGCGCCAGTACAACTGGGTTTGGGAGGACGCTTTCCCCACCGGCGAGCTCACGAAAGAGTTCGTCTTCAATGAGCCCACCGTCACCCTCGACTTTTTCACCGTTAATGGTGGCCTACGTCACACGCACACCACCGGCCAGAACCTCTATTACGTGCTGCGCAACGAGGAGGTCATTGACATGTTCCTGCTCGAGCCGCCCTCCATCGAGGGACTCGACCCGGTCTGGGAAGAGGAGCGCGGCGTGAAGCTCCCCATAACCTTCGAGCTCACCGAAGAGATGGCGTCTTATAAGATCATCGTTGTACCCGATCCCTTCGAACCCCAACGCGAATTCCCCATGCCCTCGGGCAACGTCCCGATCGCTTCCAACGCGTTGTTGATGCGTTATGAGCCGCCGGCTGAGGCCGAATGATCGCTGCGATGGCCCCTCCTGGCGATCCTCTCGCACGACGCCCTGATCGCGGGCGCGGCGGGCGCGCTCCCGGCCAACGCTCGACGCACCTCACCACACCATTGACAACCCCATCTCCCGTCGTTAGGTTTCCGCGTCGCCGATTTACCCGCGACTGAAGCATGGAGTGCGCCCGCCTTAAAGCGGTGCATATCTTCTGGCGGTTTACAGGCGTCACACACGTTCTACTTTTCACGGCGAAGGTCGCCTTCTAAGAGACGCTGGCCACGGGGGCCGGCGGGCGAACCTCCCCAAAACCAACCGTCGCTCATTGAGCGATATGTTCAAGGTCGTCAATGACTGTTCAACAAAACGAAAACTTCCCCACCACCGATGACTTCGCGGCGCTGCTCGACACCCACGAAGACTTCACCAGTGCGGTTCGCGAGAACGAAATCACCACCGGCCGCGTGCTTGAAGTCGGTGATGACTACGTGCTCGTCGACATCGGCTTTAAGTCCGAAGGCCGCATCGACCTCTCCGAGTTCATCGACGAGAAGGGTGAGGTCACCGTGCGCGCCGGCGATGACGTCGACGTTCTGCTCGAGAAGCGCGAAGACGAGTCCGGTCAGTGCATCCTCTCCAAGGAGCGCGCCGACCGCATGAAGGTCTGGGAGATCATCAGCGAGAAGGCCGAGGCCGACGAGCTGGTCCGCGGTACGATCACCAACCGCGTCAAGGGCGGCCTCCAGGTCGACATCGGCGTCAAGGCCTTCCTGCCTGGCAGCCAGGTCGAACTGCGTCCGACCCGCAACCTCGACAAGTACATCGGTCAAGAGTTCGCGTTTAAGATCATCAAGTTCAACAAGCAGCGTGGCAACATCGTGCTTAGCCGCCGCGCCCTGCTTGAGAAAGAGCGCGCCGAGCTCAAGAAGAAGACCCTCGAGAAGCTCAAGGCCGGTGCGGTCATCGACGGTATCGTCAAGAACCTCACCGACTACGGCGCCTTCGTCGACCTGGGCGGCATCGACGGCCTGCTGCACATCACCGACATGAGCTGGGGCCGCGTCTCGCATCCCACCGAGCTCTTCAACGTCGGCGACGAGATCCAGGTCAAAGTGCTCAAGTTCAGCGCCGAGAGCGAGCGAGTCAGCCTGGGCTACAAGCAGCTCACCCCCGATCCGTGGGAAGGTGCCGAGGACCGCTACCCGGACGGCGCGCACGTCCTGGGTCGCGTGGTCAGCCTCATCGACTACGGTGCCTTCGTCGAGCTTGAAGAAGGCATCGAAGGTCTGGTGCACATCAGCGAGATGAGCTGGACTCGCCGCATCAAGCACCCCAACCGTGTGGTGAGCGAGGGCGAGATCATCCGCTGCGTCGTGCTCAACCTGGATACGGACGCCAAGAAGGTCAGCCTGGGCATCAAGCAGGTCGAGCCCAACCCCTGGACCCTGCTCGAAGATCGCTACCCGGTCGGTACCCGCATCCTCGGCAAGATCCGCAACATCACCGACTTCGGTATCTTCGTGGGCATCGAAGAGGGCATCGACGGTCTGGTCCACATCAGCGACATCAGCTGGACCCAGAAGATCCGCCACCCCTCCGAGATCTACGAAGCCAACCAGGAAGTCGAAGCCGTCGTGCTCAACATCGACGTCGAGAACGAGCGCTTCAGCCTGGGTATCAAGCAGCTTGAGAGCGATCCGTGGGAGACCCTCCCGCAGCGCTATCCGCCGGGCAAGATCGTCGACGCCACCATCACCAAGCTCACCGACTTCGGTGCGTTTGCGGAAGTGGAAGAAGGCATCGAAGGTCTCATCCACATCTCCGAACTGGCCGACGAGCGCATCGAGAACCCGAGCGAAGTCGTCAAGGTTGGCGAAGAGCACAAGGTTGAGGTCATCAGCGTCGATCCGAAGGAGCGCAAGATCGCGCTCTCGATCAAGAACTTCGTGCGTCGCTCGGAGTCGGGTCACCTTCGGGAGTACGCCGAAGAGAGCGGCGCCACCGCGCAGCTCGGCGACCTGCTCAAGGGCAAGCTCGGCGACCTGACCGGCGACGAAGAGGAGTAAGCTCCTCACCCTGGCGAGCGTTACATCGCTCGCCTGCGTCCCGCGTCATGTGCGAGTAGCTCATGATCACAGCGAGGCGGCCCCTTTTCGGGGGCCGCCTCGTTGCGTTTGCACCCCTGGCGACAGCACCTGCCGCATTGACACCGGCAAGGCCCCTCTCTACAACCAGTGGCACCTGAGCGCCCGGTCCTGCGCGCCCCCCAATGAGGCGCGCGAGAGATGTTTGACGTTGCCCACTGCGCCGATGTCGCTAGCTTGTCCCTGTTGTTTCTCGCCCGCAGTGCAAGGATTTTCCTGACGATGCTGGACCCCCTCCTCGACAAGCGCTTGATCTTCGTCACCGGCAAAGGTGGCGTCGGCAAAAGCACCGTGACCGCCGCCCTGGGCAAAGCTCTGGCCGCGCGCGGAAAGCGCACCCTGGTACTGGAGACCGACACCTTCTCGGCCATGGAAGATCTTTACGGCTACGAAGGCACGGGCCTAGAGCCGGTGAAGCTCTCCGAGACGCTCTACGCCTCCAACCTGATGGCCGAGGATTGTTTTGTGGCCACACTGACCCGCTTTGTGCCTGGCGAGCGTGTGGCGCGAGCGGTGATCAACAACCGCGTGGCCCGCGTCTTCTTTAAGGCGGCGCCCTCGGTCAACGAGGTCACCATCCTCGACCAGATCCGCGTTTTCTATGAGGCCGAAGATCAGGGCAAGCCGCGCTACGACCACATCGTCGTCGACCTGCCGGCGAGCGGCCACGCGGTGACCTTTCTCAACGTACCGGCGACCATGAACGGCATGATGCGCGGCATTGGCCCCATCGCAAAGATGACCGCCCAGGTCTCAACGATCATCAACGATCCGAAGCAGACCGCCATCGCCGCGGTGTGCCTGCCGGAAGAGATGCCCGTCAACGAGACCATCGAGCTCGCGAGCAACCTTAAAAGCGTGCTCGGGCGCCCCCTCACACTGGCCATCGCCAACATGGTGCACCGCGCCCCCCTGCATGACGATGACCGCCCCATCTTTGACGCCCTGCTCGCCCGCGTCCGCGCCAACGCGCCGGGCACCAGCAGCCTGCTCTTTGACGAGGAGCCCACCGACGAGTCCGACGCGCTGGCTCGCCTTGTCGAAGGCAACGCCCTGGCGTTGGGCTGGCACGACCGCGATCAGCGCTATCTGGGCGAACTTCGCAGCCGCGTCGACGCCCCGGTCATTGAACTGCCCATCTTCTATGAGACCTCCGGCGACGACGTGGTCGCTAACGTCGCCCGTCAGCTCGGCGGCGACTCCTCCTCGCTCGATCATCCCCTGGCCATCTAAGCGCCCTGTAGGAGTTCCTCGGTGACAGCAAGCCCTCGCTCAGACGCCAACGCCGCGCCACTGCGCCACCTGCTCGACTCCGGGCGCCTCATCGTCTGCGTGGGACCGGGCGGCGTGGGAAAAACCACCACGTCGGCCGCCGTCGGTTTACGCGCGGCGATGGCCGGTCGTAAGACGATCGTCATGACCATCGACCCGGCGCGCCGCCTGGCCAACAGCCTGGGCCTCGATGACCTCACCAACGACCCGCAGCAGATCGATCTGAGCGACGCCCTCAACCTCACTGGCAACGAGGATCACGGCGGCGAGCTCTGGGCGATGATGCTCGACTCCGAGAAGACCTTCAACGACCTGGTCGACCGACTCGCCCCCGACAAAGGCGCGCTGAAGCGTGCCAAAGAAAACAACATCTTCCGCCTGCTCTCCTCGGCGCTGCACGGCATGCAGGAGTACATGGCGCTGGAGAAGCTCCACGACCTCTACACCGGCGGCTACTTCGATCTCGTCATCCTGGACACCCCGCCGACCAAAAACGCTCTGGAGTTTTTGGAGACACCGGGGCGGGCCAGCACCTTTTTTGATGAGCGCATCATCAAGTGGTTTTTGCCCAACCGCAAAAGCGGGCTTCTGGGGCGCGTCTTTAACCCGGGCTCCATCGTGCTTGGCCTCATCTCCAAGGTGCTGGGAGAGAGCTTCGTCAACGACCTTGTGGAGTTCTTCGACACCTTCCACTACCTGCAGGAAACCCTGCAGCAGCGCGGCGAGCTCATCGAGTTCATCCTGCGTGACCCGCTGACGCATTTTTTCATCATCACCAGCGCCGACCCCCGACGCATCAAAGAGGCGGTCTATTTTCATGAGAAGCTCGGGCAGCTGGAGCAGCAGGCGGACTTTTTCATCATCAACCGCGTCATCCCTCGCTTTCACCCCGAGGACATCGCGGCCATTGAAGACACCGACCTCGACGCTTTGCTGCGGGAGGCCGACCACGAGGCCAGCGCCGACCGTATCAGCGGGCTGCGCCAGCGCCTGGAGACCCATTACCTTCAGCTGGCCAGGCTCGCCATCCGCGACCGCGAAGCCATCGCCTCATTGGCCACAAAGGTCGGACACGAAGCGCTGCGGCTGATCCCCCTGCTGGGCGAAGACGTGCATAACCTCACACACCTGCTCAAGCTCAGCGACTTCATCACCCCGCTTGCCCCCGACGCGCGCGTCGCCACGGCGAAGGGCTAAGCAGATGCCCATCTCAGATTTTTTACGGGGTCTGCGAGACAAGGTTGGCCACGACCTGCTCTTTGTGCCCGCGGTCGCCGCGGTGGTGCGCGACGACCAGCGGCGCGTGCTCTTTCAGCGTCGCAGCGACAACGGGCTGTGGTCGCTTCCCTCGGGCACCATCGACCCGGGAGAGTCGCCGGCCCGGGCGATCGTGCGCGAAGTCTATGAGGAGTGCGGGCTTCACGTGCAACCTACACACATTCTGGGCGTCTACGGCGGCGACCGCGAGGGGTTTCGGGTCACCTACCCCAACGGCGACGAGCTGGAGTCGGTGGTCATCGTCTTCGCCGTCGAGGTGCTCGGAGGGGAGTTGGAGGCCATCGACGGGGAGAGCGCCGAGTTGCGCTACTTTGAGCCCGCCCAGCGCCCTCCGCTGATGTCGAAGTACCCGGACGCGATCTTTGAGGACCGCGGTCCGGTGTCGGCCGACTTCGACCGCTAAGCTGAAGCGCTTCTATCGGAGCGCGGCGATGCGCTCACAGAGCCCGGCCACGATCTCCTCGACGCTGGCATCGGTCGAGTCGATGCCGATGGCATCTTCTGCTTTCTTCAGGGGCGCGACGTCGCGCTCGGAGTCGCGCCGATCGCGCTCGACAATGTCGCGGAGCACCTCGGCCTCATCGACCTCGTCGCCCGCTTCGCGCATCTGCTCGACGCGTCGTTTCGCACGCACCGCTGGCGAGGCGGTGATAAAGACCTTGAGCTCGGCGTCGGGAAAGACCACCGTGCCGATGTCGCGCCCTTCCAGCACGCTGGAGCGCTCGCGCCCCACCTGGCGCTGCTGGTCGACAAGCTCGCGCCTGACCGAGGGGTGGGCCGAGATCACGCTGGCGTTACGACTTACCTCGGCGCTGCGGATCTCCTGATGGAGCGCGCGCGTATTGCAGTAGATGACGTTCTCACCGCCCTCGAACTTAAATTCAAAACGCAACCCGCGGGCGATCTCAGCGACGCGCTCCGCGTCATGCAGATCCACCCCGGCAGCGGCCGCCTCATAGGCCACCGCACGGTACATCGCGCCGGTGTCCACGAGCTGAAACCCCAACTTCTCGGCCAGCGCGCGGGCGATGGTCGACTTTCCGGCACCCGCCGGACCATCAATCGCGACAATCATGCCTCCTCCCTGCTCAAAAGCGCGGGGAGCACCTCGCCAAGCGAGCTCAGGCATCGACGCACCTCATCGGGTGTGCCGATCGAGATGCGCACGAAATCGCCCAGACCGTAGCCCGCCATCGGGCGCACGATCACGCCTTTGCGCAGGAGCGCGTCGTAGACCTTCACGCCTTCCACCGGCGTCTTCACCAGCAGGAAGTTCGTCTGGCTGGGAATCCAGCTCACGCCCAGCTCGCTCATCGTCGCCAGGCCCTCCTCCAGAATCGCTCGCCCCTCCTCATTGACGCGCACCGAGCGCCCCACGAACGCCACATCGGTGAGCGCAGCCGCAGCGGCGTCCTGTGCGAGGATGTTGACGTTGAAGGGCTCACGCACCCGGTTCATGCGATCGATGAGGCTCGCAGGCGCAATCCCGTAGCCGGCGCGAATGCCCGCAAGACCATAGCATTTGCTGAAGGTGCGGCAGATGATCAGTCGCTCCCGAAGATCGCGCATCGTCTCCGCGCTGGCATAATCCTCGGCCTGCACATACTCGTGATAGGCCTCATCCACCACTACGATCACATCTTCGGGCACCACCTTCAGAAAGGTGCGCAGCTCGTCGGCAGGCACATACGTCCCGGTGGGATTGTTGGGGTTCGCCACGAACACGATCTTCGTCTTCGGCGTGATCGCCGCGGCCATCGCTTCCAGGTCAAAAGTCAGGGGCTCTTTCATCGGCGCGCGCCGAATCGTCATCCCCTGCGCCTGACAGATAATCGGGTAGGCTGCGAAGCTGTACTCCGAGACCACCGCCTCGTCATCCGACGTGCAGAACGTCCGCACCGCGATGGTGAGCACCTCGTTGGAGCCATTACCGGTGATGACTTCATCGGCGTCCACCCCGTGAAACTCCGCAACCGCTGCACGCAGGCGATGCGCGGCCCCATCCGGGTAGATATGACCTTTGGACAAGAGCGCCCGGGCGGCCTCGGTGGCCTTCGGGCTGGGGCCCAGCGGGTTCTCATTGCTGGCCAACTTGATCGACCCTTCGATGCCCAGCTCTCGCTCCAGCTCCTCGATCGGTTTCCCGGGTACGTAGGGCTTAAGCGTCTCGATATGCTCTCCGACTAACGCCTTCATCGTTCCTCGTTTTGCTTGCGTTTTCAGGTGGGGCGCGACGCGCGCTCCACGTTATACGGGTCGATCTGGGCCCATTCAAGCGTGGGTTTGCCGCCCTCGATAAAGGCACGCAAATCTGCGAGCACCTCGCTCGGAATGCGCCCTTCACGCAACACCGGGGCCATCGCCCAGTGGGTGTGGGGCTCGCTTCGAAACCACGAGATCTGCTGCTTGGCGTAACGCCGCGTCTGCTGCTTGATCTCATGAATCGCGTCATCGAGATCTCGCCCCTCCAGAAGATGCTCTCCCACCTGACGGTACCCCAGGCTCTGCATCGGCTTGTGCTGCGGACCATAACCGCGCTCCAGCAGCCGCCGGTACTCGTCGATCAGTCCCTCCTCAATCATCTGATCGACCCGAGCGTTGATGCGCTCGTAGAGCTCTTCTCGCGGCCGTATCAGCGCGATCTTCAGCGCGTGATAGTTCGGCGCCTTAAAGCGATGCGCCCGCTGGTGCTCGCTAAGCGGCGTCCCGGTCTGATCGAAGATCTCCAGTCCTCGGGTCACACGGACCACGTCGTTGCGATTTACGCGTGCAGCCAGCTCCGGATCCACCTGTTCGAGGCGAGCGTAGAGCACCTCGAGCCCTTCCCGCTCGGCGATGTCTCGGTACGTCGCCCGCAGCGCCTCACTGGGTGGCGGCGCCTCAAAGAGCCCGTGCACCAGCAATCGCAGGTAGAGCCCGGTCCCTCCCACGAGAAGGGGAACCTTGCCCCGCGCCACGATCGAGGCAATGGCCTCACTCGCGGCCTCGCGAAAGTCGGCCGCGTTGAACTCTTCATCCGGCTCGGCCACATCGATCACGTGATGGGGCAGGCGCGCCCGCTCCGCCTGGCTCGCCTTTGCCGTCCCGATGTCGAGATGACGGTACACCTGGAGACTGTCCACACTCACGATCTCGGCATTCAGCGTTTCCGCCAGCTCGAGCGAGAATGCGGTCTTTCCCACGCCGGTCGGCCCTACCAGGGCCACCACGCGCGTCAGCCCCTCAAACAACTCCGGGTTATCTGCGATCTGCATCATCGGCGATCAAAGGCCTCTTCAAGTTCCATTAACGGAATGCGGTAGTACACCGGCCGCCCGTGGGGGCAGTTGGCGCGAAAGTCGATTTGATCCATCTGCACGAGCAGCCCCTCACACTCCTCCAGAGTGAGCTGCGTGGGGCCTCGCACCACCGAGTGGCAGGCCATGCGGCTCAGCACCGACTCCATCGCTTCTTCCACGCGGCTCGATCCGCCGAAGTTGGAGAGGTCATCAAGCGCGTCTTTGATGATCTTCTCGTGGGGCGCGCGTTGCAGCACCGCCGGTACCTCTTTGAGCACGTAGGTGTTGCCGCCAAAGTGATCGATCTCAAACCCGGCCTGAGCGAAGAACCCCATGGCTTCGCTCATCGCCGCCGACCGCAACGCGTCGAGCTCCATGCGCAGCGGAAAGAGCAGGGGCTGAGTCTCTTTATGTTCCCGCTTAAAGAGCGCTTTAAGCCTCTCAAACCCGACGCGCTCGTGGGCCGCGTGCTGGTCGATGATCACCATCCCGGAGGCGTCTTCACACACGATGTAAGCCCGCCGAAACTGGCCGATCACCTTTAAGGTCGAAAAATACGCATCTCGCCCCGACGGCCCGCCCTCCCCGGAGGGACTTCCGCCGACCTCGCCAAGGTCCATGCGCGGCGGCTCACTCAGAGGCGTCAACCCTCGCGCGATGAACCCGCCCTGCACATCTCGGGGTTCGGAGTGAAAGGGTGAGCGAAGCTCTCCCGGATCCAGTCGATCCTGCTCCGAGAGGCGTCGATGACGCGCGTTGAGGGGTTCAATCTTCACGCGCCCCGGCTGAAGCATCCCCCCGGTAAAGCCGCCGCCTTTCGCCGGTGAGCCTGCGGCCATGCTGCCCTCGGCAGCGTCTCCACTGAGTGTACGCCGCTCGCCAAGGTTGTACGCACGGGCTGCCTGCCCCTCCAGCCAGGGTGCCTCTGCCAGTGCATCGGCGATCGCGTGGTAGACCGCTCGGTAGATGGGCTGCGTGTCATGAAAGCGTACCTCGGTCTTGGCCGGGTGCACGTTGATGTCCACCATCGAAAAGGGTACGTCGATAAAGAGCACCACACTTGGATAGCGCCCCCGCTCCAATAGATGCTTGTACGCACCGGTGATCGCCGCGCGAATCGTGCGGTCGCTGACGTAGCGACCGTTGACGAAGGTGTACATGTTGTTGGGCGAACGCTGCGAATGGCCCGGTTTCGAAAAGTACCCGCGGGCCACCACGCCGTGAATCGCCGGATACTCAAAGGTCGGATAGAGGTCATCATAGACCTCTCGACCGAGCACTTCCAAAATGCGATCTTTGAGTCGGTCGACCTGAGGAAGATCCAGACGCAGCTTCCCATCCTTCACAAACTTGATGCGCACGTCGGGCCGGCTCAACCCCACCCGCACCAACATCTCGGTGATGTGCCGCGTTTCGGTCGCGGGCGTCTTCAAAAACTTCAAGCGCGCCGGCGTATTATAGAAAAGCTCCTCGACAAGGATCGTGGTCCCCGCGGCCATCCCGACGTCTTCAATCTCCTGCATCACCCCCCCTTCGATATAGATGCGCGTACCCTCCAGTTGATCCCTGGGGCGCGTGCAGATCTCCATCCGTGACACCGAGCCAATCGAGGGCACTGCCTCCCCTCGAAAGCCCAGCGTGCCGATGGCAAAGAGATCCTCAACCCGTGCGATCTTGCTGGTGGCATGTCGCTCCACGGCGCGCAGCGCATCTTCACGGCGCATCCCACAGCCGTCGTCCTCCACTCGGATCAGGTCTCTTCCCCCTCCCTCGATCGTCACCTCAATGCGCCGCGCGCCCGCGTCGAGGCTATTCTCCACCAACTCTTTGACCACCGACGCCGGACGCTCCACGACCTCGCCAGCGGCGATCTGGTTGGCGAGCTCCGGGGGCAGCACCGCCACCGAGCGAGGGGCGTCAGCGGCGTGACGTGCCGCGGTATTTCTCCAGAGAGGATCGTCCTGACTCACTGCTTACTCCCTTACAATGTTCGCGCCCGGGCTCGCTGTCGCTGACACAGGCTGGAAACCACCGCGCTTCTAGCGTAAAAGGTCGCCTCGCGCGACTGATGCCTCCGAACTTCTCCCGGCCTTGCTCCTTATGTTCTCTCCCCTGAAACGCCTCTGGGTGCTAACCCGTGACCTGGTCATCCAGGTTGAGACCCAGAGCAAGCACGCTCGAAACGCTCGCCAGGACACCGACATCGACTGGACGACGATGGGCGTGCTCACCCTGGCAGCACTGATCCTCTCGATCCTCGAGTATTACGGCTCGTCCACGCATTGGAAGAGTTTGGAGCCCCTGGTGGGACTCTTCTCGGACGATCCGGCCGCGACCCTCGGTGCAATCTTTGCCGATCGCTACTACGGCCGGCTGGCGCGACTGACGTACTGGAGTGGCACGACTTTTCTTGGCTACTTCGTGATCCCGGCGCTCTTCATCACGCTGATCATGAAACATCGGCTGCGCGATTTCGGCATGAAGCTCGAAGGGGCCCTCACCCATTGGAAGATCTACGTCGGCCTCTACGTGCTTGTGCTCCCCTTTGTGATCGCGGTGGCGTTCCACCCCAGCTTTCAGCGAACCTACCCCTTCTATCAAGCCGCAGACCGGAGTCTGCTCGACTTCTTCGCCTGGCAGATTGTGTACGCTGCACAGTTCTTCGCGCTGGAGTTCTTCTACCGCGGATTTCTCATTCACGGGCTGAAAGCACGTCTGGGGATCTACGCGATTTTTGTCTCGACGATCCCCTACTGCATGATCCACTTCGGAAAGCCGCTCCCGGAGACGGTCGGTGCCATCCTGGCAGGGATCGCCCTGGGGCTGCTCTCGCTCTACACGCGCTCGATCTGGATGGGTGTAGCGATTCACATCTCGGTGGCCGTCACGATGGACATCACGTCGCTGGCCGTTCAGGGGCGCCTGCCCTTCTTTCAATAAGGTTCAGGGCATAGCGTTGAGCCCGGCCATCAGGAACCGAAGACACGTCGGCCGTGCTGGCGCAGAGCGAGAACCGCCCGACGCCAGCACCGTCTCACTAGTTGAGACGACGAAACACGCCCACCACCGCCCCGAGCACGCTGGTATCCCGTCCGTCTTCCTCGCGGACGTAGATCGGCTCCATCGAAGCGTTGGCCGGCTGCAGGCGTACCTGCCCCTTCTCGCGGAAGAGGCGCTTTACCGTGGCCTCCCCGTCCACCATCGCCGCGACAATCACCCCGTCGCGCACATCACTCTGCTTGCGCACAAAGATGTAGTCCCCATCGAAGATCCCATCTTCGATCATGCTCTCGCCCTTAACGCGCAGCGCAAAAAGGTCCGGGTGTCGGCCCAGCAAACCTTCCCCGATGGCGACCACCTCTTCGGTCTGCTCGATCGCCGAGATCGGCAGCCCGGCGGCAATACGCCCCACCACCGGAACCTGATGGACATCGCTGTCCGGCTCCATCGCCGCGTCGCCTTGCCCGGCCGACGACGACGAAAGGTCAAACGCTTCACCGTTGGGCCAGAAGAGCGGTCGCAGGGTGCGCGACTTGGCGTCTTCGCGCGAGAGGTACCCCTTCTTCTCCAGGGCTTTGAGGTGGTCGTTAACCCCGTTGGTCGAGCGGATCCCCAACGCGTCGCCGAGCTCGCGGATCGTCGGCGGATAACCCACCTTCTGAATGTGATCGGCGATCAACTCCAACACCTTCGCCTGACGGTTTGTCAGCTTGGTCAGTGGCTTCATGATTCGGCCTCGTACCTGGCCAGCTCACCCCTCGAAATACGGCTCGGGCCTTGCCAGCGTTCGTATGAATGTCCCCGGTTCTCCGGGCGACGTCAGGGGCAGACTACTGAACACGTGTGCCCAGGTCAATCAAAGCTGAACACTCATACAGACAAAACAAGACTGGCCACAAAATTACCTGCACCTACAATCAGGCCCGGGCGAGCTTCCCCCCCGAAACGCCACGGAATGCAACAAAGCGCAGGGCCCGTGTTTGACACCTTTAGAGATGCCGTGTTAGGCACTCACCCGGTTTGAAATACGTCGCTGAACCCGGCGACACGGGCCGGCGAAACCCCGAGATTTGGCTTCGCCTGAGCCCCTCCCTTTTCACCCCGTGCAATGAGCGCGCCCCATGTTAATCGCCAACTACATCCCTCTTATTTTGCTGGTGCTGGTCGCTATCGCGGTGGTCGGCGGCATCATCTTTGCGGCGGAGTTCTTCGGGCCCAAAAACCCGACCCGCGAAAAGTTGATGCCCTACGAGTCCGGCTCCGATCCGCTCTCTGAGCCCCAGGCTTCCCGCTTCAGCGTGAAGTTTTACATGGTGGCGATCAGCTTCATCCTCTTCGACCTGGAAACGGTCTTCGTCATCCCGTGGGCCATGAGCTGGCGCGAGAGCGCGGCGATGGGGCACGGGTTCTACTCTTTTGCTGTCATGGCGCTCTTCCTGGCGATTCTGACTATCGGTCTCGTCTATGAGTGGAGCCAAGGGGGTCTCGAATGGGACTAGAACATCAACTTCCTGAAGTCATCACCACTCGCCTTGAAAGCGCGGTGGGCTGGGCGCGCAAGCACTCGCTCTTCCAGTACCCCTTTGTCACGGCCTGCTGTGGCATGGAGTATATGGCGACGGCCGCGGCGCGCTACGACATCTCGCGCTTCGGCGCGGAGATCCCGCGTTTCTCCCCGCGTCAGGCTGACCTCCTCTGGGTCGTTGGCACCGTCAACCACAAGCTCGCTCCCTTCCTGCGCCGTATTTACGAGCAGATGGCCGAGCCCAAGTGGGTGATCTCCTTCGGCGTGTGCGCGTCCACCGGCGGCTTCTACGACAATTACGCGACGGTCCAGGGCATCGATAAGATCATCCCGGTCGACATGTACATCCCCGGCTGCCCTCCCCGTCCCGAGCAGGTGCTCGATGGCCTCCTGAAACTTCAGGAGAAGATCCAGAACGAACCCTGGGATAAGTACGCCTACGAAGAGAAGCGGCGCCGTCGTCTGGCCGAAGGCATCGAAGAAGAGCCGACCTTCCTGGAGCGTTTCGGCACCAAGGTCTGATCCTTCGCGAAGCCAACACCTTTGCGTCACATTCCCACGGCAGACGCCTTCGTGCACTGAGCGCGCATCGGGGCACCGGACAGCCCGGTGCCCTCCTCCGGATTTAGAGATATGGCCAAAAAACTGATCGACTTTGTCAAAAAGCACTTCGGCGACGAGGTCCTCGACGCGCACTCGCGACTGGGTAACGACACCGTCGTGGTGGAGCGCGGTCGGGTTGCCGACATCATCGCGCGACTGCGCGACGACGACGCCACCCAGATGAATATGCTGCGTGCGATCACCTGCGTGGACTACCTGCACCGCGAGCCGCGCTTCGAGGTCGTCTACATCCTCTACAGCATCGCCAAAAAGCATATGCTGACGGTGCGCGTGGTGGTGCCCGAAGACGACTGCAACGTGCCCACCATCGAGCACCTCTACGGGTGTGCGGCGTGGATGGAGCGCGAGGTCTGGGATATGTACGGCGTCACCTTTGAAGGGCACTCCGATCTTCGCCGTGTGCTGCTCTACGAAGAGTTTGAAGGCCACCCCCTTCGCAAAGACTACGCCAAGCAGGCCTCTCAGCCTCGCCTGGAGCTGCTGGGCAAAGAGCGCGACAGCGTCGAAGAGTTCAACCGCTACGTCAAAGACAAGCCCTCCGAGGGCTCCCGCCAGGCGTGAAGCTGCCCGGCGCCCCCCTCACCATCATGCAAGGGTTTTGAATCATGGCCGAAGATATCTACAAGCCCATTGACCAGGACATCCACAGCGAGCCGATGATCCTCCAGATGGGTCCAAGCCACCCTGCCACCCACGGCACCGTGCGCTTCACCCTGACGCTTGAGGGCGAAAAGGTCATCAAGTGCGAGACCGAGGTCGGCTACCTGCACCGCGGCTTTGAGAAAGAGTGTGAGGAGGCGACCTGGACCCAGGTCTTCCCCTACACCGACCGCCTCAACTACGTCAGCCCGCTGCTCAACAACTTCGGCTACGCGCTGGCCGTCGAGCGACTTCTGGGCATTGAAGTCCCCGAGCGTTGCGATTGGATCCGCACGATCATGGGCGAGCTCAGCCGTCTCTCCGATCACCTGACCTGCATCGGCGCCGGGGGACTGGAGCTGGGAGCGATGACCGCCTTCCTTTACGCGATCGAAGGTCGCGAGCTGGTCTGGGATCTTATCGAACAGGTCACCGGCGCGCGCCTTACGGTGAGCTACGGCCGCATCGGCGGTCTCAAAGACGATCTGACGCCGGACTTCGCCGAGCGCTGGGCCTACACCCGCGAGCGTCTCATCGAGATCCACGAGACGACCCACAAGCTGCTCACGCGCAACCGCATCTTCCTCGACCGCATGGAAGGTACCGGCGTGATCACGCCGGAGATGGGCGTCTCCTACGGCTATACCGGCGTCTGTCTGCGCTCCACCGGCGTGGCCTACGACGTGCGCAAAGACCACCCCTACTTCAAATATGGCGAGGTGGACTTCGATGTGCCCGTGGGCAAGCACGGCGACAACATGGACCGCTACCTCTGCCGCATGGAGGAGCTGGTGCAATCCATTCGCATCATCGACCAGTGCCTGGCCAAGATGAAGCCAGGTCCCATCAACACCGATGATCCCCGCGTGGCGCTGCCCAGCAAAGACAAGGTCTACAACACCATTGAGGGGATGATCTCGCACTTCAAGATCATCTTTGAGGGCGTCCAGGTGCCCGCCGGTGAGGTCTACAGCTACACCGAGGGCGGCAACGGCGAGCTTGGCTTCTACATCGTGTCCAACGGCACCGGGAAGCCCTGGAAGATTCACGTGCGCTCGCCGAGCCTGATCGTGATGGGCGGTATCCACAAGCTCTTTGAAGGCGGCCTGCTCGCTGACATCATCCCCACCTTCGACACCGTCAACATGATCGGTGGCGAGTGCGATAAGTAATTACGGAGCGTGGTCTCAGGCGCTCGCCATTATGATGCGGGCGCGCCCACCCCTGGAGTAGTCAAATGCCAAAAGTCACCATCAACGGTACCGAGATCGAGGTCGAGAAAGGGACCACCATCCTGCGTGCGGCCGCTCAGGCCGGTTACGAGGTGCCCCACTTCTGCTACCACCCCGCCCTGTCGATCCCGGCCAACTGCCGGATGTGCCTGGTCGAGGTGGAAGGCTCCTGGAAGCTGCAGCCTTCGTGTTATTCGCAGGTCAGCGACGGGATGGTCGTCAACACCAAGAGCGAGCGCGTGATCAAGGCCCAGAAGGCCGTGCTCGAGTTTATCCTGATCAACCACCCGGTCGACTGCCCCATCTGCGACCAGGCCGGCGAGTGCAAGCTCCAGGATTACTACATGGCCTACGACGCGCAGGAGTCACGCCTGCGCACCGAGAAGACGGCCAAGGTCAAGGTCTTCCCCATCGGCCCCGAGGTGCTCTACGATGGCGAGCGCTGCATTCTCTGCACCCGCTGCGTGCGTTTCTGCGAAGAGATCACCGGTACCAACGAGCTGACCATCATTCAGCGTGGTGACGCCGCCGAGATTCGCCCCTTCCCGGGCCGCTCACTCGACAACCCCTACTCGGTGTGCACCGCCGACATCTGCCCGGTGGGCGCGCTGACCTCGCGCGACTTCCGCTTTAAGTGCCGCGTCTGGCTGCTTAGCTCCACCGACAGCGTGTGCACGGGCTGCTCCAACGGCTGCAACATCCACCTGGAGCATTTCCGCAACGAAGTGCAGCGCTACCGCCCGCGCTTCAACCCGGACGTCAATGACTACTGGATGTGCGACGCCGGCCGCCTGACCTATAAGGCGATTCACACCGACCGCCTCACCCGTCCGATGAGCAACGGAGCCGAGCTCAACTGGCACGGTGTCAGCGGCACCGCCGCCGATAAGCTCGGCCGCGCCATCGAAGATAAGGGAACCTTTGGTTTTGTGGTCAGCCCGCAGGCCAGCTGCGAGGACCTTTTCCTCGCGCGTCGTTTCGCGAAGGAAGTGCTGGGAACCGAGCGCATCTACGTGGGCGGCAACCCGGACGGCTTCGAGGATGACTTCCTCATCAAGGCCGACAAAAACCCCAACACCCGCGGGCTGCAGACCATCTTCGGACACGAGGGCGAGCTTCGGGACTTCGGCGCGCTTATCGACGACATCGAGAGCGGCGCGGTGACCTCGCTCTACATGATGGAGACACAGATCCCTGTCGCCACCGAGGAGAGCGCCCGCTTCGTAAGCGCGCTCGATAAACTCGACCTCTTCGTGCTTCAGGCCCAGCATCACGGCGAGCTCTCCACCAAAGCGCATATCGCGCTGCCGGCCTGCTCTCACGCCGAGACCGAGGGGACCTTCGTCAACTTCGACGGGATCGCCCAGGAGTTCGACCGGGCCTTTGCTCCGCTGGGTGAGTCGCTGCCGCACTGGCAGATCTTTATGCGACTGGCCCGGGCGATGAATCACAAGCTCACTTACACCTTCGTCCATCAGATCCGTAAGGAGATGTTCGAGGACTCGGCGGCCACAGAAGAGGCGTCTCAGACCCCTGCTGAGTGATGGAATTGAGGCTCGCCGCGACGCGCCGCTCTTCGTTGAAAGGATGAAATCATCATGATGGTCGAAGTGCTCATTAGTCTGGTTAAGATCTTCGTCATCGTCCTCGGGTTCGTTATGGCCGTCGCCGGCCTGCTGACCCTGCTGGGCGACCGAAAGCAATCGTCGAAGATCCAGAACCGCGTTGGTCCTAACCGCGCCAAAATCCTGGGCATTGGGGTGCTGGGTATCCCCCACTTCCTGGCCGATGGCCTGAAGCTGGTGCTTAAGGAGAACATCGTCCCGGCAGGCGCCAACCGCTTCCTGCACACGCTGGCACCGGTTCTGGTGCTGGCCCCGGCCCTGATCGGCTGGGCTGTGATTCCCTTTATGGATCACTACTGCACGGGCACCATGCAGACGACGGCCGAGTACACCGAGATCTGCGTGGGCGGGGAGTGGAAGAACTACTTCTCGATCATGCACCTCAACGCCGGGCTGCTCTTCGCGTTTGCGATCGCGGCGATCTCGGTCTACGGCGCGGCGATTGCGGGGTGGGCCTCCAACAGCAAGTACAGCCTTCTCGGCGGGCTGCGCTCCTCCGCGCAGATGATCTCGTACGAAGTCTCGATGGGGCTTAGCCTTGCGGGCATCCTGCTCATCTACGGCACGCTCGATCTCAACGAGATGGCGCGCATGCAGGGCTACCTCCTGTGGGACTGGCTGCCGATGTGGGGCGTTGTGGTGCAGCCGCTGGCGTTCTTCCTCTTCTTTCTGGCGGGGATGGCCGAGACCAAACGCGCGCCCTTCGACCTTCCGGAAGGCGAGTCGGAGATTGTCGCCGGTTATCTGACCGAATACTCCACGATGAAGTTCGCCGGCATGCAGCTTGCTGAATACGCGGCGACGGTGTTCATTGCGGCGCTGATCGCGGTGATCTTCCTGGGCGGCTGGCAGATCCCTTACGTCTACGCCGACGGCATCCGAATCTTCGACAACCACTGGGTGCCCTTTGGCGAGCAGGCCTGGTACTGGATCTCGATCTTCCTGCGCGTGCACGCGATGATCTTCAAGATCCTGGTGCTGGTCTGGCTGCAGTTCATGATGCGCTGGACGCTGCCCCGCTTCCGCTACGACCAGGTCATGACCCTGGGTTGGAAGATTCTGCTGCCGCTGAGCATCGCGAACCTCTTTGTGACCGCGCTCATCGTCACCCTGCTTTAATCCGAGCTCGTCGGGCCCCCAACCGGGGGCCCGGCCCTCGCCATCTGAACCGAGGTCGTTGATGGCCAACGTGAACGTCAAAGTAATCGATCGTGAGCCGCAGTCTCTCTGGGAGAAGAGCTACATCCCCGAGATCATCCGCGGGCTGGCGGTGACCACCGGTCACTTCTTTCGCAACCTGAACCCGAGCAAAGAGAAGCGCACCACCTTTACGCGCAACTACCCGGAGGAGCCGACGATCTACCCGGAGCGCTACCGGGGTCTGCACCGGCTGATGCTACGCGATGACGGCCAGGTGCGATGTGTGGCGTGTATGTGCTGCTCGACGATCTGCCCGGCGGACTGCATCCACATTGAAGCTGCCGAACACGATGATCCGACGATCGAGAAGTACCCCTCGGTCTTCGTGATTGATGAGCTGCGCTGCATTGTCTGCGGCCTGTGCGTGGAGGCCTGCCCCTGTGATGCGATTCGCATGGATTCAGGCGTACACATCCCGCCTTATGGTGAGCGCAACGAAGCGTTCTACGATCGCGACCTTCTGATGAGCATGGGGGGCCGTTCGCAAGCCGTCCAGGGTGGTAAGCGCTAACGCGACCCGGGTCGCCTTGGAGACAGGCATGTCGAAGTCGCACAGGGCGCACCAGGCGGGCCCGCTCCTCGGGGCGGGCCTGCTGCTTTTGGCAGGCGGGCTGAGCGTCGCCACCCAGGTGATCGTGCCGGCAAACGCGCCGAGCGATGACGCGTGGGAGCGCGCGGCCGACGTGGTCGTGGAGTCGGCCCGCCCCGAGGATGCCATCCGCATCGAACCGACCTGGTCGGAGAGCGTGATGGTGCACCTGGGGCCAGTCGGGAACCTGCTGCACCGCCACCACGACCCGCAGATTGAGGACTTTCAGGGGATCGAGCGGGTCTGGGTGATCGCCGAGGCCGACCGCGCCGAAGACGGCGCTGCGCGCCTTCCTCCGGGCTCGGAGCGGGTCTCGTCGGAGCGCCTGGGAGAGGTCCGCGTCGATCTCTACGCCCTGGCCTCCGAGACGCAGCTGGGCCCCTCGCTGCTGACGCGGCTTCCCGAGGCGCAGGTCGAGCACGTGAGCGCCGATGGCGAGCGCGCCACGCGCTGTCGCCGGTGGGACGCGCGCCGCCAGCGGTGGATGTGCCCGGGGGGCCACTATGTGGGCAGCGAGCTTCTGGAGGTGGGTGACGATCCCCGGCGTTGCGCCTGGGCGCACGCGCTCAAAGACGGGGAGGTGCTGCGTGTGAGCTTCCCCGCCGACGTACTGCAAAACGATGATGATGCCGGCGCGCGCTGGCTGCGACTTCGGGCCGGCGTGGACCTGCGGGGCGCGCGCCACGAGCGCGCGCAGGCGCTGACCTACCGCGTCCTTATCGGAGAGGAGGAGGTGCTCTCCCGGACGCTCGAGAAGTTCGACGCGAGCTGGATGGCTCACACCCTCGATCTTCAGACGTTAAGCGGTGAAAAGGAGCTGCGGCTGGAGATCCGCGCCGACGCCCCGGAGGCGCATGGACGCCGCTTCTGCTTCAATGGCTGGGTCGTCGACGATGCCCGGGCACAGCTGCTTAAAGATCATAGCGGAAGCGTTGAATCGAGCTCGTCGAAGTGATCGTCAGCGTTTCTTTGCGCGTCGTCTCACCCGTACGCAGTTCGATGCGGTAGGTTCCCGGCCGCAACGTGGTCTGGAAGGGGGTTTTTCCTACGACCTCGCCGTCGACCACGATCTCGGCGGAGGGCTGTGATGAGATCGCGACGATCTGACCGTCTGCATGACGCCAGGTCGCGGCAGCCGGTGTCGCCGCCACGGCCGAGGCGGCCTCAGTGGCCTCGTCTGCAGCCCCTTTATCGCCGGAGATCACCAGATAGCCCACCACGAAGAAGGCCGCGAGCAGACCGATCATCAAGAGTGAGAAGCCCGCGACCAACGCCAGGGACTTTCCTTTGGAAGGCGCAGGCTCATCGGCGGCGCCGGGTGAAGCGTCGGCGGGCACGCTGGCCTGATTCAGACCAGGCGCGCTGCGATCGGCAACCTCCGCCTGAGGCATCTCGCGCGTGGTCAGCCGCGGCCCGGCCGAGGTGACGCCGTGCTTCTCAAACCCGAAGAGCTGCTCGGTGGGTTTGGCCAGATCCAGGCCGCGGAGCTGGCGCACCATAATCGAGAGCTCTCGCGTGCCCACCACCTCGGTGTAGGAGCGCATGAAGGTCTGCAGCGCACGCTGCATCGCCGCGGCGTTGGCGAAGCGATCTTCCCGGTCTTTGGCCATGGCGCGGGCGATAATGCGCGCGAGCTCTTCGGGCACGTCCGTGCGGTAGGTGCGGATGTCGGCCGGGTCTTGAGAGAGGATCATCGAGACCGCTTTGAGATCTTCGCCAAAAGGTTTGACGCCGCTTAAGAGCTCGTAGAAGAGCACCCCGATCGAGAAGATGTCGGCGCGCCAGTCCAGCGGCTTGCCCTCGATCTGCTCGGGGGCCATGTAGGCGAACTTCCCTTTTACAGCCCCGGATTCGGTCTTGGTGGTGTTGATGCTGGCCTTGGCCACCCCGAAGTCCACCAGTTTGACGACGCCATCGTTGGAGATCAGCGCATTCTGCGGGGAGATGTCGCGGTGAATGAGCCCGACGTGGTTACCATCGCGATCGACGAAGTCGTGCGCGTAGTCGAGGGCTTCGAGCAGGTCGGTGATGATCTTGACCGCGTAGGCCACCGGGATCTGCGAGCCCCGCTCTTTGAGCGCGCCGGCAAGCTGGGCCAGGTCCAGGCCGTCGATGAACTCCATGGCGATGAAGTACTCGCCCTCAAGCTCACCGAGCTCGAAGACCTGCCCGATGTTGGGGTGGGTGAGGTGCGCGACCATGCGCGCCTCATCGAGGAACATCTGGGCGACCTGCCCCTCCTGAGCCAGGTGAGGGAGGATGCGTTTGAGCACCAGCTCTTTGTTAAAGCCCCCCGGCCCGCGCTGCTCGGCCAGCCAGATCTCGGCCATCCCGCCGACGGCGATCTGCCGAATCAGGGTGTACTTTCCAAACTGTGCGTCGGCGTGCATGGCCGCCGGGCCTTTGAGGGTGGTTGTCATGCGGCTGCTCCTTGTGGCCGTCTGAGGTCACGACGGTATGAGAGAGCGGGCGGCCAGGCAAGCCCGGCCGCCCCGCCCTGCTGTCGCAGCCAAAAAACTTGGCGACGCGTCACTCTCCTTTACACTGCGAATCGTCGCACCGGTAAAGCACTTAGGGGCCATGGACGGTCACCGGGTCCGGTCGACGCGATATCCCTGAGTGGATGTTAAGGGAGTATGACGATGGCGAGATCTCTGTGGCAATGGACCGGGGCGATGATGATGGCGATCGCCGGCGCAGGATGCGCCGCGTCGACCAGCGCGCCCTTTCATATGTACGCCTCACCGATGCTGGAAGATGAGCTCGCACCACCCGGTGCGCGGGGCCTCTCCGACGCGAGCAGCGGGGAGGCCGGGGTGCTACCGGCGCACGTCTACGTGTACCGCAGCAAGGGCGGGCCGGCCCAGCCCGGTCAGCGACGCAGCCTACCGGCACCGGCGACGACGCCCTCGCGCGCGCCGCTCGACAGCGTGACTCGGCCTCAACGCCCGGCCCTGGCCAGCTACCGCCCGAGCGTCACAGCGACAGGAAGTTCGACGACCAACGCCGAGAGCGCCTCTCATCCGCCGGCCCCCCGAGGCCCGGCTGCGCCTGAAGCCGACGGACCTCTGGCGGCGGCCTACGTGCATGCGGTCTTTGCGCTCAACGGAGTCACCCTCAACGAGGACGCCGCCTCAAGCGTACCGGAGCTCTATCGGGCCTGCCGCAGCGAGGGCAAGGTGTACCACTCCAGCCGCCCGGCCATCGGCGACATGGTGTTTTTCCATAACACCTATGACGCCAACGACGACGGGCGCAACAACGACTGGTACACCGCCGTCGGGATCGTCGAGGAGCTTCAGTCCGGCGGGACCGCGTCGGTGCTGGCGTATCTGGGCGATGGAGTGCGCAGGCTCTACCTGAACCTGGAGCACGTCGATCGCGAGGAGCTCGACGGCGGCCAGCACGCCAACAGCGTGCTGCGCGAGCAGCGTGAGAGCGACCCGCCCTTTACGCAGTACCTGGCCGGGCAGCTCTTTGCCGGCTTCTGCAACGCGCTCGGCGATCGCGACGAGCTGATGGTGGTAGATAACTGGCAGCCGGGCATGGATTTGAGCGCGCAGTAACAGGAGCGTTGCGGCATCGGGGCGCAAGTTCAGGGCGCTGGCGTCGCGGGAAGCCCCGGCCGATCGATGGGCCCAAGCAGGCAGAGAGGCCCGATCTCCCAGCATCCCTGAAGATCCTCGTAGCGCGTCCCCGCTCGCAAGAGCGCGCAGAGCGTCGCCGGGCTAAAGGGCCCCAGCGCCAGGGTGATGTGCGGCGTCCACATCGCCGGGCTGTAAAAGGGGTGGAGATGATAGCCCTGGGCCATCAGGCGAACGTTGATGGCCTGAAAGTAGCGGTCAAGCGCCGGCTCGCGCACAACGCTTAAGAAGAGCACCTGACGGGGGCGCGCGAAGACGCCGAGAGCGCTGGTCCGGATGGTGGCGGGGACCTCACAGAAAGGCTCACGCAAGAGCACCTCCAGGGCGTGAGGATGAGGCGTCTCCACCAACTGAAAGGAGACGTGAGGCACCCTTGTGGCCCGAGGGATCTGGTGGGGCGCGATGAGCTCGGTGCGATCCCAGAGGCGCGCGATGCGCTCCTCGAGATCCTCGCCCAGGCGTGCGGCGACGGCGTACATAGGCGTGCTCCACAGCGAAACGTCTCCCGGTTCCACACGATTAAGCGCGCAGCCGGTGCTCGAAACCACACTTCGATCCTAGGCGCGAGCTCGGCCCCACCAACACAACTCGCCGACCACGTTCCCCTCGATGCGCGCGCTATGGAATAGCCTCGCCGCTTCGATGGTGAGTATGGGCGAGCGCAAAGATTACGCTGTGATTGCATTATGTTAGTGTGGCTTCACAACTTGCCGCCGGCAACTTCGCGCCTAGATTGGCGACAATCTGGGGGCTGAGGTGCCCGGCACGACCCGCTGCCCGCCTTGACAAGCGCGCCCGGGCGTTGCGAGGTTCTGGCGCGAAGCGCCAGGCCGCGTCGATCATCGGTGATGACTGACGAGCGGCGCCCCTCCCCACATCCCATGTTACGAATGCACTGCCCAGGACGAGCCCCCTATGAGTAAGCGCGACTACTACGAGGTGCTCGGCGTCTCCCGTGACGTCGACGATAAAGAACTCAAGAAAGCCTATCGACGCCTGGCGATGAAGTACCACCCGGACCGCAACCCGGACGACGCGCAGGCCGAAGCCAACTTCAAAGAGGCCGCCGAAGCCTACGAGGTGTTGAGCGACGCGCAGAAACGCGCCCGCTACGATCGTTTCGGTCATGAGGGCGTGCGCGGGGCCGCCGGCCCCGGGGCCGGCTTCCACTCGATGGACGACATCTTCTCGCAGTTCGGCGACATCTTTGGCGATATGTTCGGCTTTGGCGGCGGACGCGGCCGCCCGCGGGGCGGACCTCAGCGGGGCTCGGACCTTCGCGAGGACATCCACCTTAGCTTCAAAGAAGCCGCCTTCGGCACCTCGCGCACCATCTCGGTGGTGCGCCACAACGACTGCGAGACCTGCTCGGGGAGCGGCGCCAAGCCGGGCACCTCGCCGGTGACCTGCTCGACCTGTCAGGGGCGCGGGCAGATCAACCACAGCCAGGGCTTTTTCACGCTGACCTCCACCTGCCCCCACTGTCAGGGGAGCGGCAAACGCATCGAAGATCCCTGCGACGATTGCCACGGCTCGGGCAAGCAGCGCGCCACCCGGGAGGTGAGCGTCACCATCCCGGCCGGCGTCGACACCGGCATGCGTCTTCGCCTGGGTGGCGAGGGCGAGGCCGGCACTCGCGGAGGGCCCCCGGGCGATCTTTACGTGTTCATTCACGTGGAGCAAAGCGAGGTCTTTGAGCGCGACCACGAGGACCTGCACCTGCGCCAGCCCATCAGCTTTGTGCAGGCGATTCTCGGCGCCGAGCTCGAGATTCCGACCCTGGAGAGCACCGAGACGATCACGGTCAAGCCCGGCACCCAGCATGGCGACACTCAGGTGCTCAAAAACCAGGGCCTGGCCCGCGTGCAGGGCTCGGGACGAGGCCACCTCGTGGTGCACTTCGACGTCGAGATCCCGACAAAAGTCTCCTCCAAAGAACGCGAGCTCCTGGAGAGCTACGCCGAGCTTCGCGACATCCCGGTCAAGAAGGGCGGGTTCTTCGACAAGCTCAAAGAGAAGATCAGCTAAGGACTGTGTGGGTGCGTCAACGCGCCCACGCCAGCCCCTGAGGGCGCTTTGCCGAGGACACGGCGAAGCGCCCTTTTTCGTGGGCGGGCGCTCGTTCTAGTTGGAGATGTCTTCTTCGCGGCCCAGGTAGGGCTCCAGCGCCGCCTGCAGAAAGAGGCGCGCGCGGTGCAGGCGGGTCTTGACCGCGCCGGTGCTCAGGTCGAGGACTGAGGCGATCTCATCAAGGCTCAGGCCCTCGATCTCACGCAACAGAAACGCAGCCTGGTACTTCGGGTCGAGCTGGTCGATGGCGGCCAGGATCTGATCGCGGAGCTCGCGATTCTCCGCAGCCTCATCCCCGCGCACACGCCAGCCGGCGGGCTCCCCCGGGACGGAGGGCTCAAAGTGGGCGGGATCCGAGACGTCATCGACGCTGACTTCGGCGCGGCGGCGCGTCTTGCGAAGTCGCATCAGCGCCGCGTTGACCACGATGCGGTACATCCAGCTGCTCAGCTGCGCGTCGCCGGCGAAGGTGTCGAGCTTGCGGTAGATGTTGATAAATGCTTCCTGGACCACGTCCTGAGCGTCGGCCTCGCTTTTGGTGAGGCTAAACGCCAGGCGGAAGGCTTTGTCGCGGTGGCGCTCAACGATCTTCTCAAACGCCGCGAAGTCGCCGTCGACGGCGCGGCTGGCGAGCGCGGCGTCGTCGAGGGCGTCAAGAGCGTCTGCGGAGAGAGGATCGGTCATGATGAGGTCAACACCTTAAGAACGCGGTAGGGCAAACCGGAGCGCCGGCTGTAACGCCGGGGCGCCTCACTGGATCAGAGGAGCCTTATCGCGCCAGCCGCCGCGGGTCAATTGCTCGCGGGCCTCTTCTTTAATGGTAGACGCGCGCTGCGGATCGCTGAGCGCGGCGCGATCAAAGGCGGCGATCGCCTCCTCGGGGCGCTTCAGCTCCAGCAGCGCGGTGGCGACCGCCAGGTGGGCCTCGGCCCGGAAGGTCTCGATGGCCGCCCAGCGGCGGGCGGCGCGCAGGCGAAGCTCACCCCGGCTCGACGCGTAGAGGGCCTGAGCCAGGCGCGGATCATGCGCCGAGCTTTCAAAGCGTGCACGTTGGGCGCGGCTGGCGAGCGCGTGATCGTTTAGCGCGTCGGCGCGCTCCTGGACCATCGCCCACGCCTCCGCGGAGCGGGGATTGATGGAAGTGGCCGCTTCAGCGTGCACCAGGGCCTCTTGAAGCTGCTCGCGTCGGGCGGCAGCCTGGGCCAGGGCCAACCGGAGCTCGGGGCTCTCCAGGCCCGCGTCGAGCGCCACACGGCCTGCCTGAAGCGCCTCATCGCTTTGCTCGAGCGCGTTGAACGCATGCACGAGCGTGGCCTCTACACGCGCCTGCGCGGGCTCTCCGGCGTTCGACGCACGGCGGCGCGCGCTTGCGATCAGCACCCGCGCCTGGTCGTCACGGCCCTCGAGCGCCGCCACCAGGGCCTTATAGGCGCCCTCCTCCACCGCGTCGGCGTGCTCAACCTCCAGACCTGCCGCCATCCGCCGGAGGCGATCCACATCGATCATCGGGTGTGCGATCAGCGGGGCGTAGCGCGCGCGGAGCCAGGCATCAAAGCCCTGGTCGAGCTCTTCCATCGTGCGATCCAGCACGGTCGGAGCCAGCGCCTCAAAGCGCGGCACATCGGCAAAGCCGCGGAGCAGGCGCGTGGGCGCGTCTCGGCCCCCCACCTCGACGATGTAATCGATGGCCAGGCTGGCCAGCTGGTAGGCCACAATGACGTCAAAGCCGCGGCCGGCGAGGAACGCATCCCCCAGCTCGCTTAAGGCGGGCAAGGTGCCATGCTGAAGGCGACGCGCGATCTCCTCGTCATGAAAGCGCCGGTAGCTCGCGTCGCGCTCGCCCGTCTCATACTCGGCCAGGCCCTCGGTAAACCAGCGCGGCACCCGCGCCTGGGAGACGCGCAGGTGGTAGGCGTGGGCGGTCTCATGCCAGAGGACCATCTCCCAGTTGAAGTCCGCGTCGGCCGGGCTGCGAAGAAGCACGGTGTCGCCAAAGCAGATGCCGTGAGGATCGATCCTGGGCACGCCCACCGAACGCACCGAGAAGTTCTCGGGCTCGGCGTAGATCTCGACGATCAGCGGCTCGATACGCTGGCCGTAGCGCTGCGAGAAGACCTCATGAGCCTCATCGACCAGCGGGAGGCTCGCGGCCTCAAGGAGCGCATGCTGCTCCTTGTGCGCGCGCAGCCGCAGCCCGGATGCAACCGGCGCGGTGAGGTAGTCGCGCAACCCCCGCTGGTAGAGCTCCAGCATGTTATGCACGCGAACATGAAAGCGATCTTCGCGGGCGGCGCGCTCCAGAACGTTGAGCGCGCGGGGCTCATCGCCGGTGCGTGTAAGCGCGAGACCCAGGCCAGCCAGGGCGCCGGCGTCTTCCGGGTCGCGTTCCAGCGCCTCTTCAAAGAACCGGACCGCCTCGGAGTGGCGGTTGTTTAAGGCGGCGGCCTCTCCGACGACCCGCCATAGCGTGGACGCGGCCGCGCGATGTTGCGTAAAGGCGTCCCGCGCCTGCTCAAACCCCACCCGATCGCCGCCCAGGTAGCGCACCGCCGCCAGGAGGCTGAGCGCCTCGCCATGGCGAGGCGCGCGCTCGAGGATCTCTTCAACCCGCTGTGCGGCATGCGCCCACTCCCCCCGCGTCATCGCGAAACGCGCGCGTTGCAGCGCGACTCCGAGGTGGTGCGGCGCGATCGCGTCGGCCAACCGGAGGCGCTGTTCGGCCTCGGCGAAGTTGCCGCTGACAAAGAACTCGATCTCCGCCATCAGGCGGTGCGCCTCGGGGTGCTGCGGCGCCGCTTCCAGGGCGCGATCCAGCGAGTCTTCGGCCTCGGCGTGGTTGTAGCTGGCGAGCATCAGCTCGGCGAAGGCGATGTGGACCTCCGGGTGGTCCGGAGCCTGGCGAGCGGCCCGCCCCAGCGCGCGGTTGGCGTCGCGCAGTCGCCCGAGACGTTGCATGCCGTGGCCGACTGCAACGAGCTCCTTCGGATCGTCGATCAGCCCGTCGTTATAGCGCGCAGCCATCGCCTCGAGAATCTGTGTCGCCTCGGGGCGGTCGCCTCGCTCCCAGAGAAGCTGCCCGAGGGCGAGGCGCGCGCGCATGCTTTGAGGCGCCCTGGCGAGCGTCTCTCGCAGCAGCGCCTCAGCCCGCTCCCAGTCTCCCCTCAACACCATGAGATCTGCGTGGGCGATCGCGGCGTTTACCCGATCGCTATCGGTGGCAGCGAGCGCGATGGCCTGCTCGGTCATCTGCAGGGCGCCGGCGTCATCGCCGCTCCAGTGTGCGAAGCGAGCGCGGACCACCAGCGACGCGCTGTCGTCCCGCGCGCCGGCGAGCGTGCGCGCCTCTGCCAGTCGCCCCATCTCAAACGCGCTGGCCGCATCGCGCTGACCGGACGCACTCGGCTGCTCGCTATCCTGCGGAGGACTGACCGAGGTCTGCGCCCAAGCGACGATCGGCAACGCGCAGAGCAGCACCGCCCCGAGCGTGCCTCGCCAGAGAGGTCGTCGATTGCGCTGCTTCATCGCTGCTCCGGTCCGGGCACTGCGCGCCGTTCTACGTCACGCTCTCGTCGTTCGTGTTGGGAAAACCGAACCCTGAAACAGGGTGCCGCATCAGAGCCCGCCGACGATCTTCCAGCGGTCCTCTTCGTGCACCAGGCGCAGGCGGTTGACGTCCACGCCCGCATCCCAGGTTTTCATATCACCCACCTCGTACTGGTAGGCGTAGTCGTACTCGTAGTCGACGTGGGCGCGCGCGCCCTCCACCTTCAGCCCCTTGACGACCACGGCCATCTGGATGCGGTCGGCGTGCTGTGCGGTCATCTCGAGCACGGAGACGAGTTCATCGCGGCCGTAATCATCCGAGGTCGTCTCGGTGGTCCCGGCGTTGTCGTAATAGTCATCGCTGACGAGCTGATTGAGGGTGCCGTAGTCCTTCTCCACGACCGCCCGGCGGTAGCGATAGAGCACATCGAGCACTTCGCGCGCCTCGGTGGTGTCGACGATCTCGCTCTCGGCGTCGATGCGGAACTCCGGATCATCGGTGTAGAGCGAATCGGGGGTGATGTAGCGCGAGGCACAGCCCAGGCTCAGTGTCACAAAGATAAGCGTCATCAGCGCCACGGCGGCGCGGGCGATACCTCGGGGCATCAACATACAGGGCTCCTGCTCAGTACGTGGGAAGCGCGGAAAGCTCCCTCAGAAGTTCTTCATGGGCGGGCCCACCGGTGGACTCCGGCGGCGCGACGTCTAACGCACTCCATTCTCGATGCTATTCCTTTTCCACTGCAGGCGATCAAGCCACTGACGCGCCTCTTCGCGGTAACGGGTCAACGGGGAGTGACTCAGCGCCTCAAAGAGCGCTTGAGCATCCTGCGCACGGCCCAGGAAATAGTGGACCTGACCTAACATCAGGGCGGCCTCAGCGTCCAGCACCTCGACGCCAAGTGAGCCCTGGGCACGCTCCAGCCAGGGGCGCGCCTCGACCCACTCCTCGCTCTGCCAGAGGCGACGGCCGATCAGGTAGGCTACCCCGGGGTCCTCGGGGGTCTCCTCATCCCAGCGCATCAACCGGTACATGCCCATCGCACCACCGGGGGTGTCGATCAGATAGGAGCGCGCGCGGCGTTGTTCGCGTCGCGCATAGCGCAGACGCATCTGCAGGGAGCGCTCCAGATCGACGGGCACTCCGACCTCCAGGCACGACGCGTAGCTCTGCGACGCCTCCTTTGCGCGACCCGCCCTCCAGCGTAGATCGCCCATCAGGGCTTCGAGTTCCGCGCGCTCCACCGGGCTTAAGGGGCTCTGCTGACGCGCCTCCAGAAGATCGAGGGCCTCATCCATCTGGCCCATCTGCGCCAGGGCGCGCGCCAGCTCCAGGTGTGCCCAGAGCAGCTCGGGCTGCGCATCGAGCACGCGCCTTAAGAGCACGATGGCCTCCGCCGGCTGGCCGTCTCGGGAGGCCTCGTTGGCCTGACGTCGCCACTCCGCCATGGTGCGGGCGCAGACCCTGACGAAGATGCTGGGGCGATCGTAGAGGTAGCGCGCCACCTCGCGTTGATCCTCACTGAGATCGAGGGCGTCGACAAAGCGCTCCCACTCCCCGACCAGCGCGCCCACGTCGTTGCCATAGACCTCCTCAAAGTGGCCTTCACCGTAGACCTCTTTAAAGCGCTCAATGCCGTAGGTATCGATGAGGTAGCGCACAAAGGAGCCCATCAGGGTGTAGGCCCGGCCGGAGGCCTGGGTCCAGAAACCCGACGCGCCCAGCAGGGCTCCGAGGTCCGGGGCAATGCCCAGCTCGCGCATCGCGCGGCTGGCCTGGTGAGCGTCGAGTTCACGGGCGGGCCATTCAGCGGCAAAGGCCACCCCTTCGACGAGCCCCATATTCACGCCCACGCCGCGCTGCATGCTCAGCCTCAACGGGCCGCTGCCAAAGGGTTCGGTGAAGATGTGCGCCAACTCATGGGTGAGCATCCGATCGCCGGTGCCGCGCCAGAGGATGTGCATCTCGTGCAGCCAGAGTTTGGCCACCATGGTGTTGCGCCCGCCCATCAGCGCGCCCTTGGAGTCGCGATCGGCGTAGACGAAGCTGCGCACCTTTCGACCGTGCTCGGCCACGGGATCGGTACCGAAGAAGCGCTTGAGCTGGTCGTAGCGGTACTCATGATCTTCGGCGAGCAGCGGGGCCTTCTTTTGCCAGGCGCGCGTCTGCGGGTGATAGATCAAGAAGTGCTCAGTCTCAATGACGCCGCCGAGCTCCGCGATGATGTGGTCGCGATCGATGGCGATGCCCGCGTCCTGGCGGTGGGCAAACCCCACTGCCATCGCGAGCGTTGCTCCCAGCGCCAGGGTCGCCGTCCAGCCGGCGCGCGCGCCCTGCTTCCAGCGCCAGCGCGCGTCGAGCGCCGCGACCACAGCCACGATCGCCAGAGCGTGCAATGCCCGGTAGACGATGAGGCTTACAGGCACCGCCAGCGCCTCATCGTAGATGGAGCCGCCAAAATAACCCAGAAACCACTGATGCCCGACGATCGGGGGCTGGGTTGCAAGGTGGTACGCCAGCGCCGCGGCATCGAGCAGCGGCAACCCGAAGGCCAGCGCGTATGAGACTTTACGGCCTCGGAGCACCGTCACCGCGACCCAGGCGCTGGCCGTGCCCATCAGCACCGCCATCACCGAGATCAGCGCCCAGAAGCTCAGGCCAGCTCCCCAGTCGCAGTTGGGAACCCTAAGCCCGTTGAGCGACAGGATCAGCAGCGGCGCGATCAGCAGCGCCAGGTTGCGCAGCGCGAGCCTCCCGAAGTCCAGCGCGCGCCCCTTCAGCGCGTCGAAGCGGCGCGCATCAGCCACGGTGAGCCCCGTGGCGAGCAGCCCGCCGAGCACCCCGAAGAACGCTGCGGACTCATAGCCCACAAGGTTGAGCAGGGGCACAAAGGAGAGCACCACCGCCGCGAGAGCACATGCCCCCAGGGCGACCAGGTAGGTACGCGTCAGGTGCAGCTCAGCGACGCGGCGTGTGATGACCTTCCATGTTTTCAAATCGTACCCGGGTGCCTTCGCCGATACCCAGCTCGGCGCTCAACCCACCGTTGATCTCAAAGACGTAGCGCGCCGGCCGATCCACGCTGCGCGGCGTAAGCGTCTGCGGCTCCGCCATCTCCACGACCCCGACGACCTCGCCGGCGTCATCGATGAAGATCATGTCGAGGGGAATCAACGTGTTCTTCATCCAGAAGGAGAGCGTGCGCTCGGCGGGGTAGATAAAGAGCATCCCCCAGTCGTTGCGCATGTGCGGGCGGTACATCAACCCACGCGACTGCTCGGCCGCGGTGAGCGCGAGCTCGGTATAAAAGCTCACCAGTGGCTCACCGCCCTCCTCGGGCACCTCAACGTCGGGGGAGAAGAAGCTGAGCACGGGCGTCTCCTCGTCACGCTGGCCGCTCATCGCCGGGGGCACCTGACAGGTGCTCTCGATGCACCGATAGAAGCTCTCGCAGTGCTCATCGAGCACGCAGGTCGAGGCCTCGTCCTCGCTGCGCCCGCTGTCGGACGCGACGCTCTCTTCCGCTCCCGAGGTGTGCTCGCAGCTAAACGCCATCGTCATCAGCCCCACCAGCAGCACGAGGCATCCGCGGCTCACCGACGACGCTGTCGTGCCGGAGGTCAGGGGCATCTCAGATCTCCTCGATGGTCGAGCGGATCAGCGCCTTGAGCTGCGGATCGTCTTCGGACTCCAGGCGGGTCTGCAGGCGCGCCTTTTTGGTGCTGCCGGGCATCTTCGCCATCGCGACGATCGCCTCGCGGCGCACCTCGGTGGCGCCATCGCGCAGCGCGGTCTCCACCAGGGGCTGGGCGCTGGCGTGGCCGGTGTTGCCCAGGGCGCGGACGGCCACCGCCCGAAGTTCGGGCTCCTCGGAGTTGACCTGCAGCGCGATGTTGGTCACCGCCATCGCCAGATCGAAGCGCCCGAGCTGATTGAGCGCGGCGATCTTCACCTCGCGAGCCGGATCATTGACCGCGCCCCCTAAAAGACCGAGGTGGCGGCGCACCGACTCGGTGTCACCACCGATCGTAAAGGTCGTCAGCGCGCGCAGCGCCGCAGCGCGCACCGCCGGCGACTCATGCGTGGCCATCGGGCGAATGCGCTCGATCGCGCTCGGATCGTTGCGCATCCCCATCGCGTCGACCGCCGCAGCGACCACCCTCGGATCGCTGTCGTCGAGGTAGGCGGTCAACGTATCGGCCTGCTGGTTGGAGGGAGCGTTCCCCAGCGCGAGCGCCACGCTGCGGCGCACCTCCGCGGAGCGATCCTCACTCATCTCACTGAGGCGAGTTAGCGCGCGCTCCCCACCGATCTGCCCGAGGGCGCGGGCCGCAGCGCCGCGGATGGCGTCGTCGCGGCTCTCACTTCCCTCCAGCAGGCGCGTGAGCACCTGGGAGGATGGCGAGCCCCCCTGGCGCGCAGCGCGCTCGCCAAGGGCCTCGTAGGCTACGCGCTGCACGGCCAGGTTGCGCGACTCGGTCTGCGTAAGCACCTCATCGAGCGACTGCCCGACCATGATGGTGTAGGCCGCCTCCGTAAGTCGCTCCTCTTCGGCGCCGGAGGCATCCTCGGCGCGCTCTCGGAGTGCGGCGACGCTGGCCACATTATTCTGTAGCACCAGGGCCTCGGTGGCCGCCGCACGCCGGCGGGCGCTCTCGTCGCTCAAGAAGGCTTCCAGCGCCTGGCGACCGGCGTCGGTGTTGAGCGTGGCGACCTCATTGAGCGCCTGATTGATGTGCCCCTCGGTGCGATGTTTTGCGATATAGCTCAACCCGGCCAGACGCACGTCAGCGGGCTTATCGTCGGCCGAGAGGTCGTCGGCGAGCTGCAGGCGAACCTCGGCGTCGATCGCGTCGGTGCCCAGAGCGGCCACCCGGGCCTCATGGGCATCCAGCGCTTCGAGCGACGCCGCAGCGCGCATCGCGAGCTCGTTATTCTCGGCGCTGAGGGTCGCGACCAGAAGCTCGACCACGCGCTCATCACCCGAGAACCCGGCCAGCGCCTCGGCGGCGGCCAACTTCTCGGCATCTTCGCCCCGGCGCAGCAGGAAGAACTGCTTCTGGACGTTAAAGGTCTTATCGCGGGCCTCGCCCAGGAACTCGGCCATCGCCCGCGCCAGCGTGGCGCTCGACTCATCGGGCATGCGCTCGGCAACCGCTGTGAGCACACGCTCCTCACCGGCCTCTTCTTCGAGAACACGCAGCGTGGACTGACGCACCCGGGCATCCTCGTGACTCAGCAGCGGGAGCACCGCATCGAGGCGCAGCTCCCCGAGCTTCGGCAACACCTCCACCGCCGAGCGCACCGTGTGGGACTGCACCGCGTCCAGGTAGCTGTAGACCTGATCGACGACCGCCCCGCGCTCACTCGCCCAGCGCTCGCGCACCTGCGACATCGCCACAAGCTCACCATCGGGCATGATCACCTGAGCGCTGGTCACCGGCCCCGGGGGCACGACCTTCCACAGCGGCACACTCAGCGTATACGCCGCAAAAGGCACATCGGCGCGGGTCAGCGGACGATCCGCGTGCCCCGGAAAGCTCACCGCCGGCACCCCGAACTCCGTCATGGTGTAGACGGCCTCGGCGATGATGATCAGCGCGTACTGAGCGTGGTTGCGGTCAATATGCACCTCGACCGTCGCCCGCTCCGGCACCCGACCGGAGACCTCCACATAGGAGTTTCCGTACGTGGGACGCTTGGCGCGGCGGAGGCTCTCAAAGGCCCGCTCCAGCGTCTCCGTGGTGACCTCCCCGGCCAGCGAGCCCTCGGCGCGTGGCACCAGCATATAGTCGCGCTGGTCGGCCAGTCGCACCTCCTCGTAGGAGAAGCGCACGTTTCCACCCTGAGCCCACGCCTGGGGCACCGCGGTGAGTGTCCCGGCCGACATCAACAGGCCCGCTACCAGGGCGCCTATCCGCTTCTTCGCTTTCATCATCCAGCCTTCTCCTGCGATCGTTGTTCGACGTCGTCGCGCTCACGGTGAAAGGTCGTCCTTGGTCGAACCTCTACTTTGGAGCCCGCCACCATGACCTATAAGACGGCGCTTCTTCAAGATCATTCCAAACAGAGTCGACCGGTACGGCCCGACTCTGGCCACAAAAAAGCCCGCTCGAAGGCGGGCTCTCTCGTCGTCGGCGTCGCGGGCGACGCGCGACAGAATGCGATGCACAATCAGGCGCTCTTGTCGAGCAGGCTGCCCACGTGCTGGCCGTGCTTGGAGACCAGCGCCAGGCAGGAGTTGCTCGTGCAGGCCCACAGCATGCCGCTGGGCCCTTCGGTGAAGCGCATCACGCGCGTGATCTGCATCTCGGTCTGGCACACCGGACAGGTGCGGCTGTCGGCTTTGCCTTTTTTCTTACTCGCGATCTTTGCGGGACGCTTGGTAGCCATATCGATTCCCTGCTCTGTGAAGCCCCGGTCGCGCGTCGTGCGCTTTCGGTGGCGTCTTTCGTGGTTAAATGCCGCATCACTCGGTTCTGGTGAGTGACGTCATTCGGGGACTAGGATTCGAACCTAGATTGACGGGACCAGAACCCGCTGTCCTGCCGTTAGACGATCCCCGAGCACGCCCGTCGTAGCCGGGCATCCCCTCTGGGAGGCGGATAGCTATCCGATGGGCAGGGGTGTGTCAACAGGTTTTGGCCTTTTGACCCGAGGATAACAGGTGTGACGGTTGAATATTTCCCCGCAGATCCCCACACTGGAGCTATGGCCCTCAAGGGTGAGCTTGAGGCCATCCCCCCTACCCTATGGCGAGGACGCTATGCAGCAGCGCAGAACCCCGATGTCCGAAGGCCCCCGTTCGCTCGACGAGCTTCGCGCTCAACACCTCGAGCTTAAGGAGCGACTTCAGGCACTCGAGAAGCTGCGATCGCTCTCCCCCGAAGAGCAGTTTGAGGCTCGCGTCATCAAGAAGCGAAAGCTCGCCATCAAAGACGCCATGCGCGCGCTCGAACACCAGAGCTAAAAACTCGCCGCAGGCGCTCATCGGCGTTAGCTTTTGGTGCGGCGAAATAGCGTCGCTTCGCGCCGCGGTTTACCGAACGCATCCCCCGGCGGTGTGACACGCTCTAGAAGGCGTGTGACCTCCGTCGAGCTGCGGCCTCGTACCTTCACTGACCACGTCCGTCACCCAGGCACCCTTCCATGACTCGACGTCCCCCTGCCCCCCGGCTGGCTGCGGGAGCGCTGGCGGCCACCGTCGCGATCGCCCTTTTTAGTTTCGGCGCCGACTCCGCCCCCGCCCAGGATGGTGAGGCGCGCGTCAGCGCGATGGCCCGCGCCGGCCAGGCCAAAAGCCCACGCCCGAGCGCGCTTGTTCAGGCGCGCCAGATCCTGGATCGATCGGCCGATGCCGCCCGAGACGCCGCGCGCCAATGCGCTACTGCCTCCCTTATTGGGGAGGAAGCTCGACAGGCGCTGCTCTGGCAGCGCCCCGACGAGGCGGCCGCCGCGCTCGATGCGCTGCTCCAGATTGAGTGCGACACGTCGGCCTCCACGCGCAACCTGACGCACTTTCAGCGCGCGTACCTTGCCTACCATCAGGGCGACCACGCCACCGCGCTCACGCACCTCGACGCGCTGGAGGGCAGCACGCCCATCGACGATTACGTCAGCTACCTGCGCGCGCTCAACCTGAGCGCGTTGGAACGCCACCAGGAGGCCGCCCAGGCCTACGAGCGCGTCTACGAGGCCAAAGACAGCCCCATGATCTGGCGCGCGCGCGCCGCTCAGGCCGAAGCGCTGATGGCCGCCGAGCGCTATGAGCAGGCCGCCCCCGTGCTCACGCAGATCGCCGAGATGTTCCCCGATTACCCGCGCCGCCACATCATCCTCTACCTGCAGGGGCGCGCGCTCGAGGCAACCGACCGCCCTCAAGACGCCGCCCGCTCCTACCAGCTGGCCTGGTTTGAGTTTCCTTATAAAGAAGAAGGAGAGCTCGCGCTGGAACGCCTCGACGTACTGCGTGAACAGGGGGTTACCATCGCCGAAATCCCCCGTGAGGATCGTCTCAAACGCTTCCGCCAACTTCGCGTCGACAAATTCTGGCCGCTGGCCCACGAACTGCTCACCGGCCTGCTCGAAGAGCACGCCACCGAGAGCGGCGACTCGGCTTTTGAGAACGAGGTCACGCTCGAGATCGCGCTTAACCGTTATTACAGCCACCAGTTCGAGGCCTCACTCCCCTACTTCGAGGAGGCCCGGCGGCGTTTTGAAGCCGGCAATGAAGCCGGCATGAGCAAACGCACGCTCTACCGCTTCCACAGCTTCGCCCTGGCGCGCCTGGGGCGCTTTGATGAAGCCATCGAAGCGCTGGAGACACTCTACCGCGGCGAACCCGCCCGGGAGCTCCTGAGCGCACTTGCGGGCTTCTACGAGCAGCACGGCCGCTACCCCGAGGCCCTCGCCGCCTACGACCGGCTCTACAGCGCCTACCGCAAACGTGGGTGGCACTACACCTACCTGCTCTATAAGAGCGGGAAGTTCGACGAGGCGTACGAAAACCTGCGGCGTCTGGCGGATCGCTCCAGCGGCCAGAACCGCGCCAAGTACCTCTACTGGACCGCGCGCACCCTGGAGCGCAGCGGCAACGACGAAGAAGCTGCCCTGGTCTTCGATGACGTGGCTCAGGCCTACCCCACGAGCTATTACGGACTTCAGGCCGCCGGGCGCCTTCTCGACCTTCGCCAGCGCGCCGGAAGCGACGGTGGCTTCGTCCAGGCCGAGCGGGTCGTCGAGAGCTCCGATGAGGTCTTCGACGCCTTCGACGAAGCCTCCTTCTACGGCTTTCGTCAGGCCCCGGGCACCTATCAGGATCCGCGCGCCACACCGCTGCCCGGCGCGCTCACCGAAGAAGGCCCGGTACGCCGCACCGACACCGGTCCGTACTACGCCACGCCCTGCGATCCCGAAGACGACGGCTGCGTCTCAACGCCCTCGATGGTCGCTCCCGGCGTCGGGCTGACCTGGAACCCGGGCCGCCCCCTCATCGCGCCCTCCCAACTTCTGGGCGTAGAGCCCGACACCTCCCGCGACGAGATCGATGACACCGACCGCGACAACATCGCCGGCCTCGACGATCGAAACGCCCCCCAGGCGCGTGTGCCCTCCGGCGAGGTCGACTTCACTCGCCCCGCCGGCCGCGTGCGCTACAACGCCGAGGCCCGCATCTACTGGGGAGGCCGTAACGGCTCCGACATGGCCTTTGTGAACTATGCACGTGGCGAGATGATCGGGCCGGTGCCCGAGGCCATCACAGCCTACGATGACGACACCCACCGCGGGGGGCTGGCCCGCGCGGTCGAAGAGGCCGGGGAGCTCTTTCCCAACCTGGAGCGCGCCCGCTGGCTCTGGCAGGCCGGCTGGACCACCGAGGCCCGCCGCGTCATCCGCGACGTCAGCCTGGAGTTTCGTGGCCTCTCGCGACGCGCCCGCGCCGGCTCCAGCCCGGTGGAGCTCCCCTACCGCCGGTGGGGCTACTACATCGACAACCGCCCGCCCCGAAAGCAGGCCCAGCTCTGGGGCATGGAGTCCGATGAGCTGCGCTTCCCGGTGGCCACAACCACCTCGGAGCGACGCGCCCAGATCGCGCGCCAGCAGGCCATCTTCGATCGCCGGCGCCGTCTTGATACCGTGCTGGTTCACGCCTTCCAGGAGGTCGGTGACTATCATCTGGTCCGTCGCCACGCGCTCGGCAACACCTGGTGGCTGCGCCGCGCCCCCGAGGGCGAGGCCCGCCGTTACTGGATGATGGCCTACCCCCGCGCCTTCCCCGAGAAGGTCATCCCCCTGGCCAAACAACACGGGGTCAACCCCTACATGATCTGGGCCTTGATGCTGGTCGAGAGCTCCTTCAACCCCGACTCCTTAAGCCGCGCCGACGCCCTGGGGCTCTTGCAGGTGATCCCGCGCACCGGCCTGAAGATCGCCGACCTCTTCGGTGACGAAGACTTCGGCCCCTACGATCTTCTCGAAGAAGATAACGCCATCGCCCACGGCATCTTCTACTTCAGCCGCCTTGTGCGGAAGTTCCACGGCCAGGAGCTCTTTGCCTTCGCCGGCTACAACGGCGGCCCGCACCGCGTCGGCGCCTGGCTGGAGATGCGCGGCCATCAGATCCCGCTCGATGAGTTTATCGAAGAGATCCCCTACGCCGAGGCCCGCGGCTACGCCAAAAAGGTGCTGCGCTTTGTGAACCTCTACCTGCGCATCTACGAAGATGGCGAGCCCCTCTACGTCGGTCAGAACGTCCGTCAGGACTACCTGGAGATGCCCAACTTCTGAGCCCGGCCGGGCCCCACAGGTAGCTCCCACACACAAAGAGAGCGCGCTCGCCACTGGCAAGCGCGCTCTTTTTGTTCACGCTCAAAACGTGCGAATTCAGATCTGGTAGATGGGCCGAAAGTCCTCCAGACGAAGTTCGGGCACGCTGTCGGCGATCGACTGAATCGTATAACGCTCCAGCACGCGGATCGTCGCATCGCGCACCTCACACCAGACCGGCCCAAACGCCCGCTGCCGCTCGGTGAGCTCGCCCTCGGCCGCCGCCGTGCGATCTTCGTAGCCCAGCGGCGCGACCGGCCCGTCCAGGTGACGGATCACGCTGAGCAGCGTGATCTCGCTGGCCGGCCTCGCCAGCATGTACCCGCCGTTGGCCCCCCGCTTGCTGCGCACGAACCCGCCGCGTTTTAAGTCGGCCATGATCCCTTCCAGAAACTTCCCCGGAAGCTCCTCCTCGTCGGCGATCGTCTGAATGCTCATCGGCTCGCAACTTCGGGCCCCTGCGAGGGTCACCAGGGCGCGAAGCCCGTACATCGTCCGTGCGCTAATCTCCATGACCTGCTCCTCTGCTGCGGCGGCCTCAGCTCTCCAGCGAGCCCGATGGGTGGGCGCTGCCAACCTTGCCCAACACCGTCACCAGCACCGCCCCCACAAGCGCGGCGATGATCGACGCGATCACGGTGCCGTTGATGCCGGCCGGCATCACATTGACCACATAGCCCGACGCCATCCCCCGAAAGGGCCAGATGCCCCGAAGACAGCCCAGCATCAGCCCCACCAACACCCCGAGTGTGGGCACAGTGAAGCGGTGCAACAACCAGCTTAACACCCGCGAGAAGCTCAAAATGCCAACGGCCGCCCCCACCATAAAGAGCCCCACATACATCGCCGCGTTCATCGGAAGACTCCCCGAGGCCAGCCCCGTGAGGACGCCTTTGAGCGCATTGAGCACAAAGAAATACCCGCCCAGAATCAGCAGAAGATACGACCCGCTGATCCCCGGAAGGATCATCGCGCAGATCGCGATCATCCCCACCACAAAGATGTACCAGGGCGCCGGCTGCGGGATCTGCACAGGCGTGCCGGCCGGGATGGTCAACGCCTCATAGGCCTCGCTGCGCGCCTTGACCGCATCTTTATCCTGCGCGGCCTCGGCCCCCGGGGGCGCGAGATTCAACTCGGGATAGGCCTGGGCCATCGCCTCTCGCAGCGCTTCATTCTGAGGCGCCCAGTAGACCTGCTCGGCCGCCCAGGCGCTGGGGCCTTCGCGCACCACATCCCGCATGGTCTGCTCCTGAGAGCTGACCTCTTTCCAGGTCATCTGAGTCTCGAAGGTGGTGGCCGGGTTGGTCAGCACCCACCCGAAGATCACCCCAAACACGACCGCCACAGCCGCCACAGCCTTCATGCGGCTGTCGCGAAACTCGATCATCTTAAAGGGCACCGGCACACTCGCCAGAATCAGCCCGAAGAAGAGCGCCCGCATCACCTCCGGATAGCGCTCCAAGAGCCCCGGCAGCACCAGCCCCCCGACGGCGATGGCCGTGGCGATGCCGGCGCCAAGTACCATCAAAAAGACCAGGTTGAGCTTCTCGAGTGCAGCGATCAGCGCGCGCCGATCCTCGTCTTTCCGTCCCTGGGTCAACCACCGCCCCAGAGGGGCCACCCACCGCAGGTTGAGCCCCTTTATCGTATTGACCAGCTCGGTGTAGATTCCAAGAATCAACGCCAGCGTGCCGCCACTGACCCCCGGAATGATGTCGGCGATGCCCATGCACACGCCTTTAAAATAGAGCAACACTCGCTGCATCCCTGCCTCATCTCTTCGCGCGCCCTGGCAATGAGCGCGCTTTATGGGGGCGTCTCCACGCCCCGAAAGGTTGAACGATGTCCGACGACTTCGCACCATCGATTGGCGACAACTACCCTGACTACCTCGACGACGAAGCCGGATACCTTTACCACGCATGGGAGGTCACCTCCATCGGGGAGGCCGCCCGCCATGACCGTTGGCTCCTGGCGCCGCTCGATGACGAGCTTCCCCTCAGCGAGTTGCAGAGCGATCTGGAGCGCTGGGCGCTGGCCCGCCGCTGCCTGCAGCTGCAACGCCCCGACGATTTTTTGACAATCTGCGAGGCGATCCTCACCGGCGAGCGCCACCATCCGGCGTTGAACTATGGCGAGATCGCCTTGCAACGCGCCGCCGCCCTCGCCCGGGCCGCACGACTTCCGGACGCCCTCGCTGTGATCGACGTTGACGCAGGCGCGCCCCATCCCCTGCCCCTCTCGTCGGCGCGCGCGAAGGCCTGGCTAACCCTGCTCGCCGGACATCCCGAAGATGCCGACCGCCTCTACCAGGATGCGCTTGGCGTGGCGCCGGAAGCCTCCCCGGGAGACACCCTCTTTGAGATCGCCGAAGACTTCGTACGTGCCGGCGCCATCGCCCAGGCTCGGGCATGGATCGAACGCACTGCAGAACATCTTCACGCCCACAACGATCGCCTCACCGCAGTCGATCTGGAGCTGCTTCGCGAAGAGCTTCGCGCTCTTGAAACCACAACACCCGATCCCGCCCCCTGAAGCCCTCCTCGACGCTCCCCAACATAAAAAAGCCCGGCTCGCCAGAGCCGGGCTTTTTTATGGAGAGAGGACACCGTCCCGCTCACTGCAGCACGAAGGGCGCGCGAACTTCGATGGGCTCTCCGTTGAAGCTCGGGAAGCTCCACCGGTCACGGTGCGTGTTCATGCACCGACTAAACTCGGTGCCTTCCAACGAATCCGGCTCCAGCTTGATGCGCCCGATACGCCCGGTGTTGAGCACCTGCAGCGTCAGGTGAATGCGTCGCGCATCAATGGTGCCACCGCGCCACATGTGGCGCTCGCGGCACAGCCCGATGCTCTGCGAGACCGTACGAAATCCCTGGGCGACCTCTTCCGGAGAGAGCCCCTGCGGGCCTTTGGCTTTGCGACCGGCCTCCAGCTCCGCATGCGGGCGGTAGATCTCCCGGTTCGACTCGGTCTTGAGCGCCGCCATCCGCTGGAAGCGGTCATCGGCCACGTTGGCCTCCGCCGCACCCGCCAGCCCGCCGACCTCAAAGCCACCGGCGGTCGCGCCCACGCCGTCACGGTTGATGCCGGAGCTCGACGTCCCGCGACCGATCTGGGCGCCCTCGGTGGAGCCCCCTTCAAAGCGCAGGGCGTTGGCGTCGATCTTCGGAAGAAGCCGCGGGTTGTTCTCGGCGCGCGCGATTTGCTCGCGGCGGATCTCTTCGGCGCTCTTACCCGCCTTACGCGCTTCTTCTTCCTGCTCAAAGGCCGCGCGGCCCTCTTCGCGGGAGATCACGATGTCTTCTTCGATCACAAACATGCTGGTCGCGCGCGCGGCCTGCTCTTTGGAGTACTTGTTGAACTTCGGCGCCTGACCCAGGTTATCGAAACGCACCTTCGGCCCGGTGTCCACGACCTCCGTCGACTCCGAGGTGGCCACCACGTAACCGACGCCCCCGATCACACACACCAGAACGAGCGCCGCCGCTCCGAAGAAGATCATGCGCTTGCGGCTGTCTTTCTTGATGGAATTGAGCTGAATCAGCAGGCTCCCGGTGATCTCCTCCAGGCGACTTGATGAGGTCGCCTTGGGGTCACCGAGCCTGGGTGCGCTGGGGAAGAAGGGCACCGCGTCGGTGGGCTGGTCCTCCTGCGCATCGCCCTCCTGCGCCTTCTGCTGAGGCTGGGCGCCTGCTGGCGTGGTCGCACTCGGCACATCAAACCCACCGAAAAGCCCGTCATGCTCCGAGGTGGGCTCGCTGTGCGTCTGCGGGGCATCGTCGCCCGCATCCAGCGTGTCGCCCAGAGCGAAGTCCATGCCGCTGTCGGGTTGCGCGTCGTCTCCGCCGAAGGCGGGCTCGGTCGCAGCGTCGTCTTCCTCTTCGGCTTCGTCCTCATCGAGGTGCAGGCGCTCGCGAAGTTTCGCCAGACGATCTTTACGCGCACCTTCGCCCGTCGACTCGAGACTCGCCTTGAAACCTTCCACCGCCTTATCGGCGCTCGCCGCCTGACGGGCAGCCGCCGCTTTGAGCACCTCGGAGCGGTTCAGATCGACGACCGTCGCGTCGTCCTCAGCCTCGCTGGGCTCGGCCTCGGTGAAGCTGGGCTCAGCCCCGAGCCCCAGCCCGGCGTCCTCGGGCGCGCTGACCGCGCTGAGGGCCTCTTTAACCCCGATGGTGCGCGGCGAGGGCTTGACGGCCTGGGCCTGCGCCAGCGCGTCGGCAAACTCCGCGACCGCGCGCAGCGGCTTCCAGTCGCCGAAGGTCTCATTCCAGAGGTACGCCGCGTCACCGACCTCACCCGAGGCGACCTTCTGGCGGAGCACCTCTTCGGCCATCGGCCCAAACGACTGGCCGTTGATGGCATAGTGCCAGGCCACCGTGCGCGCACCGGGTGCAGCCGGAGGTGCGGCCGCCGCCGGCCGACTCGCCTCGCGTACCGTGATGATGTGGCTGCATTTCTTGCAGCGCACCTTCAGAACCTTGCCTCGAACCTTCTCATCGGCGATCGAGTACTTGGTCTGGCAACTGTCGCAGTAGAACTTCATGCAGATTGAGTCCTCATTCGGGCCTGTCTGGGCCTCGGAAAATCGGGGCAACTCTACCGCTCGTAACCCTATGTGACAAGCGGCCTTGCGCCCCCTCTTTGAGGGATGCCAACCGCCCAAACTTGAAACGCGATGCGTGTGTGCGCAACCTCTTCAGGTCGCGTCCAACCCGCGAGCGTGTTGATTGTCCCACTCCCTTTGTGTCGAACGGAGCTTTGATGATGTTCTCCCCACCCTCTCTGTCCAGCCGCCATCTTCTCATCGCAGCGCTCGCCATCCTCATGCTCGGGTTGAGCGCCTGCGGCATCGCCGCCTTCACCATCACCGAAGATAGCGGGGTGATCGAGATCGAGGGACGAGGCGGCAGCCTGCTGGGGCTGGGCGACGTCTTCCCGACGCGCATCCCCCTGAGCGTCAACCTTGAGCAAGAACTTCAAGCTCAGGACGCCGACGGCGCCAAAGCGGTCTACCTCACCGACCTGACCTTCGGGCTCGAGAGCGACAGCGAAGAGCCCAACTTCGACTTCATCGATGAGGTCACCATCACGATCGAGTCCACACGCGATGGCTCCGATCTTCCCGCGGTGGAGTTGGCCTGGCGCGACCCGGCCCCGGAAGGCGCCACCGATTTCGCCCTGGAGATCGAAGATGGCGTCAACCTCAAGCCCTATATCGAAGAAGGCATGCGCCTGAGCAGCGACGCCTCCGGCAGCGCCCCCGAGCAGACCGCCCGTTTTCGCGTCATCGCCGACTTCCGCGTCGAGGTGCTCTGAGCTTTAGTCCTCGTCGCGCCCGTCGAGCTCTTCGATGATCGTGCGGACCTGAAACTCGGTCTGATCGATCTTCTCGCGGCACATGCGAATGAGCTCGGCGGCGCGGGCCACCCGCTCGCCAAGCTCATCGAGATCGACGGCGTCGCCTTCGATGGCGGCCAGGATGCGGTTGAGCTCTTCCATAGCTTCGCCATAGCTGAGGCTCTCTTCGGGGGGCGTGGCAAACTCGCTCATGGGGTCTCCTCAGGCGTCGTACCATCGGCGCGATCGGCGCCGGTTGAAGAAGGATCATCAAGGTTGGGGGCGTCGGCGTCAGGCGCACGGGTGGCCGCCAGGCGACCGCCGGCGAGCTCCACCTCAAAGCGGGCTCCTACAGGGAGTTGGCCCGGCTCACGCACCACGCCCTGCGGTCCGCGCACAATCGCAAAGCCGCGGGCGAGCACTCGGGCCGGATCAAGCAGTCGGCGGTGCTCCTCGGCAAACTCCAGCTGCGCCCGGGCCTGCTTAAGCGTCACTCGGGTGGCGCGATCGAGGCGCTCCTGGCGATCGCCAAGCTCCTCCGACCTGCGCCGAAGTCGCGCCTGCACCGCCGGCCATGAGAGCCCGCGGGAGGCCCGCTCCACCTCTCGCCGCGCATCATCGGTGCGCCGCTCCACCGCCCGGGTCAGCCGCTCCTCGGCGCGCTGGGTGAGGCGTTCGGCCTGCTCCACGCGGCGGCGCACCGCCAC
>NZ_VOSL01000145.1 GCF_007997005.1 Lujinxingia vulgaris | reverse complement strand
GGCCTCTTTCTGCTCCTCGGGCGTCGGCGCGGCTTCAGCCGCGGCCGGAGCCGCTGCGGGCGCGGCAGCGACCGCCGGCTGCGCCGGCTGCTCGCCACTGTCTTTGCCGAGCACCACCACCACAACCGCCACAAGCGCCAGCACCAGGATGGCCACACCGGCGATCACGCCGATCATCAGCCCCTTGTTCTGCTTGCGATGGCTGCCCATCGGCATCAGCGCCGGCATGCTCATCGTCCCCGGGGCAAAGTCGTCATCCGAGCCCTTCTCACCCTTCATCGACGCGTGCGTGCTCGCCAGCGCCTGAATGTCGATGAGACCCGACTTATCATTGCCCTGCGCCGCGCCTTCGGCCGGCTTGCTCACCGCCTTCACCTGGTCGACGCTGCTCAGGCTGAAGAGCACGCTGTTCTCATTGCGCGCGCCCACCATGTCACCCGAGGCAGGAGCCGCGGCCGGCTCCGGCTCATCCGCGCCATAGCCGCCGGCGTAGTCGTCTTCGGGTGGCGTCGAGTCGAACGCGGCGAACATCCCACCCTCGCCACCGCCGAACCCGTCATCGTAACCGCCAGCATCGTAACCACCGGCGTCGTAGCCATCATCGTAACCACCGCCTCCGAAGCCGTTGTCGGCGTAGCTCTCGATCGAGGGCTGCTGGTCGTAGCTCCCGCTCTCCACAGAGGCGCTGTTATCGCTGTAGCCCTCCAGGCTATCAAAGCCTCCGGAGCTCATCGCCGCCGTCGCGTCGAGATCAGGCTCGGGCTGAGGGTTATGCGCCGAAGCGATCATCGTGGCTTCGTTGGGGCCGGCCGCGTCCTGCATCAGATGCGCGAACTCGTTGAGCGTGCTCAACATCACCCAGTCATCCAACCCGTCGCGCCAGGCGAAGGTATCCGGGTGCACCTGACCGGCGGTGAAGTAGGCTTCCACCTCCTCGGGCGTAATCGGGCCGACGCGATCGCCGTCGATCACCACGTACCACTCCGACGCCCCGCCGGTGTTGCCGTAGGCCGAGCCGAACTCCCCGCCACCTTCTTCACTACCTTCTGCGGTCCCTTTGACCACGATGACCTCGCTGCACTTTTTACACCGGATCTTAAAGACCTTGCCCTGGACCTTGTCGTCCGCGATGGAATATTTCGCGCCGCAGTTGTCGCAAACGATCTTCATCGGGGAACCGCTCCTTCGCGTTGCCTCTAATACGCCGCCTCATCGGGCGGCCGGCGTGGATTCGACCTGCTCTGTGACGATCATCCTCGACCGCCACCTCTCTTTCGCAACCTTTTGCTGCGCATGCCTTCCAACCACCCTCATCGTTTCGATCGGCTCGCGCGGCGAGCCCCGAGGAGGTGGGTGCCCTCCTGGAAAAAGAGCGGCAACTCTCCCGGGCGTACATCGATGAGGAAGCGTGCCGGTCAGCGGCGTCCAACGTAGCAAAGCGCTTTATGAAGCGTCAATCAGTTGTCACCCCCATCCCAACGCCGTGATCCTCGTCAGAGCCCCGCTGATAGCGCCCCGATGGCCCGATCCTCCGCAACCCGACACAACCTTTTACGTTAGCCCTCAGCGCCCCGTCTCTCCCCCGTCGTTCACGGCGCCCCCAGACGCAGACGCCCCGCCATCCTCAACGGGATGGCGGGGCGTCAAAGCTCGAAAGCTCACCGAGTCGCGCGCTTACTGCTGGAGCGCGGCCTCTTCGGTGCTTTCCTGAATCTTCGGCAGGAAGCTCGTCTTCAGGTCCAGCAGGCGCTGGAACTGCGCCTGACCGCGACCTTCCATGTTCATCAAGTCCGGCGAGCGGAACTCACCTTCGACGAGCATGTTCTCGAAGTCGTAGAAGCGCGAGCGGGTCTCGCCCTCTTCGGCGTCCTGCGCGAAGGCCTGGGCACCGAACACCGTCGTCGCCGCAAGCACCAGACAAAAGATTGCTTTTTTCATCGTCTCTCTCCTCAGTAGCTTCGCGCGGTATCACGCGACATGCCGTAAAAGTGTAACGCCCGCGCGTCCCGACGTCAAAGACGCCGCAGCACGCCGTGACTCACTCCGCGGCTTCGTCGCCCTCGACCGCTTCATCACCTTCGGGGGCCTCTTCAGCTTCCGGCTCCGGCTGCTGCGCCTGCTGCTCCAGCTGCGAGCGCATGAAGTTAATCGACGCCTCGTAGTTGGCGACCTTGTTCACGTCGTCTTCCAGCTCCACCAGCCGCTCGTAGTACGCGATGGCCTCTTCGGGGCGCTGCAGGTGCGTCTCATTGAGCTGCGCCAGTCGCTCCAGGCTGGAGAGGTGATCGCTATCACACTCCTGCAGGTAGTAGCTGTAGCGTTCATCGGCTTCTTCATGCTCACCGACCGCAAACGCCGAAGCGCCCTTACCCAGGTTCGCCACACAGTGGTGCGGCGCGATGCGCACCGCGTGAGTGAAGTGCGCGTCGGCCCGCTCGTAATCGAGGTACTCGAGCAGGATCGAAGCCAGGTTCAGGCGGCTCTCCAGGTAGTCCTCGTCGGCCTCGATCGCCTTGGAGAAGGAGTCGACCGCCAGCGGCACGTTATCTTCCTGGATGTAGACAAGCCCCAGGTTGTTGAGCACGTCGACGTTGTCTTCATCTTCTTTGAGCGCCTTGCGCAGCGAGTACTTCGCCAGCGAGAGGTTCTCGCGCTCCATGTAAATCAGACCGAGCGTGTTGAGCGCCCCGACGTTGACGTTATCCTCACGCAGGATCTCCTCGACGTAACGCAGCGCCTGATCCTCCTCGCCGCGCCGAAGCGCGATGACCGCCATGTTGTTCTTGGCGACGAGGTTATTCGGATCGCGCGCCACAACCTCCGAGAAGAGGGTCTGCGCGTCGTCGTACTGCTCGTTTTCAGCGTAAGCCTTGGCCAGCGCCACGGTGTAATCAAACACATCCGGATCGAGCTCACGGGCGGTCTGAATGCGAACCACGGCATCATCGTTGCGATCGATCTCACCGTAGAGAAGACCCAGGTTGTAGTGGGCCTCTGCAAAGGTGGGCTCAATCTCGATGGCTCGCTCCAGGGCGTCGATGGCCGTCTGACGCTCGGTCGCGCCGGCCTCGATGGCCACCATCGCCTCTTCAAAGGCCTCAAGAGCCTCCAGGGGGATGCCGGTCGATTCGGAGATCTTCTCCTGCTCCGACTTCTCCGGAACCTCCACCGGCGCCTCATCGACGGTCTTCGGGGCGCTGGAGCACCCCGCGCTCAGCGTCACCGCAAGCGCACCAGCCAATACCCCCATCAAGGGGCGGCGAGTCAGGTTAGTGAGTGTGTTTTTCATATGCTATCCTCGCACCACGCCTTGCGGCGTGTGTGTCGTCGATGATCGTCCTAACTCAGGAGGCCGGGGTTTCAGTCGTTGCCGACGGCGTACCCTCACCTTCAGCCGGCGTCGCCCCTTCGGGCGCCGCCTCAATGGGCTGTCCGTTCTCGTCGAGCGCAGGCGCGGGCTCCGGCTTGGGACGACGCTCAAAGCGCGCCGCGCCACGCTCGGCCACCACCGACCAGTCCGTCACCGGATCCGGCGCGAAGAACTCGGTGCGGTTGTGTTCCACCGTCACACCTTCCTGCCCGGTGATCGGGTAGGCGCCACGCTCAAGCTGGCTGATCTCCTGGGCGGAGAGGCGGCTCCACTCGTTGTAGGCCTCGTACTCCAGCGCAAGCTCCAGCGCGCGGTTAAACGCGGTGAGCGCACGTTCCTGAAGCGGGAAGGCCAGGTCTTCAACCGAGAGCTGGTACTCAAACTCCTGATCGGGCGTCAGCCCTTCGGGGAGCGGCAGGTTGAAGAGACCTTCGGCAAAGTCCTTATAGGCCTGACCGATGCGGTAGGCGGCAGCAGCAACCCAGCGCGGGCTCTTCATCTGGATGACTTCGGCGAAGACCTCTTCAGCGTCGAGCTGGTACTGACCCTTCTCCTGCGCGGTCCGCGTCAGCGTCCGCACCGGGAAGGAGAGCTCCACGGCCTTGAACTTACGGAAGATGGCCTCACCCTGGTGGAAGCGCGCCTGAGCGGCAAACTGCCGACTGGCGTTCTGGCCCTCTTCGTCGAGCTCCTTCCAGGTGCTAACCGCGCTGGTGAAGTACCCGTCGGCCACCTCTTCCCAGTTGCGGGGCTGCATCTGCTCGGCGAGTAGCCCCAGCTCCAGGTTCACCTCGACGCGCTCGGCGCCCTTGATGGTGTCCTTCTTGAGGAACTCCTCAAAGCGGGTGCGCGCGGCTTCCCGGTTCTCGCGGTTCTTCTCAAGGAAGGCCATCTCAAGCTCGATGGTGTTCTCTTCCTCGTCCTCGATCTCCTCCCCGAAGTACTCCAGGTAGGACTCGTAGGTCGCGATCGCCTCGTCCCACTGCTCCATCGCGGTGCGCAGGACGGCGGCATTGTACACCGCATCGCCGGCGTTCTCGTAGCTGCGGTAGTTCTCTTCGCCCAGACGCGCGAAGTAGGTGGCGGCCTGCGAGAGGTCGGCGCGGGACTCAAAGATCAACCCGAGAACGTAGAGCGCGTTGGGGGCCTGCTCCGACTCCGGGTAGGTCTCGATGACGCGCTGGTACAGCTCCACAGCGCGGTTGACCTCGTTGCCACCCTCGTAGATCGCCGCGGCGTTGAACACCGCACCGGGCGCGAACTCCGAGTCGGGGAACTCCCCGGCAAGGCGCAGCATCTCGGCGGCGGCTTCGTCGACCTTATCCTCTTCTTTGAGGTCGATGGCCTTCTCGTTGATCGCAAACGCAATCGCCTGGGTAAGGCTCTCACGCGGCGTCACGTCAAAGATCTCGTTCTCGAGCAGGTGACGGGCCCACTTCTCCACCTCATCCCAGCGCTGCAGGCGGTAGTTCGCCTCCAGAAGGCTGTTGCCCGCGTAGCTGGCGTAGGTGTGGCGCGGCGCGTTCTCAATGATGCTCTCGTAACGCGGCACGCAGTTGTCGTAGTGTCCGCGGCTCTTGTAGACCTCGGCGGCCACGTAATCGACCGTGGGGGTCACGTCTTCCGTCGGGTACATCTCCGAGAACTGGTCGCTCGCCTCCACAAAGCCCTGCTCGTACTTGAGCAGGTCGGTGCGGGGAATCGGCGGGGTCTCGCCAGCGTCGGCTGCTGAGCCCATGCTCTGCGAGGTCGGCTCGGGGTTCTCACCGGCTCGCGCGGCCATCTCCACGAGGATCGAGTCGGGGTGGTGCTGCTTCACCAGCTCGTTGTACGAGCTGACCACGGCGTAGGCCGCGTCACGCACCAGCGCCTCGACTTCCTCGGGCTTGGCTTCTTCGGGGATGTTGTCGTCTTTGTAGAGGTCGACCACCAGCTGATACTGAAGCGCGGCGCGCTCGTAATCTTCCAGGTTGTAGAGGTAAATCTCACCCAGGAAGAAGGTCATATCGAACGAGGCCGGATGCTCCGGGAATCGGTCGATGAACTGCTGGTAGTAATCGGCCGCGGTCACATAGTCGTCGCGCGTGCCGCCGCGCTGGGCCTGGCGGTGATAGTGGTTGGCCAGTCGCGCCAGGTTGCCCTCCACCAGAAGGTTGGCGTTGCTGATCGCCCGCTCTTCGTCAGCGTTGTTGCGGAACCAGGTGCCCTGCGGGTTGAGGTAGGCCACGTAGCGCTGCACGCGCTCTTCGTAGGCCTCGAAGTTGGTGCGACGCAGCGAACGCACGATGGCGTCCATCCAATCGGGCACGCTCGGATCGTTGGGGCGCTCGTCGAGGAACCACTCGTAGGCGGCCAACGCGTCGGCATCCTTACCCTGGAGCTCCAGATAGCCGGCCATGCGGCTGATCTGCTCGTAGGTGTATTCGATGTCGCGGATCTCGGTGAAGTAGTCCCGAGCCTCGATCCAGCCGTCGTCGATCTCGGCCAGGGCCAGCATCAGGTCGTTGCTCGCCTGGGTCTGAAGGAAGTTCCAGGCCGCCGAGTCGGCGCGCGCGATCACCTGCTTGAAGGTATCGGCGCTCTCGCGGTGCTCACCATTATTGAAGTGCGACCAGGCCAGCTTGTAGAGGGCGTAGTCGTAGTTGCGGTACTGCTCGTAGTTGAGCACTTTCTCGTAGTTCATCTTCGCCACGCCAGCCTGCTGCTGGTCGAAGAAGAACTCACCCAGCGCCAGGTAGGCGTCGGGGAGGTAGCGCGAGTTCGGGTAGTTCGTCACCAGACGCTGCAGGTAGCCCACGGCCTGCGCACCCTGGTTGGCCTCGATCAGCCCGCTCCCCAGACGGAAGATGACCTCATCGAGGCGATTGTAGTCCGGGTACTCCCGCAGGATATCTTCGTAGATCGCCTGTGCCTCGCTGTAGTCGGGCATCGGCTCGGGGCACTCGCTCTCATCGAGGGTGCCCTCGTAGACCGCGTCCAGACACGCGTTGTACTCGGTACGGGCCCGCACGTACTCCATGTTGCGCAGCTCCCAGAGCAGCTCGGCCTTCTGGAACATCCAGTCCGGCTTCTGAGCGGCGTAGGGAGAGCGCGCGATGATCTCGTCGAGCTGCGTGATCATGCGCCGGTTCTGAGCTTCGAGGCGTCGCTTGAGCGCCTCGATCTCTTCGACCGTCATGGTGCGCTGCTCATCCTCAACCTGATCGAGGGTGACGTTGGTCTCGGCCTCAAGGTCCGACTCCACCTCACGCTCACTCTCAGCGGCGGCCTGCTCATCGAGGCGACGCGAGGCCGAGTCGAGGATGTCGTCAGTCGTGGCGCGCTCACGCTCCTGGGCGCTGATATCCTGCGCCCATACCTCGGCGGTGGGGCTGGCGAGAAGCGCCACCATCAGCGCTCCGAAGATCGTGCGGGTTGTATGACGGTTTTTCATTGTTCAATGCACTCCGTGCGCATCTGACTGCGGTAACTCGCGACCTCATCAAGCCAGTACTCGCCCTCAAAGGGCCAGGGCTGCCAGTCGTCGGCGACGACCATCAGCGTGGTGCCGGCTTCGGCGGCTTCAGGTGCCTCGTAGTTCGGGTTCTGAAGACGCTGCTGGAGCTGCTGGCGCTCCTCACTATCGATATCAAACTCGATCTGCAGGGAGCGCAATTCCCAGTTCTCCAACTCCTGGTCCACAGCGGTGAGCCGCTGCTGAACGATAATGCCCCCTTCCTGGACCTTGAGCTCAAGCTGCTCTTCGACCCGCTCAAGCACCTGCTGACCGAAGTCGCCAAGCGCCGAGATGTTGGCGTTGAGCGCGGCCCGCTCGGCCTGCAGCGCGCGCACCACCCGGTGCACATTGTAGAAGGGAAGGCTCTCGAGCACCGCGTTGGTGAACAGGCGCGGGATCGGCGCGCTTTGGCCAGGCTTGTAGGCATCTTCCATCATCTGCCAGTACGCCTCGGGCTCAAACGTGTTCTCCAGGTAGGCCTGCAAGAGCGGGCGCTGATCCAGGTAGCGGCTCTTGAACTCGGCGAGCGCGCGCTGGCTCTTGGGGAACATGCACTGGTTCAGGTAGACGGTCGACTCCAGGATGTAGAGATCCGGGTAGTAGCGCTGCGAGTAGTAGGGGCTCTGCAGGGTGTGGAAGGTCCCCAGCGCGCGCTTGAAGTCGTTCTTCATGAAGTAGCTCCACGCCGATTCGAACACGGCGTCGGCGTGACGGGAGCTCTCCGAGGGAATCTTCTGGTAGTAGAAAAGCGCGACATCGAAGAAACCGACCTCGAAGAAGACACGCGCCAGCGCCAGGTAGCCCAGCTGCAGAATGTCTTCGTTTCCACCGGGGGCGGCTTCGGCAGCGAGAATCGCCGCCTCGAAGTTACGCAGAGCGCCGGGGATATCGTTGACCGCCGGGTCCAGGCGGGCGACACCGGCCAGGTAGCGCGACTCGGGGTAATCCGTGGCGCTCTCGGGCACTTGATCGAGGTACTCAAGGGCCAGATCCATACGGTTATAACCGTAGAAGAACTTGCCCATGTAGTAGTTGAACTCGGCCTGGAAGCGCTCGTTCTTATCGCCCACATAGAAGCGGGTCAGCTCTTCGAGGATGGGCGGGTTGTAGCCGATGCGCGAGCTGAGCTCTTCGAGCATGCGGAAGGCTTCCACAAAGTGGGGCCGGTCGGCGCCCGCCATCAGCACTTCGAGCAGCGGCGTCGAGGCGCCGGAGAGGATGCCCTCCTGGTAGAGCGCCTTGGCCAGACCGAAGGTCGCCTCGTACCAGTTCTCCGAGCCTTGCTCGGGCTCGTACGAGAGGAACTCCAGGTACATGCGCGCGCCTTCCATGTTGTTGCCATCGCGCACGATCTGGGCGGCGCGCGGCAGCTGGCCGGCGGCGCGCTCAAGCTGACGCTGACGCTCGGCCTCGGCCTCGCGCTGGGCGTTGAGCTCGTTGGCGCGGCGCTCGATCTCGGCCTGACGCTCGGCCTCCAGACGCTCGCGCTCTTCGCGCTCGTAGTCCGACTCGCCTTCGGCCGGAGCCGGCGCGGGCGCCGGCGCCAGAGGATCGATCTCCTCATCGGCGGGGGCCTGGTCTGCCGGAGCGCTCTCGCCGGCGATCATGCCGCGGCGGCGCAGGTGGTCGATGACCTGGTCGCTGACGCCCTGCTCGCGCAGATCTTCAACGTCCTCGGCGGTGAGCGAGATGTCGTCACCGGCCGAGTCAATCGCTCCCATAATGGCGCGATCATCGAGGCCCAGCTTCGTCATCTGCACGATCTGGTTCTTATCGAGTGCGAACGCCGTGGAGGCCGTGCCGGCCACCAGCGTCACACAGATCAGGGCGCCGATCAGGCGTCGAACCCACCGGCTCTGCCGAGCCCCTCGTGCTGCTGCGGGGCGTGTATGCGTCTTGAGATTGAGTCCCTGCATAGACTGTCTTCCTGCTTGCGCGTTTATCGAATTGACCGGCGGCGTCAGGCGCCCCTCTCCGGTGTCATCCATTAGAAGTGGTACGAGGCACCGACCAGAAACTCCACCGGAAGGCGCAGCTGACCGAAGAACGAATCTTCGTTATGGCTAAACTGCGCGCCGCGGTAGAGGTAGCCCCGGCCGTCGAGACGCACGGTCAAATCCGGGGTCACAAAGAAGTGCGCGCCGACGCCCAGCACACCTTCGACGGTGAGCTTGGTCGAGGCGCTCTCCCGGGTGATGTCGGGGCGCTCCACGCTCACCGCGCCCAGACCCGCGGCGACGTTGAGGTCGAAGTGCGAGAGCTTGCGCTGCAAGAGCGCCAGCTTGCCGTAGAAGGGGCTCCAGGTGACCACGGCGTTGGCGCGCCACAAGAAGCGGTCTTCGGTGTCAGTGGCGGGATCAAATCCCTCGCCGCGGTCGCTGATCAAAAAGTCCATCAGCTGCGTATTGCGCGTGAGCACGCCCTCGGCGTTCATAAACGCGCCGCCCACCTCCACGCCCAGCTGGTCGCTGAAGTGGTAACTGACCCGGCCACCAACCGGGATGTAGTAATAGAATGGCTCGCTGCTCATCAGCCCGGTGTAGATCCCCGCACCAATGCGGCCTTCACGATCGTAGAGACGATCGCGCAGCACGCGAAGATCGCGCTCGCTGGTCCAGTACTGCTCAAGCTCCTCATCGAGGGCCTGCTGCGCAGCGGCCGGCGAGGCGCTGAGCGCGGTGGCGGCGGCTACGAGCACCGCGATGGCGCTCCATTTAAACTTCACGGTCGTCATGAAAGAACCTTCTGTAGACCTGTCAATCATCGTCGCCCGCCTGGCGGGCAGCTCCCGGTGCACAGCGCGCACCCTTAGAAGAACCAGCTAAAGCCCAGCGAGACCTCGGAGGGCCTGGCCACGCCGCCGTTAACCTTGGCAAAAATGAACTGGCGGTAGTCAGCGCGCACCGAGGCGTGCTCGCCCACATAAAGAGCGAGGCCGGCGCCGAGCACACCTTCGGGCTTGGCGGTGGTGGAGCGACCCGAGTTGAAGTCGCTCTGGGTCTGCGCGACCACCATGCCCGCCCCACCAAAGACGTTCATATCCAGGTAGATGATGCGGTCGTTGTAGTAGGCGAGCTTGCCGTAGACCGGGCTCCACATCACGCCGAAGTTGACGTGGGAGGCCTGGCCGTCACCGATGAGCACTTCCTGAGCGTCGGCGCCGGTCTCATCGCGAAGGGTCTCACGCAGCTGCGTGTCGCGACGGAACGCGTAAGAGCCGGCGACCTCCAGCCCGATGTTCTCCAGCAGGAAGTAGTTCGCGCGAACCCCCAGCGGGAGGTACTGCTCAAAGATGTTGTTGGGGATGATCCCGCCGTAAAGCGTCAGCGCAAACCTACCTTCTTTGAGGAAGGCGCGCTGCTGCATCACGTAGACCTCGCGCATCTCGGCCCAGTACATCGGATCATCTTCGTCGAGCTCGGGCAGCCCGTCGTCCTCGGCGGCCGCTTCAGCGCCCTCGGGAGCCGGGGCGGCCTCCTGCGCAAGGGCCGGGGTGGCCATAAGTGCCAGGGTCAGCGCTACCACCAGAGCCCACAGCGGGACTTGAATTCGCTTGGCATTCACCGATCTATCTCCTACTGCGTAGTTCATTCGATCAAAGCATCAAGGTCGCGGCGCGATCACTCCGCCGTGAAGAAGGTCGCGCGCGTATCGGCGGCGGCCGGGTCGGCCCCGGAGGCCCCGCTGACACTGCCCTTCTGCGCGAAGCTGAACGTGTCGTTGGTCGAGCCGACATCCACGCTCATCACCGACTGAAGGCGGAAGGCCTCCCCGGGGAAGAGCACGTCGGTGTCGGTCGCACCCAGCGAGACGTCGACCTTCCAGCCGGCCTCGACATAGGCGGGCAGGTGCTCAAGTGCGTTGCGCATCAGCGGAATCTCAGCCGCGGGCACGTAGCTGTAGGTGCCGCCGGTGGCGCAGGCGATCTCCTGGAACTCCGCCACCGGCCCGATGCGCCCGTTCTCATCGCGCGTCGGCAGGCAATACGCTGCCTCGGTGTCGGCCGGGTACTGCACCGAATCCGTCGGCGAGTTGGGCGTGCGGAAGAACTGCGGCTGGCGGCAGGTCTCGTAGTTGCGGCACTCATCATCGGAGGTGCAGGTGGGCTTACCCTGATAGTAGATGAAGTCGTCGCGCAGCAGGTTGTTGTCGAGCGCCGGGTCAACGTGCACGAGCATGATGGAGACGCCGAGCTCGTTGGCGCGCGTGATCACGTTCTGCGCGCTGTTACTCGTCGACTGGAAGGCGTCCGGGCTGTCGGTGAGCACGACCAGCGTGCGCGACTCAAAGTCGGCCACACGCGTGTCGGTGAAGCCCTGATCGAGCACCGTAAGGATCGCGCCGTAGAGGAAGTTGCGGTTGCCCTCGCTGATGTTCTCGGAGGTCATGTCACGCACTGCCGAGTCGACCCCCGGGATGCTTCCGGTCCACAGCTGACCACCGGTGGTAGCGTTGACGTGCGAGAAGATCGTGCCGCTGGAGCCGCCGTAGGTCCACAGCCCAAAGAGCGATTCACGGCCGCTCTCACGCACCAGAGATGAGACATCGCCCCAGTTGGAGACCAGACCGCTGAGCGCACTGTAGCGGCGGTTATTACCGTCGGTCGCGCGCCCGCCTCGCGGCGGCGTATCAGGACCGGCGATCACCGGGTACTCGCCGCCGGTCATCTCATTGGCGACGCGGTCAAGCGCGGCGACCTCCGAGGGGAGGAAGCCACGCCAGGAACCCGCGCGGGAGACCAGCACACCAAAAGCGTGGCTGGCCTGATCCTGACCGATATACTCTGGATCGGAGGCGGCCGAGACAGTCGAGGTGACGTAGCAGCGGTTGCCGATATCCTGAGCGCCATCTTGCCCCACTCCGCAGAGGAAGCTATCGGGGCACTCGTCCGCACTGGCGCACACGCGATCAGGCGTGGCGTAGACCGCGCCGTCATTAAACGTCACGCTGTTGCGATCCAGGTTCACAGTCCCCTGCGAGATGGCCTCTCCGGGCTTGATCGGCGTGTTGTCATTGGCCATGAGCACGAAGCCAATCTCGCCGCCCTGGGTCAACCCCTCGCACTGGCCACCGGCGGCGCCAAAGCTCACGGGCTGCACGTTGTTAAAGCGACGCTCGGAGAAGCTGATTCTGGCGACGGTATCGCAGCCCGTCGCCCCCAGAAGCGTCACACCTGCCAGACCCACCAGGGTCGCCCAGCTCAGACGCCTGGTGCGCCGGGATCGGCTGCGCTTCGAACTCAAGCCGTATGTCATTGCATCAATCCTTACTGCGGGTTGTTCCATCGATGTCGCCGGCGCTCAAAATCGGGTCGTCGTGCCGGTTAAGGCCGGGCGCGGCGCAGGCAAAAGTGTGGCGCGCGCATGAATCCGGCGGACCGTTCTACCCGAAGGGGGGCATGCTTGCAAGCAGGCCGACCCGGGCGGCGATCGCGCCAGCAGAAACGTCAAAAGCCCGTCCTCGTTGAGCGAGGGCGGGCTTTTAAGGGGCGTTCGTTCTGGAGTGCGAAGGGGCGGGCTCGAACCGCCGACACCGGCCTTTTCAGGGCCGTGCTCTACCTGCTGAGCTACCTTCGCGCCGTGCCGTCTTGGAGTGTTCCTCAGCGGCAGGATGTGTCTTATAGGGCTGCCCTTTTCGGGCGTCAAGAGCTTTTATCACTCTGCGGGCAACTTTTCTTCAACCGGGGGTTCTTCGCCTGTTTTCAGCTGCAAAAGCTCGATCCCCAGGGTCTTCGCCACCTCGTAGATGCGCGCGTCGCGGTAAAACTCCCCGAAGATGATGCGCTGGATACCGGCGTTGGCGATCATCTTAAAGCACTGCCAGCATGGCGAGGCGGTGATGTAGATGTCGGCCCCGCCGATGGCCACGCCGTTTCGTGCGGCCTGAATGATGGCGTTGGCCTCGGCGTGGATGGTGCGCACACAGTGGCCAGCCTCCATCATATGGCCGACCTCATCGCAGTGCTCCAGCCCGCGCACGCTGCCGTTGTAGCCGGTAGAGAGGATCGTACGCTCGCGCACGATCACCGCGCCCACGTGTTTGCGATCGCAGGTGGCGCGGGTGGCGACCTGTCGGGCGATCGCCATGAAGTAGTCGTCCCAGCTGGCGCGATCATCCATCGAAGAACCTCCGGAGGTCGGGGGGATTTTGATCTACAGGCTTCTCGTAGGACGCCGGGAGCTATCGTCGACGGCGTCACAATGTCCGGCGCATCGCTCACCGAGGGGGTTGCGCCCGTGCGTCCGAAGATCTTGAGTAGCGTGAGCGAGGCGATGGGGCCAGCTCGATCTCAGGTCAGGACGTCGGCGCTGATCGCGTCACAGAACGCTTGCCAGTCGGAGCGCGCGGAGGGGCTGAGCGCCTCGGGGCTCACCCTGGCCTGCCATCCTGCGGGTGTCGATTGCACGTCCAGCTTTGGGATCGCTGCCTGCAGCGACCGAAGACGCTGCGGGAGCTCGCCGGAGCTCGCCAGAAACACGCAGACGGCCTCGTCATAAGCGGCGCCCTCGCTCTGGTCGTGGCGAGCGAAGACGAGCCGGGAGTGCATCAACTGAACGGCGGCCGAGGTCAACGCGTCGACGCGCTTCGAGTGCTCGGTGGATGTCACCCGGAGCTCGGCGACAAGGCGCGGCCGCTCACCATGTTTGCCCGTCGAGAGCGCGAGCACTCCACCGCTGGCGAGTCGCACCATCACAAGCTGCGTGCGCTGGGTGAGCGTATCGACGATGAGCCGATCCGCGTCGAAGGCGCGCCACTGCCCCCGCTGATTCAGATCGTAGTCAACCGCCTCCTCCCCAGTCGCCAGCAGCGCCCCGGCCCACAGCTCACGCACACCTTCGGCGTCACTCAGCGGCTTGCGCTCCAGCGCCCAGATCCCCCTCAGCCCGACCTCTTGACCCATCACCATGGAACCATCCCGGTCGCCTCCCTGCTCCGGCAGCGAGGCTTTCCTATCTTTCGTTGATGTTGCTCGCCCTCAATCACATCGGGCGTTGCATGGATACGCCCCGAATCATGCTCCGGCAACGCATCGCAGAATCTCGGACGGCGCGGCGATCGTCATCGATCGGACCTGGCGATCCTCGTCTCGGCCGACCGGCGCCAACACCTCGTGCGTTCCCACACACGCCAGCCTGCCCGCCGAGACGTCACCTGCATAACCGCTCGCGGGTCACATCTCAACGCCTGCCGCCTTCCGGCGATCTTGTCCGCCTGCCGAGGCGCGCTTAACCTCCCGCCAACATTGGAACGCTTCGGCGCAACCCCCGCGCCCCTGGACCGCTTTTATTGGAGGTGCCTCATGACGACCCGGCTCGAACCCATCGCGCTCTACACCGATCTCTACGAGCTGACCATGGCTCAGGGCTACTTTAAGGAGGGCAAGTCCGAGCAGCGCGCCACCTTCGACTACTTCTACCGCACGCCGCCCTTCGGTGGCGGCTACGTTGTCTTCTGCGGGCTGGCCACGCTGGTCGAGATCCTTGAAGACTTCCGCTTCGGCAACGACGCCATCGCGTTTCTGCGCGAGCAGGGCTTCGAAGACGGGTTTCTTGAGCGTCTTAAGACCTTTCGTTTTGAAGCCGAAGTCCGCGCGCCGGCGGAGGGCGAGCTGATCTTCCCTTACGCGCCAGCGCTGCAGGTGCGCGGCACGCTGCTGGAGGCGCAGCTCGTGGAGACGTTACTCTTGAACCTGCTCAACTTCCAGTCGCTGATCGCGACCAAAGCCGCGCGCATGCGCCAGGTCGCTGGCGATCGCACCCTGGTCGACTTCGGACTGCGCCGCGCCCACAGCTTCGGCGGTCTGCACGCCTCCCGCGCCGCGGTGGTCGGCGGCTTCGACGCCACCTCCAACGTGCTCGCCGGCATGCACTACGACATCCCCCTCTCGGGCACCCAGGCCCACGCCTGGATCCAGAGCTTTGAGCGCGAGATCGACGCCTTCCGCGCCTTCGCGCGCCAGTACGGCGATGCCAGCGTGCTGCTCGTCGACACCTACGACACCCTTAAGAGCGGCGTGCCTAACGCCATCACCATCGCCGGCGAGCTGCGCGATCGTGGCCAGTCCCTGCGCGCGATCCGCCTGGACAGCGGCGACCTGGCCTACCTGGCGCGCCACGCCCGCGCCATGCTTGATGAAGCCGGCTTCCCGGAGGTCAAGATCGCTGCATCCAACAACCTCGACGAGCACGTCATCCGCAGCCTGCTCATCGATCAGGACGCCCCGATCGACATCTTCGGCGTGGGCACCCAGCTTGTGACCGCCCACGACGATCCGGCGCTCGGCGGCGTCTACAAGCTGGCCACCCTCAACGGGACGCCTCGCATCAAGCTCTCCGACAGTCTGCGCAAGATGACCTTCCCCGGCGACAAGCAGGTCTTTCGCATCCGCGACGCCCAGGGTCAGCTCTACGCCGACGCCGTCGCCCTCGATGAGCAGACGCACATCGATCGCATTCATCATCCGCACGAGCCTCATAAAGAGACGCAGGTCGGCCACCTTGAGCAGACCCCGCTTCTTAAGCCCGTCATGCGAGAAGGTCGGCGCATCGCTGAGCTTCCCTCGGCCTTTGCGGCGAGCACCTACGCCCGCGAGCAGCTCGCGGCCCTGCCCGCCGAGCATCGGCGCTTCAAAAATCCGCATATCTACAAAGTCGGCCTGAGCACCGCGCTCCGCGACCGCCGCGACGAGGCCGTCGCGCAGGCCCACCGGCGAATCCCCTCCAACCCATCGTAAGGGGAATACACCCTGGAATGTTGCGTGGTTGTCACGGGGGGTTCCATCCACCTCTGATAGAGAAGTGAACGTGATGTCGAAGCTCATTCTCATCGTCGAAGACGAACCCGATCTGGTCGAAAACCTCGACTACAACCTCCGCCGCGAGGGCTTTGAGGCCGACGCTGCGCTCAGCGGTCAGCAGGCGCTGGCGCGCCTCAAAGAGCAGCCGCTGCCCGACCTGATCGTGCTCGATCTGATGCTCCCCGATCTCTCCGGCTATGAAGTCTGCCGTCGGGTGCGCGCCGACCAGAGCACACGCCACATCCCCATTCTGATGCTGACGGCCCGTGGCGAGGACCACGAGCGCGTCGAGGGCTTTGAGGCCGGCGCTGATGATTACGTCGTCAAGCCCTTCAACGTGCGCGAGCTGATGTTGCGGGTGCGCGCGGTGCTGCGCCGCAGCGAGGGGCCCGACGAGAACCCCGCTCCCGGCCAGGTCCACTTCGGCCGGCTTCGCGTGGACTTCCCGGCGGTGCGGGTCTGGGTCGATGAGGAGCCCATCGCCCTGACCGCCCTGGAGTTTCGCCTCCTTGAGACACTCTTCTCTCGACGCGGCCGCGCGCAGTCACGCGAGGTGCTCTTAAGCGATGTCTGGGATATACAGGCCGACGTGATGACCCGTACCGTCGACACCCACATCAAACGCCTGCGCGAGAAGCTCGGCCCCTGCGGCCCCTACATTGAGACCTTGCGCGGCATCGGCTACCGCTTCTGCGCCACGCCCCCGGAACTCTGAGGCGCACGCGCCGGGCCTCGAAGGCACCAGGTGTTTCTCTCCTTCCGCAGCAAAATCTTCGCGATCGCCATCGCCCTGATCGGGCTCTTTGTGCTGATCGCCACCCTGGCCGCCCACCACACGCTGCGCAGCTGGACGCAGAGCCGCATCGAGTCGGATCTTCTCCAGCGCGCCCGGCTGGTCGACGCCTCCCTCGCCACAAGCGCCGATATCCACGCCCAGGTCCTACGACTGAGCGAGGCCTCGCAGACCCGCATCACGTTGATCGCCGCCGATGGTGAGGTGGTCGCCGACTCCCACGTCGACACCCCCGAAGCGCTCGACGACCACGGCGATCGCCCCGAAGTCCTCGCCGCGCTCAAGGGTGAGGTGGGCCTGGCCATGCGTCACAGCAGCTCCATCGACGCCGATCTTCTCTACGTCGCCGTCCCTTCCACCGCCGCCGAGATGGCGGATGTGGTGCGCCTCTCGGTACCGCTCTCGGAGGTCGATCAGGTTCTGGACCGCCTTCGCACCCTGGCGCTGCTGGGGGCGCTCATCGCCCTGGCCATCGCGATCTTCTTGAGCGGCATCGCCACTCGCCTGATGTCGTCGACGCTGCAAAACCTGCTGGTCCACGCCCGCGAGGCCACCGAGCTCCCCGACGCCCCCCCCTCGCCAGGCGACCTTCCGGGAGGACGTCAGACCCCAAGCTCACGTTCGGTCCGCCAGCTCACCGAGGCGCTGGAGCGCAGCGTGGGCTCACTCGCACAGGAGCGCGACCGTTTCGGCGCGGTACTCGACGGCATGGCCGAAGGCGTCGTGGCAACCGACGCCCACCTCACGCTGACCCTGGTCAACCGCGCCGCCCGCGCCCTTCTGGGGCTTGAAGGTGACCCGCGCGGCCGTGACCTGGCCGACCTGCTGCCGGCCGCACCCCTGGAGCAGCTCTTAGGCGGCGCGCGCAGCGCCCGCGGCGCCTCCGCCGAGTTTCAGCTCACCGCCCCCCTGCCCCGCACCATTCTGGCGCGCGCCGCCTGGCCCAAACACGGCCCCGGGCTCATTCTGGTGCTCCACGACATCACCGAACTTCGCCGCCTGGAGACCGTTCGCCGCGACTTCGTCGCCAACGTCTCCCACGAGCTGCGCACCCCGGTCGCCGTGATCCAGGCCCACAGCGAGACCCTGCTCAGCGGCGCGCTCGACGACCCACAAGCCGCCCAGAACTTCACCCGGGGCATTCACCGCAACGCTGAGCGCCTCACTCACCTGATCGCCGACCTGCTCGACATCGCGCGCCTGGAGGCCGATCAGGCCCAGCTCGCCCCCCGGCAACTCTCCGCCCCCGGGGCCGCCCGCGACGCCATCGAGGCGCTCCACGCCCCCGAAGACGCCGCGATCTCGGTGCAGATGTCCGACGATCTGGAGGTCCTGGCCGACCCCCGCGCCCTGGACCAGATCCTGATCAATCTCCTCGACAACGCCCTCAAGTACCTCCCCGAGCCCGGCCCCATCATCGTGCGCGCCTCCCGAGAGCCCGACGCGACCATGATCCGCTTTGAGGTCATCGACCGGGGCCCGGGCATCGAGCCCCGCCACCATCACCGCCTCTTCGAGCGCTTCTACCGCGTCGACAAAGGACGCGCCGCGCATATGGGCGGCACCGGCCTTGGGCTCTCCATCGTCAAACACCTCGTCAGCGCCCAGGGCGGCGAGGTGGGCTATGAGCCGAATTCGCCCCACGGTTCGATCTTCTGGTTTACGCTGCCGGCCCCCCCGACAGGTGCGTCGCACTAAGACGTACGCGATGCGCCGAACCGCCTGCCCTCGGCCTTCTTACCTCCCCTTCTCGACACCCAGATCGACCACTCAGCCCCCTTACCTCCTCTTCTGGTCGACCCAGATCGACCACTCAGCCCCCTTACCTCCTCTTCTGGTCGACCCAGAACGCCTACTCAGACCCCTTACCTCCCGGTCTCGACACCCAGATCGACCACTCAGGCCTCCTTACCTCCCGATCTCGACACCCAGATCGACCACTCAGACCCCTTACCTCCTCTTCTGGTCGACCCAGAACGCCTACTCGGCCTCCTTACCTCCTCTTCTGGTCAACCCAGAACGCCTACTCGGCCTCCTTACCTACCGTTCTCGACACCCAGATCGACCACTCGGGCGCTGAGCTCGGTGCGTGCCCTATCCTTGACGCCCCGTCACCAACCCACCATAAACCACAGGGAGCGCCGCGCCCCTTCACTCTTGCGAAGCCACGCGGCCTGACCCCAACCCCTCTTGCTGCACGAGAAGGCCCCATGTCCGACTCCCCCCTTCGCGAAGACGCCCGCACCTGGCGCGAAGCCCTCGACCGTTTCATCGCCGCGCAGCGCCCCGCGCCGCTTCCCGACAAAGACGCGCTCGACCCGCGCCAGAACGCCCAGCGCCGCGTCACCGGCGGCGTGCTCCTGCAATTCTTCGACTTTCTCGAAAAAACCGCCTCCGAGGAGCTCTACCCCCAACTCGCCGAGCACCCGCTGCCCGAGCGCGTCTTTGTCTTCGTGACCGACGAGGCCGGCTACTGCGCCGCCACCGAGCTGATGGACCTCTCCACCCCCCAGGCCACCTGCGTCCTTAAAGAAGAATGGCGCGAGGCCATCGAAGATCCCGTCTTTGAAGACGATGAAACCTACATCCATCACTACCAGTTCTGGAGCGTGTGGCACCGCAACATCCCCGAGAACTGGGATGTCTCGGCGCTTGAGCCCGGCACCGAATACTGGCTGCACGAAGAGGGTTTCGCTCTGGCCGACGGTGCCGGACGCGGCGCCCAGCACCTGTGGCGTTGGAACGGCACCGAACTCTCATTGGTCGAAGAGACCATGACATCCTGGACCTCCTGATCCGATGACCTCCTTGATTCAGTCGATCCGCGACGTCTACCAGGCCTCCAAAAAGAAAGAGGACATCGCCTGGAACACCTACGTCGCGCGCCCCATCGCCGCCATCTTAGTGGCCCTGCTGCGCCCCACGCCGCTCACCCCCAACCAGGTGACCTTTCTGGGCGTGGCGGTCTTTTTTGTGGCTGCCGCGGCGTTCATCGCCCTGCCCGGCGCCTGGGGATTTCTGGTGGGCGCGCTGCTCGTGCAGCTCTCCTACCTCTTTGACTGCGCCGACGGGCAGCTCGCCAGGCTCAAGTCCATGACCTCCGAGGTGGGCTCCCACCTGGACTTTTTAATGGACGAGCTCAAAGCCATGACCCTGGCCGGCGCCCTGGGCATCCGCCTGTGGATGCTCGACGCCCAGCCCTACTGGCTGATCGTCGCCACCGCCGGCGTCTTCCTGGTGGGCGCGGCCACCTCGCTGACCAACTTCGTGCGCCGCCCCGAATACGCCGGCCAGGAGATCAAGCCGGGCGACTCCGCCCGCAAGCGCGCCATGCCTGCCTCCCTCATCGGCAAAGGGGTCTGGGTGGCCGAGGCCGTCGCACGCTACTTCGTGCACTACCCCTCCTGGATCATGTGGGTGGCCCTGGCGGCCTTCGTCCTCCCCTTTGACGCGGCCATCGTCTTTCTGGTGCTTTATCTCGGCGTGTACATGGTCTACCTGGCCCGCACCACGCTGGCGATCCTGCTCAAGCTCGCTCACCCGGGGTTCTACCGATCATGAAAGCTATCATCATCGCCGCCGGCCGCGGCAGCCGCCTGGAACACCACACCGACGAGCGCCCCAAGTGCATGGTGCGCGTCGGCGGCCGCTCCATCCTCGATCACCAGCTTGAGGCCTACCGCGCCCACGGGGTCGACGATCTGCACATCATCCGCGGCTACCTGGCCGATCGCCTGGTGGTCGAAGGAGCCACCTACCACGCCAACCCGGGCTGGCCCGACAACAACATCCTCCAGTCCCTCTTCTGCGCCGATGAGGCGTTAACCGGGCCGATGCTCGTCTCCTACTCCGACATCGTCTTCACCCCCGAGGTTGTAAAAGCCGCCTTGGACACCGAACACGACATCGCGCTGGTCGTCGACCGCCACTGGCACACCTCCTATGAGGGCCGCACCGACCACCCGGTCGAGCAGGCCGAGCTGACGCGCGTTGAAAAGGGACATGTGCAACGCGTCGGAAAGCACGTCGGCCCGGAGGGCGCGCTTGGCGAATTCATCGGCCTGGCCTACTTCAGCGAGCGCGGCGCAAGAGCGCTTCGCGAGGCCTTCGCCGCCGCCCGCGACACCTACGCCCCGGACGACATCTTCCAGAACGGCCGCACCTTTCAGAAGGCGTACCTCTGCGACCTTTTTGAGTTCATGATCCAGCGCGGCACGGCCATCGGCACCGCCCCCATCGAGGGCGGCTGGCGCGAGATCGACACCGTCGAAGATCTGCACGCCGTCGAGGTCAGCCTGAGTGGCGAGGCCACATCCTCATGAGCGATGAGCCCTCATCGGACGCCCCCGAACGTGACGAGCGCGCACCGACCACCATCCCGATGGTCTCGCCAGCGCTGATCACGCGCTCCTTCGCCATGCTGCTCGGGGGCCTCTGCTTCGGCGTCTGGCTGCTGATCGGCGAGGCCGAGGCGTGGCTGGGGGGCGATCTTCCCGCCATCGCGTCTCTGGCGCCGCTGGCGGTCGCGTTGCTGGCCATCGCTATCCGCAAGATCTGGCTGCCCTCCGGCGCACAAACGATCCGCTTTGGCGACGAGAGCCTCACGCTGCCCCGAAGTCGCACGTCCCGCCGCAGCGACACCCTGAACTACTCCGATCTTCGCACCGCCGTCCCTCTCGTGGTGCGCCGCGAGCCCGCTCTGGTCATCGACACCCTGGCGCGCACCTACGTCTACACCGCCTCCGATTTTCCACACCCGGAGACCTGGCGCCTGGTCTGGGCGGAGATGCTCGAGCGAGTGCGCGCCCGCCCCGAGGGTAACGCCCAGCTTGTGCGCATGCGCCAGCTCGCCGAGCTCAGCCAGGAGATCACCGGCGGGCGCCCCTGGTTCACGCCCCGATTTCTGATCGTGCTGGCCATCGCCTTTGCCGCCCAGAGCTTTTTGACGCCCTCGCTCGACGTGCTCGAACACCTCTACGCCGGCGCCAACTCCCGGGTGATGGTGCTGGAGCACGGCCAGATCTGGCGCGTCTTCACCGCCAACCTCCTCCACGGTGGCCTGGTGCACTTTGGCATCAACGCGATGGGCCTGCTCTTTCTGGGAACCTACCTGGAGCGGCTGATGGGCATCGCGCCCACCATCGTGCTCACGCTCGCCACCGCGCTGGCCGGCGCCCTGGCCTCACTCTACGGCTCCGACGCGCTCTTCTCCGTGGGGATCTCCACGGCACTTTTCGGGCTTCTTGGCGCCTACCTCGCGCTGCATCTGCGTTTCGAGAAGGAGCTCCCGCCGCCTTACCGTCAGACCCGTCGCTGGTGGACCACCATCCTCGGGCTTAACGTCGCCGCCTCGCTCTTCATCCCGGTCATCGACGCCTGGGGGCACTTCGGCGGCCTCTTCGCCGGACTTGCGCTGGGCTTCGTGGTGCTCAGAGGACGAGAGAGCTTCTCGCCGCCCACGCCCGCGTCCGCCCTGACCAACCTCAGCGCTGCGCTGCTCGTGGCAGCCTTCACCCTCGCTGCCTTCTTCGCGCTTCACTACGGCAGCGGCGACCACCCTGACGATGAGATTTACGTAGCGCTCGATCTTCTCGAGCGCATCGAAGAGCCCGCCGATGCGGCCATGGCCATTGAGCTCGCCGCGCGCTGGCATGAACACGCCCCGAGCCCCGACGACCGCCTCCAGGGGATCCTCCTGAGCCTGAGCCAGCGCGGCATCAAGCTCACCGACGAGCCCTACCTGGCCTGGCGCGCTACCTCCACGCGCATGGTCCTTGCCGACGACCTCGCCGAGACCGACCCGAGTCGCGCCGACGCCATCCGGCAGAGCACGATCCTCGATTTTGAACACTTCACCCGCGCCCACCCCGGTCCGGCCACCTGGCAGGCGCTGGCCCACCTGCTCACGAGTCATCGGGCGCGCACCGAGTCGCACCTCCGCGCCGAGGGCCTCCCGAGCATTCGGGTGGAGCGCGGCGAGGTCACAGACGAGCTGCTGGTACACCTGAGTGCGCCTCCTCCCCGCCCGATGCGCATCTACGCGCTGGCCAGCGGCGAAGATGCCTCCCATGCGCTCATCGTCAGCTGCCTCCACGCCAACAGCACCTCACCGGTCCGGACCGAGGCCCCTCCCGGCGGCGATCGTGTCTACACCCCCCTGCTCAGCGCGGACGCCCCCGACTGCGACGCCGCCGGCGCGTGGGACATGGTCCCGATTCCCCCCTCCGAGCCGGACTGACCGATCGGTTGTGGCCTCGATCCCCCATCTCCGGACCTTAATGACCTGAAGCGCGCCAATCTGTCGCACCCCGGTCCGGGGGGCCCCTGCGGGCGAGGATCACGATCCCCTACCGCCTCGCCCTCGCCAACGACGCACCCACGCCTCACAGGCACCAATCGCCCCGAATCCTCCCGCGCGACGAGGGCTTCTTCCCGTAATGTTTCAAAGAGATAGGGCGCAGCCTCCGGATTCCCCACCGCCTCAAAACCATCCAAAGACCGCCCGTTGCCACCGCGGCGCCCCCGGACTGGAACTACGACGCACCATGGCATACAATTTGCTCTACATTGTGCTGTGAATGAATCCACAGGTGCTCTACCCACCCCCGGTGACCCTATGTCTGATGCTCCTGCCATCAAGCCTCCCCAGGCGCCCGACGACCCTCAGTCCAGCTCCGCGCTCGCTGCGCGAGTGGCCGGCTACCTGACCACAGGTGCCGGACATCTGGTGGGCACGGCGACCATTTTTGCCCTCTCCTGGATGGTGCTCACCTCGCCAGAGACCCGTAATCTTACGGTCGAAGCGCTCAGCCACGGGCTGCTCTCTCAGGTCCAGGTCGAGATCTGGCTGCAGATTGGCCTGAGCGCCTGCACCTGGGCGCTGGGAGTGATGGCGTTTCACGCCATCCGATCGGCGCGCCAGCGCACGCCGCGTCTGGTCAAGGCTCGCGGCACCGTGATCATCGAGACGCTCATCGTCTTCCCCCTCTTTTTGCTGGTGACGATGGGGCTGCTTCAGCTCACGGTCAACAACACCGCCGGCATCCTGACCACGCTGGCCGCCTTCAACGCCGGGCGCACCCTGGCGGTCTGGCATCCGGAGGCCGACGTCGGACGAAACGGCGTCAACCGGGCTATGGCCACGGACAAGGCTCGCGTCGCCGCCGCCGTCGCAGTCACCCCGGTGGCCCCCTCCGACTTCGTTTACTCCATGAACAATTGCAACAACCACAGCGAAGCCACCCTGGGGCCCAAGATCGAATCGATGACCATGGGCGGTCACGTCACCGACGTCTCCTTGAACGTCAAAGCCCACGGTAACCGCGAGCACCTCACCGTCTCCGGTGCCTTCGATCAGAGCTCCTTTTTGTCGCGAGGGCAGCGCAAGCTCAACTTTGCCTACTGCGCTACCACCGTCACGTACACCACCTCCGGCAGCGAAGTCACCGCCCGGGTGGAGTACAAGCACCAGAACGCCATGCCGATGGTCGAGCTGATCTTCGGCAACTTTGAAACGGTCGCCGGGCGCGCAGCCTTCTACTCCACGATCGAACGGGAGTTTACGACCACCTTGCAGATTCCTCCGCTCACCAATTCACCGGGCTGGTGAAACCACGGTCCTGGAGGCCTTTTATGTTGAACGCAATTCATAACTTTTTGCGCGCCCGCCTCAAGGAGCTCGACCGAGCTCAAGAAGGCGCCGTCTTCCTGCTGATGCTCGCCGGCATCCTCATCGTCTTCATCAGCGCGATGATGATGCACGACGCTGGCGACGCGGCGCGCGATAAGATCATGCTTCAGAACAGCGCCGACACCGCTGCCTTCTCGCAGTCGGTCGTCAAGGCCCGCTCGATGAACATGATCTCGTACGCCAACACGGCCAAGCGCGTCTTCTACGGCTACACGGTCGTCTACTTCAACGCCTACCAGGCGCTGATCACCAGCCTGGCGATCTACACGGCGGATTGCCTCAAGATCTTCCCCAACCCCAACTCCTGTTACCGTATGGCTGTCGGGGGGGTGCAGCTCGCCATGGAGACATTAGAGCTGACGTTTACAAACCTCCCCACCATGATGAATCGCTCCACCGACGAGATCAAAACCCTCGACATCTACCAGCAGTACATGCGCGACATCACCCCCTGGTGGGGCTATGTCGAGAACATGATGCGCGGGATTGCCAACGGCGCCACCGTCACGGCCTCCTGGCCGCCCCCTCCCGGCGACATCATCACGATTCCTGACCAGATCACCTCTGCGCTGGGCTTTATCGACGGCATTATCGGCACCTCCATCGTCGAAGATTACGTCCCCGAGCATACCGAAAAGACCGACGGCCTGCCCATCAAGCGCCACGACGCCTCGCTGGGCACCTTCGCCGCGCACGCTGGCTACTGCACCGAGTTCATCGGCACCCCCGAGCACCTGATGCTCGCCGCCGAGCACATCATGCGCAGCGACTCCGGCATCAAAGGCATCTCCAAAGATGGCCAGACCATCGGTATCTTCATCGCGCTCAACATCGTGCCGGCCATCGGCTGCACCGTCGCTGGCTTTATGCACGGCGCCGAGGTGCTCGACTACCGCGTCGACAACGGCGTTGTCGGCGGCATCATCGATGGCATTGAGCCCAACGCCTGGATGCAGTCGACCTCCAACCTCACCTTCGCCTACCAGGCCGGAGGCAAGCGCTCAGGGATCCAGCGCGACCGCTTCAACATCATCGGCGGCGACCACAACTCCAAGCCCTTCTACGCGGCCGAGGGATACTGGTCGATGGCCCGCTCGGAGTTCGTCTTCGGTGAGACCACCATCTCGGGTGCGGTCGGCGGCCTCTTTAACACCTTCAACCCCTTCAACGGGGTGATGTCGAACTTCATCGGCCGCCCCCATATGTGGTCGCCCAGCTGGACCGCGCGTCTTCGCCCGGTTCACCTCCCCGGGGAGAGCCTGGGCACCTCCTTCCAGGGCAACCCGGTGGGCATGAAGGCCGTCTACATGGACATGATCCCCTACCTGGCGCTGACCTCACTGGTCGGCTTCCTGGACTCGAACTTCTCGCTCTCCGGAGCGATCAAAGACCTGATGTACCTCTACGCTGTTAATGCCTCGATGAGCGCCGACCGACTTCAAGGGATTCAAAAATGAACATCTCTGAGACGATCCAATCTGTCGCTCGCCAGCTCCGCGATGAGGAACGCGCCACGGCGCTCACCGAGTTCGTGATCATCCTGCCGATCTTCCTGGTGGCGTTTGGCGGCATCCTCTCGCTCTACGACGCTCACGAGACCGCGCTGCGCACCCACGCGCTGGCCTCCGCCGAGCTCTGGAAGGACGTACGCCCCATCCAGACCAGCTATAAGGCGGTGCACATGCACCCGGTCGCGGGCGCCATCGACGCCGGCCTCCACTACAACGACACCGGGCAGTGGGGCGTGATGGCCGCCAAGGACATTGGCGAGTCGATCGGCGGTCTCTACGCCGACAGCGGCGGCAAGGCCTCGATGGCCGCCGTCGTTGAGAACATCGGCGTCGATCCCAAGCTCACCCTCTCCGGGGTGCTGGGTGACAACACAAGCCACACCTTCAACCTGATGAACGACCTCATCATGGCCGGCCAGATGCAAACCGGCGGCTGGGCGCAGGTTACAAGCTCCGTACTCACCCAGGCGGGTGCCCGCCCCGCCCTTGCCGCAGGTATCCGCTACGGCATCGGCTCGTCGGTGGTGCGCAAAGACTTCCCCTCCAGCCCCTGGCTCGACGGTCAGGCCGAAGCGGCCTACACCGCTGCTGCGCCGCCCATGCCGGAAGAGCGTCTGCTGGCCGTCGTCCTTACTCGCCTGGAGATGGGCACCGTCGACGCCTACCAGGAGGCGGGGATGCCCTTTACCATGGTCCCCGAGTTCGGCGCCGCCGACGGCATCAGCGTGCCTGACGCCGACGAGCTTCAGCAGCAGAGCCAGGAATGCGCGCAGGAAGCCCAGGAATGGGCCGAATGCCGCGACGAGTGGGGCGTCTTCTGCACCAAAGACAAGCCCGACTGCGGCGGCGGTGCTGCCCAGCAGAACGGTCAGGACATGCTCGATTGCCTGAAGAATCCGCCCGGCGGCGACTCGTCGAATTGCGGCTAACGCGCGATGACCTCTCTTGAGGAGCAACTTATGAAGATCCCATCCACACTACGCGTGCTGCTCAAACTCGGAGTCAGCGGAGCGGTGATCGTCGCCATCGGCGCCACCGTGCTCGTCTCCTCCTCGCCCGGCGAGGTGAAAGAGGCCGAAGCCGACCTCACCGACTTTTTGACCGGCCCGAGAGCCGAGCAGCGTAACTTTGAGCGGGTCATCGCCGAATCCGGGCTGAAGCCTCGCTCCTACGATTACAACGGCAATGACGTCTATTTCGCGGCCGGCGACTCTGAGCTCAGCCCCACTGAGCTGCTCGAGTACTATCAGGAGCGCTTCCACGCTGTCGGCGTGAACTCCAAAGCCTACACCGAGCCGCTCCTGCGCCCCGGCCCCACCGCCAACGTCTACCAGGACGCCTTCAAGGACCCGGCCTACCTGGAGCAAAACCATGCCATGATCAATGGCGAGGTGGTCCCGCTTCACGTGACCGAAGATCTCGTCGCGATGGGCTCGATGGTCCCGCGTAAGACGACCGACGACATCGCCGATCTGGTGGAGACCTGGAACCACTCCCAGAACGGGGGTCTGGACATCGAAGAAAACATGCGCTCCTACCGCATGATCGAGGCGCGCCGTAACCCGGACACCGGCGGCTCAACCGTCACCGCAACCTGGGCTGCCGACGGCTTCGATCCAAAACTGATCCGCGATCCCGACGCCGTCGGCTCACGCCCCGACATGAGCGTGCCGGCCTGCGCCGGATGCGAGCGCGTCAGCCGCCTGGCCGGTAATAATCCGGGCGAGCCCTACGTGGTCAACCTCTACAAGAGCCACGCCGCCCCGGCCTCCATTGAGCGCTTCTACCGCGCCGCCATGGAGAACCGCGGCTGGACGCTCTCCGAATCCACCGAGCTCCTCGATGAATACGCCCGCCACGTGCCCCAGCTGGCCGCGGTACATGGCGAACTCCTTAACTTCGAGCGCGACGGCCACCACGTCTCACTCATCATCGACGAGGATGAGCGCGGCGACACCATGGTCGTCTCCATCGAAGAGGGTCCCAAACCCCTCTAAGGCGTTGCTTACGCGCCTCCATCCTGCTCGAACCACAACTTCGGAACCGGCGCCTCCACCTTCAGGAGCGCGCCGGTTTTCGGGTTCTTGAGCGCGATCTTCCAGGCGTGCAACGCCTGGCGCTCAAAGGGGAGCTGCGCCAGAAGCTCAGCATCGTCAGGAGCGTCGCAGATCGCCATGAAGAACGCGTCATCGCGACTGTAGAGCTTGTCGCCGGCCACCGGCGTGCCGGCCATCGCCAGATGCGCGCGGATCTGATGCTGACGGCCCGTCTCGATGCGCACCTCCAGATCGCTGAGCGCATAGCCCCGCACCACCCGCTGCTCCAACGCCCGCACATGGGTGACCGCCCGCAGCGTGCCCTCCCCCATCTTGATCGACAGCCGGCTCTGGGCGCAGGGCCCCAGCGGCGTCTCCAGCGTCTGCTCGCGCCCGGGTGTCCACACCCGCCGTGGATCTTCGACCAGCACGCGGTAGATCTTCTCGGGATGGTCGGTGGCAAACACGCCGCGTAAGGGCGCCACCCACCGATGCTCTCTCGCACACACCAGCGCCCCGCTCGTCTCCCGATCCAGCCTGTGCACCGGCTCGGCCTCCCTAAACCCCTGGCGCCGCAGGTAATGCGTCATCGTGTTGAGGCGCACGCTGGCGCTCTCATGCACAAGCATCCCGGCCGGCTTGTTGAGCACGAGCATCGCCTCATCCTCATAGAGGATGCCCGCCTCATCATCCTGAACCTCCTCCGGCTCCAGATGTTCGCGAAGGATCACGACATCGCCCAGAAGCAGACGCATCGACGCCTTTGCACGCCTGGGAGGTACGATCCTCAGGTCGCCATCCCGAATGATGCGGCTCGCAAACGAGCGCGAGATGCGCGGGATGCGGTTGGCCAGAAACTGATCGAGGCGCCACCCTTCGAAGTTTGAGTCCACCTCGAAACGACGTTCACGAATGTTGGCTCCCCCCGGCTCAAGTTCGTAGATGTCCTCACTCACAACAACCTCGTTTGGGCTGGGCATGCGACATCACAGGCGCCCGTAAGCTCCCTTTAAGTTGACTACCACAGCGCGCCCCTAATCTCTCTACACGCACCTGAAGGCCAATCTTTCAAGGGCAGGCTCGCAGGCCCATGCTCCGGGGACTGGTAACACACACCCCTCCTCAACCCTCTTCATCATCCAACCAAACATCGCCGGGGACACCCCATGCAAGTCGACTGGATCGTAGCGCCACTCTCCGATATCGCCATGGTACCGCTCTCCGCGCTGGTACTCTTTATTGCCGTGATCGTGTTCACGCGCTGGGGGGGACTTCGCAGCTTCTCCAAGCTCTCCGCCTTTGATTTCGCGCTGACCGTGGCCATCGGCTCGCTCATCAGCAGCGCGCTGGTCACCCGCGACCCACCCTTGATGCAGGCGCTGGTTGGCCTGGCCAGCATCTTTGTGCTGCAGACCCTCACCGCCGGTCTACGCCGTCGCTTTCAGCTCTCGGCCCTGATCGACAATGAGCCCCTCCTGCTCATTTACAATGGCGAGGTGCTCCACGAGAACCTGCACACCTCCCTGCTGACCCTGGACGATCTTCGCTCTAAGCTTCGTTCTGCAGGCGTTTTGGAGCTCAAGCACGTGCGTGCAGTTGTGCTGGAGACCACGGGCAGCGTCTCGGTGATCGCCAGCACCGACGGCGATGCTCCTCTCGATCCCTGGATCCTCAAAGGCGTCCGGGGCGTCGATCACCCCGCGCCCCAGACCATCGCTACCGCGGCCAGCGCTGAGCCTCATACGCCCGGTTCTCGGGCATAAAAAAACCCGCGTCACCATAAGTGACGCGGGTCTTCAGCGAGTGGAGCCGATGGGGATCGAACCCACGACCTCTAGAGTGCGATTCTAGCGCTCTCCCAGCTGAGCTACGGCCCCGCTGGAGGGTTAACTAACCCAATCCCGGGGGGGCGTCAAGCAGCTTGAGGTACATTTTTATTCATCCCGGCTCCTGGCCCGGCTCACTCGATGGAGGGAGCGCAGCGGCCGCGCCATCCGAGCCGATCATCTCCTCGGGAGCGCCTCGGGAAGTCAGCGCCGCCACGGTCTTCTCGGCCCGGTCAAGCACCTCGTGGGTGAGGTCAGGAAGTCGCTCAAACTGGCGCTCCAGGCCCCGCACGACATGCAAGAGCCCCTGGCCCTCGGGCTGATCGGGATCTTCGCCATAAAGCAACACGTAACGCGCCGCGTTGATCTGACGGATGTAATAGCCCTTGATGTCGCGCACGTTGTTAATGGCGTATTCGACAAGCCCGCCGATGGCGAGCGTGCCCATCAGACCGCCGGCCACGCCGACCGCGCCCATCCACCCGGGAAGCTCCATGCCGCCGAGCTTGCCCAGCGCGCGTCGGTAGACATCGAGGTGGCCGGAGTAGCCCTCGCCGACGCCGTCCATGCCCATCAAAAAGGTCGTGCGGCCGAAGAGCACATACCCCAGCGTCGCCGGCAGACCCAGGCGCACCCCGGAGCGAATCGCCTGAGCGAGCAAGGGATCGTGGGCGATCTCATGCTCCATCATCTCGCCGAGACGTCCGCGCAGCTCCTTGATCTCTTCAGCGCTGGCCTTGCCCTCGCCCTGCCCCTTGCGAAAGCGCCGCCACTGCTCCTCTTCAAACTCCGAGAAGAGGCGCCCGAGCAAGCTCTCCATCTCCGCAGAGCTGACGACCTCGCGCTCAAACGCCTCGCCAAGCTGGTCATCGGTAAAGGTCGACGTCGAAAAATCCGGCCCTCCCACCGACTTCGAGACCCCGGCGGCCATATTGCGCGCCGAGATGAAGAGGTCGGCCATCCCGGTACGCGGGCCGAGGCTGCGCCCCATCACGCGCCGAAAGCTCTTGAGGTTGCGATCCACAAAGCCCGGCACACGCGCGATCGCCTCGTCGAAGAAGGTGTTGATCTGCGCCTCAAAACGCTCCTCCCACAATGAGGCGCGCTCCCCCTCGGTGGTGTCGATGCTCGGCTGCGGGGTCTCTTCACTCATGATCTCTGCTCCTGATTGCTCGCTATGTTGACAGTCGTCGGCGCATTGTGCGCCTCAGACCCGATGCGCTTCTAAGAACGACGTGATGCGCGAGAGCCCCTGGCTCAACGCGGGCTCACCGACCGTATACGCAATGCGCACGAAGCCCTGGCCTCGCTCGCCAAAGCCCTCGCCGGGGATCACCAGCACATCCTGGTCGGCGAGGAGCGCTTCGGCCAGTGCGCGTGAACTGCCGAAGTGTCCCTGCCAGGGGCGCACATCCACAAACGCGTAAAACGCTCCCTGCATCGCGCCTACCTTCAGCCCTTCGACCGAGCCGAGCAGGCGCTGCACCGTCTGGCGACGCGACGCCAGAATCACGCGGGCGTCGGCCATGGCCTCCTCGTGCGTCTTGAGCGCTTCGATCAGCGCGAGCTGAGCGGGCAGAGGCGCGCAGGTCACCAGGTGCTGATGCAGGGGGGTCAGCGCGGCGATCGTCTCAGCGGGAGCGACCATCCAGCCAATCCGCCACCCCATTACATGATGGCTCTTGGAGAGGCCGCTCACACGCACACCGCGCGCCTGCATCGATTCCAACGAGCTCAGCGTGGCGAACACTCCCGACCAGATATAATCCTTGTAGATCGCGTCTTCGAGCCAGGCCAGATCGTGGCGCTCAATCAGCGCGGCAAGCCGGCCGAGCTCCTCGCCACGGTGCAACGAGCCGGTAGGGTTGGAGGGGTTATTGAGGATAATCAGCCGGCTTGAGGGGCCAATCCGCTCGGCGATCGCATCGAGATCCAGGGCCCAGGGCTCGCCAGAGGCCGCAGGAGGCGCCAGCGGGTAGGCGACAGGGGTTGCACCGCAGGCCCGCACCAGGTTGGCGTAGGCGGGAAACCCGGGGTCCGGGACGAGCACCTCATCACCCGCCTCCACAAGCCCCAGGAGGCTGACCGCCAGGGCCTCCTGCACCCCGCAGGTGAGCATTACCTCATCAGGCGCACAGCCCACATGGGACGCGACCGCAGCGCGCGCCTCACCGAGCCCGGCGTTCGGCGTGTACGGCGCGCGCGCGCCAGAGTGCAGCACGGAAGCAGCCCCGCGCGCGGCAGCCGCGCTCACGGGCAGGTCGGTCTGCCCCAGCCCGAAGTCGATGGTCTCCGGTCCCATCCCGGCACGCAGCGCGCGGATCAGCGTAGGCTCAATCGCCAGCGCCCGCGCCGAGGGGCTCAGAGGCCGCCGAGCACTCATCGCAAGAGCTCCTCAAGGGCCGAGCGGGCGTCGGTGCGTTCGTCGCGGTACTTGATGATCAACAGCGCGGCCATCGTCAGACCGTGCGTCTTCGCAAAGTCGCCGCGGGCCGGACGGCTGCCCGGGATCACCACCGCGCCAGCCGGGATCTTCAGCGGCTCCTCAGCCGTGGCCCGATAGACCTCCTCGCGCACCAGGTCAAAAACCGGGGTGCTCGCCGTGATCACACATCCGGCCCCGATCACCGCCCCTTTGCCCACCTGCACCCCTTCGTAGAGGCCGGTGTTGCCACCGATCAACGCGTCATCTTCGACGATCACCGGCGTCTGCCCGATGGGCTCCAACACCCCGCCCACCTGCGCGCCCGCCGAGAGATGCACCCGCTCCCCAATCTGCGCGCAGCTCCCCACCAGCGCGTGGCTGTCGACCATCGACTGCGCCCCCACATACGCCCCGACGTTGACAAAAGCCGGCGGCATCATCGTGACCCGCTCACCAATGTAGGCCCCGCGGCGCACTGAGCTTCCCCCGGGCACCACGCGAACCCCCCGCTCCACCACCGGCAGGCGCTGGGCCGGGTAGGTGTCTTTATCGCTGAACTGAAGATCGTTCCCGCCCATCTCCACGTTCTGCCCGAGCCGAAACCCCAGCAGGATGCCTCGCTTGACCGAAGGCTCCACCACCCAGCCCTGCTCCGAGGGGTAGGCCGCGCGCACGCTGCCCTCTTCGAGAAGTTTGAGAAATGCCTCAAAGTCGGCGCGGGCCTCCTGGCCGAGCGCGTCGGCCGGACGTTCAAAATGAGCATCAATCGCGTTGAGAAGTTCGGGACGCTTCACAGGTCTTCCTCACAGGTCAGGTGGAGTCGGGCGCAAAAAGCTAAGCGCCAAAACACATCGAGGCCACAGCCGCAGCGGCGCGTTCGCGTCGTCGGCTGTGGCCTCGAGTCGATGCCTCATGGCGATCGCGATCGCCAGATGCTTACTGAGCTTCTTCCGCCGGAGCTTCCTCCGCCGGCGTCGGCGCGATCTCGGCCGGAGCAGTCGTGTCCTCAACGGGAACTTCGTCAGCCGGAGCAGGCGCCGCCTCTTCGGGCGACTCTACGTTGAGCTCGATCGGCGCCTCATTGGCCGGAGCCGGGGCGGGCGCGGAGCCGCTACCACCTTCTTCGATGATCTGCTCAACCTGCGACTGCGGCGTCTCGCCAGCGGTCTGACTCAAGTCCAGCGCCGACTGCGGACGGCTGGAGTACCAGGCCAGCGCCATGCTGGTCACAAAGAAGGTCGCGCCCAGCGCCACGGTCAGCTTGCCCAGAAAGGTCGCCGCGCCTCGCCCACCAAAGATCTGCTGGCCGACCGCCGCGGCACCTCCAAAACCGGAACCCATGCCGCCGCCCTTGCCCGACTGCAGCAAGATCACGACAACAATAACGAAGCTGACAATAACGTGGATGACGAGCAATAAGGTTTGCATGATAGTTTCAAACCGAGAGAGGTTGGATTTTTTCGCGTTCGATCTTTACTTGTCTGCGGGGCAAAGCCGCGCAGCCTGCGCGCGCGAAGATTTTGCGGCCCCAAAAGCCGAGAGTTCATACCGTAGCGACGAACCGAACGCAAGCGACGAGACCTATGAGTGACCCCCGTTCCAAAGACCAGCTGCCCTGGCCCCGACTCATTGAGCGTCTGGAGCGTTCGCAACAACGCCTGGAAGCGGCCCACACCGACTACCTGGAAGCGGCTGCAGCCAGCCAGCGCGCCTTAAGCCAGGTGCTTGAGTCGCATGCCGAGCTGGTGGATACCATCCGCCACCTCGCCAGCGCGCAGCAACCTTCGCAGGACTCCGCGGCCGAAGATCCACCGGCCGAGCCCGCGCCCCCCGAGGAGGAGACCTCCTCAGAAGCCATCGCGACGGCGGCGCATTCCCCGCACGTCGCGGTGAGCCCCACCTCCGGCGCGCTCTCCGACGCCGAGCTTCCGGCGCGCACATCGATCCCTCCCCTTCCCGCATCGCCTTCGCCCGCTTCGGCGACGGGGGCTTCGGCGGCGCGCCACATCACGTCTCCGACCCTCGCGCCGGTCGACGCCCCGGGCCAACCCCTGCCGGCGCTCAAGCGCGGCCAGCGCGCCCTGATCACCAACGACGGCTTCGGTGTGGCGCCCCTTCTGGCCGAGCTGCTTAACGCCCGGGGGGTGCGCGCCCGCGTCGAGGGGCGTCGCCCCGAGCTCAACGGCCCCACCGACGTCGTCATCTTTCTGGGCAGCCTGCGCGCCCCGGCGCATCTCGATGACGCCATGAGCGTGGTCGAAGACGCCCTGGTCACCGCCGAGCGCTTCACCACACGCCTGATGCAACCCGGCGCCGGTTTTGTCGCGGTGCTCGACTCCGCCGGCGCCTTCGGGCTGGAGCCCTTCGACCCGGTTGTCGCCCCGTATGGCGCCGCTGTGGGGCTCGCCCGCGCGCTGCGCCACCGCCACCGCGCGGCACACGTCAAGGTCATCGACCTCAACGCCGAAGGCCTTGATACTCGCACCATCGCTCAACATCTCGCCAATGAGCTCTTTGAAGGTGCCGAGAGCTCGCCGGTAGCGCTGGGCCCCGCGGGGCGGCGAGAGGTGCGCTGGGAGCCCTTTGCCAACCGCGCCACCCCGGCGCCCTGGCTCGACGACACCGGCGCGCCGCTGATCTATGTGCCCGGCCCCGGCGCCGTGCTCGCCACGGCCGTCGAACGCCTGGCGATCGCCCACGAGCTCCCGGTGGCCGTGCTCAACCGCCCGGGCGTCTCCACCCAGCTCGCCAGGCGCATGGCCGAGCGCGGCGTCGCCCTGCGCAGCGCCGACTACGATCTGGAGCGCCTCTTCCCCACCATGGACTTCTTAGACGCCCTGCGCGCCGACCACGGCCCGATCGCCGCCATCGTCGCCGAGCCCTTCCCCGCCCGCCGCCCCGATGACGTGCTGCGCTGGGACGCCACACGCCCGGCCCTCGACGAATTCAACGCCCTGCTCGCCATGACGATCAACGATCCGCTCAACCTGCTCGCCGTCGGCCTTGGGCCGGGCACTCCGGCGGTGGTCGCCTCGGCCATCCGCTACTTTGCCCGCGCCGAGAGCCTGCGTCGCAACGAGCGCCTGCAGGTCCGCCTGGTCCACCTCGATGGCGCCGGCGCGCCGACCCGCGGTGACCTCGGCCCCCGCGACTTCGCCCTCACCGAGCTCCTCTCCGCCGATGAGCCCGCCATGGCCGAAGTCCGCTTTGAGCGCACCTCATCGCGCCCCGCGACGCAGCGCTGACCCGGTGCGTCAGCGCACCCGGGGCACCACCACCTCCAGGCGAGTGGGGTTGTCGGTGTACCCGGAGCGCCGCCGCAGCTCGCGAAGCCAGGCGCAGCCCGCGTCGACCTGCTCACCCGCATCATCCGGACACACGATCTCAACCCGGGGCACGGCCTCATAGCGACGCGCTTCATCCGCCGGACGCACCCAGAGCTGATAGAGCCCGTCGGCCGACTGATACACCGTGTAGCTCGGCGCGCTCGGCTGCAGTCGCTGCACATCGGTGCCAAAGAGCCCGGGGCCTCGAAGCCTGGCGACCGCTCCTTTGATCGGGGGCGGCTCCTTGAGCTCGACCTGCTGCGAGCTCTCAGCCTCCACGGCAACCTCCACAACCTCGCCACCCTCTTGCGCCATGCGGTAGCTCCCCTCGGCCAGGAGCACGCGCTGGCCGCACGCCACCTCAAAGGTCGCGTCGACCACCACGCGCTCTCCCCCACCCTCACAGATCGGCTCGACCTGACCGACGCGCAGACAACGCTTCAATCGAGGGGCCGACGCCTGCCCGTGACGTATCCCGTAGAAGTCGCGTTGATGCATGGCCGCCTCGCACAACCCCATCGCATCGTAGGCCCCCACAATCGCCTCCAACATCTCCGGCTCACCGGCGATGCCGTAGGCGCGGTGAAGCTCGACAAGCGCCTCGCCATAGCGACCCTCCGCCAGATGGCGAAGCCCGTCGCCATAATACACACCGGCTTCCGCCTCCTGCTGGCCCCAGGCCGGCACGCTGACCAGAAGCGCAAACGCGCCCACTACCCCGCCAACCCATCCTCGACCACCACGCATCGAACCTCCTGCATGTCCACTCATCTTTACCACCGCGTTTCGGCGCGCACCTTAACACAGAGTGAAAGATCGCCCCAAAGGTCTGGCCCTGCCGCGCGCATCTCGGTCGCATGTCCGCGGTCGCGACCGCCCCTGCCTGCAACCTCGCACTCGGGGCTTGCACCCCACCGCGCTTGTGCCTAAGTTGCCGCGCGTCTTCGCGACGCCCAACCTCTCCCGTCCCTTTCTGTGTTGTATCGACTCAGCAGTCTCCCCCGCTTGAGGCCTCTTTTATGTCCGATAACCTGGCGTCTCTGATCCGAAGCGCAAACCCCCAGGCTTTCCACAGCGCCCTGCGCTCTCGCCAGGAGCGCGACGCGTCCTCCCCCATCTCCCTCGAAGCTCAGACCTTCCGTGAGCTTACCCTCACCGGCTTCGACTTCTCGGAGCTCGACCTGACCAACTGCGCCTTCGAGAACTGCACGCTCAGTGAAGTGCGGTTCAAAGATGCCATCCTCGACGGCGCCTTCTTCGAAGGCGTCACCCTGCTGCACTGCCACTTTGAAGGCGGCAGCTACGAGGGCTGGGCGCTCGACGCCAGCACCTTGAGCCGCTGCTCCTTTGACCAGGTCGTGATCGGCGACAACGAGTGGACCGACTGCCGCCTCAACGAATGCGAACTCGAGGGCCTGGCCGCTCAAGATTGGATGATGGAGCGCGTCACCTTCAAGGGCGGACGCTGGCAGAACGTCTCGATCGAGGGCGGAGACTGGTCGCACGTGACCCTGCGTGAGCTCATCGTCGATGCCACCACCATCACCGACGTCGACGCCAAAAACTGCTACCACGTCGAGGTGGCGCTGCGCGGCACCGAACTCCCCGAAGGCTTCCTCGAGAAGAGCGGACGCCGCAAAGCCCTCTAGGCCTCCTGGTTTTTTTCTAAGAAAAGAGCCGCCCCGGGCATGCCCGGGGCGGCTCTTTTTTATCGCGCACCTGCAGCCGACATTTCACGCCAGCCCGCGCGCCACGATCTCCTGCACAAAATAACTCGCCACATCCGGCGCGGTCGTCCCCGGCCCAAAACCGGCGTCATACCCCAGCTCCAGCGCGAGCTCATGGGAGATGCGCGGCCCACCACAGACCACCACCATCTTCTGGCGCAAGCCCTCAGCCTCGAGCATATCGATGAGCTCGGCCAGGTTCTTGATGTGCACATCTTTCTGGGTCACGACCTGGCTGACCAGCAGCGCGTCGGCCTGTTTTTCCACCGCGTGCGCGATCAGGTCTTCGTTACGCACCTGCATGCCCAGGTTGTAGGCGTTGATCATCGGGTAGCGCTCCAGGCCATAATCCCCGTTGTAGCCCTTCATATTCATGATCGCGTCGATGCCCACCGAATGCGCGTCGGTGCCGGTGCAGGCCCCCAGAACGGTGATCTTCCGCCCGATCTGCGCTTCGATAAAGGCGTTGATCGCATAAAAATCCATGCGCTCGCTCTCGACCTTCGCCACCTGAATCTGCGTGAAGTCGATCGCCTCGGTAAAGCGCCCGTACACCAGAAAATAGGTGTAGCCCTCACCGAGATCCTGCATGTGATAGACCTGCGGATCTTCAAGCCCCATCTTCCGGGCGACCATCCGGGCGGCCTCCCGCGCCTCCTCCCCGCAGGGCACCGGCAGGGTAAAGCTCGTCTGCACCTGGCCATCATCGAGCGTATCGCCGTAGGGCCGCACCCGCGTCAGATCGGGCGGCGTCGCCCCAACTCGTCCTACTACTGCCATCACAACCTCCGCGATCCAGGATCGCTGCCTGTCACCTGATCCGTTCTCACCAGCCGGAGTTCGCCATTGCGACCCGGACCAGCCTCAGCTTCGTATTCTTAACGCGTTTGCTCCCCGCGCTGCTCGGCCTCGCTCCAGCGCGCGAAGGGGCGCACAACCAGCTGCGAGTTATAATACCGGGGCATCCCCGAGACCTCGGCGCCCAGCCACGACGGACGCTCAAAGTGCTCATCGGCGCTCGCCAGCTCAACTTCGGCGACGATCAGCCCCCGGTTTTCACCGGAGAACTCATCGATCTCCCAGAGATGATCGCCGACCTCGACCTCGTGGCGAACCTTCTCGAGCCGATGCCCCTCACAAAAGAGCGCGAGCATCTCGCGGGCCTCTTCCACCGGGATCGCATACTCAAACTCGGCGCGCGCAAGATCGCGGACCGGGCCTTTCAGCGTCAAGAACGCCGCATCCCCGGCCACCCGCACCCGCACCGTAGTATCCGGCGAAGACGCCAGATACCCCTGGGCCAGGGGCTGACTGCGCCGAATATGTGCCCGCCAGCTCGCATCGCTGACCAGAAATTTTCGCTCGATCTCGGTGCCCATCACCCGCTCGCCATTGCTTGCCCTGGTGCACCCGGTGAGCAACTTCTCCGAACGCAAGCCAGCGCTGTTTGCGGCCGACTGCTGCGGCCCTGCTGCGCGCCACGCTGGCACGGCGCGATGGCCCTCGTCAACGACCGCCTCTTTATGATCGCATCCCCTACCGAGAGCACAGGCATGACCAGGCGCCACGCCACCTCCGACGCCCTCTTTCAACTTCATCGCGCGCTGCTCGAAGACGACCACCAGTGGCCCGCGCCCCGACCCGACCACCCCCTGGTGCGTCCCGAGCAACGCGTGCTCGCCAGGCAGCAGTGGGCCCGGCGAGCCTCGGCCACCCGCCAGAGCGTCGAGCAGATCATCGGGTGGCTGGCTGCCATCAGTCTTAGCGACGCCCCGGCCGCAGCGTTAAGCCCGGCGATCTTCAGCCTCGATGAGCTCAACCGCCACCTCTACCTCACCCTGCACATCTGCGAGGCCCTGGGCGCCTCACCCCAGGAGGTGCCGGAGCACGCCACCTCCCTCTCGCCCACCCCCGAGGCCATCTTCGACGCGGGCGTTGAGATCTTCGTCTTTAACCTGACGCTTTCACGCGCCACCTACCTGGGCCTGAGCGCGGTCAGCTCCGACAACGCCATCATCAAGCTCTGCGAGACCATCGAGCGCAGTCTCACCGAGGTCATCGCCGCCTCGCGCACGCTGCTCGACTGGCTCCTCACCACCCACCAGCGCAACGCCGCGCGCCAGGCTCGCGCCCGCACGCCCTCGCTACTCTTTGCCTACGAGCGCCTCTTTGACGCCGGCCCGCAGACCCTCGATCGCCTCGCGGGTCAGGAGATCAGCGTCGACACCGAGGCCGGAAACCTCGGCACCCTTCAGCCCGCACAGCTCGCCGCGATCTACTACCACACCGTCGACCAGGAGATCTTCCCCTGGCTCGATCACCTCGGGCTGCGCAGCGACGAGGCCTGGCGCGTGCACTATGAGGTCTCCCCCTCACCCGACGCCTCGCCTGCCTGCGCCGCTGCCGTCGGTATCGACCTGACCGCCCCGTCCCACTAAACGCAGGGCGCTGACGCCACCGCACACCAACCTTTACCTGCCCGCTTCTTGGAATTTCACCCCCCTTTCCCTACATTGTCCGACTGATAAGCCCTCGTCGGCAGGGCTATGTACCTTTCTGCAGTGAGCTCTCGATGCGTCCATCCTCTTTCGCGCTCCTCCTGGTGCCGGGCCTTGTTTGCCTGGCCGCCGCCTGTTCTCAATCGACCGAACCGAGCCCGGAGCAGCCGATCATCGTCGTTGAAGATCCCGTCCCGGACGCCTCCGACCCTTCAACGCTTCCCGACGCCGGCGTCGATCCTGATCCCGACGCGACCGCTGAGACCGGCCGCGTTGACGGCGAGGCTTGCGAGAGCGACGCGAACTGCCGCAGTGGCTTCTGCGCCCCCGACCCGGACTGGCCCGGCGGTTACTGCACCACCGTCGATTGTGAGACCCGCGTCGATTGCGCGAGCGACGGCGAAAACAACGCCTGCCTGCACCCCGGCCGCGGCTCCAACTTCTGCGTGCGCCTGTGCACCTCCAACGACGAATGCCGCGAGGGCTACGTCTGCCAGGGCCTCTCTCAAACAGAAGGCTACTGCGCTCCGAACCCCGCGCCCCCCTTCGATGGTCCCGGCGACGACTTCCCCTTCGAGGTCTCCTGCACGCCCAGCCCTGAGGGCCGCGCAAGCCTGGCCTTCGACGTCTCCGACGATCTTCACTCGTACACCGTGGTCCCCTTCGTCTCCTCGGGGCGACGGCTCTTCCCCAGCTCGGTGACCTCCGATCTCGACGGCACCTCGTTTAACCTGCGCCAGGAGAACGGCTTCCAGTCCACCGGCGCCCAGCTCTTCGGCTTTATCAACCCCACGATCTTTCCGGCCGTCCCCGACGACATCGGCAAGATCCGCGAGGGCGCGCACACCTACCGCCTGAGCACCGACGACAGCGAGGTCTGCCATTACCTGCTCGAGCGCCCCACCCGCGGCACCGAGATCGATCTGAACATCTACCTGGTCGGGTTGAGCTACCTGGGCCTTAACGCCAACACCGCCGCCAACCACGACGACCTGCAAGACATCCTGGCCACCGTCGAGTCCATCTACAACCAGGCCGACGTCTCGCTGGGACAGGTGCGCTACTTCTCGGTCCCGGAAGACGCCGAAGAGGCCTACAGCGTTGTGCGCAGCGAAGCCGATGTGGCGCGTCTGGCCATGCTCACCGAGGCGCCGGGCACCGACGCCGACAGCATGCTCAGCGCCAACCTGATCCTGGTGCAAAACTTCGACTTCACCGACTCCGCCGGAACGCTCGGCATCTCTATGGGCATCCCCGGCGCGCCCGCCCTGCACGGCTCCGGCATCAGCGGCGTGGCGCTAACCGGCGAGTACATCGGCCGGGGCGGGAGCCGCTTTGACGGCAACGCCTTTACCGCCAACATCATCGCCCACGAGCTCGGCCACTTCCTGGGGCTCTTTCACACCACCGAATCCACCGCACGCAACTTCGATCCCCTCGACGACACCCCCCGCTGCACCGAGGGCTTTCCGGAGAGCTGCCCCGATCTCGGCAACCTGATGTTCCCCCTGGCCGACCCCGGCAATTTCACCGTCACCGCCGATCAGGCCCACGTCATCGGCGTGAACCCGCTGGTCAAATAAGCTCAAAGAAGCGCCACCGCTCCCTCCAGCATCGCCGCTCACGCCGACGTTTTCGATCTTAATAAGGCACCGCCATGAAGCTCTTTCTGATCGCACTGACCTTGCTCAGCCTGCTGGCCACCGGCGCCAGCGCTGAGCCTGCCGCCAAACCTTCTGACCCCTCCGCGCCCGGCGTCAGCGACGACGCCAGCACCTCCGGCGACGCCCACATCGAAGAAGCCGTGCTGATGCTCCTCTCCCAGCATCACCGCGCGCCCACGCTCAAGCAGCTCGAAGGCCTCACCCCGCGCGCTCGCCACTTCGTCGAGCGCATCGCCCGCGACGAGAGCGCGTTTGCGTTCCACCGCGAGCGGGCGCTTATCGCCCTGGGCTACTGGGCCGACGACGACACCTTCAACTACCTCACCGGACTGCTCGACGACCCGCAGACCGATGTGAGCCTGCTTCACACCTTGCTCCCCCTGCTCGCCAACAGCTTTGGCGAGCGCGCGGTGGGCGAGCTTACCCCCTTTGTGCTGGAGCACGATGACGTGCAGGTGCGTATCAGCGCCGCGGCCGCGCTGGGGCGCCTCAACAGCGACGCGGCGTTTAAGATCCTCGACATCGCCATCGAGCAGGAACCCAACCCCATCGCTCGCCAGCGCATCGAAGACGCCGCCGCCCGCCTGCGCTAAACCAGTGCTGTGTTGGACTGCACCTGGGAGGGCCGAGGTCTCACAGCGTCAGGCCGTGGCCCCAGCGTGTTCGGGCGCTTCACTGGCCCGACGAGCCGCCTCTGCAAAGACGCGGCGGGCGTTGCCTTCGCTGATCTTCTCAATCGCGTCGTCGTCATAGCCGCGACGGCGCATCCCCTCGATCATCGTCTGAATGTCGCGGCAATCGTGATGATCGGCCAGAATTGTGGGCAGCCAGCCGTCGTAATCCGAGCCCAGCGCCACGTGCTCAACCCCGACCCGCTGCACAAAATAATCGAGATGATCGAGGGCCACCTCGGTGGTGGCGCGCCAGCGCCCGCTTAAGTAGCGCGGCGCAAAGATCACCCCCATCACCCCACCGGTCTCGGCGATGGCATCGATCGCCCGATCACTGATGTTGCGTGGGTGTTCAAACACCCCCTTCGCCCCGGTATGCGTGCACATCACCGGCGCCTGACTCGCCGCACAGGCGTCGAGCACGCAGGGGTTGTTGACGTGCGCCAGATCCACGACGACGCCGTAGCGGTTGAGCTCCTCCACGAGCCTGCGACCAAACGCGGTGAGCCCATCTCGCTCGTTTGCGCCGCGCCCCATCGACGGCGTCGCCGCCGAGTTGGCTGAAAAGTGGGTGAGCGTCAGATACCCCACGCCCATCTGAGCGAGCTCTCGCACACGCTCGATCTTCGCGTTGAGCATGTGAGCCCCCTCCACGCCCGGCCCAAGGCCCAGACGTGCCGGGCGCGCTCCCGAGGCCGCCCACCCCGCCGCGCCCCACACTCGCTCCACCCGATCATCGTCGGCGCAGAGCCCATCGAGGTAGGCAATCTGCTTCTTCAACTCCTGCCAGCCGGCCTCACGCTCCACCGGCCAGTAGTGGATCCCCAGGCACGCCCCGCTGTAGCCGCCCTCGATCATGCGCGGGACGTCCGCATGCCAGAAAAGCGGCTGCCCGCCGATACCCCGGCGATGCTTTTTGCGAAGATCGTAGCCAAAAAGACGCTGCTGAATGATCGAGTCGACGTGCAGATCCAGAATCCCCAAAACTCACCTCGCGTCGTTGAGCCAGACAATGCCCCCACTCTAGCGCACCTGATGCTCCCACGCGACGCCCCTCACTCCCCCTCTATGCACTTAGCGCCCGGGGGCTCGCATCGCGCATGATCCGCCCAGGCGAGCGCCCAACATCGCGCAGATCCCGACGAGCTCGGCCTCATCCACCTCATCAAACGCCGCCGGCCGATCCGAGTCCACATCGAGCACCGCCACGACCTCGCCATCGGCCAGGCACACCGGCACCACGATCTCCGAGCGCGTGGTGGCCGAGCAGGCGATATGCGCCGCATCGGCCAGCACATCATCGACCCGCTGCACCTCGGCGGTGCGCGCCGCGCGCCCGCATACGCCGCGCTCAAAGGGGATCGTCAGACACCCGTGCCCTCCCTGATAAGGCCCCACCTTGAGCATCCCCGGCGAGGTCACGCGGTAGAAGCCGGTCCAGTCGAAGTCGTCAAAGGCGTGATGTAGCTCGCAGACCACCGTGGCCAGCATCGCCACCTCATCGCGCTCCCCCTCCAGCAGCGCGTGCAGACGCTCGGCGACCTCGCGATAGCGGGCCCGCCTCTCGGCTCGCGACCGCCCGCGCGGCAGCGGCGCATCCATCAGTTCTCCTCCCGCGGCTCAAAGTTGAGCGCCGCTGAGTTCACACAAAAACGCATGCCCGTCGGTGCCGGACCATCGGGGAAGACGTGCCCCAGGTGCGCCCCACAGCTCGCGCATAAGATCTCGGTGCGCACCATCCCGTGCGAGCGATCCTGACGGGTCATCACCCGCTGCGCATCGATCGCATCGTAAAAACTCGGCCAGCCGCTGCCCGAGTCGTATTTGGCGCTCGAATCAAAAAGCGGCGCTCCACAGGCCACGCACGCATACACGCCGTCGCCTTTATGGTTGTAATACTTCCCGCTGAAAGGCGGCTCGGTGCCGCACTGACGGGTCACCCGGTAGGCTTCTTCCCCCAGAATCTCGCGCCATTCTTCCTCACTGCGCTCGATCTGAAACCCTGCCTTCTCGTCTCGCTCATCACTCATGTTAACTCCTGGCTGAAGCTCCCTGATTTGACCTCGGCAACCCCCCTTTGCGTTGCCATCACTTGCACAGACCCCGCCCCGGGGTCTAACACTTAGTGTGACGAAGATACTTCCGGGGAGCCTGCCTCCCTCCGCTCCGATCCTCTCAGCCCGAGTGACCGCCGTGCCTACCCTCCGCCCCCACACTCGCCACCTGCGTGCCACACTTCTCGCAGGCCTCCTCGTCATTGGCCTGCTCGCCGTGCCCGGGGTCAGCGCTCAGCAAACCGAGTCTTCGGAGAGCGCCTCCTCCAACAAGGTTCAAAACCTGCGCCAGAATGGCATCTTCGACTCCGAGCGCATCGAGGAGATGCGCCAGAATCGTCGGGTGATGCTGCAAGAGCAGATCGCCGAGCGCAACGCCCGCCGCGAGATGATCCGCAACAACATCAACCACCCCGTGCTTCAGGCCGGCATTGAAGCGCGCCGCACCCACATGGAGCGCATCGCCAAACTCGACCGCATCAAACAGATCGGCGAACAAAACGACGATCAGGCGTTGATCGATCGCGCCCTCGCCGCCCGCGACCTGGAGCTGCGTCGCTACTTCATGTGGCGCACCTACCACCGCGCCACCGCCAGCGACTTCGGCGGCACCATCCCGCAGACCGACTCCACCGGAGAGTGACGATGATCCGATTTTTCTTGTACGCCGCGCTCGCCGCCACCCTGCTCGCCACCTCGGCCTGCAAAAAGTCCGAGCCCGAGGAGCCACTTCGCGTCGACGAGTCCGAATACGAAGAGGACAACACCATCGAGTCGTCGGTCTCTACACCCCTCTCCCGTCGCCAGATGGAGTATCAGGAGCAGGCGCTCGAGACGATCACCGAAGAGAACGCCGTCGAGGTCCTCACCGAGCTCGAGCAGGAGATTCAGCGCGACGTGGACCAGCTGCAGGTGCAGTTTGATGAGCTTGGGCTGGAGCTCCCCGAAGACTGAAACGCTCGGACAGCCTTAGCCAGCCTCAGGCCGGGGCGACCTCGGTTTCCGGCTGGGACGTCCCGGCGCGATGCGCCGGGGCAATCTCGCGTAAATACGTGCGCACCGCCGCGGCGATGGGTTCGGGATGCCCCAGCAACCCGGTGTGGGTGGCCTCATCGAGCCACATCAGCCGCGCGCCCGGGATGAGCGCCGCCATCTCACGGCCGAGCTCCCCGGGTGAGAAGACGTCACGACCGCCGGCGATGACCAGGGTGGGCACATCGATCGTCTCAAGAAGATCGCGCGCGGAGTGCTCCTGAGCGGCCACACCGAGCGCATGCCAGCTCGCCGCATCAATGCCCCCCAGCGTCTCATAAAAGGGTCGCATTGCCTCGGCGCGAACGCCTCGCCCCACCACGCCCGTAAGCTGCGCGGCACCATGCACCCCCGGCATACGCCCGCTCCACGCGCCGGCCTTGAGCATCACCCCGGCCCACTCAGGTCGCACCCGCCGAAACACCTCAAAGAGCGACGGCCCCACCTTCGGGCTGATCAACGTGTCAAAGGGCCGCTCAAAAGGCCCGAGGATCGGCACCAGCCCCATCACCCGCTCGGGCATCAGCCGCCAGGCCTCCAGCACGATCTGGCACCCGAACGAAAAGGCCACGAGCACCGCGCGCTCCACACCGGCCGCGTCCATCACCCGGCGAAGATCGTCGGCGCAGCCCCCCACCGTCAGGCTCTGCGGATCGCGCGCGGCCTGCGACCGCCCATGCCCGCGCAGGTCCCAGGTGATCGCGCGCACCCGGTCGCCCAGCGCCTCCACAAGCCCGTCCCAATAATAGGTCGAGGTGGCGTAGCCGTTGGTAAAGACCACCGGCACCCCATCACCGCCGCTGTCCCGATAGGCCAGCGACGTCCCGTCACCGGCAATGGCCCACTTCTGGGGAAGTCCCGACATCGTATGCTCTCGTGCGTGTGTCGTGTGGCATCGTGCATCGTCGTGCTCAGGCGGCGCGTGGCGCGCCGCAGCCTCACTCGTAGCCTTCAATGAGGCGCACATGAACCTCGACCGGCGCATTATCGACGCGCATCCAACCGCGCTGCGCGTTGTGGCGAACTCTCACCCACCACTGCTCTTCGCGCGGCCGCCAGCGCTCTTTGACCTCGGGATGGGCCGCGTCCTCAGATGCCGCCTGCGCCGGCTGCGCATCCGCATCGGGACGCTCGTTCACCGCGCGAAGTCCCATCTCCTCGGTCGGACAGGGCCCGAGCACCACCTGGCCGCGCGCTCCCACAAAGCAGGTACCCTCGCCACCGTATTGATAAAGCGCAACCTGCTCGCCTTCTTCCAGGGCCAGACGCACCTCCTCGGCATCCAACTCCTCAAAGTCCTCATCGTAGGCCAGCCCCGCTACCTCCAGCGCTCGGGTGGCCTCATACGCGGTCGGCTCCAGCACCCGCACACGCGTGTCCTCCCAGACGATCTCTTCGGTGTCCATCCAGCTGGCCGTGCCCACCTGTGAGGAGGAGGCGTCAGGCCCCTCATAGAGCGTCACCTCGCGTTCTCCGCCGAGCCACATCAAGTCGAAGGTGTGCAACTCCTCTCGCCCCGGCCAGCTCGAAAAGCTCAAGGGGCCTTCTGGCGGTCCGGGCGGCTCGGCCTCTTCGGCGTCGGGCTCGGCGGGCTCCTCGACCGCCGGCGCCTCCTCGCGCTCGACGGGCACGGCGGGCGCCGGCGCCTCGGGCTCTCCACCACGATCGCACCCGACCCAGCCTCCCGGCAGCGTCAGCAGCATCAGCAGCGCCGCTCCTCTCGTGTTGATCTTCACCCCTCGACCACCAGACTTCATCGCTTCCTCGCTTGCCACAATGCGCCTCGACCTCTCCTGTGGCTTCTGCGATTATCACGCCCCCTGCGGGATTTAAAGCCACGCCAGCTGAGGTCCACATGCAAAAAAAGAGCAATGGCAATCGCGGCAAAACAGTCAGCATCCTCATCGTAGCGATTCTGGCGCTGGGCGCCTCGGTCTTTTTCATAGGCCGAAACACCCCCGCCCCGGACGTCTCCGAGTCAAAAGCGCCTCCCGAGGAGGAGCGCGCGCCAGAGCTCGCCACCCCTCCCACAACCCCGGCCTACGCCGATCTCGACGACCCGCGCGCCGCACAATGCGAAGCGGGAGACGCCGAGGCCTGCCACGAGCTGGCCACAAGCCTGGCCTTTGATGCCGAGCGCCCCGAAGATCTGCCCATCTCCATTGAACTTCTCACCCGCGCCTGTGAGCTCGAACGCGGCCAGGCCTGCCACGACCTGGGCCTGGTCTACAGCCAGGGCGTCGGCGTGCCCAAAGACCCCGAGCAGGCCCGCCAGCTCCTGGAGCGCGCCTGCGAGCTTGGCCAGGAGCAGAGCTGCACCGACGCCCGCAACATCGGCGCCGGCACCACACTCGCTGACTACGCCCCGCAATGGCAGCAGAGCTGCGATGAGGGCGACCCACAGGCCTGCCTGGACCTGGGCATCGCGCTCCTGCTCAATGAAGACGCCGCCGACCCCACCCGTGCCGAAGAGCTCTTGATGCGCGCCTGCGAGCTCGACGGCGCCGAGGGATGCCTGCGCCTGGCCGAACTTCACGAAGAGCTCGGCCGCCCCGCCGCCGAAGTCGAAGCACGCATCGAGAAGGCCTGCACCGCCGACTTCGGCCCGGCCTGCACCGCCCTGGCCGACCGCCTCAAAGACGCCGGCGCCGAGCAGCCCCGTGTCGACGCCCTCTACGCCCGGGCCTGCGAACTCGACGACGTCAACGGCTGCTCCGAACACGCCGTAGGCCTGGCAAACAACGGCGACCTGGCCGCCGCCCGCACCCTCTGGCAAGAAGGCTGCGAGCGCTGGCATGGCTACAGCTGCTTCCACCACGCCCGCTCTTTTCTGGAGACGGCGTCGGGCCAGGAGACCTCCCCCGAGATGATCTTCGGCTTTGAGCGCGCCTGCGCCCTCAACGTGCCGGTGGCCTGCTACAACCTGGCGATCTTCTACAACACCCGCCAGCCAAACCCCGACTTCGCCCGCGGCCGCGAGCTCTTAGGCCGCGGCTGCGAGCTCGGACACCTCCAGGCCTGCACCTTCGCCGCCCAGATGCGCTCGGCCGGCCAGGGCGGCCCGGTGGATGCGGCCGGCGCCCGCGACGCCTTGCAACGCGCCTGCGAACTCGGCGACGAAGCAGCCTGCGCGCGCGTGCAACCTTGACGTCCGCACAGGCTTGACTAGCGTATCGCCGGAGCCCGCAACTTAAATGGTGCCTTCGGAGCCTGCTCCGAGCGCGCAAACCCACCTCACCACCCACCCTGAGATGATGATGACTCGTACACTGCTCGGCCTCCTCGCCATCCTGATCGCCTTTAACCTGACTCTGGGCTGCGACAGCCCCCCTGAGCCCCGCGTCGACTCCACGCCGGCCGAATCCGAGGCCTCCACCGCCGAAGAAGCCGCCGACGAGACCACCGACCAGGCCAATGAGGCCACCGAGGCCAGCGCCGAAGAAGCCCCGGCCGACAACGCCGCAGACTCCGATGGCGCGCTCGCTGCGACCAACGAGGCACTTCTCAACCCCGACGCTGCCACCGAAGAGGCCCCCGAGACCTTCAAGATCAACTTCGGCACCACCGAAGGTAACTTCGTGGTGGAGGTCAACCGTGAGTGGGCCCCCCGCGGCGCCGACCGCCTCTACAACCTGGTCAAGATCGGCTACTACGACAACATCGCCTTCTTCCGCGTCATTGACGGCTTCATGGCCCAGTTCGGCATCCACGGCGATCCGCAGGTCAACCAGGTCTGGCGCGAAGCCCGCATCAGCGACGACGAGGTCAAGCAGTCCAACGAGCGCGGCTACGTCAGCTTCGCCACCGCCGGCCCCAACACCCGCACCACCCAGCTCTTCATCAACTTCGGCAACAACGCTCAGCTCGACAACATGGGCTTCGCCCCGGTCGGCCGCGTCATCGAGGGCATGGACGTCGTCGACAGCCTCTACAAAGGCTACGGCGAAGGCGCCCCCCGCGGCCGCGGCCCCGATCAGGGCCGCCTCCAGGCTCAGGGCAACGCGTACCTCAAGGCGGAGTTCCCCGAGCTCGACTACACCACCGAGGTTCGCATCGTTGAATAACCTCCTCGGCACCATCCGAAACGCGCAATGAGCCACCCGCCTCAGCGCGCCGCCGTCGAAAGCCCTCGCCACCTGGCGAGGGTTTTTTCATGCCCTCTCCCGCATCACCCGACCCTTCTCCGGGCGCGCGATGACCTTAGCATTTGTAACGCTTCGTAAACATCATTGCTCTGACGAGGCCCTTCCTCCGTACCCTTGCCCGGTACCCCCGCCATGCTGAAACGCTCGCTCTTCGTCGCCACGCTTGTCTTGACGCTCGTCACTCTGACGACGAACTACCTGACCATGCAGGCTCTCACCCAGATCAGTGAGGCCCGTGAGATGGAGACGGATTCCTTCCGAGAGCTTCACGTCATCAGCGATCACCTCACCCGCTACATCCTGACCGGGAATCCCAATGACGCGGACGCCATTGAAGGCCACTTCGAGACCCTGGCTCCCCTCCGCGAGCTCAACGTCATGCTCAGCGCCGAGGAGGTGAACTGGGGCCGTGTCCGAGACCATCTCCACACGCATCGTGACGCTCCCCTCCTCGACTCCTCCTCGCCCCTCCAGCTTCGTCTCAGCCGCACGATCCCTCGTCTGCGCGAAATGATGGAGCTCTGGGATGAGATGGCTCCCCATGTCGACGCCCTGGAGGCGATCTTCGAGCAAAGTAAGCAGCGATGGCACTCAGAATCCCATCTCTCACGCCCAGAACGACACGCGCTCACCATGAAAGCGCGCGCCCATCTCGATGCACTCTTCGTCCTCCAGGATCAGCTGCGAGTTCATTTCAACGATCTCAGCGCCGACGCCCGCGCGCTCTTTCTCTTCACGAACTTCGTGGTCTACCTCGGGCTGACCCTGGGCGTGGTGCATCGCCTCCTGGCTTACATCCGCCGACGCGACGCCGAGACCTCCCAGGTCAAAGCCGCACTCCACGACAACCGCGCCATCTACAACGCCCTGATCGAAAACTCCGATGAGGTCGTCTGCGTCCTGCAACCGGACAACCTGCGCGTGCACCAGGCCAACCCGGCCTTCTGCGCCCTGCTCGGCTACCGGCCCGAGGAGCTCGACGCGCTGACCCTGGAGCATTTCGACACCTCCGAATACCCCAACGCCGCGGTCCTCCTGAGCGACTTCGACGCCGGCCCCAACACCCTCCGCGAGCACCTCTGGCGCACCCGCAGCGGGGAGCTCAAAGCGGTGGAGCTGAGCGCCTCCCAAATCCAGCGCGACGGCCAACTTCAGTGGATTGTGCTCATCGGCCGCGATCTCACCGAACAGCGCCAACTTCAAGCCCACCTCACCCAGGTCGATCGCATGGCCGCGGTGGGCCTGCTGGCCAGCGGTGTCGGTCACGAGATCAACAACCCGCTGGCCTACGTCGCCGCCAACCTCGACTTTGTTCGCGAGCACCTCGCCAGCTCCTCCAACCCCGTCCACGCTCCGGCGATCGAAGCGCTCACCGAGGCCCGTCAGGGGGCCGATCGCGTGCGCGAGATTGTCGGCGACCTCAAACATTACGCCACCTGGGAGAAGATCAGCCGCGACGACACCGCCGACGCCGAGCAGGTCCTGGAGACCTCGCTGCGCATCGCCGGCAACCAGCTCCGACACCGCGCCCGCGTGCAGCGCAACTACTGCGGCCAGGCGCTCGTCAGCGGCTCGGAGTCGCGGCTGGGTCAGGTCTTCCTTAACCTCCTGGTTAACGCCGCTCAGGCCATCCCCGAGGGCCGCGCCCTCGACAACCTGATCACGCTGACCACCGAGCTGCACGAGCGCTGGGTGCTCGTCCGCATCGCCGACACCGGGAAAGGCCTCAACCAGGAGGACCTCCAGCAGATCTTTACCCCCTTCTTCACCACCAAAGCCCCCGACGAAGGCAGCGGCCTGGGGCTCTCCATCTGCCAGCATATCGTCAGCGGCATGGGCGGCCGCATCGAGGTGGAGAGCTCGCCGGGCCAGGGCGCCACCTTCACCGTCTGGCTCCCTCGCCAGCGCGCCGAAGACTCCCTGGAGTTCACCACCGACCCGGCCGACCTCCTCGACATCGATCCTCATCACCGCCCCCTGCTCATCATTGTCGAAGATCAGGCACCGGTGGCCCGCGCGCTGCGACGCATGCTCGATGACACCTTCGACGTGCTTCATTTTGAGCGCGCCGCCGACGCCCTGACCTACCTCACCGCACACCCGGGCGGCGAGGTGATCCTCTGTGACCTGATGATGCCGCAGATGACCGGCGTGGAGTTCGCCCGGGAGCTTGCGGCCCACCACCCCGACCAGCTCAGCCGCCTGATCTTCATGACCGGCGGCTCCCCCGGCCAGTCGGAGCGCCACTTTATGGAGCGCCGCGAGATCCCCTGTCTGGACAAACCCTTTGAGCCCGAAGCCCTGCGCCGAATCCTGGCTCGACGACGTAACGCCACCTAACGCTTCGACGGATTCCAGCCCCTTGCGCCGCGCTCCACCGCATCACCACGCCGCGTTTGCATCTGCCCGGCGCACAGGCTACCAACACCCGGCCCCTGCACCTCGCGCTTCGAATATTCGGGCGCCCCTTACGTCAGACATTCAGCACGAGGCCACTTCGGGGATCGACATCTGTGTGGTCGCGTTTACACTCGCTGCCGTATTGTGGGCACCAACGCTTTCGTCCGAGGATTCCGATGTTGAACATCTCGATCAACCGCACCGCTCGTCAGGGGCTCTTTGCCCTGCTCACCTTCGCCCTGCTCCTGACCGGCGCCTCCGTGGCCTTTGCCGGCTCCAGCGAGCCTGTGCGACCCATTAACCTCAACGACAGCCAGCGCGCCCGCATTGAGCGCGGCGAAGTCCTGGTCAGTCTGCAGCAAAACGACGACGTCAACCGGGGCGTAGCCACCGGCATCATCCAGGCACCCATGAGTGATGTCGTCCCGCTCGTCGAAGAATGCTGGAAGTACGGCGACTGGCGCGACAACATCAAAGACACCTCCCTGATCAGCCGCTCCAGCGAGGAGCGCGTCGTCTGCGCCGGCACCGCCAAGGTCCCCTTCCCGGCCCGTGACCGCGACGGCCACTTCAACGTGCATAACCACACCCGCGAGCTCGGCGGCGTAGAGAGCTTCGTCTCCACCTTCTCCTACATCGAAGGCTCCGGTAACCTGGGCGATATGTTTGGCTACTGGATCCTCCAGCCCTACGGGCCCAACAACGAGCACACCCTGATGCGCCACGTCCTCAACGTCGACATCGGCGGCTGGCTCCCCGACTTCCTGGTGCGCTGGGCCACCCGCAGCACCCTGCCCGACATGGTCATCGGCGCGCGCGCCTACCTCAACAAGAAGAAGAGCCAGAACCTCCCCGGCCCCAACTTCTGGCGCGAGCACTCCTACGAGTAAGTTTGTACGTTGCCCCAATGATCCAACCCATCAGGATGCCGCCCGGCCGCCTCGCCACCCCCATCGTGCGGGGGGCGCGGTCGCCGGACTGATTCCTTGAGGTTCGCTGCGCAGGACTCCTTATGCCCCGAGGCTGTAGCACGATCGGCGCGCTGCTCGGCACCCCGCTCTTCGGGCTGGTTACCCTGGCCATGATCGCGCTGGGGCTCCTGGTCCCCGACCAACGCCTCGCTGCAACAGTGAGCGCGCTGATCTTTGGCGCGCTCACGATCGTCTGTGCCATCCTCGCTCTTCGTAATATGCGCGCCAGCCGCCAGAACGCCGCCATCGACGAGCTCTCGCAGGAAGAGAACCGCATCCTGCGCTTTGCCCAACACAAGCAGGGCCGCCTCACGGTCGAAGAGGCCGCGCTGGGCTGTCACCTCTCGGTGGAGCAGGCTCGCCAGCTTCTCGACCGTCTTGTGGTGCGCGGCAGCGCCGACACCTGGGTCTCCGACGCCGGCGCCCTCGTCTATGTCTTCCACGGCCTGAGCAACGACCAGGATAAACTCACCGCCGAAGATCCTTTCCTGCAACTCGAACCCTGATGGTGCGCAGCCCCTGATGGTAAGCACACTCCAAAAGGACAGTCATGGCTCTCCTCACCCGTGTCACGGTGGCGCTCCTGGCGTCGCTCACCCTCTTGAGCACCGCCCCGGCCATCGCCCGGGCCCAGCGCCCCGCCCCCGACACCCTCCCGCAGGTCGCGCGACTCTTTGAGCAGAGCCGCGATCAGGTCGTCTCCGTGCAGACCGAGATGGCCGCCCCTCCCGGCACCCTCAACCCCTTCTTCAACCCCTCACCGGGCGAGCCTTCGCGCGGGCAGGGCTCCGGCTTTATCGTCGACGAGAGCGGGCTCATCATCACCAACTGGCACGTCGTCAACGGCGCGCAGACCATTCAGGTGGCGCTGGCCAAAGGCGACATCCTCTCCGCCCGCCTGGTCGGCGCCGACCCGGCCACCGACATCGCGCTCTTGCAGGTCAGCGCACCGGTCAACCTCTCGGCGGTCAACCTGGGCACCTCCGAAGACATCCGCCCCGGACAATGGGTCGTGGCCATCGGCAGCCCCTTTGGCCTGGAGCACTCGGTCACCGTCGGCGTGCTCAGCGCCACCGGCCGCTCCATCGGCATGGGCCCCTTCGATAACTTTCTGCAGACCGACGCCTCCATCAATCCGGGCAACTCCGGCGGCCCCCTCTTCAACCTCGACGGGGAGGTGATCGGGGTGAACACCGCGATCATTCGCAACGGTCAGGGCATTGGTTTTGCGGTGCCCATCGACGTGGTCACCGAGATCCTCGACCAGCTCCGGGATCCGGGCTACGTCTCCCGGGGCTTCATCGGTGCCGGCATCCAGGAGCTCTCCGAGGCCCTGGCCACGACCTTCGGCGTGGACCCGGACGCCGGCGCGCTGGTCCGGTCGGTGGAGTCCAACAGCCCCGCATCGCGCGCCGCGCTGCAGCCCGGCGACATCATCACCGCCGTCGGCGACCAGGAAGTCAGCGACCCCTCCGAGCTCCTCAAAATCATCGGCCGCGTCAGCCCCGGCTCCACCATCGAGTTGACCTACCTGCGCGAAGGCTCTCGCGAACAAACCCGTCTCACCGTGGCCGAGCGCCCCGACCCCACGCGACCCCAGGTCGAGCGCGCCCGCGGTATTGAGCCCCGTCCTTTTGAGGGCCGCCTGGGCGTCTTCTTGAGCGCCATCACCTCCCGAAACGCCTCCCGCGCCGGCGGCCCCCCGGGCGAAGGCGTGCTGGTCGAGCGCGTCGAAGCCGGCTCCCCGGCCTCGGGCATCCTGCGCCCCGGCGACGTGATCCTCAACATCGCCGGCACCGACATCTCCGCCCCCGAAGAGGTCCCCCGCGTGCTCAAAGAGCAACCCGCCGGAAGCCCCATCCGCATCCTGCTGCGACGCGGCGGACAGCCCCTCTTCGCCGCGGTGCGACTCAAAACCGCCTCCTGACCGCCCCCTGCTTGAACCTCTTCGGCGCCGCCCCCCGATGCTCCCATCGCTCGAGGGGCGTTTGCGTCAGTCCAGCACCTCAACCTCATCGCGCGTGACCGCCCGCAAGAGCTCACTGAGCTCCCGCCAGCGATCCTCATCTTCGCGATGCACCTGACGCACCTGACTGACCAGATCTTTGGCGCGCCGAAACGCCCCCACAAGATCGCCCGACATATCCGTCGGGTTACGAATGTCCATCAAGAGCGCGCTCAACGACTCCCCCTTCGCCCAGCGCTCCCCGAGCGGCATCAGCTCCGGCGTAAAGACCGACTCCTGCCCCACGAGCTCATCGCCGTCGGCCACCACATCGGACTCATAGACCTCGTTGATGGCCTCAAAGATGCCCCACCAGCGATCGTCGTCCGGCGCATGCACCTTCGCCGTTCGCGGCAACGTCTGCACAAGCCCGCACATCACCCCGAAGAGCTGCGCCGGGCTCAACGCCTCCAGCACCCCGTTGAGGATGAGCTCGGTCACAAAGAGCTCCTCGATCTTGATATGCCGCAGGATCTTCGCCGGCGTGTACAGCTCGTTATCAGCGCCCAGGTAGCCGTGCGTCTTCAGAAACGCCACCTTGCGCGCAAAAGCCTCCCACAGGCGCGGTCGCTCCACCGTAACGAGTTCGCGGCGCAGCCCGGCCAAGTCACGGCGCTTGCGCCGCGTAAAACTCTCCTGGCCCTCCTCCCCCTCCAGATCTTCGATCTTCGTGCGCAACGCCGTGGCCGAGCGCCCGTCCTGATAGGCCTTAAAGCTCTGCTCGAGCATATAGCGGATGCTCTCCTCATCGAATCGGTCGACGAGGTTGACCACCGAATGAAACGAGAGATTAAAGGCCGAGCGCACCGGCTCACTCTCCCCGCTGAGCAGGCGTTTTAAGAGCCCGCGCACCTCCCCGTAGCCTCCAAAATCCTGACGGATCAAGACATTGCCCACCGGGTCAATCCCGCGCCGCCCCGCCCGGCCGGCCATCTGCATAAACTCGCGGATCGTCAGCGGCACAAACTCCGTGCCGTTATAACGCGTCAGGCTGTCAAACATCACCGTGCGCGCCGGCATGTTGATGCCCAGCGCAAAGGTCGAGGTGCAGTAAAGCACTTTGAGAAGACGCGCCTCATAGAGCTCCTCCACCAGCGCCTTAAGTGCCACGTGCAGCCCGGCGTGGTGAAACGCAATGCCCTGGCGGTACATCCCCCGTAACTTACGCGTGAGCACCTCGGGGTGGTCCGCCTCAAAGCGCTCCAGGCGCTCATCGATCTGGCGGGTGTTCTGCCCGTGGCTCAGCTGCCGTCCCACCCTCGAGTGGGCCAGCTTCGCCGCAAAAATCTCGACCATCTTGCGGCTGTAAATGAAGTAGAGCACCGGGAAGTCGCCTCGCCCCAGCATCTCCATCATATCCAGATGCGTCGTCGGCTTCGCGCCCGCGAAGTCGTCGCGCCGCCCCCGACCTCCTCGCCTTCCCCCACGACTCTTTCGACGCCTTCCTCCCCGGCTTCGACGGCGCCCTTTGCCCTCATCGCCGGCCTCGCGCGCCTTCTTCTGCTCCTTCTTCCAGCGGGCGAACGCCTTCTCAAACGCCCCCACCTCACACGGCCCGCTCTCGGTGTTCGCCAGGCGAATCTGCAGAGGCACGGTGCGCTCGGTCTCCAGCACCACCTTGACCTCGGCCTGGCGGATCTGGGTGAGCCAGTGCGCAAACTCCTCCAGGTTGGAGAGCGTCGCCGACAGGCCCAGAATGCGAACCTCGGAGGGAAGATAGATCAAAAGCTCTTCCCAGACCGTGCCCCGCTCCGGATCATCGAGAAAATGAATCTCATCGATGATCACCGCCTTGAGTTTTTTCAGATCCGGAAGCGCCACATCCGAGGGCGAAAACAACTCCACATCCAGCGCCTTCTCCCCCTGCGCCTCGCGGCCCGCGGCCTCGCCAGCGGGCCGCGTCCCCTCCTCGACCCGATGTCCCTCCAGCAGCATGTTGCGCAAAATCTCGGTGGTCATAATGCGCACCGGCGCATCCCGGTTGATCACCAGGTCGCCGGTCACAAGCCCCACCTTCTCTCGCCCAAAAAGCGCGCAGTACTGCCGGTACTTCTGGTTGGAGAGCGCCTTGACCGGCGCCGTGTAGATGACCTCGCCACCCTCCTCGAGCACATGCTCAATGAGGTAGTCGGCGATCAGGGTCTTCCCGGTGCCGGTCGGCGCGGCCACAAGCACACTGTGCCCGCTCTCAATGGCCTCGATGGCCTGGCGTTGAAACCCATCGAGCTTCAGCCCGCGGTACTCCATATCACGCTCCTGAGGTGGCCTGTCTCATCGCCCCCGATGACGCCCCCCTTTAAGAAGCGCGCCAACGCCTCAGAGGTGCTCTTCGATGCGACGAATTGACAGGTCGAGGTACTCCTCGCTCTGATCCAATCCCACGTAGTGGCGACCGTTCTGCACCGCGGCCACACCGGTGGTCGACGAGCCGCAGAAGGGGTCGAGGATGCGCTCACCCTCGTTGGTCGAGGCCAACACGATGCGGTCCAGAAGCGCGATCGGCTTCTGCGTGGGGTGCTTGCCGTGAGCCTTCTCCGCTTTGCGCGGCGCCATGATGTTCCACAGATTCTTCATCTGCTTGCCGCCGTTCATCTCCTTCATCACCTTGTAGTTGAAGGTGTGGCGGGTGTCATGATCGCGCCCGGCCCAGATCACCGTCTCGGTGCCGTGGGTAAAGTAGCGGCACGAGAGGTTCGGCGGCGGATTGACCTTAAACCAGGCGATGTCATTAAGGATCTTGAACCCCAGCGACTGCATCGCAAACCCGATCGAGAAGATCACGTGGTGCGTACCACTGACCCACATCGACCCGTTGGGCTTGAGCAGGCGCTGACACGCCTCAAGCCAGCGCAGATTGAACGCGTGATTCTCCTCCACGCCCTGCGAGCGGTCCCATCTCCCCTTATTCACCGAGACCATCCGCCCCGACTTACAGGTCACCCCGTCGTTCGACAGGAAGTAGGGAGGATCGGCAAAGATCATGTCGAACTGCTCCGGCTCCATCGCCTCCAGCAGCTCCAGCGAGTCGCCCTTATAGAGGGTCACCCCGCGCTCATGTTCGTAATAAGGAGAGAGTACCGCCGCCCGTTCTTGCGCACGTGCTTGCATTGACTTCCCTGTCGTCTAACACCCCGCGCGACCATATCCCTGGTCTGGGGGTGGGCCATCCGTGGCCATTAGCGAAACGCATCCATGGTTCCGGCCGAGGTATGCTGTCCCGGAGCGAACGCATACCCAGCTCTGTGGCGATCTCGCGCCGGCGTCCGGCAGAGATCGCAAAGCCTGTCTAAGTGCTTGATCTAGATCGCTTTTTCGGCGTTCTAATGCCCCTGATAACGCCGGATGGATCAATGATCTCAAGGCCTTAACTCGATCTGGAACCGAGCCTAAGAGGGGGATCGATCGGTGTCAAGCTGCTTCACTGAAAATTCTTCATTGATCGATCGTCTAACGATCACCTTTGATCCATTTACCCTTTAATTTCAAAGAGTTGCAACAACTCCGTCCATATCGTATCGCGAGATTCCTGAAGCTGATGACGGTCATTGACCTCCACCAGACGCACCTCCGGATACACCTCCACGTAACGCCTTGACGAGGCCACCGGCACCGTCGGATCCCGCGTCCCGTGCACGATCACCGTGGGGCACGCCACCTTCGGCCAGGGCTCGTGGGTGCGCGCGTCTTCAATGAAGTTCCAGCTCACAGGTTGCATCCGCTCATCGGGCCCGGGCAGCTTCAACTCCCCCTGCTCCTCCCAGCGCTCCATGCGTTTTTTGCCCACCAGGTACGGCCAGCGCGCCGGCAAATCAAAGCCCGGCGCCAGCAGCAAGAGCCGGTCCACCCTCCCCGGGTTCAGCTGCGCCCAGCGCGCCGCCAGATACCCTCCCATGCTCGAGCCTATCAGCCGCCAGGGCCTGCCGGTGCGCGCCACATCCGCATCGAGCCTGTCCATCACCCGCAACGCCTCGCTGAAGGTCAGCTCGTAAAACGAGGGCACGTTCAAGTCCGGCCGGTGCAGCCCGTAGCCCACCGCCTCCAGCTCCCGCGCCAGATAGCTCCCCATCACCGAGCGTGCGCTCGAGGCAAAACCGTGCAGATAGGCCAGATGAAACGCAGGATCGTTCACATCAACTCCGTATCGAGGCGTCAGACGCGCCAGAATCGACGCTGCGGCGTTCGCTGGCCTCGGACCGCACCGGGGCCGTGTGCGAGTCCAACACGCACCTGCGTGATCCTGGATCGCCAAGGGCCGCCCTTAACAGGAGCGGCCCTTGGTTAAATGCAGGGTGCATGTGGCGAGCGCGCGTTCAGTCCTTGCCAAAGAGCTTGGACATAAACCCGCCTTTTTTCTTCTTCTCGCCAGGCTGCGGAACCGCAAAGGTCGGCGCGGCACCGGGGGCGGGCGGAAGATCATCATCGCCCAGAAGCTCATCGAGGATATCGCCCTTCTTCTCCTCCTCGGGCTCCTTTTTGCTCTCGATCTCGCGCTTGGCGCTGGCCAGGAGCGCCTCAAAGCTATCCGGCTCACCGTCGTCGCTGCTCGTCGCCGAGCTCTCAGCGAGTCCGGCGCCCAGGCTCAGGTTGAGCTCACTCTCCGCTTCGGACTCTTCGTCCATCGAGAGCAACGAGAGGATCTCCTCGTTGGGACCGACGTCCGAGGGCTCCTCACCGAGTTCCAGCTCTTCGGAGTCCGAGACCTCATCAAGCAGAAGTTCTTCGGAGTCCGAGGCCTCATCGAGCTCAAAGGTCCCGGAGTCGGAGACCTCATCGAGCAGAAGCTCCTCGGAGTCCGATTCGTCCACGGGGCTGTCGAGCTCAAAGACCTCGTCGTCGTCATCGGCCATCAGGGCGTCATCAGCCTCATCGGCCTCATCATCGAGCGCGAAGGCCGGGGGTGCAGGTGCGGGCGCAGCCGGCGGCTGAGGAGCCTCCGCTTCGACCGACTCAGCGCCGCCTCCGAAGACGTCTCCGCCGCCCTCTCCACCACCGCCGAAGAAGTCGTCGTCGCCTCCTCCGCCGAAGATGTTATCGAACATCTCGTCGATCTCATCATCGTCGCCGGCGGCGGCAAACATCTCGAACTCGCGCGCGGCCTCTTCGGCCAGCTCATCGCCTTCGAAGGCCATGACCTTGAGGCCACCTTCGGTGCGCTTGAGCGCCCGATCCTCATCGACCGGAGGAGCCGGCGTCGTCTCGGGGATCGCTTCCGGCTCAGCCTCAGCCTCGGCCGGCGCCACGAGCTCCTCCTCGCTCTCATCGTCGGGCACGCCGAAAAGATCGTCGAGCGAGTCCAGCTCCGCCTCCTCCGAGGCCGTCTCGGGCGGCGTGAGCGGCACCTCCGGCTGCTCGGGAGGCTCGACCAGCTGCGGCTCTGAGCCCAGCGCAAGCGCCGCGGCCACCGCCTCCGAGGGATCATTGAGCCCACCGGGCATCGGAATCTCCGGCTCCGAGGCGCCCCCGAAGATCTCATCGCCGGAGGCCGCCGCGCTCTCCGGCGCCTCATCCGGGGCACCAAAAAGGTCGTCGGGGATCTCCGCCTCGGCGGTGTGCTGCTCATCCTGGGAGGCAGGCTCTTCAGCTGGCTCGGACGGCTCGGCCTCCTCGACCGCATGCGCCCCGGAGCCCTCCGTCTTAAAGCGCACGACCTCGTCGACCAGCGCCTTCGACTCCGGGCTGAGCTTGGTGAACTTCACCAGCATGCCCACCGGTCCGGACTCCCCGCCATCCATCCCGCGGATCTGCCGCACCACGCCCTCGCCCAACAGCGCCGAGGTGCCGTCGGCCAGCAAAAACTGGAAGCGCACCGTCGTGCCCACCGGCTTAAGCTTCTGGGGCGACATCGGCACGAACATCCCTCCCGCAGAGATGTAGCGGCCATAGCCCTCTTTGAAGGCTTCAATCGACGGAAATTTTAGCCGCGCACGAATCGCGGAGAAGTTGCTATCGCTCACCGAACTGCCTCGTACCTGCAAGAAGGGTCGGGCGCCTCGCCCATCATGGCAACGGCGCGCACAACCGGGGGTGCGACCTCAATACTGGTAGACGACGCCTACCTTCAGGCCCTGATTCATGTCGAACGCATCCGACTCCGCAAACTCGCTCTCGCCCTGACCGGTGAAGTCGCTGCGCGTGATGCGAAATCCATAGGACCCCGACATAAACAGGTTGTCCATAAACTCGTACACAAACCCAAGCTCTGTGCCAAACCCGTAGCTAAAGGAGTCTGTTCCGAAAACCTCCGCCCCGTTTCGGAAGACGGAGACCGGCGCCACATCCACCCCGGCGGTGACGGCGAACTCTTCCACGATCACCGGCAGCACCAGGCGGGTGCCCACCACCAGCGAGATGACGCTGGTCGAGGGCAGGATGGGGTTTTCGGTGGCGCTGAAGCTGTCGTAACGGGCGCCCAGCTTAAAGCGAAGCTGGCGGTTGGAGTTATCCAGCGGGGAGTCCAGACGATAGATCGCGCCGCCTTCAAGGACCATCGACTGCAGGCTGACGGTCTGCTCGCTCACCCCGGTCTCATCCTCGGTGACGATATTCAGTCCATCGAAGCCGTGGCTGTAGTTGACGTAGAAGCCAGCGGCGACCATCTCGGGGTTGGTGCGCCCGAAGGGGAAGGCTTCCACATCGAGCTCAAAGCCCGGGAAGCTGGCCGACTTGTAGCTGAAGATGGCGCTCTCACCGGCGACCATGAAATCTTTGCGGAACATCCGGCCGTAGCCACGGACCCACAGCCAGTTGCGCGAGAGCGCTTCGAGCAGGGCCTGCTCTTCGGCCGCGGCGCGCCGGCGCATCGCCTCGGGGTCGGCCGAATCGAGATCTTCTTCAACCGGGGCGACCTCGGCGCGGGCCTGGGGCGTCTCCGCCTGCGGCTGCGACTGCTGGCCGGAGTCAGGCTCGGCCTGAGGCGTCTCCGCCTGGGCTTCCTGAGGCTGCGACTCCTGAGGCTGCGGGGCCTGCTGTGCCACCGGCGCGCCTCCGATGCCCAGGAAACGCTCCAGCTCTGCGCGGATCATGCGCGCGCCGGTGCGGTTAAGCCCCTCCTCGCTGCGATCGATGGGGAACTGATGCTCCGGGGTGCCGCTCTCGGCGGTGATGAACTGCACCCGGTACTCCTGGGCGTCGTACTCCACCAGGTGAATCACCACAGCGATGCTGCCGCCGCGCATCACCCACATCATGTCCGACGAGCGCTCGGCGATCCCGTCGATGCGAAACGCGCGGCCCCGCACCTGGTTGGCGAACCAGTCGGCGTCGCGCACATCAAGCCCGCTGATGTCGCGAAGCTCCATGATCAGGCGAGCGGTGCCACCTCCCGGGATCTCGGTGAGGGTCACGCGGGTGGTCTCGTCATCGTCGCCTCGCCCCTGGGCGGTGGCCACGCTGGCCAGCAACATGACTGCCGCCCATGCCAGAATCGCCGCGAGCGTCTGCCAGGATGTCTTCTTGCGCTTCACAATCTTCACGTCTCGACCCCGTCGCCGTGGTTCATCACGCGCGCTCGCCATCGACGAGCCGCCATGTTGGATTCAACACCATCGCGCCCCACCGCCAGACTCTCGGCGAGGGGCGCAGCTCTTAAAATCGATCGATCTCAAACTCATCGAGATCGAAGTCATCCTCCACCGGGCTGGCCTTCTCGCGGCCCTCAAAGCCCTGCCACTGCCCATCACCGCTGGTCGAACCGATGCCGCTGACGCGCAGCGCGAAGTCATCGGGGTTGCTCGACTGAATCAACGCCTCTTCGTAGGTGATGTAGCCGTTCTGCAAAAGCCACATCAGCGACTGGTCAAAGCTCTGCATCCCGTAGTTATCAAAGCCCTTGGCGATCTGCTCGGTGAGCGAGCGCGCGGTGGCTTCTTCCAGAATCATCTCGCGCAGGCGCGCGGTAGAGAGCATCACTTCCACCGCCGGCACCCGCCCCTTGCCATCGGCCCGCGGCACCAGGCGCTGAGAGACCACCCCGCGGTAGAGGTTCGCAAACTGGTAGCGCGCCTGATCGCGCATATGCGGCGGAAAGGCCGTCACGATACGGGTGACCGCCTCGGCCGCATCCACCGTGTGCAAGGTCGACATCACCAGGTGGCCGGTCTCGGCGGCGGTCATCGCGATCTCGATCGTCTCCAGATCGCGCATCTCCCCCATCATGATCACGTCCGGATCCTGACGAAGCGCCGCCTTGAGCGCGCGGGCAAAGGTGTTGGTGTCGTTGCCGATCTCGCGCTGGTTGATGATGCTGCGCTTATCGCGGATCAAAAACTCAATGGGGTCTTCAATCGTGATGATGTGCGAGGTGCGCGTCTGGTTGATGTAGTCGACCATCGAGGCCAGCGTCGTGGACTTACCGCTGCCCGTGGCCCCGGTCACCAGAATCAGCCCGCGGCGCTCCTCAGCCAGGGTGCGCACCGCGTCGGGAAGCAAGAGCTCCTCGATCGAGGCGACCTTAAAGGGGATGACCCGGAAGACCATCCCGATCGAGCCGCGCTGCTGAAAGACGTTGACGCGAAAACGTCCCACCCCGGGCACCCCGTAGGAGAGGTCGATGTCGAGGGTCTCCTGGAACTGCTCGCGCTGAAAACGCGCCATGATATCGGAGGCCATCTTCCCGATCTCTTCGGGGCTCAAGCGCCGCGCTTCGCGCAGCGGTAACAACGCCCCGTCGATCCGAAAGATCGGCGGAAGCCCCGCCTTGATATGGATGTCGCTGGCCCCGCCTTTGACGGCGATCTGCAAGATCTTATTGAGGTCTTGATTGCTGCTCATCGCCCTGGTCCTGGTGCTGCGCCCGACGGCGTGAAAACTCCCCCCGAAGAAGCTCACTGACGCCCGGCGCGCTGGCTCTGACCGCATGACGCGGCCGACGCTTAATTACGCCCTGTGTTCGTGTTGACGCCGCGTCTGCTGCATCGAGAGCACCGCGACCTGCGCTGCAAAGCCTCGACGATGCAAAAGCATCGCCCGCGTTTTGCGCCTTGTCCGCGTCGCTCTCGATCTCGCATCCAGCGACATCAACTTCTCCTCACGGCGTAGTGAAGTACGGGGAAACTGGCGCGATTGTGGCATGCCGGCCGGGTAAACTCAACCCGCCATCTGGCAAGTCAGCCGCCCCTGGGAGCCACAAAAAAAGCGACCTCCCCTTATCGGAAAGGCCGCTTTTGACCGACGCTCTACGCGCCGGTCTTCTTGCGCACACTCGCAGATGCCGTTCAGGCCTCGGCGGCCTCTTCGGCGACCTTCGGCGGCGCCATGCCGTAATGCTCGCGGATCTTGGCCTCGATCTCGGCCTCGATCTCCGGGTTATCGAGCAGGAACTGCTTGGCGTTCTCACGCCCCTGCCCCAGACGATCATCGCCGTAGCTGTACCAGGAGCCGGCCTTGTCGATCACGCCGATCTCCGAGCCCAGGTCCACCAGATCGCCCTGACGGCTGATGCCCTGGCCGTACATGATGTCGAACTCGGCCTCTTTGAAGGGCGGCGCGACCTTGTTCTTGACCACTTTAACCCGGGTGCGGTTACCGGTCAGATCGGTGCCGTCCTTGATGGCGCCGATGCGGCGGATGTCCATGCGCACCGAGGAGTAGAATTTGAGCGCGTTACCACCGGTGGTGGTCTCCGGGTTGCCGAACATCACGCCGATCTTCATGCGGATCTGGTTGATGAAGATCACGCACGTGCGCGACTTGGCGATCGTGCCGGTGAGCTTACGCAGCGCCTGGCTCATCAGGCGCGCCTGGAGGCCCATGTGCGAATCCCCCATCTCGCCCTCAATCTCAGCGCGCGGGGTGAGCGCGGCCACCGAGTCGACGACCAGAAGGTCGATGGCGTTGGAGCGCACCAGCATGTCCACGATCTCCAGGGCCTGCTCACCGGTGTCGGGCTGGCTGACCAGCAGCTCTTCGATGTTCACGCCCAGGGCCTGGGCGTATTTGACGTCGAGGGCGTGCTCCGCGTCGATAAACGCCGCCACACCACCGGCGCGCTGCGCGGCCGCAAGGGCGTGCAGCGTCAGCGTGGTCTTACCGGAAGACTCCGGCCCGTAGATCTCCACGACGCGGCCGCGCGGGTAGCCCCCCACGCCCAGCGCGATATCCAGCGAGATCGAGCCGGTGGAGATCGGGTTCTCCACGCGCACCAGCGTATCGTCGGTGCCCAGACGCATGATCGAGCCCTTGCCGAACTGCTTCTCGATCGCCTTAACCGTCAGGTCCAACGCCTTATCTTTGTTGCTCTTATCGTTCGACATATCGCTATCTCCAAGAGTGGCCCCCCAACCTCCATGGCTGGCGAGCGAAGTCTGAATCGGTCTGCTGACGAGGTCGGGCTCCCCTGCACACCCGAGCACTAAACACGTGTATAGTCACCCCGACGGTCCCCGTCAATAGTCTTAACGGCTCGCGATACGATCATAAATACAACCAAACTCCTTCCCGGCCGCACGTTTATTATCGTTCGCTGCACAGAGATCTTTCCGAAAATTTCAAAAAAAATGAGCGCGCCTTATTCAGGCGCGCTCTCCAATCCCGACTTCGAGCTTAAACCACGCGGGATTCCTGCGCGCGCGGCGGCCATGCCTCTCAGCTCAATCGCACCGACTTCCGACCAAACAACCGCTCGATCGACATCAACAACCCGTCGGTGGGTCGGGTCGCAAAGTCCACCGGCAGCACCACCTGAGCCTCGCCAACGCCCTGGGCGGTCTGTTTTTTGAAAACGAGCGTGGTGCGGCAGTGACCGGAGTTGGCAGCGAGCACCTTCTGAAGCTCTTTGAGCTGGCCGTTGGTCACCTGCTCCACGCCGATCTCCACGATCACCTGGCGCACCTTCGACTCGCGCTCCGACTCCAGCGTCGAGGCCGACTCCAGGCGGATGCGGCGAGTGCGGTTTTCCGGATCGCCCTCCTCCTGGATCTGACCTTTGATCAGGAGCGGCTCGCCACTTTTGATGACCTCTTCAGCCTCGGCGTAGACCGAGCTAAAGGCGATCGCCTCAATCTCACCGGTCTTATCTTCGATGGTGATAAAGCCCATGCGCCCGTCGCCGCTCTTGAGCGGCACCTCGCGCATCGCGCTGACCACACCGGCCACCGCCACGTTGGCGCGGTTTCTCAGCGAGCTGTTCGTCATCAGCTCATGGGTGCTCGACGCCCCGTAGAGCCCCAGCTCGCTCTCAAAGCGGTCGAGCGGGTGGCCGGTGACGTAGAAGCCCAGCAGCGTCTTCTCATTCTCCAGAAGCTCGCGGTCGTTCCAGGCGGGGCACTCCGGATAGCTGTCGTCGAGCACCTCGTCGCGCACCTCCTGGGCCATCATGCCGAAGAGGCTGGACTGGCCCACGGCCTTGTCGTGCTGGGCCTTCTGGCCACGCTCCACCGCGGTATCGATCGCCGCAAAGATCGAGGCGCGGGTCGCGCAGATCTCGCCAATGTACTGCTCGGTGATCGCCGGCCCGATGGAGTCGAACGCCCCGCTTTTGACCAGCGCCTCAATGGTGCGTTTGTTGATCTTCTTGAGATCAACGCGGCTGCAGAAGTCATAGAGGTTCTCAAAGGCGCCGCCCTTAGCCCGCTCCTCCAGGATCACCTCGATCACGCCGGCCCCCACGCCTTTGATGGCCGCAAGCCCGAAGCGGATCTTCTGGTCGACAACGCTAAAGTCGAGCAACGACTCGTTGACGTCGGGGGGCATCACCTCGATACCTAAGCCCTTGGCCTCGTTGATAAAACGCACGATCTTGTCGGTGTTGTCGCGGTCGCTGGTCATCAGCGCCGCCATAAACTCCACCTGGAAGTGCGTCTTCAGGTACGCGGTCTGGTAGGTGATCAGACCGTAAGCCGCCGAGTGCGACTTATTGAAGCCGTAGCCCGCAAAATAGGCCATCAGGTCGAAGATGTCGGAGGCCTTCTGCTCGTCGACCTCTTTTCCGAGCGCGCCCTCCACAAAGATCTCTTTTTGCTGGGCCATGACCTCGGGCTTCTTCTTGCCCATGGCTCGGCGCAGCAGGTCGGCGCCCCCCAGCGAGTAGCCCGCCATGACCTGGGCGGTCTTCATGACCTGCTCCTGGTAGACCATGACCCCGTAGGTGGGCTTGAGCACGTCTTCAAGCCAGGGGTGCGGGTACTCGACCTGTTTTCTGCCGTGCTTGCGGTCGATGAAGTCATCGACCATGCCGCTGCCCAGCGGGCCCGGGCGGTAGAGCGCCACTGCAGCGATGATGTCTTCAAAGCAGTTGGGCTTGAGCTTTTTCAGAAGCTCCTGAAAGCCCGAGGACTCCAGCTGGAAGACGCCGGTGGTGTTGCCGGCGGAGATCAGCTTAAAGACCTCCGGATCATCGAGCGGAATGGCGTTGAGATCAAAACGCTCTTCGCCTCGCGCCTCACGCTGCTGGTTGATGAGCTTGATGGCGTCCTGCAACACCGTCAGGGTCTTCAGGCCCAGGAAGTCAAACTTGACCAGGCCGGCTTCTTCGACCTCGTTTTTGGCGTACTGGGTGACAAGTTCGCCGTTGGCGCCGCGGCAGATCGGCACGAAGTCCCAGAGCGGAGTCTCCGAGATCACGATGCCGGCGGCGTGCATGCCCGCCTGGCGGTTGAGATTCTCCAGTGAGAGGGCGATGTCGAAGAGGGTGTCGACCCGCTCGTCTTCTTCGCAGAGGTCGCGCAGGCGTTTTTCCTGGTCGAGGGACTCCTGCAGCGAGATGCCCAGCACATCCGGCACAAGTTTGGCCAGGCGGTCGGTCTCCCCGTAGCTGAAGTTGAGCGCGCGCCCCACATCCTTGATCGCCGCGCGGGCTTTGAGCTGACCGTAGGTCACGATCTGACCCACGTTATGGTAGCCGTACTTCTCGGTCACATAGTCGATGACCTCCCCGCGGCGGTTCATGCAGAAGTCGATGTCGAAGTCCGGCATCGAGACGCGCTCCGGGTTGAGGAAGCGCTCAAAGAGAAGATCGTAGGGCATCGGATCGATGTCGGTGATGCGCATCGCGTAGGCCACGAGACTGCCGGCACCGGAGCCTCGCCCCGGGCCGACCGGGATATCGTGCTCATGCGACCAGGCGATGAAGTCCCACACGATCAGAAAGTATCCGGGGAAGTCCATCTGGCAGATGATGCCGATCTCCACCTCCAGGCGCTCCTCATACTCCGGGCGGTCGTAGCTCACGCCCAGCGCGTCGAACTCCGCAAAACGCTCCTCCAGGCCGGCGCGGGCCACGTGGCGAAAATACTCGTGGATGATCGTCTTGGAGTCCGCCCCCTCGTGCTCATCCCGAAAGGACTGCGGCACGTCGTACTGCGGCAAGAACACCTCGCCGAGCGGGATCTCCAGATCGCACATCTCGGCGATGCGCACCGTGTTTTCGCAGGCCCGGGGGATGTCGGCAAAGGCCTCGTACATCTCCTCGGCGCTGCGCACGTAGAGCTGGTCGACGCCGTGCTCCATGATGCGGTCGATATCCACGGTCTTGCCCAGCTGAATGCACATGAGCACGGCGTGGGCGCGGGCATCTTCGCGATCGAGGTAGTGGCAGTCGTTGGTGGCGACGAGCTCAATGTCGAGCTCGCGCCCGATCTCCACCATTGCCTGGGTGCACTTGCGCTGCTCCGGCAGCGCGTTGTCCATGACCTCCAGGTAATAGCGGTCTTTGCCGAAGACCTCGCGGTAGCGCGCGGCGACCTCGCGGGCGGCTTCCAGATCGCCGCGGAGGATGTGCTGGTTGACCTCCCCGCCCAGGTCACCGGAGAGGCAGATGATGCCCTCATTGCGCTCGGCCAGAAGCTCAAAGTCGATGCGCGGCAGGCCGGTGCGCGCGTGCTGGCCGTTTAGCCAGCCCATCGAGTTGAGGTACATCAGATTTTTGTAGCCGGTGAGGTTCTGCGCCAGGAGCGTCAGATGGTAGCTCTTGGGCTCTTTGGACTCTTCGTAAGGGTGAGATGTCATGTACATCTCAACGCCGATGATCGATTTGACGCCGGCCTTCTTCGCGGCCTTCTGAAAGTCCACCGCCCCGTACATGTTGCCGTGGTCAGTCATCGCCACCGCGCTCATCCCCTGCTCGGCGACGCGGCTCATCAACTTCGGGATGCGGATCGCTCCGTCGAGGAGGCTGTACTGGGTGTGGACGTGCAGGTGAACGAAGTCAGACATCGGCAAAACCTGGCAAAAATCACGGAAAGCTCATCGGAGTGCGGCGCCTCTCGGCATCGGCGCGGATGATACTCCCCGGCCTCCAGAGGCGTAAAGGACCGGGTGGGACTCCGACCGGGGCGCCGCGAGTAACGATCGTGTCGTCATCGAAACTCGCCGGGATCGGCACGACAAGGCCGGTCTGCGATCGCAGAGCGCACCAAAACGAGACGAGGCGATCGAGCTCCGCTCGACCGCCTCAATGAGCGCCCACATCGCGCTCCGACAGACCTTTCGGGCTCCGGGCCCGCTACTCGGCGGCCTGCGCCTCCGCCGGCTCCTCACCGCGGAGCTTATCGGCCAGAAGATCGCGGGCGATGTCCATGAAGTCGCGCTCGGTGATGATCCCCACGAGCTTCTCCCCGTCGACCACCGGCAAACACGAGATGCGCTTCTCACCCATGATGCGAATCGCATCCAGGGTGAGGGTGTCGGGGGTGACCGTGATAACGTTGCGCTCCATGATCTGGCTCACCGGCACCGGCTCCTCATCGCGCAGCGCGCCGCTGCCCAGAAGTCGCATCATCGTGCGACGCGTCACAAGGCCCACCAGGCGATGCTCGTTATCCTCGACGGGCACATGGCGCAGGTGCTGCCAGTCCATCACGCTGGCCACCAGATCGATGAGCTCGCCATCGTTCACCGTGATCAGATCGGTGGTCATGTACTGGGAGACTTTCAGGTAGTTATCGCGCCAGGTGGTACGTTCTTGCACCGAGGCCAGCGGCCAGGTGTGCACCGGTTCGTTGGCCTCCTGGCGACGCACGGTGGCGGCGGTCAGCGCGCTGAGCTTCTCACCCGCGGTCAGGCTGCTTCCCAGCTCGGAGTAGGACTGCAAGAGCCAGCTCGCGCCGGTGCGGCGGGTTGAGACGCGATCCTCGATGATGCCCATGTAGCGATCGATGTCCTGCTGGCGGATGCCATGGCGAGTGAGCGCCTCGCGGGAGAGCGGCAGGAGCGTCGACTCGATGATCTCGCGCACCGTGCCCGACTTGCCGTCGAGCCAGGTCATCGGAGCGTCGAGCCCGTGGCGCGCAGCCGCAAAGAAGTTGTGACGCGCGTCATCGAAGTTCATCTTCTCGCGCATATCGCCGTAGGCGTCGACGACGCCGGCCATCATCCCGAACCAGAAGGCCGCGTTGGCCACCTCGTCGGCCGGGGTGGGGCCGGCCGGCAATACGCGGTTCTCAATGCGCAGGTGCGGGCGCCCCTCGCTGATGCCGTAGCAGGGGCGGTTCCAGCGGTAGACCGTGCCATTATGCAAACACAGCGCCTTCAATCCGGGCACGCGGCCGGCGGCCAGCGCCTCAAAGGGATCTTCATCGAGCTCGGTGGCGAAGAGCAGGCGGAAGCGGGCGATGTCTTCGCGGAAGATCTCCAGGACCGAGTCGTCGATCCATTTGGTGCCAAAGGTCACCCGCGGGTTTAAGTCACGCATATGGTGGCGGGTAGGCCGGGTGTCGATGGACTGCTCCAATAGCGCGATGCGCGTCTCATGCCAGAGGCGCTTTCCGAAGAGCAGCGGGCTGTTGGCCGCCAGCGCCGTGACCGGCGCGGCCACCACCTGGGCCACATTGTAGAGCTTGGCGAACTCCTCGGGCCCCACCTGAAAGTGCACCTGAAAGGAGGTGTTGCAGGCCTCGAGCATCACCGAGTCGTGTTTGACGATGAACTCGTCCTGACCCTTGATGTAGAACTCATAATCGCCGCCGCGCAGGCGGCTGAGCGCATCATTGAGGATGCGGTAGCGGGGGTTGGGCGTCATCGAGTCCAGCCCCAGGTCGCTCTTCTGCAGGGTGGGCAGGATGCCCGCCAACGCCACGTGGCCTTTGTCTTCGGCGAGCACGTGACGGACCTTGTCGACGAGCTCCACGATGTCGTCTTCCATCTTGCCCAGGCAGTCGTCACCGAAGACACGGGGCTCGAGGTTAAACTCCAGGTTGAACTGCGCGAGCTCGGTGGTGAAGCGCTTATCGTTGATTCGCTCCAGCGCGCGCATCGCCAGCGGTGCAGGGCGATACGAGCTGTCGAGCAAAAAGAGCTCCTGCTCGGCGCCGATGCGGCGGATGCCGCTCTCGATCATGCCCTCATCGAGCATCTTCTCCAGCGCTCGAACATCGCCCAGCAAGCGGCGCATAAAGTGGCGGAGTTGATCTCCACCGACCATGCCTTTGACGTCGTGTTCACCCATTGCGACGAACTCCACGGGGGGTCTGCGTTTGTGATCTGGTAACAACCACACTAGCCCACACCTTCCCCCGGATAAAGGCGATATCGCCTGCAAAGGCGCGAAATATGGGGAAGATCGCGCATTTTACCCCCGAAATGTGAAAAAAATGACGCAGCGCGCCAACGCTCAGCGCGCGGCGGCCTCGGCAGCCAACTTCCGAAGATCGGCCTCCGAGTGCAGACCCGAGCTCGACGTCACCACTCGCCCCTCCCCGTCCACGACCACAAGGGTGGGCACCGCGCGCACCTTAAAGCGCGCCCGGGCCGGGCCCTCATCGAGGAGCGTGGGGAGCGTCAGGCCGTTGTAGTCGAGGTAGGTCGCCACCAGCGCCTCGCGATCGTCGGTGGGATCGTCGGTGTTCACCGAGAGCACCGCCGCCTCAAACTCCGGGTCGTCGGCCAGGCGCTGAAGCGTGGGCATCTGCTCGCGGCAGGGCGGGCACCAGGTGGCCCAGAAGTCGATGAGCACCACCTGGCCGCGGTAGTCCCGAAGATCCACCACCTCGTCCGCGCCCAACATCGGCAGGGAGAGCTCCGGGGCGGGCTGCCCCGGGCGCAGCCCGGCGGAGGGCCCCCAGAGGTTCCAGGCGTTGACCACAAGGAGCGTCACGACCACCAGGCCGATCAGCGTGGAGAGGGCCATGTTTTTCTTGTCGAGGGGAGGCGCGCCGGCGGGGATCGCGTCGACGCTCGCGGCGTCTTCCGGGCGGCCCGGGGGCGTGCCGGGGCTGGGCTCGCTCATGGCTGAACCTCGGGAGTCGGCTGGATGTTGGCCTTGTGCGCGGGGATCACCTGCTTGAGCGCGTCAAAACGCGCGTTGGGCGTGGTGTAATAGCCTTCGGTGCCCTGCCGCAGCACCGCGATATTATCTTCATGCCACAACGAGACGTAGGGAAGCTCGCGGGCCAGGATCTGCTGCACCTCGCTGTAGATGGCGCGGCGCTTATCGGGGTCGGTCTCTTTGTCGCCGGCCTCCAGCAGCGCGTCGATGCGCGCGTTGCGGTAGGCGCCGCGGTTGGCGCCGGCGGCGCGGTTATCTGGCGAGGGGATGTTGTCGGAGTGAAAGATCCAGCGGTAGAGGCTGGGCTCCAGCACCGAGGGCCACTGCAGGGTGGTCATGGCGAAGTTGCGGCTGCGCACGTCATGAAAAAAGGTGCCCCACTCGTAGGAGCGCACCCGCACGGCAATCCCCACCTCGCCAAGCTGCTGGGCGATGAGCTCGGCCATGGAGCGGCGAAACTTGCTGGCGGAGATCTTAAAATCCAGCTCAAAGCGCACCCCGTCTGCGCCGGGCGCGTAGCCCGCCTCATCGAGGATCTGGCGGGCGCGATCCGGGTCGAACTCAAAGCGCTTCACATCCTCCTCGTAGGCCCAGTGCTCCGGAGCGAGCATGCCGGTAGAGAGGCGCGCAGCACCGCGAAACTTGTGTTTAATGATCGCCTCACGATCAATGGCATGCGCGATCGCCTCCCGCACACGCTGATCCTTTAAGATCTCGTGCTCCAGGTTGAAGGCCAGGTAGGTGTATTTGAACGAGGGCGTGCTCATCGTCTGGAGGCGATCGGAGTCTTCGACCACCGGGAGCATCAGCGGCGCGACGGCGTTCTGCACAAGGTCGGCGGTGTTGCCGAGCAGCGCGAGCAGGCGAGCGTTATCGTCGCGTACGACCTTAAAGACGAGGCGGTCGATGGCCGGGCGCCCCTCAAAATAGTCATCGAAAGCGCGCAGCTCCACGCGCATATCGCCCTGCTGCGACACAAAGGCAAAGGGGCCGGCGCCGAGCGGCGCGCCCGGGCACTCCTCAAAGCCTGCGCACTGGTGGCGCGGCACAATCCCCAGCGCCATATCGCTCATGAAGGGGGCGTGCGGCTCTTTAAGCGTGATGACAAAGCGCCGCGCATCGAGCACTTCAAAGGTCTCAATGCGGCGAGTGAGGCCGGCAAAGGGGGAGCGCACAAGCTCGCTGTCGAGCTCCATGTAGGTGTACTCGACGTCGGCCGAGGTCACCGGGGTGCCGTCGTGAAAGAAGATGTCGTCGCGCAGCTCCACCTCATAGCGCACTGGCGAGGTCTGCTCGATGGTGCGGGCAAGTCGCAGCTCACGGTCACCGTTGGCGGTGTCCAGGGAGACGAGCCCGGCGTGCAGCAGGCCCACGATTTTGGCGCTGGAGTCGCTGGTGGCAAAGCGCGGGTCGAGGCCTTTGGGTGAGGCATCGAGGATCACCACAAAGGCGTCGCCCTCATCGACCTGCTGCGAGCAGGAGGGGCAGGCGCTTACGCTGAGGCAGAAGGCCAGCAGCACGAGCGCCAGTAGCGCCCGACGCACAAAGCGAAACGGGGAGATGCGCATGAAGGGAGACTCGCAACGTGGACGGTGGCGGGCGCCGGGTGCGCCGGAGCTCACGCTTGGAGCGAGCCGGCGGTGTGATCAAAGGGGCGCGCCGCGCGGGGTGCGCGAGCCTCGAAGATACGCAGGGCGATGCTGAGGGTCAAACTCCGCCGGCGTGCTCCACCTCCGGCTGGCGGCTGGCCCCGAAGGCCCAGGCGGCGACCACCAACGCCGCCAGAAAGAGGAAGGTCAACACCGAGCCCAGCGCGAAATTCAAGGCGAGGTAAGGCGTGATGGCCGCCAGCAAAAAATTCGCGCCAAAGCTCACGCGCAGCCCGCGGCGAAGGCGCATCGCGCGGTCGGGATGAATCCAGCCGACAAGGCGGGCGCTCTCCAGGGCCACTTTGGCGCCGAGCCCGAAGAGCACCGCCAGGCCCAGGGCGATCAGGGTGTAGCGCACCACCAGGGCGCTTGTCGCTCCCAGCCCTCCCGACGCCCAGGCCGGTGAGGCCAGGCCCATCACCGCCAAAAACGAAGCTGTTCTTAGAAGAGTGCGACGCCCCGCTCCCGATGCTCGTCGTCTGCCCATGCCACTGCCCTCGTCTCACCGCGTCCAGCCTTCATCGCCCGCAGGCGCTCCCACCCACAACCTTATTCAAATGTTGTGCCACAGCCGCCGGAGGGCAACGTTACGGCTTGCACAGTGTGGCGAGCGCGGCGCGCCGGCGACGATGCGGAGTAGGTTTTGACCAGGATCGGCAGATCCTTACAGCGCCTGGCTCAGGGCTGCGGGCTCTGCTACTCGCCATCCTGCGGCGCCCCCCCATCTTCGCCCTCTTCACCGCCTTCTGCTGCATCGTCCGCCTCGGCGTCGGCGCTCGGATCGAACTTCACCGAACCCAGGCGCGAATCGAGCTCGGTGAAGAACTCCTCGATGTTGCGGGCGTTCTGGCCGAAGTCGCCCTTCCCCACCCGGGAGGCGCTGCGCACGTTGACCTGGCTGACAAACTCGGTGACCGGCTCGACGCGGATCGTGATGTCATCGACAAAGCCCAGACGCGTGCGGCGCTCGGCGGCGAGTTGGCGGCGAGCCTCGTCTTGCTCGACGAGTGTCCAGCGCTCCAGGGCTTCGACGCTGGCGGCCGACTCGCGCAAAATGCGCTCGGGCTCGGTCGAGTAATAGCCCGGCTGCACCTCGGGGTACTCCGGGGTCTTGCCGGTCTCCACCACGTTGATCATCGGCCACATGCACGCGCTGACGAGCATCAGGAGCACCAGAACCCCGGCGAGAGAGCCGGCGGCGATAAAAAGTTTTCGTTTCATGTCACATCCGAGACGACCGTCATCACTTCTTCAAAGGTCGTGAGGCCTTGAGCGAGTTTTTTGATGGCGCATTCGCGCAGCGACATCATGCCGTTGGCGCGTGCGGCTTTGCGAATCTCCGGGGCGCTGGCGCGTTTGGCGATGAGCTGACGTACCGTCTCATCGACCGGTAAGAGCTCGAAGATCGCTGTCCTTCCGAAGTAGCCGGTGCCCCGGCATTTGACACACCCCTCACCATACCACATCGGCAGGCTCTGGGAGCTTCGGGGCGGGAGCTTGATCTGCAAGAGCTCCACCTGCTCGGCGCTCAGCGTGCCCTGGACCTTACAGCGTGGGCAGATCGTGCGCAGAAGACGCTGGGCCATCACCCCGACCATGGTCGACGCCATCAAAAAGGGCTCGACCTCCATATCGATGAGCCGGTTGATGGCCGAGGGGGTGTCGTTGGTGTGCAGGGTCGAGAAGACCAGGTGGCCGGTGAGCGCGGCCTGGGTGGCCATCGACGCCGTCTCCCCATCGCGGATCTCGCCGACCATAATAATGTCGGGATCCTGGCGCAGGATGGTGCGCAGCGCGGTGCTAAAGTCCACGTCGATGCGTCGCTGCACCAGCACCTGGTTGAACTCCTCGTAGACCATCTCGATGGGGTCTTCGACGGTGGTGATGTTGACGTCGGGCCCGGCCAGCTCGCGCAGCGTGGAGTAGAGCGTGGTGGTCTTACCGCTGCCGGTGGGGCCGGTCACGAGGATCAGGCCGTGGGGGCGGTTGATGAAGTTTCGCCAACGCGTCAGATCATCTTTGTAGAAACCGATATGATCGAGGTTCTGAATCAACGCCTGCGGATCGAAGACGCGGATGACGGCTTTTTCGCCAAAGGCGACCGGCAGGGTGGAGACGCGCAGCTCTACCTCGCGTCCGGCGCGCTCGGTCTTGATGCGGCCGTCCTGGGGGCGGCGTTTCTCGGCGATGTCCATGCGCGCGAGCATCTTCACGCGGCTGATCAGCGCGGCGTGAATGGCGCGCGGAAACTCATAGACCCCGTGCAAGACCCCGTCGATGCGCAGGCGCACCACCGTGCGATCGCGTTTGGGCTCCAGGTGAATATCGCTGGCGCGCTGATCGAAGGCATAATGCAGCAGGTACTCCACCGCGTTGACGATCGGGCGGTCGGTGGCCTCAATATCGCCCACATCTTTGAGGCGAATGAGCTGCTCGAGGTTGCCGATGTCGATGCCGATGGAGAGCTCTTCCTGGGCGGCCGAGATCGAAGATCGCAGCCCGTAGACCTCGGTCACGATGCGCAGGATGTCGCTCTTGGGGCTGACCACGATGCTGAGCTCACCGGGGATCAGTGTGTGCAGCTCGTGGAGAAGCTGCCGGTCGTAAGGGTTGTCAACCGCGATGATGGTGCGGCCCTCCTCGCGACGCAGCGCCACGCAGCTGTGACGGCGCGCAAAGGGCTGGCTCATCGTGCGGGCGATGAGCTCCATGTCGAGCTCCAGCGGGTCGGGCTTCTCAAAGGGAAGCCCGGCGTCCCTGGCCAGCGCGGCCATGATGGCGTCTTCGTCAAGGAGATCGCCGGAGGGTTGGCGAAACTCCAGCTGGGCGATCACCTCGGCCGGGGTGACCTTGTAGCTTGCGCGTCGGCGCCCGGCCTGGTCGGCTTTGGCCTTGAGCAGCCCGTGGCGCACCACCGCCTCCTGCTCCACCGCGCGGCGGGCCTGCTCCTGGTTGAGCAGCCCCTGGGCCATGAGCGCCTGGGAGAGGTGACGCACTGAATAATCGACAACGGAGGTGGGTCCGACCATAGGGTGTCTGCCTGGTGTTCTGGCCCTTTTGAAGCGCCGGTGACGCGGGCGCTGGAAGCGGCCCGGCTGCCATCCTAAGATGAAGCGTGCCCGGGAGCAAAAATCCTCCCGGCCACGACGATGTTCGCTTGTTTTGCGGGCCTCCGGGCCCTTTCTACCGAAGATCCCACCTTGATGACCTCTGTACGCCCCATCGCCGCCCTGCCCCTGGCGAGCCTGCTGATGCTGCTGAGCGCCTGCCCCGCGCCGCTTGAAGAGCGCCCGGCCGAGCAGGAGCCGAGCGCCATCTGCGAGGCCCATGACCTGGATCCGGGGCCGGGCTACGCCCGGCGCCTGACCCATCAGGAGTACATCTGGAGCATCCACGATATTCTGGGTGTGGATTTGAGCGCCTGGCGCGAGAGCCTGCCGCGGGAGTCGTATGTCGACGGTTTTAAGAACACCGCCTGGGGGCTGACCGTCTCGGGCCGGCACATAGAGGTGTACGCCCACCTGGCTGGCGAGGCCACCGCCGCGCTCTCGAGCGACCACCGGTGGTTGCGCCAGCTCAGCGTCTGCGAAGAGACCGCCGAGCGCTGCGCCCGCACCTTCGTCGAGGAGGCCGGCCTGGAGCTCTTTCGCCGTCCCCTGAGCGACGATGAGACGCGGCGCTTTGCCGCACTCTTCGCGCAGAAACCGTCGCCGCAGGTCGGCGCCCGGCTGGTGATCGAGGCGATGTTGCAGGCCCCGCACTTTCTCTACCGATTGGAGAGCGACCGCAGCGGGGGCGCGCTTGGCACCGCCGCGCTCAAAGATGCCGGGGCGCTTCAAGGAGCACTGGCCGACGAGGGCCTCACCGCCCCGCTGAACTTGAGGCCCGGCACCTACCGGGTGAGCGTTCAGCTGGCCAATGAGGCGCCCTACCCCATCGTCGCGAGCCTGAGTGTTGGCGATGAGCGCCGTCGTGAGCGCGTGGCGCCCTTTCGCACCGCGCGCCTGAGCCTGCAGCTTGAGCAGCAGCGCGCCGAAGATGTCTCATTGCGACTGAGCGCCGAACCCGAAGCCCGTTTTACCGGCGCTCCGGTTGCACCTCGGGTGATCCACGTGGAGGTGCTCGGCCCGCTCACCTCCCGGGTCAACACCGGCGCCAAGCCCACCTATGAGGTTCGCGCGCTGACGGGCTTTGAGATGGCCAGCCGCCTCGCGTACTTCATCTGGCACTCCGCCCCGGATCGTGAGCTGCTCGACGCCGCGGCCGTCGGCGAGCTCGATGACGCTGAAGGCGTCGCCCGGTGGGCCAGGACAATGCTCGCTGACCCACGTGCTCGCCGCGCCTTTAAGAGCTACCTGGCCGAGTGGCTGCACCTCGACACGCTGGCCACCGTGGAGCGCAGCGCGGAGCGTTTCCTGGACTTCTCCGATGCGCTCATCGACGATATGCGCCTGGAGATCGAGAACTTCTCGCAGGCCATCGCTTTTGATGATCAGGCCGACTGGCTCTCGATCTTCGACGCGCGCTTCAGCTTCCTGACCCCGCGCCTGGCCGCCTATTACGGGCTGGAGGCCCCCGCAGACCCCACCGCGCCCACCTACTTTGGCGACGAAAGCCCGCGCGGCGGCCTGCTCACTCAGGGGGCGCTGCTCACAGCGAGCACCAGCAACGACACAACCTCGCCAGTCAAACGCGGCATCTTCGTGCGCGAGCGTTTCCTCTGCCAGTCGGTGCCCTCACCGGCGTCGAACGCGGTGATGCAGGCCGCGCCGAATACCGAGGGGATGAGCACCCGCGAGAGGTTGCAGCGCCACAGCGATGATCCCTCCTGCAACTTCTGCCACCGCGCCGCCGACCCCATTGGCTTTGGCCTGGAGGCTTTCGACGCCACCGGGCGCTACCGCACCGTCGATGACACCGGGCACCCGCTCGATGTGCGCGGCGCCATCACACGCAGCCCCTATGAGCGCGACACGCTGCATTTTGAGGGCGCCCGCCAGCTGGGTGAACTTCTGGCAAACAGCGAGGACGCGGAGCGCTGCATGGTCGAGCAGATGTATCAGTACGCCCTGGGCCGACCTGCTGGCGAGTTCGACCAGTGCACCCTCAACGCCATCATTGATGAGGCGCGCAGCCAGGGGCGCTCCTACACCGACATCATCGTGGCGATCGTATCGAGCGATGCGTTTCGCCATGTTCGCCAACACCGCTACGACGGAGGTGCGCGATGAGCCACGACCGGAAGATGACACGGCGGGCGTTTTTGCGGGGCGCGGGTACCCTGGCCATCGGGCTTCCCTTTGTTGCGGCGCTCGGCGGGGATGCTGTCCTGGGCCATCGGCTGCTGCGGGCGAGTGAGGCGTCGGCGGAAGTGCCGCGACGGCTGATCACCTTCTTTTTTGCCAACGGATGCCCTCCCGAGCTCTGGCTCCCCGAGAGCCCCGGGCCGCTGAGCGAGCTCACGGGGGTGCTCGCGCCACTGGAGCGGGTGCGCCACCGCCTGGCGCTTATCTCGGGCCTGAGCGACCCGGCGGGTAAGGAGGGCTCTGGCGACGATCATAGCCGCGGCAGTGGCGCGTTTGCGGTGGGGGCGTCCAATCCTTTTCAGGATCACGATGTGGTCGATCAGTACGGCAAACGCTATGCGAACTCCGCCGGCGGCCCCTCGCTCGAGCAGGTCGCGCTGCAGCACCTTCGCCCCCAGACCACCCTGCCTTCGCTGGAGCTCGGCGTGATGCGCGGCGCGCCCAAAACGCGCACCTACCACGTCAAATCCTGGCGAGGCGTCAATCAACCCAACCCGCCGCTCTTAAACCCGCTGGACACCTTTCATCGGCTCTTCGGTCACGATCCCAACGCCGCCCCCGACGACCGGGAACGGGCGCGCCGGCAGAGCATCCTCGATACGGTGCTGCCGGAGTACCACCGCGTCATCAGCGATCGCTACGGGCTCGATCCCTTGAGCCGCGCGCAGATCTCCGACCACCTCGATCAGCTCCGCCAGCTGGAGCGACGCGCGCAGCGTCACGACCACCAGATGCGCGCCCAATGCCTGCAGCCCGACCAGCCCGCCTCCTACGCCGAGACGCGCTACTCAGAGTACGCCGAGGTCTTTCGGCTGCAGGCCGACCTCCTGGCCACGGCGCTGCGCTGCGACCTGACGCGCTTTGTGAGCTTTACGCTGGGCGCCGGCGGCGAAGACTTCTTTCTGGCCGGCACCCAGGCCGCCCACCACGAGCTGGGACACCGTTACAACGCCCGGCCCGACAACGACTTCTCCACCTACACCCTCTTCCAGATGACGATGCTCGCCGAGCTTTTGGAGCGCCTGGACGCCCCGGAGTTTCGCGAGGCCAACGGGGAGACGATTCTTGGGAACTCCCTGCTGCTGGCGGGCACGGAGATCTCCAACCCTTCCACGCATAACCACGATGAGATGTTTTATCTGGTGGCGGGCGGCTCGTTTGCCGCGCGCACCGGGTATCATCACCGCGTGAGCGACGGGCGCTCCCGTGCGGTCAACGATCTTTACACCGCGTGCCTGGGAGCGATGGGGATTGAGACGCGCGTCTTCGGGGATGCGCGCCACTGTAGCGAGCCGCTTAACCTGGGTTGAGGGTGACCCACGGTCGTCTTTTGGGTGACCCACGGTCAACTTTTGCCCGACCCACGGTCGCTGTAAATCGGACACTTTTGGGTGACCCACGGTCACCTTTCAATCGACCTACGGTCGTCTTTGGCGCGACCCACGGTCACCGCAAACCGGACATTTTTGGGTGACCCACGGTCAGCTTTCAATCGACCCACGGTCAACTTTTGCCCGACCCACGGCCCCTGTAAATCGGACACTTTTGGGTGGCCCACGGTCACTTTTCAATCGACCCACGGTCGTCTTTGGCTCGACCCTCGGTCACCGCAAACCGGACATTTTTGGGCGACCCACGGTCACCTTCAAAACGACCGACGGTCACCTTAGCACGGTCACCTTAGCAAAGGGTTGGGGCCGAGGCGCAGGTGGCTAGATTTAAGGGTGTTCGCCCATTCTGACGTCCCATAGCTGCCGGGGAGGCACCCATGACGCATCTGCATGAGCACCATCACGATGACGGCCACAAGCACGGGCCGGGCTGCGGGCATATCGCCATCGAGCATGAGGGGCACGTCGACTACCTCCACGACGGTCACCTTCATCACCCGGAGGGGGGCGATATGGTGGAGGAGCACCGCATTGAGGTGACCGACATCAACCCCAACCGCTGCACGCCCTACCACCGCTGCGGTGCGCACCCTCCCGACCATGTGCACGGGCCGGGCTGCGGGCATGAGCCGGTGCCCCACGGCGACCATATCGACTATCTGGTCGACGGGCACCTGCATCACCCCCACGGCGACCACTGCGACAACCACGGCCCGATCGAGGTTGTGGACGAGGAGTGACGCTCATTTTCGGATGGCGCGCGCGCTCAGGGGATCTTCGGGCCAGGGGTGTTTGGCGTAGCGCGCGCGCAACTCTTTTCGCACCTCCGGGTAGGTGCGCTCCCAGAAGCCGGCCAGATCGTCGGTGACCTGCTGGGGCCGGTAGTTAGGCGCGAGCAGGTGCAGGAGCACGGCGATCTGGCCGCGGGCCACGCGCGGGGAGTCGCTCCAGCCAAAGACCTCCTGGATACGCACTGCCAGCACCGGCGGGGTGTCCAGACTGTAGTCGAGGCGAATGTGGCTGCCGGAGGGGACTTCCAGCCGGGGCGGAAGCTCCTCGTCGAGCAGCCGGCGCTGCTCGCGGTTTAGATACGCACCGAGCTGGCCGCTGAGGCTCAGGCCCCGAAGTTGAGCAAAGGTGCGCTTGCCCCAGCAGACCTGCTGCCAGATGGCCTGCTCGGGGTCGCCGCGGCGCGCGTCCAACATCAGCTGCGGAAACTCGGCCTCCTGGAACCAGCGGCGCGCGCACTCCCAGCGCAGCAGAAACTGGGCCTCGTCGGTGTTGAGCCCGAAGGCCGCCACCACATCGTCGAGCGCGTGCTCCAGCAGGCAGGCCGTAACCTCCGAAGGATCGGCGTGTTCGGCCACGGAGGCCACCTGGCGCTCCAGGGCGATGCCGTCGAAGAGGCGCTGGCGCTCGGCCATCACCCGCTGGCGTTCGCGATCGAAGTCGACCACCACCCGCTCCACAAAGCGCTCGGGGAAGGCGTCTTCGAGCCACGCAATCTCCACGGTGGAGGCCATCCGAATCAGCCCGCGGCTCTGCACCCCACCGACGGCATCGCGCGCCCGGGTGCGGCCGCCGATCGAGGCTGCGACCACCACCGGGGCCTCTCGCACCACGCTCTCGCGCGCCAGCGCCAGGGCTTCGCCGCCGACCATCACAAAGCGCCCCTGCCCCTCTTCGCGCCGAAAGGCGATGCGGTCGGGGTACGCGCTGAGCAGCGTGCGCAGCGCGTCCTCCTCATCGCCGGCGTCGTTGCGGGGAGCAGCGCCGGCGGCCTTCAGAAGTTGGTCGCGCACCTCCGCCACCCGGCGCGCCCCGCCCTGATGCACACGCACGCCAACCCGCCGCGCGGCCGCTCCGCTGCCACGGGCGGCGTCGTCCAAAAGCTCCGCGCGCAGCAGCACATCGCTCGCGGCAGCCGGCGCATCGGGTGCGACCGAGGTGACGAAGTCGCGCTCTGCTAAGATCGCCGCCATCGCGCATGCGATTGCCGACGTCCCGCGCCGCTCCCCCTCAATGAGCATCCGTCCCAGACGCGGGTGCAGCGGAAGATCGAGGAGACGGCGGCCCAGATCGCTTAAGCGAAAGTCGTCGGCCTCCAGCGCTCCGAGCTGGCGGAGAAGATCGATCGCCTGGCCCAGCGCGACCTCCGGAGGTGGCTCAAACCAGCCAAAGTCGCGCGGGTCGGCGCCGCTCCAGGCCACGATCTCCTGCACCACCGTGGCAAGCTCGACCCGCTGCAGCTCCGCGTCATCGTAAGGCGCCATGCGATGCTCAAACGCCCGTGTCCACAGCCGCAACGCGCGTCCCGGTCGCACTCGCCCCGCCCGGCCGGCGCGCTGGTTGGCCGAGGCAAGGCTCACGTGCTCAAGCACCAGCTCGTCGAGCCCGCTGGCCGCCGAGCTGCGCATCGTGCGCACCTTTCCCGAGTCGATCACCAGCGTCACCCCCTCGATGGTCAGGGAGGTCTCCGCGATATTCGTCGAGCAGATGATGCGCCGGGCGCCGCCTGGCGAGAGCGCCCGATCCTGCTCCTGGTTTGGCAGCGCCGAATAGAGCGGAAAGCAGCGGATGCCCTCATGGGGCGCCCAGCGCTCCAGGGCCGAGAGGCAGCGGTGAATCTCGGCCTGACCCGGCAAAAAGATGAGGATATCGCCGCCGTCATCAGCCGCGCTGCCCACATGGCGACGCACAGCGCGGGCGGCCTCAAACTCCACGCGATCGTCAGGAGGTTGCTCCAGGTAGTCGACCGCCACCGGAAACGTGCGCCCCTGACTTTTGACCACCGGCACGCTCAAGAACTCGGCGATGGGCGTGGTGTCGATGGTCGCCGACATCACCACGACCTTCAGATCGTCGCGCACATGCTGAACTTCCCGCAGAAAGGCGATGGCCAGATCGCTGTGCACGCTGCGCTCGTGAAACTCGTCGAGGATCACCACG
>NZ_VOSL01000144.1 GCF_007997005.1 Lujinxingia vulgaris | reverse complement strand
ATCTCGCGAACCGGCGCTGGCGCGGCCTGCGCCGCGGGTTGCGAAGGCTGAGCCTGCACAGGCTGGGCTCCCGACGCGGCCGGATTGGGACGCGTCACCGGGCGCGAGGGCGTCGCCACCGCGGCATCACTGCCCGACGAGGGCGCTGGCGAGGCCGCCCCCGGACGGGGAATGGTCGCTCGCGCGCCGGAGCTGCTCGCGCTGTCGGCACCTGCAGGCTTCGAAGCCCCGGGTTTAGCAGCGGGTTTCAACCCCAGCCGCGCCTTCAAATCCGAAAGATCTGGCTTGTTATTATTCGTCGACAAGAGCCTTCCTCCTGCTTCTCTTTCAGAATGGTCACCCGAGTCGCTATCGCGGACGGTTCCGCTTCCGGGTGGGGAGTGTCGCGGGGGGGATGAAACGTCGATGTAAGCTAGACCAGCGCTCAAAACTTCGTCAAGGCGCTTCGCCCCGAGCCCGTCGGCGTTTACACGTCTTTAAGGATGCGTTTTGCACCGTCACCATCCCCGTTGATTCGGGCACCTTACCTTGAAATGCGCGAGGGCATTTCGCAGGATGACCGACCTGAGAGAAGCGTGAGTGCGCCCTACCCTCATGGAGTGGTAAGGTCCCGATGGTCGGGCAGCCCCCTGCCGGAGCGCCTCACGCGGACGACCCTACTACGCCGTCAACACTAGCTCACGGCGTAATAAAGCCCCTTCTTCCCCGATGTTACCTATGGCCATGCGCACCTCTGCTTTCTCCTTCTTCTCGGCGCCCGTGTTTGCGCTCTTCGCCGCGTTGATTTGCTTTTCCGGCGTGGGCTGCGGCGACGACCCCGACAGCAGCGGCGCCGGGACGTTGACGATCGACGAGCTTCGCCCCGAGGCCGGCTATCCCGATGTGGAGGTCCGACTGGCGTTTACGATCGCGCCGGCGGAGGGACGCAGCGAGGATGACTTTAGCTGGCGAGTCAGCTTCGGCGACGGCGCCACGCTCAGCGGTGTGGGCGTCGACGGCTCGGCCAGCCACCGTTATGCGTCGGTCGGGGAGTACACCATCGAGGTTGAGGCGCTCTTTGAAGGCAACCGCGCCGACCTGGAGACGATCGCCTACCAGGTCTACGATCCGATTAACGTGGGTGTGGAGTCGGTGAGCGCGCGGCCGACCAACGTGCGCACCGGCGAAGACGCCACGATCTCCTTTGACCTGATCAACCGCACCGCCTCACCGGTGCTCACCGATGTGCCGGTCCGCGCATACCTTTCGGCCGACTCTCAGGTAACGCGCGACGACCTCACGGGGCTCACGGTGCTTGGCGAGACGCTCGTTGAGGGCGCCACCGACGACGCTGAAGTACTCGCCGGCGGCGCCACCCGTAACGTGGGCTTCTCGGCGGCCGTGCCCGAGGTGGCGTCGGGCTCCTACTTCGTCGCTGTGGTGATGGATCCGGACGGGGAGCTCGCAGACACCGACCCCGACGACAACATCGCGGTAAGCCTGAGCCCGCTGCGCGTGGAGAACTTCGACGCGGGCCTTGCCGACATCAGCGTCTCGGAGCTCGTGGTGAGCCCGGACCGCGCCTTCCCTACGCTGAACCGCCTGACCCGCGGCTTTGTCCTGGAAAATCGCGGAGGCGAAGACGTCTTTAACGTGGTGCACCGAACCTACCTGCAGGTGGGAAATCCGGTGCGCGATGACTCCGCCATCCTCATCCACGAGAGCGCCCCGATAGGGCTGCCCGCGCAGGCATCCCGCGTCATCGGCCCGGAGGTCTTTGTCCTGGACGAGGAGCTCATCCCCGAGCCGGAGAGCGACCTTGAGGTGTACCTCTTCGTCGAAGCGTTCTCCGAAGATGGTGACGTTGAGGAGAGCACCCTCGACAACAACGAGCTGGCGCTGGAGACCCCGATCGTGGTGTCCGACCAGCTCGTCGACGGCCCGGACATCGCCGTGCGGGACTTCACGGTCACGCCGCAGAGCACCTACCTCGGCGGCAACCTCGAGGTCGTCGCGACGATCGCCAACGAGGGCACCCTGGATGTGGGCAGCTTCTTCTGCGGCGTCTACCTGGGGCTGGAGGCGCGGGCTAACGTCGACAACGATCTGCGCATCACCAACATCAACGTCGCCGCGCTGGCCAGCAGCGCCACCCGCGAGGTCGAGCGCACGATTAACGTGCCGATGCTCGTGCGCCCCGGCGTCTACTTCCCCTACCTGGTGTGTGACCCGCTGGGGGCCATCGACGAGCCCTTCCGCTCCAACAACACCGCGCTCCAGCTCGAGGCGGTGAACATCACCGATGAGGCGGACATCGATCTTTTTATCGCCTCACTCACCGTGCCCACCGCTGCCGCTCAGGGTGAACTGGTCACGGTGAGCGCGGAGGTCTGCGTGGACGGCTCCAACGCCTCGGGCGCCACCGCCGGAGCGCTCTTCCGTTCGGCGGGCACCTCCGTGGACTTCGGCGCCGAGCCCATTGAGACCTTCGAGATCCCCAACATCAACCCCGGGGAATGCGAGGAGCTTGAGTTTGAGGTCGAGGCCCAGTGCGCCGACTTCGTCGAGCAGCAGAGCTTTGGCATGGCGGTCGACACCAACGAGCTGCTGCCTGAAGAGAACGTCACCAACAACCGTCGCACCGGCTCCAACCCGCTTGTGGTCGAGGGCCCCTTCTGCACCTGCGTTGAGGATGCCAACAGCCCGAACCATGAGGTCTTCGATGCGGTCACGATCGGAGCCGGAAGCCAGGACGCGGCGGTCTGCGTACCCAACACCTGCGACTTCTACGAGACCCAGGTGAGCGCCGGGCAGTCGCTGATCGTCACGACGCGTTTTGATGGCGAGCGCGGCGCGTTGCAGACCACCCTCTTCGCGCCTAACGGCTCGGAGCAGCTGGCGCGTGCGTCCAACGATGATGAGCAGCAGGTGGCGGTCTTTCTGGCACCGGAGAGCCGGGTGTACCCCTACTCGATCTGCGGTCGGAGCGCCGGCGATCAGAACTACTATGAGCTTGATGTGCAGGTGCTCGACCTTGCGGACGACGTCGATGTGCTTCCGAGAGCTCTGGAGCTTCCCCCGCAGACCACGTGGTCAGCAGGCGCGACCATCGACCTGAGCGCCGAGGTTGTGAACATCGGCGATGAGGCCACCGGCAGCTTCGAGGCCCGCGTGGTCCTGACGGCCACCCGTGAGCTCGGTGGTGAGGGTGATATCACGCTGGGCAACTTCCCCATCGACTCCATTGCCTCGGGCTCGAGCCGCCAGCTTACCCTCCCGGTGCAGCTGAGCGCGGGCCTTGCCGATGGCACCTACCACCTGGCGCTGGTGCTCGACCCGGCAGGCGCGCTCAACGAATCCCGCGTGAGCAACAACGCCGCGTTTAGCGCCTCCTTTGAGGTCTTCACGCGCTGCTTCGATCCCTTCTCCCCCAACGCCTCGTTTGATGACGCCGCGTCACTCTCCGAGGGCAGCTTCAGCAACCTTTTGGCCTGTGCCGGCCAGAGCGACTACTACGAGATCTGCGTCGGAGACGGGCAGCAGTTCGACGCCACCATCAACTTCCTCAACAGCCAGGGCGACCTCGATCTGCGCCTCTTTGCCGCCGACCGCAGCGTCATCGACACCTCCGCGCGCAGCGGCGTGGACCAGGAGCAGGTCGGCGTCGACTACGTCAACGGGGCGCAGTGCTACTACCTGCGCGTCTCGCTGGTTCCCATCGACCCGGACGCGTCCACGACCTACACCCTGGATCTGGACGTGCGCGAGGTGGACCCGGCGCTGCGCTGCGACGGGGACTTTGAGCCCAACAACGATCTCGACAACGCCACGAGCCTCCGCGCCGCCCTCGACGCTCCGGCCGCCCTGGATCGCTGCCCGGTGGGTGACGTCGACGTCTACCACGTCGAGTTGGCCGCCGGGCAACCGGTGACCCTGCGGGCCAACCTGGAGCCGGCCGCACAGCCCGGGATCTTGCGTATGCAGATCTACCGCCCCAATCGCACCCCCGATGATCTTGATGAGAGCGCGCCGGGGCTGCCCCGCGCCGAATTGGTCAACTACGTACCACCGGTCTCCGGGCGATACTTCGTGGAGATCTCGGTCGGCGGAAGCGAGCGTCGCGTCACCTACACCCTGGAAGCCGAAGACCTTCCGGGCATCGATCTGAGCGCCACCAACCTCACGATTGGACCGGGCTCCTATCAGGAAGGCGACGTGGTGCGCTACGGCTTCGACCTCACCAACGCCGGTGGCGAGGCCGCCGCAGCGCCCTCCTACGAGGTCTTCCTGGGCACCTCGGCCATCCGCAACGACACCGAGGACATCTTCCTCGGTGAGTTCACGCTCGGCGATGTCGCCCCGGGGCAAACGCTGGAGGTCACCGGTCAGGTCGCGCTACCCGCAGGCTACACCCCGGGCACGGGTTACCTGCACGTGGTCGTTGACCCTCTGGATGAGTTCGGGGATGTTAACCGCGCCAACAACGTCGCCAGCCGCACCATTGAGCTTATTGAAGCTCAGGGCGGCACCCCTTGACGCGCTCCGGCTCCGGTCGTTGAGCGCCCCAACCGCTCAACTTCAGGAGCCGCGCCATGCGCATTGGCCATATCTCCGACCTTCATATCCTCGCCATCTCCGATGTCCGCCCCTGGCAGTATCTGAACAAGCGGATGATTGGTGGCCTCAACCTGCTGCTCAATCGCTCCAAGGCCCACTCCTCGGTGGTCGTCGAGCGGGCGCTCGAAGCGCTGGCCTCCCTGGATGTGGATCACATCGTCATCAGCGGCGATCTGACCAACCTGGCGCTGGATTCCGAGTTCGCGGCTGCCGCCGAGATCATCCGCAGCATCGAGTCGGCCTCCACCCGCGTGAGCATCGTGCCTGGAAACCACGACTACTACACGCCGGGCGCGGCCCGAGAAGGAAGGTTCGAGCGCCACTTTAAGGATTACCTCGTAAGTGACCTCCCTGAGTACCAGCTTGAACGGGGCTACCCCTTCTGCCACCTCCGCCAGGACGTGGCGTTCATCGGCCTGAACAGCGGACTTGCCACGCCCTGGCTCTTCGCCACCGGCAAGGTTGCTGAAGATGAGCTTGAGCAGGCCTCCCGCATGCTCGACGACGAAAGACTCAAGTCTCGCTTTAAGGTTGTGGTGGTACACCACCCGCTGATGGCCGATGAGCACCACCGCTTTAACTTCAACCGCCGCCTGCTCAACGCCGACCAGGTGCTCACGACGCTGCGGCAGAAGAACGTCGACTTGATCCTTCACGGCCACAACCACTACCTCTCGGTGCTGCAGGTGCCCAAACTTGGCGAACCGGGCACGACCTTTGTGTGTGAGGCGGGCAGCACGTCGATGGAAGGCGGCGACCCGGTAATGGCCGGAAAGTTCAACATCTACACGGTCGAAGACGGCGCGTTGGCCGAGATCGAGACCCACCTCTTCGAGAGCCACGAGTCGGGCTTTCGGCCCTTCCGCTCCGAGGTCTTTCGTCAGCGTGTTGAGGAGCAAGCCGGGTGACGCAGGCGGAGTTTTCCAACGAAGCGCTGGCCCACGCGCTGGGTCTTAGCCTGCGCCACGAGGGGGATACCCGGGTGATCGAGCGCCGGGGGCTCAGCGCACGCGTGAGAGCCGCCGCCCTGCCCTCCCCCGATACCGCTATCCGGCGCGCGACCGCCGCCTGGGCCCTCTACGGCATTCGCCTGGGGCTGGACGTGGAGCATGCGCAGCGAGATGCGCCAAGGAAGGAGCCGCGCTTTCGCCGCACTGCGGTGCAACGCTACCACGAGGCGCCGACCTTCTACGGGGATCACCTGCTGCATCTCGTCCCCCGATGGACACGGCGTTGGTTCGAGGTCGTCAGCCAGGAAGACGCGCTCTGGCAACCAGCCCTGGACTCCGGGGGAAACCTCGAGGCCGTCATCATCCATGAGACCGGTCTGCGTATCGACGTGATAACCCGCGCGCGGCAGGAAGCCGGCGATACCGAGGAGGCGACGCGCTGGGAGAAGGCCCGCACCGCGCTCTTTTACAACTCCTACAAGGTCCGCGGAACGACCTCCAGAGAGGTCGAGGGCGTGCGACTGCGCACCCTCTCGACGACCGAGGGTTTTGGGGCGTCCCGCGCGCTTGTGATGCCGGAGCTCGACTTCGACAGCGCCCAGGATCGAGGCTTGATCGCCACACCGACCCGCGATCATCTGCTGATCGTTCGTCCTGATCCCCCCGGTGAACACGAGCGCCAGAAAGCCAAGGCAACACTTTCAGAAAGCCTAAACCATCACTTTAAAAATCACCCTTTCCCCCTGACCGATGCCCACTGGCAGCTTGAGCGCGACGCGCTTCGACTGGTCCCCGGGGACTGGTCCTGGCCGGGCCACGATCTGCCAGACCCCGCAGACCTCTGGTGCGCGGACTGACGCCCGCGAGGATTCCGGATGGACCGCCGCCGATCGTTGACCCGCTGCACAGGTGTTTATCGTTTCGCCCGAGCGCGAGTTTCGCCATCCCCCTTCTTCCCTTATCCCTTGAAGCCGACCTTCTATGAACGACCATCTGGCCTACATCGCCGAGAGCCTGCGCCTCGCCAACCTGCAACCCTCCGAGGTCGCGGGCACCTTTAACGTTGCGATGGGCCGTGGCCCCTCCGCGCGGAAAGCGAACGTGGATCCCGGCCCCCTTCTTGAGCGCCTCGCGCAGAGCCACGACGATCGCATCAAGGCGCTTATCAGCGGCTTCGTCAGCGGCGTGGAGCATGCGCTTCTTGAGCCACGTCACTCCAAAGCCTCCGAATGGAGCTTTGTGGAGAGCGCCGGCGCGTTGATGCCTGTTTACCAGCCACCCACGTTTGCGATGGGGGTAGAGGCCGTACACGGCCACCCGGCCTGGGTTCAGCCTGTCAGCGACGAGGTGGTCTGCGCCTACGTCATCCGCATCAGCCCGGGACTGCGCGTGCTCACCACCGATCAGTTCGACCGATGGGGGGCGACGGCAGACCGCGTCTTCGCCGGCGCGCGGAGCATGCTCTTCCATCGCACCCGCGAACTTCAGTCGCGCCAGTTTGAGGACTACCTTCACGTTCGGCGCCTGCACGCCGGCGACGGTCACGACGCGGCGCGCGCCATGGTCTACGCCGACGCCTTTTACACCGAGGTCGGCTCTGGTCTGCGTTTCTCACTCCCTTCCCCCGATCATCTGCTGGTGATTCACGAGTCCAGTGACGGGAACCTCGAGCAGCTTCGCGCGGCCACCGACGAGGTCTTTGAAACCAGCGACACGCCGATGACCCGCGCGATCTTCGCGTTTGAGCGCGGTCGTCCCGTTGTGGTGGAGGAGCGTCATGGCTGATCACGATAACAACGCCTCCCCGTCACACGACAGCATCGATCCCACGCTCCCCCCGGTGGTCCAGGACTTCCTGCGTCAGGGCGGAACCCTGCAGGAGATCCGTCTCGACGCCAACGGCACCTGGCTGCACGAGGGCCTTCGTTTTGAAAACCAGCGCGTCGTCGACCTCTTCAGCCGCAGCGTCAACCGCACGGAAGGCGGCACCTGGGTGCTGGAGATCGGGCGATTTACCTACCCCATCGTCGTCGAAGACACCGGCTTTTTCGTGGATCGCGCCGACTGGGAGGCCGTCCCGCCGCGCATCTGGCTGAGCGACGGCACCAAAGAGGATCTGCACGCCAACACTCTGCGCTACGCCGAGGGCGGCCGTCTCTACGCGCCCGTTAAGGAGGGGCGCTTCGAGGCGCGCTTTAAACGCTCTGTGTATCACAGCATCGCCGACTACCTGGCGGAAGACGCGCGCGGCTATGTGCTGCGACTGCCCGGCGGCGATCTTCGTCTGCACGAGGACGACAACGCGTCGGAAAAATAGTTGCGCCTCCGATCTCCCGGGTTAACCTGCGGCGGTCGCATCGGGCACGGGGTTGTGCCCTTCACGCGACGACGACCACGGATCGGTCGACCCACGCTTTTCAGACACGGAGGTCATCATGAGCGCATCCCCCCTGAACATCGACGCCCCCGCCACCACCGAGCTTCGCTCCGGCCCGGGCGCACCGATCTTTGAACCCGGCCCGCACACCCGCATCCGCCGCCACGCCACCCGCGCCATCGCCACGATGACCTGGAGCGGCGGCCCGCGCGAGATTTTTGGACAGGTGGTCAACGTCAGCCTCAACGGTTGCCTGGTCAAAACCGAATCGACCATCGCCGACGGCACCGAGGTCGACCTGACGGTGACCGTCATCGGGGGCCCTGAGGTCCAGAAGTTCGCGCTGCGCGCCCTCGTCCGCCGCCGCACCGAGGTCGCCGGACGACGCGCCTACGGGCTCGAGTTCCTCTGCGAGAGCTCCGACGAGCGCGAGCTCGCTCAGCAACTCTACGCCGAGACGGCGCGCTGAGCTGCCTGTTATGACCACCATCGCCATCACCGACCCGGGCACCCTGCCCGACGAACTCTCCCCGGATGTGGAGATCGCCGGGCTCGCCCTGATCGACCGCATCGCCCGGATGTGCCTTGTCAGTGGCGTCGCGACAGTCGTGATCGTGAGCGACGCCCGCTGGGCCGCCCCCCGGTTGAGCGAGGCGCTCTCTGGGGCGACACGTCGGCGCGGCGAAGTCCATATCGTCGATGCGAGCCAGGTCGCGGCGCTGCTCGAAGATCTTCAGCCGAGCGTCCTGCTGACGATCCCCGCCGACCGCGTCTTCCAACGCGCGGTGGTGCAACGCGCCGTCGAGCGCTGCGAGGCAGGCCGCACCGGCGAGCGGCTAAATCTCGGTGAACACCAGATCCACGCTGTGGCGTACACACAGAATCAAGACGGGCTGGCCGAACTCGCGGCGCTTCGCGCCGCTTCGCCCTCGCCGACCGATGCCCACACCTCTGAGGGATGGTCCCTTCTGCTGCGCGGACCCGAAGACGTCGCTCGGGCGGAAAACGCCCTCTTCAACGACTGCCGCAAACCGCAGGACGGCATCGTCTCGCGCCACCTCAACCGTCACTTGAGCCTGACGATGAGCCGCGCGCTCGTCGCCACGCCCGTCGGCCCTAACCACATCTCGGCGATCACCTTCTCGCTGGGCATCGCCGCCGCTGTGGCCGCCGGCGTCGGGGGTTATGCAGCCTTTCTCGCTGCGGGGATCCTCTACCAGCTCAACTCGGTCATTGACGGCGTCGACGGAGAGCTCGCCAGAGTCCGCTATGAATTCAGCGTCCTCGGCGAGTGGCTCGATACGGTGAGCGACGACCTCTCCGACCTGCTGCTTTACATCGGTCTGGGCGTGGGCGCCTGGCGCACAATGGAGACCGGGCTGGCCACCATCGGCCCCGACATCTGGCTCTACCTGGGCCTGGCCGCCGGCGCCGGCAAGCTCGCCAGCATGATCGTGTATTACCGCTGGCTGATTGCCCGAGGCCGCGGCGACCTCCTGGCCTTCGAGTGGAGCTTTAAGAGCGAAGACACATCCCCCTCGCCGCTCAAGCGCGCGCTCTCCCTTCTGCACTACGCGTTTCGCAAAGACTTTATCGTCTTCGTCGCAATGCTCATGGCCATCGGCGGGGTCCTGCCTTACCTTCTTGTCGTACTGGCACCAGGGAACGTCATTGTCGCCCTCAGCGTGGTCTTGCAGCAGCTTCGCGGGCAACGCTGAGCGTTCGGCCCTTGATCGCCTCTGGTATCACCCGATCACTGCGGTTAAGCTGGCTGCCTGCTGAAGCTCAGGGCTGTCTTTGATTCCCTCCTTTCGGGTTTGCGCATGCGCGATATCACCCCTCGGATCGTGATCCGAACGATCGCAATGAGCCTGGCGCTCCTGCTGCTCATGCCGGCAAGCCCGGCCGTCGCCGGAGCCTGGACCCAACCCGACCGTGGCTTCTACGCCAAGCTCAGCCTGGGCCACGCGCGCGCCGACCAGCAGTACAAAGAAACCGGCGAGACCTTCCAGCTGCTCAGCGACGACGTCGCGGGCACCTTTGCCTCCACAGCAGCCTTTGGCTACGCCGAGTACGGCATCTTGCCGCGCCTGACCCTTTACGGCAGCGCCGCGTTCCAATCCCTGACGCTGGAGAGCGACCTCCAGCGCGCCCGCGTCAGCGGGCTGGGTGACGTCTGGCTGGGGGCTCGCGCAAGCATCATTGAAGCCCCGGTGGTCCTCTCCGCCTACGCCGCCACCAAGTCCCCGACCGGCTACACCGCCGATCCCGACCCGATGGTCCCCACCCTCGGTAACGGCGTCCGCGAGCATGAGCTCGGACTCTCCGTGGGGGCCAGCCTCTGGCCGCGTCCTTTCTACGCCTCGATGAGCGTGGGTTATCGTCTGCGTGGCGATCGTCAGGCAGCAGGCGGCGAGCGCGTGACCATGTACGACGAGATCCCGATCATGGCCGAAGTGGGCTGGGCGCCGCACGACGCGGTCTGGATCCGTGGCGTAGCACAGTCCGTCATCGGGCTGGGACCACCGGAGGCGCTCGACATCTTCAACCTCACCCCGCTCACCCAGAGCTACTTGAAAGTCGGCCCCAGCGTGATCGCCAGCATCCCGGGCGATGTTCAGCTGAGCCTGGACGTGATGCTCACCCCCTGGGGGGTCAACACCGTCCAGAGCACCGACCTCATCGTCGGTGTCGCCTACGAGTTCGCCCCCTGATGGAGCCTTTATGACGCGTTTTAACCGCCGTGAGTTTCTAAAAACGCTCGCCACAGGCTCTGCTGCGCTGCTCGCGCTGCGCTTTACGAGCGGCTGCGAGTTCGTCGATGTGGAGACCTTTGGCACCGCCGGCGCCACCCCCTTTGTGACCCCCCAGGACGACGGGGTGTGGTTCTGGCAGAGCGGCAACTCCATCGCCAAAGAAGATGCCCCTGACATCGCCGCCGACGACTGGCGATTGACCATCACCACCGGAGACCAGGAGCTCGGAGCGCTGACCTACCAGCAGCTTCGGGAGCTGGGCGCAGAGGGCGAGGAGCTGACCTACTTCAAGACCCTGCGCTGTGTCTTCAGCCTTAACCTCGGGCCCCTGCTTACCAGCCTGATCGCCAACGGCCTCTTCACGGGCGTGCCGCTCGCTGCGGTGCTCGACGCGATCGCAATCCCACAGGACGCGGTCAAGATCCGCACCTTCGGCGCCGATGGGTTCACCAGCAACATCCCGCTGGAGCGCCTCACCTCCGAAGACCAGCTTCCCGTGATGCTCGCCTACGAGCTCAATGGCGAGCCCTTGAGCCGACTTCGCGGCGGCCCCGTGCGCCTGATCATCCCGGAGATGTGGGGCTACAAAAACATGAAGTGGCTGGAGCGCCTGGACTTCACCGCCAGTGACGAAGCCTTTGGTGTCTATGAGACGGTGCGCTTCCGGGGCGTCGAGAGCATCGACGCGCCCGGAAAAATGGCCCTGGCCAACCACACCATCACCCTGGCCGGGCGAAGCGCCACACTGGAAGGCCCGGATGTCACGATCGTGGGAGTGGCCGTCAGCGGCGACGCGGCGATCACCGAGGTCCGCTTCAGCGTCGACGATGGCCCCGAGGAGCAGGCGGACCTTCTCGGCGATGACGCCGATGAGGTTCGTCAGAGCCTCTCGCCAGCGCTGCAGACCCTGATGGCCGACGCTGCGCAGAGCGACGACGAGTGGCCGCTCCCCAACGTCTGGGTTCGCTGGAGCGCCACCCTCGAAGGGCTAAGCCCCGGCTCGCACACCCTCACCGTGCGCGCATTCGACTCCCAGGGTCGCGCGCAACAACTCGACACCGGCGACCCACTCACGGTGGCCCAGGCGGTGCGCGTTCCTTTTGAGATTTCCGGTTGAAGCGCGGCCGTTGGCTTGACTTCGCCGGTGACTTCGCAAGATTTGGCGCTCCTTACAACCGCACCCGCTTTGCTTTGCTACCGACTGAGGACGATATGCCCACCATTCGAGGTCCACTTCAACAACTTGAATCCGAGCTCGGGAGCCTCTCTCGCGAGTTGATCCGGGTCGAAGCGCATATCCGACGCGGTGAGCTACGCGCCGCGCGCGCCCGTCTTGGCGGACTGCGAGCTCAGCTGGACATGAGCGACACCAACGCCAGCACCGCCAACCAGCTCGCTGTGATCGGCGCTCAAGTCGGGTTGATGTCCGGAGGCTCCGACTGGCTACGCGGGCGTCTCCCCGCCGCCCTGCTCTGCGCTGCCGGTGGCTGGCTCTACGGTCAGTCGGCGCTGGAGTCCCGTCGACGGGAGCTACGCGAACTCCGCGCCCACACCGAAGCCCTGGCCGCCGAACTTGAAAACGCCCTCGCATCGACGGGCGACGCCCCCCCCAACTCCGCACAGGGCTAGAGGGCCTGCGCGGGTCGACAGGCCCGCGAACCCGGTTGCATTCAGCGCGGCAAGAACCTAGTCTGAGCGCGGTTTCTCAAGCTGACTTTTGCCCTGCGCCCGGTGGTGGCCGGCCCAACCTGTGGAGTCTCGATGGATCTCGATCGCGCGCGCAACTCATCTGCCCGCGGCGCTGCGCGCCGGGCCATTCTGACGCTGCTCTCCCTGCTCTTGCTCGCGCTGCTTTCGGCATGTTCCGGCGTAGACGCTCCCATCGTCGCCACTGACACCGGAGAGGACGCCTCGGAGAGTGACGCGACCGACGACACGTCTCCCGACCCTGTGGACACGGGCAACGACGCAGATGACGTCGACACCGCCCCCGATCCCTGCCCGGTCTGCTGCGCTGGCACCGCGCGCTGCGGCGCCGGAGGCGCACGCGAGGTGTGCAACGAGACCGGCACGGCCTACGAGCCCGACCCGTGCGAGGAGGGCTCCTCTTGCAGCGCCGGCGTCTGTGAGCCGGACCCAATCTGCACGCCGGGAGAGTCGCGCTGTGTCGACGCCCAGACCCAGCTCACCTGCCGCGCCACCGGCCTGGCCTACCGTACCGACACCTGCACCGGGGGCCAGGTCTGCGCCGCCGGTGAGTGTCGCGATGGTCTGGCCAACGGCGCCGAGTGTTCCGCCGACAGCGAGTGCGCCGGCGGCAGCTGTCTGAACGTGGGCGGCACCTCCTACTGCACCAGCAACTGTCAGAGTGCGTCCTGTGGTGACAACGAGGCCTGCTGGAACGTCGAGGGCATCGAACATCAGCAGGAGCCTCACTGCCTGGAGCGATGCCAGGTCAGCTGCGCCCGTGAAGACATGCGCTGTGTAGCCGTGCACACCGAGGTCGATGGCGAGATCGCCTGGGCCAACGCGTGTGTCCCTGACGCCTTGAAGTCCATCGGCGCGCGCTGCACCTCCAACACCGAGTGCGCCTCGGAGACCTGCCGGCTGGACTACTTCTCGGACTCCGACGATATCGCCATCGGCTATTGCACGCGCAACTGCCAGGCCGGAGGCTGCCCCGAAGGCAGCGAATGCATCGCCATTGGCGGTGAGCAGTGGTGTCAGCCCCGCTGCTCCGAGGGCGTTTGCCCTCTGGACCCTGCTGGCAACAACCTTCGTATCATCTGTGGAACGCGCCAGATCGTGGGAACCATCGAGAACGCCTCGGTGTGCCTCGACTCCTGAACGCGTCGTTTTTCATGCTCTTTGAACCATTGCGGTGACCATGCGCCACGCCAAAATTGTCTGTACTCTCGGGCCCGCCTCCAACTCTCCAGAGGTCCTCACCGAGATGATCAAAGCCGGGATGAACGTCGCCCGGCTCAACTTCTCCCACGGCTCCCACGACGACCACCGCGCCACCTACACCATGGTGCGTGAGCTCTCGCGGGAGCTACGTCGACCGGTGGCCATCCTCCAGGATCTTCAGGGCCCCAAGATTCGGGTGGGTACCTTTGAGACGGGCTCCGTCGAGCTGGCGCGTGGCGATGAGTTTGTGATCACGGTCGACGACATCATTGGCGACCAGGAGCGCGTCTCCACCACCTACAAAGATCTCCATCGCGACGTGCGCCCCGGCGACATCCTGCTGCTCGACGACGGCCTGATTCGCCTGCGTGTCGTCGATGTTCAGGGCCCGGACGTACGCACGCTGGTGGAAGTCGCGGGCACGCTCAAAAACAACAAAGGCATCAACCTGCCCACCGCCGCCGTCTCCGCTCCCAGCATGACCGAGAAGGATCGCGAAGATCTGGAGTTCGGCATGGAGCTGGGTGTCGACTACGTCGCCCTGAGCTTTGTGCGCTCCGCGCTCGATATTCATCAGCTGCGCTCGCGGATGCCCGAGAGCGCCGCCGAGTCGATCAAGATCATCTCCAAGATCGAAAAACCGCAGGCCATCGCCGAGATCGATGACATCATCGCCGTCTCCGACGGCATCATGATCGCCCGCGGCGACCTGGGCGTGGAGATGCCCCCGCAGAAAGTCCCGATGCTCCAGAAGATGTGCATCGCTCGCGCCAACGAACAGGGGCGGCTCACCATCACCGCCACCCAGATGCTCGAGTCCATGACGGAGAACTTCCGCCCTACCCGCGCGGAAGCCTCCGATGTCGCCAACGCCATCCTCGACGGTACCGACGCGGTGATGCTCTCTGGCGAGACCGCCGCCGGGCGCTACCCGATTGAGGCGGTGCGCATGATGAGCTCGATCATCGAAGAGGTGGAGCGTTCTCCACGCTTCCACTCCCTGCCCGAGCCTCGCTCCATCAGCCACCTCAAGACCTTCCCAAACGCGGTGGCCCGCGCGGCGGCAATCGCCGCCGACGAACTCAACGTCTCCGGCCTGGTGGTCCTGACCACCTCGGGAGCGACCGCCCGGCTGATGATGACCTACCGCCCCACCAACACGATCATCGCCTGCACGCCCTCCGAGCAGGTCTACCGGCAGATGGCCCTCTACTGGGGCGTTGAGCCTTACCTGCTGGAGATGTCACAGAGCACTGACCTGATGCTCCAGCGGGCCGAAGATCTGATGCGCCGCGAGCGCGGCGCCAAAAAGGGCGACGAGATCATTGTCGTGATGGGCTCACCGGCCGGACACGGTACCGAGACCAACCTCATCAAGTTCCACCGCCTGAGCTGAAAAGACGCTCGGCAGATGTGCTGAACAGCCCTCCAAACACAGAGAAGCGGCCGGCAGTGATTACTGCCGGCCGCTACTCTGTGTCGGTGGTTTTAAGACGATCTTCAGACCCAATCGCACACGAACCGATGACGCGGCTATTGACCCACGACGCGATTTCGACCGGTCTCTTTGGCTTTGTAGAGCCGCTCGTCTGCAATCTTGATGAACGCGAACGCGTTGACCTCCGCGCTCATGTCGATCTCCTGAGGGGTCGCAAAGCGCGCCAGATACTCGCGCAGATCAGTCACGCCCATCGAGAGCGTAATGGGGATATCCACGTTATCAAAGGTGAAGGGTTCCTCGCTGATCAGCACGCGGATCTTTTCGGCGAGCTGAATCGCGCGCGCCTTGTCGATCTCCGGCAGGAGCAGAATGAACTCCTCACCGCCGTAACGCGCGAAGATGTCATCGCGTCGAATCGAGCGCACAATCCGCTGCGCCACCTGCTTGAGGATGTGATCCCCGGCCAGGTGTCCGTAGGTATCGTTGACCGGTTTGAAATGATCGATGTCGATCATCACCAGCGAAAGCTCGCGCTGGTAGCGAATGCAACGGCTCAACTCGCGCTCGGTCTCTTTGAGGAAGTAGCGCTTGTTGTAAACCTGAGTGAGGCCATCGGTGGTGGTCAGGCGATAGATCTCGTCGTGGTAGGCCGCCTCGATATTGCTGCCCGAAAGAAACTTGAAGATCGTGCGCCCAATCTTGACCTGGTCACCGTCCATCAGGCGATGCTCGCGCACCGGGCGGTCATTGACGTAGGTCCCGTTGGTCGACTCCAGATCGCGGACCACAATCTCATTGCCCAGGTTGTTAATAACGGCGTGATTCCTCGAGATCGAGTCTTCGTCGATCTGAATATCTACCTTACTGGAGCGGCCAATGACGGTCGAAGGCTGGGCGAGTCCATACTTCTTGCCGAGGTCTCCCCCGTTGATGACCACAAGGCAGGCATCGCGCATCGACGATCCCGACTTGGGGATCTGACTGATGACGGTGACGACGGTGCTGTCCTTACCCATATTCGCCTTCTTCGTCTCCGAATCCGCCGGGGCGGTTTCCACCGAGGTTGGCAGCCGCGCCTCGTTATGAGGCGCAATCGTGCTACGTTGAGCCGACCGGGTGTAGAGCGCCCTCCGGGGCGCGTCCACCTCAGGTCAAGCTCAGGGAGTCAGCGGGATTCTTCCAGGTTGATTAAAGCAAAGTCGCCCCTTGAATGCAAAGCCAACACCGCTCTCCTCAACGCCGAGCTGTCCATGCGCCGGCAGTATCACTCATGGGAACGGCCCCGGTCTCATCCGCCAGAGCTCCATGCTCCGGATGCCCGAGAAGTCCGTGCGCGATCTTCTTGCCGAGCTCAACCCCCGGCTGATCAAAAGCGTCAATGTCCAGCAGCTCGCCGGCGAGCGCGGTGATGACCATCCAGGCGGTCAGGAAGCCCCCCACGCTGGCAGCCCCCGTCGACTCCAGGCGCCAGCAGGCCGTGGGACGCCCCGCCCGTGCAAGCGCCGCGCGAGTACCCTGCGCCTCCGCTTGAAGGATCTCCGCGACGCTGCGCCCTTGCAAATGGCTCAGGGAGGCCGGCAACGATGGCGAGAGCGGGATCGTCAGGTCGGTGCTATGTGAGCGCGTCTCAACGAAGAGGATCTGCTTGTCGTTGGGCCCCTCCATGTAGAGCTGCACCTGGCTATGCTGGTCAATCGCGCCAATGGCTTTTATGGGCGTGATCCCGGTATGAACGCGGGCTCCGCGGCGGTCACGCGCTTTTCCGAGGCTCTCTGCCCAGAGCTGGCGAAACCAGTCGACCAGAGCGTTGAGCCGGTCGGCGTAGGCCATCATCACAAGCTGACCGTAGCCCTGGTCGCCCAGCGCAACATGTTGCGCCGCAATGCGCGCCAGCCCCATCCACGCATCCTCTCCCCCATCGAGACACCGACGCGCCCCGCCGAGAAGTCCGTCGATGTCGTAGCCGGCCAGCGCCAACGGCACCAACGAAACGGCGCTGAGCACGCTGAAGCGCCCCCCGACGTTGGGCGGCACATCGAAGCTCTCCCAGTCTCGCTCCTGCGCCAGCGCCCGCAGGGAGCCCTTCTGAGGATCGGTGATCGCGATGACCTGGCGGTCGGCCTGTTCGCGTCCTACTACTCGAACAAGCGCGTCGTACAGAATCCACAGCTGACTCATCGTCTCAATCGTCGATCCGCTTTTGGTGACCACAACGAGCAGAGTCTTCTGAAGATCCACCTGCTCGAGGATCGCGTGCAGCGTGACCGGGTCGAGGTTCTCGGCAAAATGTGTCCGGATCGCCGCCTTCCAGGCCGGCCCCATCGCCTCAAGCACCGCGCGTGTTCCCAGGCTGGAGCCTCCGATGCCGATGACAATCTGGTCGGTCCAGCCCTCCGCACGTCGCCCCTCGGCCCAGGTGATGAGGTCGATCGGATCGCGCTCAGGCAGCGAGGCAAAACCCAGCTCGCCACTGGCGATACGACGCTGAAGGCTGGTGATCGCGTCCTGGCAGCGGTCCGACCACAGGGTGTCAAAGTCGGGGGAGAGACCTGCCTCAACGTCAAACAGGCCCGCATCGTCGTAGCTGTACATGGGGCTCCTGATAGAAAATGTTGGACTGAGCGGGCAATGCTAAGCGCCGTTCTCCCCCCCGCAAGTCTCTGGTTCGATCAGCCGTGCTCTTGTGGTGCGACGCAGCGTTTTAGAGCGCCGCCTCGACCGCGTCCAGAGCGCGGTCCAGCGATTCCGCGGTGGTCATCTCAGTGCAGGCGATCAGCATATGCCGACTCCATTCGGGTCGCACGCTGCCCAGGTCAAAGCCCGGCGCGATGCCCTTGTCGAGGCAGGCGTCGATCACGTCGCGCGCTGGCGCGTCCAACTCCACCACGAACTCGTTGAAAAAGCTCCCCGAGTACACGCGCCGTCCCAGGCCACGCGCTTCGTAGGCTCGCAGCGCGTGACGAGCTCGAGCCATGTTGAGGCTCGCAAGCTCTTTAAACCCTTCTCGCCCCATCAAGCTCAAGTAAATCGCCGCCGCCAGCGCCATCAGCCCCTGGTTCGTGCAGATGTTGCTGGTGGCGCGAGCCCGACGGATATGCTGCTCACGCGTAGAGAGGGTGAGCACGTAGCCCTCGCGCCCCATCGCGTCGACGGTCTGGCCGGCGAGGCGCCCGGGCATCGCGCGAAGATGCTTCTCACGGGCGGCGAAGATACCGAGCGCCGGACCGCCGTAACTCAGTCCCACTCCCAGGCCCATCCCTTCGCCCGCGCAGATATCGACCCCGTGACTTCCCGGCGGTTTCGCCAGCGCGAAGGCATGAGGCTCATTGAAGGCTGCGACGGTGAGGATCTTGTGTTCCTCCGCCCAGGCCACAAGCTCGCGCGGATCTTCGAGGACCCCGAGAAAGTTCGGTGTCTGGAAGATCACACAGGCCACCCGTTTGGGATCTTCGACCCGCGCCTTGAGGTCGTCGAGATCCATGCGTCCCGTCTCAGGATCGACGTCGAACTCGTGGTAGACCCCGTCCTGGTAGCGCAGGTAGGTCTCGATGACCTCCCGGTACTCCGGGTGAACGTTACGCGCCACAAAGACATGCTCTCTACGGCTGATGCGCTGGGCCATCAGCGCGGCCTCGGCGGTGGCATGCGCCCCATCGTACATCGAGGCGTTGGCGATCGGCATGTCGAGCACCTCCGAGACCATCGACTGAAACTCGAAGATGGTCTTGGTGGTGCCCTGGCTGATCTCGGGCTGATAAGGCGTGTACGAGGTCAGAAACTCCGCACGCAAGAGAAGTTGATTGATCGCCTGCGGCACCACGTGGTCATAACACCCCGCCCCCAACAACGAGACCGTCGAGGGATCGGAGCTCTGATTGCGCGCAGCCAACGCGCCCAGGTGCTGATTGAGCGCGATCTCGCTCATCGGCGCCGGCAAGCTGAGCTCGCGCGCACGCTCGCGCAGCGCTTGAGGAATGCGCTCAAAGAGCGCGTCGATGCTCTCGACACCGATGGCCTCGAGCATCCGGGCGATATCATCTTCGGTATGCGGAATGTAGCGCATGATCAGGACTCGCCATCGTTAAGGAACGCCTCGTAACCGGCGGCGTCCATCAAGGCGTTGATCTCAGCGGGGTCGCTGAGCTTGATGCGCACGATCCAGCCCTCCTGGTACGGGCTCTCGTTGACCAGCTCCGGGGCGTCTTCGAGCGCATCATTAATCGCGACCACCTCGCCAGAGACAGGCGCGTAGACGTCTGAGACGGTCTTCACACTCTCGACCACGCCAAAATCATCTTCGGCGTTAAGCTCCGCTCCGACCTCGGGGAGCTCTACAAAAACGATGTCGCCGAGCGCGTCCTGCGCGTAGTGGGTGATGCCCACAAGCACAGTGCCATCGCCCTGGTCGCTGACCCATTCGTGGTCTTTGGAGTAGCGGTAGGAATCGGGAAGTTGCATGACGGCTCCTCAACGCGAGCATCGCTCGCGAACATGGGGTGGGTAGACTTAGCGCGGACGGCTGTAAAATGGCTTTTTGGAGACCTGAACCGGAAAGCGTCGACCGCGAATCTCAACCTCGGCGCGCTCCACGTCGGTATGCTCCACGTCGATGTATCCCAGCCCAATGCTGGCATCAAGCGTCGGGGCGTATCCACCGCTGGTAAGTTCGCCTACCGGTCTCCCATCCACAAAGATCGCATACCCCGGACGCAGCACCCCACGCCCCTCCAGGCGAAACCCCCGAAGGCGCCGGGTCACGCCCTGAGCCTTGATCGTCTCAAGTGCCGCTTTGCCGACAAAGTCATGGCCGGCATCGAGCTTCACGACCCAACTCAATCCCGCTTCCAGAGGATTGATCTCCGCGCTGAGATCCTGGCCGTAGAGCGGAAGGCGCGCCTCCAGCCGGAGCGTATCGCGCGCGCCGAGACCGCACATCACAAGGTCATTCGGCACATAGCGCTCCACGAGGGTGTCGAAGACCACCGCCCCGCCCTCTCCCGGGATGTAGAGCTCAAAGCCGTCTTCGCCGGTATAGCCGGTGCGGGCCACCAGGGCGTTCACCCCCGCCACCTGCATCCAGGCGCAGCGAAAGAGCTTCAGCGCGGAGAGATCCGCGTCGTCGACCAGGGGCTTGAGCAAGGCTTCGGCCTTCGGGCCCTGCAGCGCAAGCTGCACGTAGTGGTCGGAGGTGTCCTCCAGCGTCGCGTCGACGTTCGGGAGATGCTCCCGCATAAACGCGACATCCTTATGCCGGTTGGCTGCGTTCACGCAGATGAAGACGTGATCTTCGGCGAGTCTGTAGACGATCAGGTCGTCGACGATGCCGCCATCCGGAGCGCACATCACGGTGTAGAGAGCCTGACCATCCACAAGCCCACGCACGTTGTTGGTCACCAGCGCGTCGACAGCTGCGATGGCGTCAGGGCCACGCACCTCCACCTCGCCCATATGGCTGACGTCGAAGAGGCCGACGGCCGAACGCACCGCCAGGTGCTCATCTTTGATGCCCTGATACTGCACCGGCATCTCGAAGCCGGCGAAAGGCACCATGCGTCCTCCCAGCGCGACGTGGCGGTCGTGAAGAGGGACTCGGTCAAGGGAATCAGACATCATGCGCATCCATGATCGGGGCACATCACGCAGCCCGGTGAAGGGTTGGCGCTGTGCGTGTCTCGTGAGCGCTAAGACGCTCAGCGGGGTGTAATGGGGCGAGCACGCCAGGGGGCAAGCCCCACGCCGGAGTCGAAACGGACGCCGGCGGAGGCCGCATCAATGAGCTCGCCATTTCGAAAGATCAAACCATGTCGCACACAGACCGCGCGAATCAGATTTTCCATTAAAGTGGCCACGGTCATCGGGCCCACACCGCCGGGAACCGGTGTGATGGCACCCGCACGCTGCCGCGCCCCTTCAAAGTCGACATCGCCGCGAAGTTTGCCATTTACGCGGCTGATCCCCACATCGATGACGACCGCCCCGGGTCGTATCCACTCGCCGCGAACCAGCCCGGCCACCCCGGTGGCCACCACCAGCACCTCGGCCTGGGAGACGATCTCGGCAAGCTCGCGGGTGTGACGGTGGCAGAGGGTGACGGTGGCGTTGGCGCGGGCCAACATCAGCGACATGGGTCGACCGACGATCACGCTGCGGCCAATCACCACCGCGCGCCGGCCCGTGAGCTCCACACCGGAGGCCGCCAGGAGGGTCATCACCCCACGCGGCGTGCAGGGCTCCAGCACAGCGTGGCCACTCATCAACCCGCCCAGGTTCAGAGGATGAAAGCCGTCAACGTCTTTGCGCGGGTCGATCGCGGTGAGCAGATCGGCGCCGTTCATGTCGCCGGGAAGAGGCAGCTGCAACAAGATCCCGTGGACGTCATCATCGTCGTTGAGACGGCGCAGCGAGGCCAGCACCTCAGCTTGAGTCGCCGTGGCGGGGAGATGCTCCTGGCGAAAGGCAATGCCCACCTTCGCGCAGGCGCGCTCCTTGTGGCGCACATAGATCTCGCTGGCGACGTCGTCGCCCACGCGCACCACCGCGAGCGTCGGAACGATGTCACGACGCGCCAGCGCGGCGGTCGCAACCTCGACCTGCGCAAGCAGCGCGGCGGCCACCGCCTTGCCATTGAGCACCCCCGGCGCTCCGGCCTGTGCCGCCTCGCGAAGCGGCTGTGTCGCGATCTCAAACACCATAGACATTGACCCCGTCCCTTCCGTGGTACCAACCCCCGGCGCACTATAGAAACCGCCCCCTTGCCTGTCTACAACTGCGAACGCCCCATCAGACACACCGATCTACTTCGGTACATCGTCAGGAAGTTCGCGCCGCATCCAGCGCGTCAAGCGGGAGGCCGTCATGCGGTTGTTGGCCACCAGGCGGTAGACCCACTCACTTAACTGCCGAAACCCCGGCACGTAGCGGTACATCCACCAGGGGAGCCGGTACCGCGCGCGCAACGACGCCGCCTTATAGACCGCAGCCGCCCCCCGCCAGACTCGCCCCTCGACATCCACCAAATGAATCGCCTCCAGCAGATCGCGCTGCGATATGGCGTGAAAACGATCGCCGCGCCTCTGCAACGCCACGATTTGAAGCGCGTCGCCGATCTTCATCGCCCAGCGCCGCGCCCAGTAGGTGCAAAATCCACACTCCGCGTCATAGAGCAACGTCGCTTTCTCGGGCGCGTCCTCCACTCGGATGCTCAGGGCGTACGCCTCACTCACGGGGGCTCCACTTCGGTGACCAGCATCTTCGCGGCGAGGCTCTCACTGACGGAGACGTCCTCATCATTGAGCGTCAGGAACATCTGGCCATCGAAACTGAGCACCTCCCGCACGTATACAAGGCCCCCGGGCCGAAGGCCGATGCGATCGAGGTAGCGCAACACCTCCGGGGTCTGGTCGAGCACGCGCTCCACACGCACGCGCATGCCGGCCGTGGCGACGCTCAGCGGCATCACGTCGCGTCGGGAGATCTCGCCATCCGCGCTGGGGATAGGGTCGCCGTGGGGATCAAACTTGGGAAAGCCCAGCGCCTGTTCGATGCGCGCCACAAGGGTGTCGCTTACCGCGTGTTCCAGGCGCTCGGCTTCGGCATGAACCTCATCCCAGCTGTAATCGAGGGTCTTCATCAAGAAGACCTCAATGAGGCGATGGTTGCGGATCACGCGCAGCGCCATCCGACGGCCGGCCTCGGTGAGCAGCGCGCCGCGGTAAGGCAGGTAGTCGACCAGCCCTTCATCCGCCAGCGACTTGAGCATCCCGGTGACCGAGGGCAGTGAGATGTCGAGATGTTCAGCGAGCGCCTTGGTCTTGACCCGTTCCTCGGCCTCCCCCTGAAGATGAAAGACGGCCTTGAGGTAGTTTTCGACCGAAATCGTAGGCATCGACGCATCATCCGAAGCGAGGGATTGAGTTCCAGCGGGGTCTAACAGATCACCCCGAAGGCGACAAGGGCCGGGGCGGCCCGGAGGTGGCCAGCGCGCGTCGCCGCCAGCGCCAGACGCGACCATGCTCTGGCGCGAAGAGAAAGGCCAACGCGTAGAGCACGCCTCCGGCTACGACCACCGCACCGGCCGCCGAGATGTTAAGGCCGATGGCCAGGTACATACCGGCCCAGCTGGCGATGATTCCGTGGGCGGCGCTGATCGCGAGCATCGCCTTAAGGTTGCGCGCCAGCAGGTGCGCGGTGGCCGCCGGCACAATGATCAACGCGATGACCAGCACCGCGCCGACGGCCTCAAACCCCGCGACGGCAGTGACCGTGACCGCGCTCATCAGCCCGTAGTTCAGCGCAGCGACCGGCACGCCCAGCGCCAGCGCAAAGCGCGCGTCGAAGCTGCTCACCGCCAGCCAGCGGTAGAAGATCGCCACCAGCCCCAGAATCAGCGGCGTGCTCCAGGCGACCAGGCTCAGCGCACGGTCACTGACCCCGAGCACATCGCCGAAGAGCAGGCAGTGGGTGTCGATATGCGCGTCGCGCACCCGGGTCGAGAGCAGGATCACGCCCAGCGCAAAGAGCGCGGTGAAGACGACACCGATGGCCGCGTCGCTGCGCACCGTCGGCTGACGGCTGACCCACTCAATGGCCACCGCCGTAAACAGGCCCACCACCGCCGCGCCACCCAGCATCAACGCGCCGTCGAGCGAGCCGGTGACAAGAAAGGCCATCACAATGCCCGGCAGCGCCACGTGCGCCAGAGCGTCCGCGATAAGGCTCATGCGACGCAGGTACAAAAAGACGCCCAACACCGCGCAGGTGATCGCCACCAGGTTCAGCGTGAGCATGCCCCGCCACATCCAATCCCCCCACTGCCAGGGCTCGATCAGAAAGCTCATCGCGCACCTCCGGGCATCGCTCTCTGACGGGCACGGCGGCGGCGTAGCGCCCGGGGCAACGCGCCCCCGACCGGGCCGAAGCCCAGCGCCAGCGCGAAGAAGAAGACCGCCACCAGCACCATCGCCGGGCCCGTGGCCACGCCCTCATACACGTAGGAGAGCATCGCGCCGAGCGCCCCGCTGACGCCGCCCATGACGACCGACGCGACCATCACGCCGGGGAGTTTTTTGGAGAGAAAGCGCGCCGCCGAGGGGGGGATGATCAACATCGCCGCCACCAGAATCACCCCGACCGCCTGAATCGAGAGCACCACCGCCACCGCCAGCGCAGACATCAACCCCAGCTCCAGCCAGTGGGTGGGCAGCCCCAGCGACTGCGCAAAGCGCTCATCAAAGACCATCAGAGAGAGCGGTCGGTAGAAGATCCCGACCAGAACAACGAGCACCGCCCCGGCCAGGGCGACCACCCCGATCTGTGCGGGAGTGACCGCCGCCGCATTGCCAAAGAGATACTCCGAGAGCCCGGCCTGCTGCCCGGTGGGTGAGGCCTGGATATAGGAGAGCAGCACGATCCCCAGACCGAAGAAGGTCGAGAGCACGATGCCGATCGCGGCGTCGGCGCGCACCCGCGGGCCTCGGCTGATCCAGGTGATCGTCATCGCGCCGAGCACCGCGCTGACGAGCGCGCCCAGAAGCAACGCCGGCGCACTCTTGGTGCCGGTGAGCAAAAACGCGATGGCCACCCCGGGCAGCGTGGCGTGCCCGGCGGCGTCGCCCACTAGCGACATGCCGCGCAGCACCATAAAGGTGCCCACCAGCCCGCAGATCACGCCGACGAGCACCGCGGCCAGCAACGCATAGAGCGCAAAGTCGTACTGCAACGAAAAGAACTCGGCGGCGCGGCTCAAGAAGATGTCGGTACTGCCCGTCTCCATCGCCCTACTCCACCACGGCGACCGCGTCGCGGCGGTCAAAGATCGCGAGGTTGCCACCGTAGGTCTCGCGCATGTTGTCGGGCGTGAAGACCTCGGCGGTCGGTCCCTGAGCGATGATGGTGCGGTTGAGCAGCACCAGCTCGTCGAAATAGTCGCTCACCGTGACCAGGTCATGGTGCACGACCACCACGGTCTTTCCAGCATCGCGAAGCGCGCGTAAGACCTCGACGATGGCCTTCTCGGTGGCCGCATCGACGCCGGCGAAGGGCTCGTCCATCAGGAAGACCTCGCCGCCCTGGGCCAACGCTCGCGCCAGAAAGACGCGTTGTTGCTGCCCACCGGAGAGCTCACCGATCTGGCGATGTTTCAAAGCCGTCATCGCGACCGCCTGGAGCGCGTCGGTGACCGCGGCTTTGTCGTCGCCGCGGAAGCGACGCAACAGGCCGACATGCGCAAAGCGCCCCTGACGCACCACCTCTTCGGCGGTGATCGGAAAGTCCCAGTCGACCTCGCCACGCTGGGGCACATAGGTCAGATGCCTACGCCCGCGCCGCCCTTCCTCACCGCATATGGTGATCGTGCCGCTGTCGGGCTCCTTCGCCCCGGCGATCGCCTTGATCAGCGTGGACTTCCCCGCTCCGTTGGGCCCGACGATGCCCACCAGGCTCCCGGGCTTTAGCTTCACGTTGACGTCTTCCACAACGCGCTCGGCGCCGTAGGAGAGGTTGAGATGTTGAATGGTTAACGCGTCGCCGGCGCTCATGCGTCGCTCTCCTCAGCATCTTTCGGAGCGGTGCGTTTCGCGCGGCTCTTGAAGGCTTCGGGGTTGCCGCCCAGCGCTCCGGTGATGAGTCGCACGTTGGACTCCACCATCTTGATGTAGGTGTGCGCCCCACTCTGCTCCGGTCCCAGGCTGTCGGAGTAGAGCGGGCCGCTGATGCGCGCGCCCGTCTCGCGGGCGACCTGCTCGATGAGCCCGGGCGCGACCGAAGACTCCATAAAGACGGCCGGCGCATTTCGTTCGCGCACCACCTCGATCATGTTGATGACGTCGCGCTGACTGGCCTCCTGCTCGGTGCTCAGCCCCTGAATGGCCTCGACGTCCAAATCATAGGCGCGCCCGAAGTAGCCGAACGCATCGTGGCTGGTGATCAGCACGCGCTGTGCTTCGGGGACGGTCGCCAGCTGGGCGCGCACCCAGGCGTCGAGCGCCTGAAGCTCCGCGTCGTGGTCGGCGTGTCGGGCGGCGATCGCAGCGCGTCGCGCGTCGCCCTCTTCAAAAAGATTCTGCAGAGATTGAGCGACCTCCTCGCCACCCTGTCGCCAGAGCGCCACGTCGAACCAGAAGTGCGGGTCCACCGCGCCCTCCACCGACATCAGCCGTTCTTTCTCAAGACTGTCGCCCACCACAAGGATCGGCCGCTCGCCACCGGCGTGGCGTACCAGCCCCTCCATCCAGCCCTCGAGAAGAAGCCCGTTCATGACCACCAGGTCGCTCTCCGCGATCTGGCGGGCGTCGGCCGGACGCGGTTGGTAGATATGCGGGTCGGCTCCCGCAGAGAGCAGCCCGACCACGTGCACATCGTCGCCGGCGAGCTCGCGCGTGAGGTCTTCGAGCATCGTGGTGGTCGCCACGACCACCGGGCGTTCGTCGGCGACTCGGGTGTCACGCTCGCAGCCGCTCAGAAATCCCAGGGCAACGATCGACGCCAGGAGTGTGCGCAGAAATAGAGAGTTCATTGTCATCCTAAAAAGCCTCACAGGCCATTGCGGCGCCTACCATATGCGCCGGGGCGAAACTTAGTCGGCCCCACCTGTGAACTTAATCTAACCCCATAAAAGATTTAGGCAAGACTAATCTTTATGGGTACGCCTCGTAAAAAAACGCCCCGGATCTCTCCGGGGCGTTGAATGTCGTGAAGGTCGCGGGCCTCTTAGCCCGTTTTCAGCGGTTCAAATCTCCAGCGCGCTGGGGCGGCCGGCGAGCCCGAGGCGGTAGCGCAGCTCCAGGAAGGCGTCGTCGTGGGCGAAGGCGACCAGCGCGCCCACGCCGTCGTGATGACGGATACGCTTCTGCGTGGCGACTTCGTCCAGCGGCATGCCCCAACCTTCCAGACGAAGCATCGCCTCGACGGCGGCGGCGACATCGCCGCAGATCAAGAGACCAAAACGCGCCGCAAACGCGTCGATGTTGCGCCCCCAGGCCTCACAGTGGGCGCTGGCGAGGCGATCCATAAGCCCCTCATGTGCCTCCATCACCTGGGCCACACGGCGACGCGCCGGGCTGTGGAAGGGGCTGCCGACCTGCTCGCCAAGCTCCTGGCTCTGCAGATCCACGCGATCGGTGAAGCCGCGGCCGACCTGACGCAGGGTGACGCCTTCCATCAGATGCCAGACCTGGCGCCCATCCAGGCTCATCAGGGGCGCGAGATCGCTGACTACCAGCGCGGCGCAATAGCCGCCCACAAAGCGCAGACCCGCATCACTGAGGCCTTCAATCAGGGTCTCATTGAGCCACACCGTGGGGGTGCTCTCGGCGAAGACCACCGGGTGCTCCGGACCACTGTCGCCCACAATGAGGCGGAACTTCACCACGCCGATGGCGGCGAACCCATCCGCAATCGCGTCATAGACCGGATGATCGCCGGCGCGCAGGCGCTGGCCATCCAGCGCCTTCTTCTGGGGCAGGGTCTCCGAGAAGACGCGCTCCGCAAGGGGCACCGTCGCCTGAAGCGCCTGGAAGACCCCGCCGCGAAGCGCGTCGTCGATCAGGTGGCGCTCCACCAGCTCGGCGTCCACCGCGCGCGAGGGGGTGGTCTTGGTGCGTGTTTCGCTCAGCTCCACCTTTGCGCCCAGCGCGCGCAGCGTCTGACGGGTCAGACGCAGGCGATCGTGGGCCTGCGCGCGCTCAAAGAGCGTCTCCAGACCGCGGTAGTTGGTCGGCTCGAAGGGCTCTTCAGCCAGAAGTTCGCGGAAGGCCTTCATTGCCAGCGCCTCACGCCCCGCCATGCGCGCCAGACAGAAGGCGCGACGGCGACGGAAGTAGGCCGAGCGTTCAGCGTCACCCTCGCAGAGCGTGATCAGGCGCTCGAAGTAGCGGGCGGCCTCCTCGACATGACCGAGCTCCTCGTCGGCGGCCTCGGCCGCGCGCGCCAGAAGATCGATCTTCGCCTGAGAGCTTGTGGCATGCGAGAGCTGCGCGAGCTGCTCCACACAATCCGCGACCTCTCCGGCCTCCGCAGCCAGGTCGATCAGCAGATCAAGATCCGCGCGGGAGTCGGGGAAGGCGCGAACGATCTGCCATTGCAGGGTGTAGGCACCGGCGACATCGTCGAGCAGGCGGTGACGCACATCGACCAGCGCCCGCCAGTCCTCGAGCTCCTCGCCGATGACCTGGAACTTGAGCACGCGCTCGTAGAGTTCGGCGGCGCGACGGCCACTGCCCGCCTGGCGGTGGGCACGGGCCAGCAGGCGCTCGGCGCGGTGCAGGGCCTCCAGCCCCTCATAGTCGTGAACGAGGTCTTCGAGGCAGTCGATGGCCTGCTCCAGATGCGCTTCATCGCCGACGCTCATCAGCAAGCGTCCGAGCCAGTAGCCCGACTGAATGCGCTCCTCGACGACGTGCTCATCGTCCATCGTGATGCACTCGAAGTGACGGCGCTGGAAGTCGATGGCGTCATCGATCTTCTCAAAGCGGGACGCCAGCTCGACCAGCGAGCGCAGGTAGGCCGCATCCTCGGAGATCTGCCAGCAGGTCGTCAGCGCGCGCTGCGCGCCCGGGTAGTCGGCGAGCTCATCGGCGCAGAGCGTGGCCAGCGCCTCAAAGAGCTCCAGGCGGCGGGTCTGGCTCAAGCCTTCACGTCCGACATGGGCCTGAAGACAGCGGCGCAGCAGGTTCCACCGGGAGGTCTCTCGGAGCGCGGCGTAGAGCGCCTCGATATGCGCGCAGTCGGCCGGGATCGTTGCGATCAACGCTTCGTCGGCGCGATCGAGTTCGGCCTCACCTTCGGGAACGAAGGTCGGACCCTCGTGCTCGACCAGTTCGGGGAAGGTCGCCTCACAGGCCAGCGTATAAAGATCATCGGCGCCGGCGAGCCCGTGACGCGAGGCGTAACGGGCCATCTCCAGGCGGCGCGAGGCGCGCACCAGGGGGTTGATGTGCGCGTCGGCTTCCAGGGTTGTCCAGCTCAGGTAGTGGGCGTGCTCCTGAAGTCGTCGCGCCTGAAGCGCGCGCAGGCGCTGCTCTGCAGGCGACATCGACTCGCCAGGATTCTGCGCAAAGATCTCCTGGCCCTGGAGCACCGCGACAAGATCGGCGCTGAGCCCCGAGAGGTCGGTGGCCGCAGCAGCGCTGGTCAGCTCGATCTCCTGGCTGAGGAAGGCTCGCGCCGCCGAGGGCAACATCTCGAACGCGTCGCTGGCCAGCGCGTCGCGCTCCCAGGCGTTGAGGTTGTGTCGGCCCATCGCCACCAGCGCCTGCAGCGGGTGATGCGGCAGGCGCACCCGCGCCTGCGCAAGCTCAGCGCGCTCGGCCGCGCAGGCCATCGCGACGCGCAAGACGATCTGGTTCTCCAGGCTCTCGGCCGCGCCGTGTGCGCGGTACGCGCGGCTGGCATCCGGAGAGACCTCGGCGCGCTCGCGAAGACGCGCGATCACCATAAAGTAGCGATCCCGAAGCGTGGCCTCGGTGGCGTGCATCAAGAGATCTTCGAGCTGGTCGGCGATCGCCTCCGGGGCATGTCCGGCGCGCTTCCAGGTGCGCGCCACCCCGCCCAGCCAGTGGGTGTTGGTGGGCTCCACCTGCAGCGCTTCCAGGTAACGGGCGCAGGCGTCGTCGGGGCGGTTGAGACGCCACTCCGCGATCATCGCCAGCTCACCCCAGGCCGCCGCCAGCTCCGCCGCACCGCTGAGGTGGGCCAGACGGTTGAGCAGGAGCGCCTCCAGCGAGGTCCACGCTCCACTCTGGCGGTAAAGTCGGCTCAGCGCGTTGAACACGTGGCTGTCAGCGGGGTTCATTGCCAGCAGCTGATCGTAGATGGCAATGGCCTCATCGCGACGCTCCAGGCGCGTCTCCAGAAGCTCGGCGAGCGCGCCCAGCTGGCGGGCGGCCGCGCGAGGATCGGTGATGGTGTGGAGCTCTCGCCCCGTCATTTGCACGATCTCGTCCCAACGCGAGCCCCGCATGTAGATTCGGCCCAGCGCTTCGAGGGCCGGCAAAAAGTCGGGGAGCTCCTCCAGGGCGCGGCGGTAATAGCGCTCGGCACGCACCACATCATCGAGCTGCTGCTCGGCCACCTCGGCGTTGCGAAGCCAGGTGGCGGCGACCTCTTCCGGATCGTCGATAAGCGCGATCTCGCGCTCATTCAGCGCGATGAGTTCCTCCCAACGATGGGTCCGCGCGTAGAGACGCCCGAGCGCCGCAAAGCAGCGCGGGTTGCTCTCGTCGAGCGCAAGAATCTCCAGCCAGGCGCCAATGGCGACCTCATAGTTTTTCAGCTGTTGCTCGGCCACCTCAGCGACTTTATCGAGCAGATAGAGCTTCTGACGGCGCGAGGGCGCAACCTCCACCAGCCCCAGAAATAGGTCAGCGAGCTGGGTCCAGCGCTCCAGGCGGCTCAGGATGCGCGCCGCGCTCTTGAGCGCGGGCAGGTAATTCGGGCGCACCTCCAGGACCAGCAGGTAGTGCTCCAGGGCGCGCTCATCGCGCTCCAGGCGATGTTCGTAGACTTCAGCGAGCTGGAAATGGCGGCGCCAGGCGCCGGAGGTCGCCTGCGCCGAAGCGATCTCGCGCTCGTAGAGGTCGGCCAGCCCGCGCCAGTTCTCGCGGCGGGTGTACAGCCGCCCCAGCGCGCGCAGCGCCGGCACATGGCGAGGATCGTAGCTCAGCGCCTCGCGGTAGACCTCGGCGGCCGCTTCGGCCAGCCCGGCCTCAACCTCGTAGAGGCGGCCCAGGCGCGTCAGCGTGCTGACGCGCTCGCTCACCGAGAGCGGGCCTTCCAGGCGGCGGTTGAGCACGTCGATCAGCTCAGATCCCCCGCCCCCCTGCGCTTCGGGCTCACTTTCAAGAAGGTGCTCACGCAGGCGCAGCAGCGTCCAGTCATCCTCGCGCTCGGTGCCCTGGCGCAGCACATCGCGGGCGGCGGCGGGATGATCCGAGGCGGTCAGGTGCAACATCGCCAGGGGCACAGCGTGCACCCCCTGTCGAAGTTCCTGGCGGGCGGATCGACGCAGCACACCAAAGGCGCGCCCCACCTCACCGGACTCAAAGCAGAGGCTCACCAGCAGATCGTCGAGATCGCCGGGAAGTTGGCCCTGGTTGGCCAGATCGTTGAGCAGGTCGCGGGCCTCATCGTGGCGGCCAAACACGTGCAGCCACACCGCCCGGCGCGCTTCCAACGCCTGGCGGATATCCACCGAAAGTTCGGGAAGGCGCGCGGCCTTCTCCAGCGCAGAGAGCGCCTCCTCAAACTCGCCACGCTCCAGGAGCGCGTCGCAGCGAAGGTGCAACGCCCAGAGCGCCGCAAAGATGTCGAGGCAGGCGCGACCCTCGCGGTCGTCTGTGGCGCGCTCGCAGCCGCGAAGCACCTCGTCGGGGCTTGCGCCACGCATCCAGCGGGTCGTCGCCAGCTCCAGCTCCACATAAACCGGTGCCCAGGTGGGCTGGTCCCGGAGCGCCAGCGCGCGCTCCAGGGCGTCGATAACGGCCTCATCATCGCCCAGCGCGCGGCGAAGGCGGCGCACCAGATGGCCGACCTCCCAGTTCATCACCTCGCCAATGCCGGCGCAGCGCAACATCTCGAGCGCGCGCTCAAAATCGCCGAGCGCCTCACAGGCACGGGCCACCTCGATGTGGCGGTGGGCCACTTCGGCGTCGTCACCCTCCACGTGGGCGCGATCGGCCAGCGAGGCGGCCACAAAGGCTTCGAGCACATCGCGGCGAAGCGCCACGCTCTCGCGGGGGCGAAACGCCGCGCGGCGGGCCTCATCGGCCTCGCCAGCGCTTAAGTTCAGCGTGGGAGTCTGGGCCGCGCTCGGCGGCGCCTCGTCGGACTTCGGCGCGACAAAACGCGCGGTCCGGCGCTGCGTTCGGTCGCTGTCATGGGCGCGAGAGAATACGTCGGAGATGCTCTGAGCCATCCTTAGCTCCTGGCTGCAATCGTCGTTCGTGTCGAAGCCTGCGTGTGCTGCCGTCCGTGGCAGCTGGCGCGACGCGTGCTTAGCGATCCTGGCCAGGCAAGGGGTACAGCGACGGGTCGTAATCCCACGGCCCGGGGTCGTCATCGTCGACCATCGCCTGCGCCTGGCGGCGCTTACGCATCACGCGCACCACGAACGCTACAAGGAAAAGAAAGGAGGCGCCAAAAAAAAGGGCGTTGACGTCACTCAGGATCGCCCAGAATGAGGCGCCCTCCTCCAACTCCTGCCTCCACTGCGTCTCCAGCGCGCTGAGCGTGCTCCCGCTGCTCACGTGCACCGCCTCCGCAAAAGGCGTTCCCTGGCGCACCTGGGCCATCACCTCGGCAAAAAAGTCTTCGCCGAAACGCTGCTCCAGATGGCGCACAAAGTGGAAGCTCTGCGCGTAAGCCAGCGATACCGACTGATGGTGGGGTGGGAAGTAGCGGTCCAGGGCCGAAAACGCCATGACGCTGCCGGTCGACGCCGCCCGCGTCAGCGTGTCGCTGCGCTCGGGCGTCCACTCCTCGGCGTGCAGCACGGCAAAGCCTTCGTTGAACCAGCGCGGCACATGATGTCCGGCGCGGGCGCGGTCCACCGCCACGTGCGCGAGCTCATGAATGAAGGTTTTTCGGATATCCACCGGCTCGGCCGCCGAGCCCACCCCGTGCTTGACCAACACCGTGGAGCGGTCGCTCAGCGAGAGGCCCACCGCCCAGCTCGACGGGCGGTAGTCGGCCTCCTGCCACTCAAAATAGGTGTTCATGTCGCGCAGCAGGTAGACGTCGACGCCCTCGAGCGCGTCGAGGCCCAGGCGGCGCTCCAGCGCCTCAACCACCTCGGTGGCCTCGGCGTCGAGCTGGTTGATGGCCGGCTCAAAAGGCTCGGGGTAGTGGTAGGTCAGCGCGACCTCGGCCCCCGGGCGGCTGACAAGCCCGGGCATCACCTCGGCGAAAGCAGGCGCGCTGAAGATCGTGAATGCAGAGAGGAGGATCGCAACAAGGGGGGCGCGCAACAACTTCACATCGACCTCGAAGATCACAGGGTTGGGCGCGCATCACGCAATCATTGCGCGATGCGCCGCACCAAGAGGTACGCACATCGGCCCAATCACCAAACGATCTCCTGGCGCCCCCCCTTCCCCTGTGATCAGTGCGAGGTGCTCGAGCCGGCCATCATCCCCGGGGAGGTGTGGCGGCGCGGACGTTCGTCGACAAGCGCGTCGTCCTCAACCTCCTCGCCATCCTCGCTCTCGGCAGCCTGAGCGCTCTCTTCGGCGCGTGGCGAAACCGGGCTCGGCGCGTGGCCGGGGATCGGCGGCAGCACCTCCACGCCTTCGGCGCGCTTCTCAAAATGCGCGATCATCGCGCCATAGCTCTCGACCATATTCTTGAGCTCGCTCTGAAAGCGCACCCGATGCTGATGCAGCTCCAGCATCTCTGAGCGCAGCTGACCGACCTTCTGCTCGGCTCGCGTGAGCATGCGCTCGGCCTTGAGCTCGGTCTCCGCCAGCACAAGCTCGGCGTCGCGATCGGCCTGATGGCGGATCTCCTCGGCGACCTGCCGGGCCATCTCCAGGGCCTCGACCAGGCTGCGCTCTCGCCGGCGGTAATCGCGCAGCTCACGGGTCTGCTCATCGAGCTCATCCTGCATCCGGCGCACGGCGTCTTGCACCTGGCGCCATTCACGCGCGAGCCCCTCTAAAAACTCGTGAACCTGGTCGGCGTCGTAGCCTCGGAACTTCGACTGAAACGACTGATTGGCGATATCATCGGCGCTGAACTTAAACATCTTCTACCTCATCCGTGGCGTTGACGTGGGTGCTGCCCTGCTCCCGTGGGGTGGTGCAAACATCCATCTATCCGATGGGACCTTCTTCTTCGATGCGTCGCTCGGAGACCTCATCGCTGAGCTCGGCGCTGCGGCGCGCGGCAGCCTCCACCGCGCGAATCAGCGCGTGGCGAAAGCCGTGCTCCTCCAGCGCCACCAGCGCCGCGATGGTCGTGCCTCCCGGGCTGGCCACCTGATCTTTGAGCTCCGCGGTGTGCACGTAGCTGCGCTCCTGGGCCAGCCGCGCCGCACCTTCCATCACCGCGCTGGCCAGCTCAATGGCGGTCTTGCGGTCCAGGCCCATAAAGACCCCGCCGTCCGCGAGCGCCTCCACCGCGGTGAAAATGTAGGCCGGACCGCTGCCGCTGATGGCGGTGAGCGCGTGAAAATGATCTTCGTCTTTGATGCGCACGACTTTGCCGACCGCCTCAAAGAGCGCGCCGACCGCGGCCATATCGACGGTGCCGTCGCCCATCACGCCGGTCACCCCGGCGCCCACCAGCGCGGGGGTGTTGGGCATCGCGCGCGCCATCCCGGCCAGCGGACCGGCGTAGCGACGCATCGAGGCAATCTTCACGCCTGCGGCGATCGAGATGATCGTGTCTTCGTCGGTGAACTCCTCGTAACGCGCCTCCAGCACCGCGCGCACGTCACCGGGTTTGACCGCGATCACATAAAGGCGCGGACGCCGCGTGGGCTGATCGTTCTCATCGAGCTCGATCTCCGGCAGGGCTTCGCGCGCGTTCAAATCGTCGGCCAGATCCTGCGCCGTCTTCTCGTGGGCATCCAGACAGACCAGCCGGCGCGGATCGAGCGCGCCGCTGTCGATCCAGCCCTCGGCCAGCGCGCGCCCCATCTTCCCGCAGCCGATGAGGACCACAAGGTAGTCCTCCAGGCGCGTATCGAAGCTCGGCGTCTCATCGCTCATCGCGGGCACGACCAACTTCTCAGTGTCGGCCTGCGCGCTTGTCTCGGGCGTGTCATCAGGCTCATGCATCGTAATTCCTCTCTCCAAAGAGCGCGCTTCCCACACGAATCAGCGTCGCGCCCTCTTCAATCGCCACTTCAAAATCGCCAGACATGCCCATCGAGATCTCCCGAAGCTCACCGGCCCGTTGCGGGGCGTGGTGTTGCGCGTACGCGACAAGCCCTTCATAGAGCTCACGCAGGCGCCGAAAATAGGGGCGTGCATCTTCCGGATCTTCGGCGTATGGGGCCATGCCCATCACCCCGCGCACCCGCAACTCCTGGCGGGCGACCACGCTCGCGTAAAAGTCGTTGAGGGCCTCGGGCTCCACCCCGCCCTTGCTGTCTTCACCGCTGATGTTGACCTGCAGAAGCACATCCACGGGCTCGTCAGTGCGACGCGCGAGCGCTTTGACCAGGCTCTTGCGATCGACCGAATGAATCAGCGCGACCTCGCCAGCGACAAAACGTGCCTTGTTGGACTGCAGCCCACCGATGAAGTGCCAGCGCACGCTGTCTTCGAGCTCGCCGGCCTTCTCCTGCCACTCCTGCACGTAAGACTCCCCGAAGTCGCTTACGCCAAGCTCCGCCAGCGCTTCGATCGCCTCGATCGGGTGCGTCTTACTCACGGCGATGAGCGTCACCTCGGCACGCTCGCGCCCGGCCCGCTCGCAGGCAGCGCCAATGCGCGCCTCCACCTCGTCCAGACGTGACTTCAACAGCTCACGATCGATGTCCGCCGGGGTGCTCATAGCGGGAACCCCTTGAGCCCGCCGAGCTCCTCAAGCGTCTCCACAACCTCACAGACCGGAAGGCCCACCACGCAGAAGTACGATCCATCAATCCGACGCACGAGCGTGCTGCCCAGATCCTGAATGCCGTAGCTTCCCGCCTTATCCATCGGCTCGCCACTGGCGACGTAGCGCCGAATATGCTCCTCGGTGAGCTCGCGCATCCACACGCTGGCGCGCACCGCCACCGCCTTCGAGACACGGGCATCGACCGGCTGGCCCGGCGCGCGCCAGGTCCAGCAGTACGCCGTGATGACCTCGTGCTCGTTTCCGGCCAGCCTGGCGAGCATCGCGCGGGCGTCGGCCTCATCGACCGGCTTCTCCAGGATCGCGCCATCGAACACCACGATCGTGTCGGCGGAGAGCACCCACCCGGGCAGCTCGCTGTTGTCCGCCAGCGCATCCGCCACAGCCTCGCCCTTTTCCCTGGCGAGTCGCAGAGTATATGCTTCGGGCGACTCCCCGGCGCGGGGTACTTCCTCGATGTCGCTCTTGTAAACAAGCGGCTCAAACCCCAGACGCTGCATCAGCTCCAGGCGGCGAGGTGAGCCGCTGGCGAGCACGACCCGGGGGGATGTTTTGGTGATGATGTCCATTCGACGTCCTGATAACGCGTGATTCAAACTCCGCCCCGACGGTAAGAGCGCCCCGACGGGGTGTCAAAAAATCGCCGACCTCCACCGCGCGCCCCAATGCCCTGGATCGTTCATGTTCACGTCGCCCTCTGGCGCGCCCTCCCTCATCGACAGCCTGCCTATGCCGCGCCTGACGCCCCTGACTTCAGGGCTTGTGGTCGCCACCCTGCTGCTGACGAACGCGCCGCCTCTGAGCGCCCAGATCACCGCACCGGAGCGCATCGAGCGCTTCAGTGAGACCGTCGAGCTGGAGCAGCGCCGACCCGACCTTCAGCTCAACATCTACCAACGCGCCGACGCCGATGAGCGCATCTGGAACGTCGAGCTCGCCGGCGGCCCGGGCCGCACCTCGGCCATCTGCCGCACGACCTTCCCCGAGGAGGTCGGTCAGAACTTCTACATCTTCGAGATCCAGACGCGACAACTTACTGAGCGCGGCCACGCGCTCATCCTGGAGGCGCGCGCCGACCACCAGAGCGGCCCGCTCGATCCTCCGGTCTACCAGGTCGCGATGTGGGTTGAGCGCGCCAACAGCTCCACCGGCTGGAGCTGCGGGGTGGTAGGCCGCGGGCAGTACACCCGCCTCGACGGCGGCGCCTCCCTGGGGTTTCGCACCCTCGCAAACGCCCCCGACACCACAACGCTTGTACGCGCTGACGGCACACGCGGAACAAAGTTCTGTGGCCTGCAAAAAGAAGAGGATCGCGGCTTTGAGATCTTCGACCCGGACCAGGGCCGCTTTGTCGCCGGCGATCGCATCGATCTTCAACTGCAGCAGGCCATTGAGCTGGAGGCGTCGCTCCCGGAGCGCCCCTTCCACGCCCCGCTGACCACCAACATCTTCAGCTGGGCGCTGGCCAGCAGCGACGTGCGCGGCGCTCCGGTCGGTGGGTTGCCCGCGCGCCCCATCTCACTGGGAGACGCCGACCTGAAGACGGCCTGGATCGAAGGCAGCGGCGAAGGTGGCCGTGGCGAGTATGTCAGCGCCAACGTGACCACGGCGGTGCCGATTCGGGGCCTGCGGATCTTCCCCGGGCACGGCCGCTCCGCCGAGCATTTTGAGAGCTACGCTCGCCCCACCGAGCTGCTCATCGGCTTGAGTGACGGACTTCGTTTTCGCGTCACCCTCCCTGAGGTGTCACAAGAGGAGCTCTTCGAGGCTGGAGGGCTCTACGTCACCTTTCCGGAACCCGTCTACACCAGTTGCCTCTCGGCGATGATTCTCGGCTCGGAGCCGGGCGCGATGGCCCGCGCCCCGGAGGCAGAGCGCCGCCGCCTGGGTCGCTCGGTGGCCATCTCCGAGCTCTCGCTGACCTCGACGGTCGACGCCCCCACCGAAGATGAAACCGCGCGCCAGATCGTCGATGAGGTCATCCGCGAGCCCCAGGCCCAGCGCCGTGACCAGCTCGCGCGCATGACCACACGCATCCCTTCGGCCGCCGTAAACGCCGTTGATGAGGTGCTGCGCGGCGATGACGCCACCGCCCGCGATCGCGCCGTGCCCATGCTGGCCACCCAACCCTCCGAAGACGCCCTGCCCACGTTGATGGCGCATTTAAGCCGGGTGCGCACCGACGCGGTCGATTACCGCGCCACCCAACGCGCCATCGCCGCCCACGGCGGCCGCGCCGCCGACCCGCTGCTCGATCGCCTCGACACGTTCAACCCCACCGAACGCAAATACGTCGACACCGTGCGCCTGATCGGCAGGCTCGGCTCTCCCATCCAGCTGGAGCGCCTGATCAGCGCGTTTGGCCAGGGCCCCGACCGCCTGCGTAACGAGCGGGTGCGGGCGGTGGCCTCCGGCGGCCCGGCGATGCTCCCCCGGCTCATCGAAGCGGCCGAAGTCGCGCCCAACAGCCCCAAAACCGAAGACGCTCTCAGCGCCATCGGGCTTATCGCCCGACGCGACTTCACCCATGAGCCCGGCGAGCTCGACGACGTGAACGCCCTCTTAGAGCTGGCCCAGACGAGCGAGGTGCGACGTCACCGCCTCCGCGCCATCGAGGCCCTGGGGGCCTTTCTGCACCCTCAGGGCGTGAAGCATCTCAGCGATCTTCTGGCCAATGACCCCGATCCTCTCGTTCGCGCCGCGGCCGCGAGCGCGCTCACTCGCTACCCGGGCGACGAGGCGCGCCAGGCCCTGGAGCGCGCCCTCAACGACGCCTCCCCCGACGTGCGCATCGCCGCCATTGGCGCCATCGGCGCCCGAGAGGACGCCGAGCCCGCCACACCTTCGGTCATCGACTACGTGGAGCGCGAACGCTGGCACACCGGCCTGCATCGCGGCCTCGACATCCTGGCTGCCTCCGCCCACCCCGACGCGCTACCCTACCTGGAGCGCCTGCTGGTGGAGCACCCCAACGGGGAGCGCGTGCCGGTGGCGCTGCGCGCGTTGCGTCACTACCGTCGCCCGGTCTCCCGCGCAGCCATTGATCAGACCATGGCCATCCCCGGGCTGCGCGCCTCGGTGCTGCGGCAGCTGGTGAGCATGCTCGGCATGCGCGATGATCCCGATATTGACGCCGAGCTGCTCACCATCGCCCGCGGCACCCACCCCACCGTGGCGGCCACCTTCACCGAAGATCCGTCGCTGGCCGGCGAGCTCCGCCGGCAGGCGCTCAACGCGATGGGCACGCGCCGATCGGCGGCGGGCCGGGCCAACCTCCTCGCTTTCGTCACCGACGACGACGCTCCCGACGATCTGCGCATCGCCGCGCTGCAGGCCCTGGCTTTCTTCGCCGACCCTACCCTGATCGAGGAGCTGCAGGAGCTTGCCACCTCCCTGCCTCGCCCGCTTCGCCCTCAGCTTCGCGATACCCTGACCCAGATCCAGGGGCGCGTGGCGATCGACGACGCCGGCGAGGACATCCAGGAGTTCCGCGACACCCTGGAGGAGCGCGAAAAACGACGGCGATCCGACGATGAATCCACCCGTTGAACAATCCACACCCACGAAGTATGAATAACCTGGCGAGCCCCGGTGTTCCCCTCCCGGAAATTGATGCCTCGCCCCCCGACCCATGCCATTTCAGGAGTTCATTGTGGCTACATTTGACGAGCTCATCGCGCGCGTAAAAGCAACGATCACCGAGACCGACACCGACGCGGTGCGCGCCCTGCAAACCTCCGACGACCCCACCGTCATCATCGACGTGCGTGAGCGCGAAGAGTTTGTTGACGGCCATATCGAAGGCGCGGAGTTCATCCCCCGCGGCCAGCTCGATCTGAAGATCGAGACCGCCGTCCCCAGACGCGACACGCCGATTGTACTCTACTGCGCCGGCGGCACCCGCTCGGCCCTGGCGGCCCGCTCCCTTCAGGAGCTGGGCTACAGCGATGTGAAATCGATGGCCGGCGGCTTCACCGCCTGGAAGCGCTCGGGTTACCCGGTGCACATCCCCAAATCGATGAGCCCCGAGCAGCTCACCCGCTACAGCCGCCACCTGATCATCCCGGAGATTGGCGAGAAGGGGCAGAGCAAGCTGCTTGACTCCAAAGTGCTGCTGCTCGGCGCCGGTGGCCTTGGCAGCCCGGTGGCCATGTACCTGGCCGCGGCCGGTGTGGGCACGATCGGGCTCATCGACAACGACGTCGTCGACCGCTCCAACCTCCAGCGCCAGATCCTGCACACCGACGAGAGCGTGGGCACGCCCAAGGTCGAGTCGGCCAGAGCTCGCATCAACGCGCTGAACCCCGACGTCGACGTGCGCACCTACGAGACCTGGCTCAGCAGCGAGAACGTCCTGGAGATCTTTGAGGGCTACGACGTGGTGGTCGACGGCGGCGACAACTTCGCCACGCGCTACCTGGTCAACGACGCCTGCGTGCACCTGGGCATCCCCAACGTGCACGGCTCGGTCTACCGCTTCGAAGGTCAGGTCACCTCTTTTGTGCCCCACCAGGGCCCCTGTTACCGCTGCCTCTACCCGGAGCCCCCGCCCCCCGAGCTCGCCCCGAGCTGCCAGGAGGCCGGCGTCCTCGGCGTGCTCCCCGGCGTCATCGGAATGCTGCAGGCCATTGAGGTCATCAAACTTCTCGTCGACGTGGGCGAGCCCCTGGCCGGGCGCCTGCTGACCTTTGACGGGCTTAAGTCGCAGTTCCGCGAGCTCAAGCTTCGTCGCGACCCGGAGTGCTCGCTCTGTGGCGAAGACGCCGAGTGGACGGGCTTCATCGACTACGAGGTCTTCTGCAACGTGAGCTAAGGCGCAACGCGTGTGCGTGCTTTATGCCCCGGTGACCCGATGGTCGCCGGGGCATTCTTTTGTTGCCAACTCAACCCGTGCGCATCTAAGCGTTGCCACGGGCACTTGCCCCCTCTCCTGGCCGCCTTCCCCGGCGCCGTCTTCTGGCACCTCCTGTGCCCCCTCCCGCTTTCCCCCTCCACGACCATGTCCCACGAAGAACGCACCTTACGCAGCGGCCTGGGCTTTGCCCTGGGCGCCTACCTGATGTGGGGCTTTTTCCCCATCTACTGGAAGTACCTCGAACATGTCCCGGCGATGCAGATCCTCTCGCACCGCATGGTGTGGTCGCTGGGCTTTGTCGCAATCATCCTGGGCGTGCGCGGGCGCTGGGCCTGGGTGCGCGAGCTGACCCCGCGCACGCTCCTGACCTACCTGGCTGCCTCGATCTTTCTGGCGTTTAACTGGGGAATGTACATCTGGGCGGTCAACGCCGGCTACATCGTCGAGACCGCGCTGGGCTACTTCATCAACCCGCTGATTAACGTCGTGCTCGGTGCGCTCATCCTCGGTGAGCGTCCTCGCCGCGGCCAGTGGATGGCCATCGGCCTGGCCGCCTTTGGCGTCGTCTACCTGACGGTGGTCTATGGCCAGCTCCCGCTGATTGCGCTGAGCCTGGCGGCCTCCTTTGCCATCTATGGCCTCATCAAAAAGAAGGCCCGCCAGGGCGCAATTGAAGGCGTCGCGCTGGAGAGCGCCCTGCTCTTTTTGCCCGCCCTGGGCTTCATGCTCTTCTGGGAGTGGACTGGCGAGGGCCACCTTCTAAGCGGCCCCTTGAGCACGCAGCTGCTCCTGATCGGCGGGGGCGCCGCCACGATGATGCCGCTGCTCTTCTTTGCCGCGGCCGTCCGCCGCCTCTCGCTGACGGTGATCGGGGTGATGCAGTACCTGGCACCCACCATCCAGTTTCTCATCGGTGTACTCATCTTCAACGAACCCCTGACCCTGACGCGCCTGGTAGGCTTCATCTTTATCTGGCTGGGTCTTGTCGTCTTCACCACCGAGGGGCTCATCCAGAACCGCCGCGCCCGCCGAAGCCGTCTGATTCCCCCGGGCGCCGGCTGAGTCGTTCGTCCCAGGCCCGGGCATCGTAAACGTCACGGGGCGAGGGCCTGGAATCGCGATCGACATACCCCGAACGGGGCGTCGAGGGGGTCACGAGCCTTTCGCGATAGGCACGGCCAGGGGGTCGAGGGGGTCACAAACCTTTCGCGATAGGCGCGGCCAGGGGGTCGAGGGGGTCACAAACCTTTCGCGATAGGCACGGCCAGGGGGTCGAGAGGGGTCACAAGCCTTTCGCGATAGGCAACGCCCGGGGGGGCGAGGGGGTCACAAGCCTTTCACGATAGGCAACGCCCGGGGGGGCCAAAAAAACTCAAGCCTTTCACGATAGGCGCGGCCAGGGGGGCGAGGGGGTCACAAGCCTTTCGCGAACCTAAACGAAAAGGCCCACCCTCTCGGATGAGCCTTCATGCTTCGTTGCAATTACAAAAAACGACCCCTTAATCCGTCGGAAGCTCGACCACGTCGTCCGAGCTCTCCTTCGCCAGATCAAAGAGCGCGCGGCTGCTAAAGCGCTTGCCGCTAAGGTCCGCGCGAAGCTGTCTGGCGAGCAGCACGATTGTCTGCGCGACGTCCTCGGCGGAAGGCAGGGTCTCCGGATCTTCGTCCGGATACGCCTCAGCCCGCATATCGGTGGCGGTGCCGCCCGGGTTTAACGTGACGACCACCGCGTCCTCACCGAGCTCGTCGGCGGCAATCTCACTTAAGCCCTCCAACCCGAACTTCGAGATCGAGTACGCGCCCCACTGCGCGCGCCCCTTCCGTCCCACACTCGACGAGAGGTTGATGACGCGCGGCAAGGACGCAGCACGCAGCGCCGGATAGCTCGCGCTGAGCACGTTGAACGCCCCGACCACGTTGATCTCCAGCACCTCACGCAACGCCTCGGCACTGGTCTGGTCGAGGGAGGCACGCGGGCCGAGCACGCCGGCGTTGTTCACCAGCAGATCGAGACGACCGTGGGCTTCCATGATCTCGGAGGCCAGCTCCTCGACCATCACCTCATCGCGAAGATCGAGCACGCAGACGCGCACGCCTTCCGATGCTTCAGCGAGCTCCCGGAGGGCGTCTTCGCTGCGGGCGCAGGCGTAGACGATGGCGCCGGCCTGCGCGAGCTGGAGCGCACACGCACGGCCAATGCCCCGGCTTGCGCCGGTGACCAGCGCCACGCAGCCCTTGATGTCGAAGGGTACGGTCATGCTCAGAGCACCGTCTCGTCGGGAGAGAGCGTCAGCGGCCAGCGGATCGACTGGTAGTCGGCGCTGTCTTTTCCAAGCTCGCGGCGCAGCACCTGACGGAAGCTGCTCAGGCTGTCGGACACGTCGCTGAACGCATCGGAGCGCAACGTCGCAAAGCGCTGGTAGTTGGAGAAGGCCGAGCTCTCCTCTTTGGCCTCACCGGTGGCTTTATCCATCATGCGCTCAAGACGCTCGGCCTGACCGGAGGCGAACTCGATCTGCTCGGCGCGCTCGTTCAGGTAGACGATCATCTCTTTGACGGCGTCGATCAGCAGCGCGGTCGACCAGTACATCACACGCTCCGGGTCGTAACCGACCGCACCCACCTGCGCGAGCTTGTCCTGAGTCTGGCGCAGCTCTTTGGCCAGGTGCTTCCAGGCCAGCTTGTCGTCGCGGCTCTCCATACGCCACTGCGTAAACTGACGGTCGGTGGACTTGAGCGCCTCCTCAAAGTTGGCGCGCACCTTACGAAGGCGCGGGCCGAACATCGCGCTATGCTGGCGATCGGCGTGCTCCTCGCAGTAGCGGATGCAGTCATCGAGACACTTGTTTAACTCAAACACATTGGCAACGGACATCGTGAAACCCTCGGTTGTTTGGCGAGCGAAGACCGCCGTTGGTATGCCCCACCCCGGCGCGCGCTGTCAATCTGCCCCGGCGCGCTCCTTTCGCCTTCCTTATAGCTTCAGGGCGCGAGCATCTCGGTGAGCTGATCGGCGGTCGCCGGTGAGTGACCGGAGAAGTGGTTGTTGACGTAGCCGAGCACGGTGCCACCGCGCTCCACAAAATGTTGGATGCGGGGCACCCACCAGGCGAGCTCGTCACTGCGGTCGGCCTGCACCCGATCAAAATGCTCGAACGCGTTCCAATGCCCCAGCCAGCGGATGTAACAAATCTGCGAGGTCACCCGCCAGAAGCGCTCCAGATACTCCCCGTCGGTCAGCACCACCGAGACGCGCCAGCGTTTGAGCAGGTCGGCAAACGCATCGACGAGCCACGAGCGATGGCGCACCTCCACCGCATAGGCGTAGCCGTCGGGGAGCCCCTCAAAGAAGTTGGCCAGCGCGTCGAACTCCTCGATCGAAAAACTCGGCGGAAGCTGAAGGACCAGCACCCCGAGCTTTTCGCCAAGCTCGCTCATCGTCTCGACAAAACGCATCGCGTCTTCGCCGGCGTGCACCAGCCGCGCCTCGTGGGTCACCGAGCGGGGAAACTTCGCCGAGAAGATAAAGTCGTCGGGGGTGCGCCCGTACCAGCCCTGCACCGTGCTGCGGGCCGGGATGGCGTAGAAGGTCGAGTCGATCTCCACGGTCTTAAAGCGCGTGGCATAGTGGGTGAGGCGCTCCGTTCCGCTCACCCCGCGGGGATAAAAGACGCCGTCCCAGTCGTCATACGACCAGCCCGACGTTCCGATCAGCGCGCGACCTGGTTGCGTCATGATCTACTCCTCGAAGTGGGCGGCGGCGCGCCAGCGCTGGCGTGCCAGCTCAATCTCATCGCTCGATGGAAGCTCAAACGTGCCGCTCTCGCCCATACGCTCCGGCTTGCGAAATTTGGGCGCGCGAATGGGCAGCTCAATGCTCATCATGGTGCCTTCGCCCGGGGTGCTCTGCACACGCAGCTCCCCTCCTAAGCTACGCACCAGATCGCGGGAGATTGAGAGCCCCAGGCCGGTGCCCGTGCCGGGCTTTTTGGTGGTGAAGAAGGGCTCGAAGATCATCTCCAGGGCTTCGGGCTCAATGCCGGTGCCGGTGTCGGTAATGTGCAGCGCGATGCGATCGGCCTCTTCGTCGGCCACGGCAAAAATCCGCACCCGGTTCACATCCGGAGCGCCGGGTTCGATCGACTGCAGCGCGTTGACCACAAGGTTCAGCACGACCTGACTCAGACGGTTGGCGTCGGTGTAGACCTCGGGCGCGTCGTGCAGATCCACCTCGATCTCGGCGCGCCGGCGCCCCTCGTGGCGCACCAGGGTGAGCGCCCCATCGACAAGCTGCGCCAGCTGCACCCAGCCCGGCTCATGGGGGCCTTCATGGGCCATCAGGCGAAGGTCGCGCACGATCTGGTGGATGCGCTGCATCCCCGCCAGACTTCGCTCAAGCAATTGTTGAAGATCTCCGAGAATATACTTCAGGTCCAGCTGCTCCTGCAGCGCGCGCAGCTCCAGCGCGACCAGCGGCGCGCGCTCCAGAGTGAGCGTCTCCGTCTGCTCGATGTACTCGGTCAGTGAGCGGCTGTAATCCTCCAGCACGCTGAGGTTCGAGATGACAAAGCTGGCCGGGTTGTTGATCTCGTGGGCGATCTCCGCGGAGAGCAACCCCATCGCCGCGAACTTCTCGGCGTGCACGAGCTGGCGTTGAGTGCGCTTAAGCTCCTGATAGGCGTGCTCCACCTCGGTATGGTGCTGGGCCCGCGTGAGCGCCGCGCTGAGCTGAGACCCCAGCGATTGCAGCACGGCCTCCCGCGAGAGCAGCGGGGTTGGATCTGTGGCCAGGTCACCCAGCACAAGCAGCCCACGCCCCGACGCCGATGTCGCCATATGAACCAGCGCAGCGCGCCCCGAGGTGCCCCGGGACGCCGCGCGCCAGGAGGGCGCCCAGCGCAAGAATGTCGCGTCCTGCTCCGGCGCCTCGACCAGCTTGACCCGGCCCGTGTCCCCCTCGCTCCCGCGCCCCGAATAGCGCTCTTCACGCCCGGGTTTGACCACCATCGCACCGGCTGCAAGCTCCGCCAGAAGCTCCCAGCGCGCCTCGCCAGCACGCCACTCCCAGTAGGCCATGTAGCCCGACGCGCAGACGCTGTGCCAGAGGGTCATCATCGAGCGCAGCACCTCATCGGCATCCCGCGCCGCGCTTGCCGCGGGTGAGAGGCTCATCAACCCCAGCAGGTCGCGGCACTCCCGCTCCAGCTGGCGATAGCGCTGCACCGCCGCTCTCGCGTCGGGCTCGCCAGATCGCGCCAGCTCAATGCGTAAGAGAAGGTCCGGTCCGAGGTTCTCATCTTCGAGCGCCACCCCATCGATCGCCACATCCCGCAGCGTCGCAAAGCTCGCCAGATTGCACGGTGTCATCGTCGCCAGTAGCACAAAGCTGGCCTTCCCCGACTCGCGCAACCCGGCGAGCGCCCGCAACGTCGCCGCACACCGGGTGGGGGCGATGACCGCCTCGACGTCGGGCGCTGCACCCAACACCTCGGCCGCCGAGACAAAGGCCGCCTGCAGCCCGGCAGACGCCATCGCCTGGCGCGCGCTCTCCAGGGCGCCTCGCCCGAACTCTGGATCGACCACCATCACCACGTCGTTCATCACTGCCTCTTGCCCGATGCCCGGGGCTTTCTTCGAGCCCGCTTACTCCGGGGCTATCCTAAGCGCGCGGCGACCGTTTCGCCACCATTGAAGCGCGATCAGGGCCAAGGTCAGCGCTCCTGCAGCGTAAAGCATCACACTCCAGGGAATCGCTCCAAGCCGACGCGACACACTCTCGGTCGCTCGCGTCAGCTCGACACACGCCGCGAGCGCGAGGGTAACACTCCCGACGGCCGCGACGCCGCCCGAGCGCGAACCCCAACGTCGCCTGGCGATCGCTGTGCCCAACGCGCCCAGCGCAAAGGTCGCGACCATCATCGGCGCGAAGGGAAGCGTAGGCCTGCTCCAGGCCGCTCCCGCGCCGAGCTGCCCTGTGAGCACCTGAAGCTCCCAAGCCGCCGTCCCTGCGGCATGGCGCTGTACGAAGAGCCCCTCGCCCTCGGGCAGGACCCCACCAAAATCGCACCCCTCAAACACGCACCCGATGCGCGCGACGGCGAGCCCCGCAAACCCCGCCACAAGGGCAGCCGCCAGCCAGTCTGCGCGCCTCTGCGTATCTGTAGTCGTCAACCAGGCGGCCGCGCCGACCACGCCGGCGCCCAAAAGAGCACCCAGCGACGACGCCCCCCCTCCCAGCCAACTGCCCACCCCCACCCCGGCGACGAGCCCACCGCCCATCATCGCGCCAAAGCTCACAAGGCGCGTCTCCACCCGCTCCCCCTCCCTGGAAAGCCCACGCCACCACAGCGCAAACATCACCCACACGCCAACGCCAATCATCGCGCTGCCGGCCGGCCATCCCCCGGCCTCGACCATCAATTCCATCGTCGCCTCAGCGCTGCACAACGGCCCTCAAAACCACCCACGCGAGCGCCTCGCCACCCTCGTTTCAACGCCTCACGCGCGGCCTTAGACCCGGTGTTCCCGGCTGCCCTTCTTGACGCTATTTTTTGCCGGTTGTTATAGTCCGACGTCACCCCGACATCGTCTGCTGATGTCGCTTTTGCGCGCCCCCAACCTCTCGCAGCTCGAGTCTGTACCATGACCTCCGACGTATCTGTCACCATTCACGGCTCTCGTGGAAGTTATCCGGTCTGCGGCCAGGAGTTTACGCGCTACGGCGGCAACACCTCCTGCGTGAGCTTTCGCGCAGGCCAACGCCAGATCATCTTCGACGCAGGCAGCGGCATCATCGAGTACGGCCGCGCGCTGGTCAAAGAGGCGTTTGCCAACAAGCGCCCCATCCACACCAGCATCTTCGTCTCACATACCCACTTCGATCACCTCATCGGCCTGCCCTACTTCCCGCCGGTCTACATCCCCGACGCGACCCTGCATCTCTTCGGTCCGCGCTACGGCAGCCAGCAGAGCTTTGAGGAGACCATTCACGACCTCATCCGCTCCCCTTACTACCCGGTGGCGCTCAACGAGATGACCGCGCTCAAGCACTTCTATGACATCGGCGAGGTCGACCGCGTCTACTTCTTGCACGACCGCCCCGAACCCCTGCTCGTGCGCGCCACCCACCCCAGCCAGGCCCACCTGCTCCCGGATCCGGAGCAGGTCGAGCTGGAGGTTCACTGCCTGCGCGGCTACAACCACCCCAAATCCGGGGTGAATATGTATAAGGTCATCGCCGGCTCCAAGACCTTCGTCTACGCCACCGACACCGAGGGCTACGTACACGGCGACCGCCGCCTGGCCGAGTTCGCCCGCGGCGCCGACCTGATCGTGCACGACGCGATGTACACCGAGGCCCATTACACCTCGATGCCCGCGCCCACGCAGGGTTACGGACACTCCACGGTGGCCATCGCCGCCGAGCTCGCCAGGCAGGCTCAGGCTAAACGCCTCTGCCTCTTCCATCACGACCCCAAGAGCACCGACGACGACCTCGATGCGATTGACGCGCTCGGAAAGAGCCTCTTTGCCGAGTCCTTCGCCGCACGTGATGGCTTGACGATCGCGCTCTAAAAGTCCACACCCTTTCGGCACGCTGCGCCTCAACGCGTTGAGCCGCGACGTTGCCCCTCTCCCTTTTTGATCTTTTTGCCACTTGCTGAGGTTACCCCGTGGCTGACCTGTCGCTTCGCTTCGATGACGTCATCGAAGAGAACTACGATCGTATGCTCACGCGTATCCGCACCTTCGCTGTGGAGCGCCCCCTGCCTGAGCGCGTCTCGCTGGAGATCGGCTCAAACCGCGCCAACTTCCTGCGTCAGCTCGCCCAGCGCCATCCGGAGCGCTTTTACCTGGGCATCGAGTGGCGCAAAAAGTACGTGGACTTCGGCAAAGAGAACCTGCTGGAGCACGGCGTCAAAAACGCCGACCTGCTGCAGGCCGACGCCACCATGGCCATCCCCATCCTTCTGGAAGAAGGCCAGCTCTCGGAGCTCTTCATCCTCTTTCCGGACCCGTGGTGGAAGAAGCGCCACCGCAAGCGTCGCATCATCCAGCCGCACACCCTGGACCTTTTCGCCTCGAAGATGCACCCGGGCGCAAAGCTCTGGCTTCGCACCGACGTCGGCACACTCGCCGACGACTTCCGCGAAGTCCTCGACGCACACCCCGAGTTTGAGCACCTTCCCTTTGAGCAGATGCCGACCGAGCCTTTTCCGCGCACCACGCGCGAGGTCAAGATCCTGCAGAAAGGCATCCCCGTGCACACGCTCTACTACGTAAGACGCTGATCCTCACGCCACGCGCTGAGAACGAGAAAGGCCCGGCACGCATCCACGCGCCGGGCCTTTTTCCTGCTCTCAGATGCGGCGCGCCGCGCTCGCCCTCAATACGCCAGGCGATACCCGTACAGGTACCCGCGATTGGAGAGGGTGTAGCCGCGCACGCTGTCGTAGACCGGCGCCCGCTGAAAACCCGAGGACGGGTTCCACCTTGTGACCGGACGCCCATCGCGTGTCCGCACCAGGTAGAGCGGCCCCGAGGCCGTGGCCACGCTCAAGAGCGGCCCGGTGGTGCTCAGCGCCACGGGGGACTGCTCATCGGGCATCCGAAAGCGCCACACCGGCTCACCGTCGTTCTTCGAGAGCGCGAAGACGTGCCCTGTCGCCGAGACGCCCAGCAACCAGGGGCCCTGCATGATCAGGTCCGCCACGCTCTCAATATCCTGACGCCACATCAGCGCGCCGCTGGACTTCTCCACCGCGTAGATGCCCCCGGCATAAGAGACGGCGTAGAGTAACTCACCGTCTTCAATCACCGGCAGGTCCACATCGCCGAACTCCTGGGAGGCGTCACCCAGGTTGGCCGCCCAGTCGAGTTCGCCGCTATCCGCAAAGAGCGAGACCAGGTGGCCATCGGCAAACCCGCAATAGATGCGGTCCCCCGAGATCACCGGCGTGCCGCCGCCTTTAATAGTGAAGAAGTCGGGCTGGCGACGCTGGTAATCCCACACCAGCTCACCGCTCACTTCATCAAAAACGTAGAGCACATCGGCGCTGTCCGTCACCGCCACAAGCCCCTGGCCCACGGCAGGCTGCGCCTCGAAGGTGCTCCGGGCCTCGGCGCGCCAGATCTCCTCGCCACGCTCCCAGCTCAGCTTATGCAAACTCCCGCGGGCGCTGGCCACATAGACAAAACCATCCGCGAGCGTCACAGGCGCGTCGATCGCACCGCCGAGGTCCTTCGACCAGACCACCTCACCACTGTCGGTGCGCACCCGATAGACGTAGCCATCACTGGCGCCCACCACGAGATCACCACCAGGCGCGAGCACGGGCTTGCCGAACTCCCTGGGGTTGATCTCCCAGGGGCGATCCGAGGAGAGGGGCACACGCCACTCCACCTTCACACGCGCTGTGGGCTGCTCCACCGAGTCGAGCCCGGTGGGCTGCGCCGGCCCCATCGCACACCCGGTCCCCATAAACGACACGAGCGCGGCCACCAGCCACGCTCGTCCAACCTTAACGGTTACTTTGGTCACGTCCGCTTACTCTCTTCGAGAATCGTCGCTCGTCGTCTCAAGCGTTGCCTTAAAGCGTCGCCAGGCGGCGTTCGATCTCCGACTTAAAGGTGAACTCGGGATCGTCTTCCAGGATCTTGTGGTAGAGCTCTTTGGCCTGGTCGGACTGGCCGGCACGGTCGAGCATGCGCGCCTTCTCGTACTGCGCAAACTGCGCGCGCTCCGGGGCCTTCTCAGCCACAGCGTCCCAGGCCGTCGCGGCCTCATCGGTCTTCTCCAGGGCCGAGAGCGTGTTCGCAAGACCCACCTGCGCCATCACCTTCATCGCTTCGCTGGCCTCGCCATCGAGCACCTGACGGTAGAGCCCCTCGGCTTCCTCCAACTTCTCAAGCTGAAAAGCCGCCGCGGCCTGGGTCAGGCGAGCGTCTGCAGCGATCGGGCCACGATCAAAATCAGCCAGTGTGGACGCGGCGGCATCGTAGATCTTCTGCCACTTTTCGTCTTCGCTCTCGAAGATATTGGTCGGCTCGGCAAGCCCTTCCTGACCACGGATGGCCTCAAGCTCCGGAGAGCCTTCCACGTACCACTCATAGGCGGCGAGCCCCTTGCTCAGGCGACTGGAGGCCTCAACCTGCTGCCCTTCGATATATTGAAGGCCCAGGATCACGCCCAACACCGCCACAACCACGGCGATGATGCCGCCGAAGACCACGCTGCGGTTGTCTTCGATCCAGGCGGTCGCCTGCAGCGTGGTCCGCTCAAACGCATCCAGGTCCTCGCCAGTGCCCGCGCCAAGTGCGGCTGCGGTCTCCAACTCATCGAGGCCTTCCTGCTCTTCAGGCTCGGGCGCCTCACCCTGCTTCTTAATCTTGATCGCCATCTCTTCTCTCCTTAACCTGAGCCCGCTCAATCGCGCCGCGCGCAACCTCGGGAATCCGTACCCACGAGGCCTCATCGGGCTCTCGTTTCGGGCGTCGCCGGAAACGAATGGGTGCGGACTATATGCAGGGCACCATGAGGTGTCAACGCAGACCACACGAGCTATGCAACGCATCGCTTCCCCTTTAAATTGGACCCCATCGCATGCCTGACTCCCGGGGCACGACCCGCCCCCCCTCGGCTCCTCGGACCACCTCTCTTGCGCTCCTTTGTGCAGGCCTCCTCACCCTCGCGTGCCCGGGTGAGGCGCACGCCTGGGAAGGCCAACTCTGGGCCGGCGCCGGACTGAACAACGTGCTGAACCCCGCGCCCACCGCACTGGGGCGGTGGGGCCCGGGCCTGCAGCTCGGCGCCAACCTGCAGCTCGACGACTTCTGGAAGGTGGGCGTGGACGTGGCCGCCTCCTACCACCCCTCCCAAATTGACGGTGAAGAGAGCTTCGACGCCCTGCTCGTCAGCGCCCTCGCGCTGGAGGCGCGCTACGCCCTGGATGTCTTCACCTACGTCCCCTACGTAGGGCTGGCCGGCGTCTTCTACCCCACCGGCCCCACCTCCGAGCGCGCCCCGGCCGGGGAGCGGTTGGGCCTTCGCGCCACCCTGGGGGCGGACTATCGCTACAGCCGCGAGCGATCGCTGGGGGTCGCCATCGACCTGCACGCCCCCCTGACCGCTCCCCAGGACTTCCCTCTCTACGGGAGCATCCGCGCATACTTCGCGTGGCACTTCAGATCTTTTTAAAGCAACACTTCAAAAAAACACCCAGGCACCTGGCCTGGGTGCAGCGAGGTTGCCTGATCGCGCCCCGCGGTGATAAACCATCGAGTCCATTCCGGTTTTTTTGCACCGCGGTCGACAACGACTGTGCCGACGCGCCTCGATAGGGCCGACGTCCAGCCCGGGTGTCCGTACTTCTCCTGAGCGAGAAGATCTGACCGTCGTCGCGGTGCTCCGCGTGCACTTGCTCGAAGGTCATCCATGAAGCCCTTTCTGAAGCCCACTCAGCGCTACGCCCTTATCATCGGGCTGATCATTCTGGTCAGCGTCGCCGTTGGTGTGTCCAGCGGCGGTGACCTCAACAAGATCGATCAGCGCTTCGGCCTCATTGTTTCCGCGATGGCCGCCATCCCTTTCGGGACGGTCCCCGGCCTTCTGGCTGGCATCTGGTCCTTTCTCAATCAGATCCCGCTGGTGGTGCTGGTGCTTATCAGCGGCGCGATCTTCTTCACCTTCCGCTTTGACTTTGTGAACCTGCGGGGCGTCAGCCACGCCATCAAAGTCGTCGCCGGCAAATACGACGATCCCAACAACCCCGGGGAAGTCACCCACTTTCAGGCCCTCTCGACCGCACTCTCGGCCACCGTGGGCCTGGGAAACATCGCTGGCGTCGCCATCGCCGTAGGCATTGGCGGGCCCGGTGCGGTTTTCTGGATGATGGCCGCGGCGATCTTCGGCATGACCAGCAAATTCGCTGAATGCACGTTGGGCCAGATGTACCGCAAGGTCGACGCCAACGGCGCGGTTCAGGGTGGCCCGATGGTGTATCTGCGCGACGGCCTGGCCGAGATTGGACGGCCGGTGCTCGGCCGCTACCTCTCGGTGATCTTCGCGGTGCTCTGCATCGGGGGCTCGTTCGGGGGCGGCAATATGTTCCAGGCCAACCAGAGCTTTGCCGCGATGGCCAACCTGGTGCCCTGGTTTGGTGGCGAGCGCGCCCGCGGCGAAGTCACCCTGGTGAGCGAAGCCCCTATGGAAATGGCCTACGCACGGCACCTCGCCCGCTTCTCAGCCCCCTCCCCGCTGGAGACCGAAGACGTCCTCTATTTCAACCCGGCAGAACGCCTCGAGATCGGCACCGAAGACTGGACCCGCGGCGAGGACGGCCGCTGGACCCTCACGCTGGATGTTGTGGCCGCCGACTCCGGGCATCGCTTCGATGTGGCCGCCGGCACGATCTCGACCCTGGAGTTGGCACGCGTCGAGGGCCGCCAGGTAAACTGGAACGTCCCGGTAGGCGTCGCCGCCCTCAATGAAGCCCCGGTCGAGGGCGGCGTGCAGCCCCGAAGCTGGCTCTACGGCATCGTCATCGCCTTGCTGGTCGGTATGGTCATCATCGGCGGCATTCAGAGCATCGGCAAGGTCGCCTCGAAGATCGTCCCGGCGATGTGTGTGATCTACGTCGCCGCCGCGCTCTACATCCTCTTGAGCAACGTCACGATGATCCCCCACGCGGTGGGCATCATCATCGGTGAAGCGTTTGCGCCGAAAGCGGGCCTGGGTGGCCTGGTCGGCGTGCTGATTGTTGGCATCCAGCGCGCGGCCTTCTCCAACGAAGCTGGCGTGGGTTCGGCCGCCATCGCCCACTCCGCCGCCCGCACCAAAGAGCCGGTACGCGAAGGCTTTGTGGCGCTTCTGGAGCCGGCCATCGACACCCTGGTGGTCTGCTTTATGACAGGCATCGTCGTGGTCATTACCGGTGTCTACGCCGACCCGGCCACCGCCGGGCTCGAAGGCGTCGCGCTGACCTCGGCTGCTTTTGAGACCGTGATCAGCTGGTTCCCCTACATCCTCTCCATCGCCGTGATCCTCTTTGCCTTCAGCACCATGATCTCCTGGTCTTACTATGGCGAGCGCTGCTGGAGCTTTCTCTTCGGCGCCAACAGCTCGATGATCTACCGGGTGATCTTCCTCTTCTTCGTCTTCCTGGGCTCGGTCTCCAGCCTGAGCAACGTGCTGGACTTCTCCGACCTGATGATCCTCTCGATGGCCTTCCCCAACATCCTGGGCGCCGTGCTGCTCTCCGGGAAGATCCGCGCCGCCCTCATCTCCTACTGGGACCGGCTGGAGGCCGGTGAGTTCGACGTCTGAAACGAGACGTCCGACGATGCGATTGACGCGCACAGGCGCTTTGCATCGACGGTGGGTTTTGGCATAGTCCGCGCGTCCCGGGGCCAAATTTGCCCCGCAACACGCGATTTAGGAGTGCGCCATGCCACGCCGTCACGATCTGAAGTCGATCTGCATCCTGGGCTCCGGGCCCATCGTCATCGGACAGGCCGCCGAGTTTGATTACTCGGGCACCCAGGCTATTCGCGCTCTGCGCGCAGAAGGCTTTCGGGTGATCCTGGTCAACTCCAACCCGGCCACCATCATGACCGACCCGGAGCTGGCCGACGCCACCTACATCGAGCCACTCACTCCGGAGTTTGTCGCGCGCGTGCTCGAAAAAGAGCGCCCCGACGCCGTCCTCCCCACCATGGGCGGACAGACCGCGCTCAATATCGCGATGTCGCTGCATAAAGACGGCACCCTCGATCGCCTGGGCGTCGAACTCATCGGCGCCAAACCCGAGGTGATTAACCGCGCCGAAGATCGCGAAGAGTTCGCCAACACCATGCGCGCCATCGGCGTCGACCAGCCCGCCGCCGGGGTGGCCCGCTCGCTTGAGGAGGCCTGGGAGATTCAGGCCCGCGTTGGATTCCCGGCCATCCTGCGCCCTTCCTTCACCATGGGCGGCAGCGGCGGCAACATCGCCTACAACCGCGAAGAGTTCGCCGAATACGTCAAATGGTCCCTCTCCCAGAGTCCGACTGGCGAAGTGCTCATCGATGAGAGCCTGCTCGGCTGGAAGGAGTACGAGCTTGAGTTGATGCGCGACCGCAACGACAACGTCGTCATCATCTGCGGCATCGAAAACGTCGACCCGATGGGTGTGCACACCGGCGACTCCATCACCGTCGCCCCCATTCAGACCCTGACCGATCGCGAATACCAGGCGATGCGCGACGACGCGCTGCGCATCATCCGCGCCGTCGGCGTGGAGACCGGCGGCTGCAACATCCAGTTCGGCGTCTGCCCGCAGACCGGCCGCCGCGTGGTCATCGAGATGAACCCGCGCGTCTCCCGCTCCTCAGCCCTGGCCAGCAAAGCCACCGGCTATCCCATCGCCAAGATCGCCGCGCTCCTCTCGGTGGGCTACACCCTCGATGAGCTTCTTAACGATATCACCAAAAAGACCGCCGCGGCCTTTGAGCCGGTGCTCGACTACACCGTGGTCAAGATCCCGCGCTTTGCCTTTGAGAAGTTCCCCGACGCCTCCGACACCCTCACCACCCAGATGAAGTCGGTGGGCGAGGCGATGAGCATCGCGCGCACCTTCCCGGAGGCCTACCTCAAAGCGCTGCGCAGCCTGGAGCAACGCGACAGCGGCCTCTTTACCGACATCGACACACCGGTCGATGACGCCACCCCGGCGCAGATCGAGGAGTTCTTCGCGCCTCACCTTCGCCGTCCCACCCCGCGCCGTCCCTGGTACGTGTTTGAGGCGCTGCGCCGCGGACTCACGATCGAGACGGTCCACACTTACTCGCGTATCGACCCCTGGTTCCTGGATCAGTTTCAGCAGGTGGTGGAGGTCGAGCAGCTCCTGGCCGCGGCGCCCGACGACGCCTGGCCGGCCGACGAAGACATCTTCCTGGCCAAGCGCTACGGCTTTGGCGACGCCGACATCGCGCGCATCCTCGGACGCAGCGAGCGTGAGGTGCGCGAGCATCGCATCGCCCTCGGCGTGGCACCGACGTTTAAGCAGGTCGACACCTGCGCCGCCGAGTTCGAGGCCGTCACCTCCTACTTCTACTCCAGCTATGAGACCGGCAGCTGCGAGTCGAAGCCCGATGATCGCCCGGGCGTCATGATCCTGGGCGGCGGTCCGAACCGCATCGGCCAGGGCATCGAGTTCGACTACTGCGCGGTGCACGCGGTCATGGCCCTTGGCGAGGCTGGCTACCGGACCATCATGGTCAACTGCAACCCGGAGACCGTCTCCACCGACTACGACATCAGCGACCGCCTCTACTTCGAGCCGCTGACCCTGGAGACGGTGCTGGCCATCATCGACATCGAAAAGCCCGAAGGCGTCATCCTTCAGTTCGGCGGCCAGACCCCCCTCAAACTCGCCGCCGCTCTCACCGAGCTGGGCATCAAAGTGCTGGGAACCTCCCCGGAGGCCATCGACCGCACCGAGGACCGCGAGCTCTTCAACGCCATCGTCAACAAGCTCGAACTCAAGCAGCCCCAGGCCCGCACCGTCATGACCTGGGAGCAGGCACAGACGGCCGCCGCCGAGATCGGTTTTCCGATGATGGTGCGCCCGAGCTACGTGCTCGGCGGCCGCGCGATGGAGGTGGTCTACGACGCGCCGAGCTTCGAGCAGGTCTTTCTGCGCGCGCAGTCCGAGTCCCCCGACAACCCGGTGCTCCTCGATAAGTTCTTGAGCCAGGCCGTCGAGGTCGATGTCGACTGCGTCAGCGACGGCACCCTGGCGGTGGTCGGCGGCATCATGGAGCATATCGAAGAGGCCGGCGTTCACTCCGGCGACTCGGCCTGCGCCCTCCCCTCGCACGATCTCCCCGAGGTCGTGCTGCGCACCATTCGCGAGCAGACCTTGAGCCTGGCCAGAGAGTTGAAGATCGTCGGACTGATGAACGTGCAGTTCGCCGTCCAGGACCGCAACGTCTACGTGCTCGAGGTCAACCCCCGCGCCAGCCGCACCATCCCCTTCGTCTCCAAAGCCATCGGCCGCCCGCTGGCCAAGATCGCCGCGCGCGCCATGCTCGGCGAGTCGCTTGAGGAGCTGGGCTTTACCGAGGAGCGCGTCCCGAGCTTCTTCTCGGTCAAAGAGAGCGTCTTCCCCTTCACGAAGTTCCCGGAGGTCGACAGCCTGCTGGGCCCCGAGATGCGCTCCACTGGCGAGTGCATGGGCATCGACCCCAGCTACGAGATGGCCTTCTACAAAGCTCAGGTCGGCGGGGGCAACGCGCCGCCCACCGGCGGCACGGTCTTTATCAGCGTCAAAGATGACGACAAATGGGCGTCGGTGCCGGTGGCTCGTGGTTTGAGCGAGCTGGGCTTTAAGCTGATCGCCACACGCGGCACGGCGGCATACCTGGAGCAGAACGGCCTCCAGGTCACCCCCATCAACAAGGTGCGCGAAGGCCAGCCTCATATCGTGGACGCTATGATCAACGGTGAGGTCGACCTCGTCATCAACACCACCGTGGGGGGCCAGTCGGTCCACGACAGCCGCACCATCCGCCGCGCCGCGCTGCAGCTCGGCATGACCTACTTTACCACGCTCGCCGCCGCGCGCAGCGCGGTGGGTGCGCTCGGCGCGCTGGCCAAGGCTTCGCCCACGGTGCACTCCATCCAGGAGCTGCACGGCGCGAAGACTGCCCGTTGATCTATTTGCCGGGCTGTCCCATACTCGTCTTAGCGACACGCCGCTGAGGCGCATCGCGACTCTTTTAAACAAGCCGCCCCCCATCCTGGTTCGCCACGATGGGGGCATTTATTTCTAAGGCACGGCGCCACGTCCTTCGACGCGCGCGCTCGTGTCCTGCTGCTCATGAGGCAACCCATGCAGAAGATCCCCATGACCGTCGACGGCCATCGCAAACTTCGCGAAGAGCTCGAGAACCTCAAAAAAGTTCAGCGCCCCCGCATCGTTCAAGAGATCGAAGAAGCCCGCGCCCACGGCGACCTCAAGGAGAACGCCGAGTATCACGCCGCCAAAGACAAGCAGGGCTTTGTGGAGGGCCGCATCCGCGAGATCGAGGGCAAACTCGCTCACGCCCAGGTCATCGACACCGACGAGCTCAGCGGCGACCGTGTGATCTTCGGCGCCTTCGTCACCGTCTTCTTCTTAGATACCGACGAAGAGAAGACCTACCAGATCGTGGGCGACGATGAGGCCGACATCAAGGAGCTCAAGATCTCGTACGCCAGCCCCATCGCCCGCGCGCTGATCGGAAAGACCGTCGGCGACGAGTCGGTCATTAAAGCTCCGGGCGGCGATCGCGTCGTTGAGATCATGGAAGTCGAGTTCCGCTGAGCGCGTCTTGCAAGACGCGCGACACAAAAAAGGCCGCCCTCAACGGGCGGCCTTTTTTATGCGCTACATCGTGTCTCTGCGGCCTTATTCGGCGCTGGCCTCACCGGAGGCTTTCTCTCCACCGATGGTCCAGGTGCCTTCCTCGAAGACCAGCTCCGGCAGCACGCTGACGTGCTCGACGAAGTGGAAATCGAGCTCCTTCTGGATGTCTTCGGAGACGTCCATCAGGTCCTTCTTGTTGCGCGCCGGCAGGATGATGCGCTTGATGCCGGAGCGGTGCGCCGCAAGGACCTTCTCTTTGATGCCACCGACCGGGAGCACATTGCCGCGAAGCGTGATCTCACCGCTCATGGCCACATCGCTGCGCACCTTCACGCCGGTCAAAAGGCTCAGGAGCGAGATGTACATCGTAATACCCGCCGAAGGCCCATCTTTGGGGATGGCGCCGGCCGGCACGTGAATGTGGATGTCGTTCTCGCGCATGAAGTTCGGCGCGAGCTCGTAGTCCTCGGCGCGGCTGCGGATGTAACTTAGCGCGGCCCGCACCGACTCCTTCATCACATCGCCCAGCTGCCCGGTGAGCACGAGCTCGCCCTTACCCGGCATCCGCGTCGACTCGATAAAGAGGATGTCACCGCCGGCGGCCGTCCAGGCAAGCCCGGTGGCCACACCCGGCGAAGAGGTGCGCTGAGCGACCTCGTACTGGTAGCGCTCCGGTCCCAGGTAGTCGGCGATATCGTCAGGAGCGACCGTCATGCTGACCTCCTGGCTCTCCTCCTCCGACTTGCCGAGGTTCTCGGCAACCTTGACCGCCACGCCACGCGCGATGTCCGCGATGCGTCGCTCCAGGCTACGTACGCCCGCCTCGCGGGTGTAATTACGGATGATGATATCGAGCGCCTCATCATCAATGCGCAGGTTCTCCTCGGTGATCCCGTGCGACTCCAGCGCCTTGGGGATGAGGTACTGACGCGAGATGTGGTGCTTGTCCTGAGCGGTGTAGCCCGGGATCTCGATCACATCCATACGGTCGCGAAGCGGCGCCGAGATGGTGTCGAGCTGGTTGGCCGTCGCCACAAAGAGGACGTTGGAGAGGTCGACCGGCACTTCCATGTAGTGATCGGAGAAGTTGTGGTTCTGCGCCGGGTCGAGCACCTCCAGCAGCGCCGCGGAGGGGTCACCGCGGAAGTCGCGCCCGATCTTGTCGACCTCGTCGAGCATGAACACCGGGTTGTTCGTGCCGGCCTTACGAAGCGCCTGCACGATTCGCCCGGGGAGCGCGCCGACGTAGGTGCGACGGTGCCCGCGGATCTCCGACTCATCATGCACGCCGCCCAGGCTGATGCGCACGAACTTACGCCCCAGCGCCCGTGCCACACTGCGCCCCAGGCTGGTTTTACCCACGCCGGGAGGACCGACCAGACAGAGGATCGGGCCCTTCATGTCATTCTTGAGCTTGCGCACCGCCAGGTACTCGATGATGCGCTTCTTCACCTTGTCGAGGTCGTAGTGGTCCTCATCGAGGATCGTGCGCGCCTCCTGGATGTTGAGCTTATCCTCGGTGGACTTGCTCCAGGGGATATCCAGCAACGTCTCCAGGTAGGTGCGCGTGACGCCGTACTCGCTGGATGCAGGCTGCATCATGCGCAGGCGGTTCATCTGCTTGCGGCAGACCTCCTCGACCTCTTTGGGCAGGTTCGCCTCTTCGATCGCCTGAGCGATGTCTTCGAGGTCACCGCCCTCACCATCGAGCTCGCCGAGCTGCTCTTTGATCGCTTTGAGCTGCTGGCGCAGGTAGTACTCGCGCTGATTCTTGTCGATCTCTTCTTTGATCTGACTTTGAATCTTGTCGCTGACCCGAAGTACTTCGAGCTGGCGCGCAAGCAGCGTGACCACCTTGGTGAGACGCTCTTTGAGATCGACCGTCTCCAGGATGGCCTGCTTCTCCTCGGGCGTGTTCTCCATGTTGGCGACCACGAAGTCGCAGAGCTGGCCGGGATCGTTGACCCCGTCGACCATCTGGGAGGCCTCTTTGGGCATCTCCGGGATGAACTTCACGACCTGCTTGGCCGTGCTCTTCAGGTTGAGGAAGAGCGCCTCAATCTCGACCTGCTGCTCCGCGCTGAGCTCAGCCTCGGGCTCCAGCACGTCGAAGTTCCCGATGAAGTAGGGGTCTTCCTGGGTGATCTCGTTGAGGCGAATGCGCTTCTGCCCCTGAATGATCACGCTGTAGTTGTCGTTGGCGATCTTCACGACCTTGAGAATGCGAGCGACCGTCCCGATCTCATAGAGGTCGCCGGCGACCGGATCGTCGGTCTCTGCGTTGCGCTGGGTGAGCACCGCGATCGGCTTCTCATTTTTGACGGCGTCTTCGATCAGGCGCACGCTTTTGGGGCGTCCCACCGCCAGCGGCACAACCACCTGCGGAAAGAGCACCGTGTTGCGCAAAGGCAACAGCGCCAGATCCTGATTCTTTTCCATCGGCTCTTGGGGAGTATTCTCTTGTTCTTGCGACATAATTTTATCCTGGGCCTCGATCCGAGGCGTCCACTCTTTTGAGCGTGGCTCGCTCGTTGACAACTTGCCCCGTGGCTAACATCGTGCACCTCCCTTTTGGCGCGCCAGCGCGATGGCGTCAACCTTCGCGTGCCAGCCGGGAGGCGCATCCACGACGCGCCAACTCTAGGCACGTTTTACTGATCGCAAAGCAAATGACGTGCCCGCAGCGCGCTCGACCCCGCTGAGGCGGCGAGTTTTTTTATGGACGAGAACCCCGAAGAAAAAGGCCTCCTGGCGCGAATCCCCGCGCCCCGCGCTGTCCGCACGCTGGGGCGAGTCGGGAAGATCGGGGCGCGAAAGATGGGCGCCCGCGTTCAAAAGGCCGGCCAGAAGATCGCCAAACGCCTCGCCCACGAGATGATCCAGCCGGAGCAAATCACCGCCATTCAGGGAGCTCTGGCCCGCTTCGCCCAGTGGGGCATGGAGCGCGGTTTCGCCCTGGACCCCAACGCCGCGCTCTTCTTCGAGTTCCTCGACTGGCTCGACGCGGAGTACGGGCGCGAAGCGGTGATGACCCGGCTGATGCTCAGCCCCATGTTTCAGGACCCGGCCTTTCTGGAGGCCATCACCCGGGCGGCTGCGCTGCTCTCCCCCCTGGCACCGCCGCAGGCCTCGGAGACCTGGGGAGCCGACGAGATCGAGCGGCTCAAAGATCGCGCCGGCCAACGACTTCTCGAACTTCTGGTGAGTCTGACCGAGCTCGCCACCGACTCCCCCGCACCGGCCTCCGGCAGCGTCGCGGCCAGGCAGGACTACATCGCCGCAGCCCCCATTCCGGAGCACTTCCGGGCGCTGGCCACGATGGCCACCGGCGAAGGGCTCAACCCGGCAAAGCCCGCCACATCGTCGCGGGCAACCAGCGCGTTGCGAGAGATCTCCCAACGCCTGGATCGCTCGGGCAGCAGCCAGCATGGCCTGACGCGTTTTGTCCCCGGGCTGGGTGATGCCCACCTGCATTTTTTGGTCTTCTCTACGACCTTCGTGATGCAGAGCTACCTGCTTCGACACCTCGTCGAGTCCCTCCCTGAGATGGCCGCGCGCCTGCGCGAGCTCGAGCCTCATGACCTCCCTCCCCAACGCTGAAGACGAGTTCGGGGGCGCCCGCGCAGGCTCTCTGGCCCTGATTTACGCCACCAGCCTGGCGACCGTGTTGATCTTCACCTACCTCCCCCGCCACTTTGAGGCGCTGGGGTTGAGCGGCGCGATGATCGGCACGATCTTCGCCGCCCGCACCATCGCCCAGAGCATCGCCAGCCCCCTGTGGGCCACACTCGCCGACCGCCACGATCGGCTCACCGCGACCACGCGTGCGCTGCTGGTGAGCGGTGTAGTCGCCGTCATTGCCCTGCCCTTCGTCTCGGCTCCCCTGGCGCTCTTCGGGGTGCTGGTCGCGTACGCGTTGACGGCGGGCTGCGCCCTCCCCCTGATCGACGCGCTCACCCTCCGAGCGGCTGGCGCGGAGGGATTCTCCCGTCTTCGCGCTTTCGGCTCGGCCGGCTTTGGTGTGGCCGCGCTCGGTGCCGCGGCGCTCGGGCTGTCTTACACGCACGCCGAGATCGCGGCGATGACGCCCTGGGCGTTGGTGATCGCGACCGCGCTCACCGCCCTGGCCACGCTCGGACTTCCCCCTGGCGAGCGTCGCCGCGCTCGCCCGCGACCGGACTGGAGCCTCTTTAAAGAGCTGTGGCGCGCGCCACTCGTGGTGATCTTTGCCATCGCCGCGCTGCACTGGGCCTCCCAGATGCCTTACAACCTCTTTCTGGTCTTTCTCTGCGAAGAGCGCGACTTCCCCGCGTGGAGCCCCGGACTGGCCGTGGGTGTGGGCATCGCCGCAGAGATCGTCGCGTTTGCGATGGCCCCGCGACTTCTCAAACGCATCAATCCCCTGCCCCTCTTCGCGCTGAGCATCGTGTTGACCGCGCTGCGCTGGTTCATCACCGCCTACGTCACAAGCCTGCCGGTGATCCTGGCTGCCCAGCTCGGGCACGCCTTCAGCTACGGCGCTTTCTATGTGGCGATGATGGCGATCCTCGACCGACGTATCCCGCCGGAAGTTCGCGCCACCGGCCAGGGAGCCCTCTACCTGGTGGTCTTCGGGTTGGGCGGCGCGTTGGGCGCGGGGCTCGGAGGCTGGCTGCTCGATGTGGCTCCGGCCTCACGCACCTTTGCGGCCGCAGGGTGGTTGGAGCTCGCCGCTTTCATCGGGTTGGTGACCGCCTGGCGCTGGTTGCACCGCGGGCCCACCACATTCTTGCGTCACGCCTGACGCCGGCTACACTGCCGCCGATTCAGGCAATGATTTCCCCTGTGAATGCTGAGTTGAACATGACCACGTCCCCCCGTCATTTTATCGCGCTGGCCGGCAACATTGGCGCCGGCAAGAGCACCGCCGCCAAGATTATCGCCCGCCATTTTGGCTGCGAGCTCTTCCATGAGCCGGTCGTCGACAACCGCTTTTTGCGTAACTACTACGGCGACATGACCCGCTGGAGCTTCACCCTGCAGATGGAGTTTCTGCTGCGTCGGGTCGAGCACCACGGCCAGATCGATCGCATGCGCGCCTCCTGCGTCCAGGACCGCACCCTGATCGAAGACCCCGAGATCTTTGCCAAGTACCTGCACGGTCTGGGGCACATGACGGACAACGAGCTCGATCTTTATTTCGACTTCTTCAAGCGCTTTAACCACTCGATCCGTCAGCCCAACAAGGTCATCCTGCTGCACACGCCGGATACCCGTGTCTTGCTCAAACGCATCGCCGAGCGCGGGCGCGAAGAGGAGCGCGGCATCACCAGCGACTTCTTGCGCGGCCTCAACGGCTACTACGAGACCTTCGCCCAGGTGGCGCGCCGCAAATACGGCCTCGACGTGCTCGAGATCGACGTCACCAGCCGCGACTTCCGCAGCGGCCAGGAGCGCAAACGCTTCCTCGGTGAGGTCGCCGAGTTCATCAATCGCGACCTCGCCCCCAACGAAGAGCTCCCCCTGGCGATGGAGTCGGAGACGGACTGAGGATCAGGCCGCCACCAGCTGCAGCACGATAAAGCCCAGCAAGAAGAGCGCGCCAAGCACCAGCAGCAACATCATGAACTTCTTGGACTGCTCGGCCTCGCGGTGACGCTGGGCGCTCTCTTTTTTCTTACGGCGACGCTTGGGGGCCATGAACATCTCCTGACTTCGATTCGGGCGTGATAGGCGCGACGAGCGCGCTCAAGGTGAAGGGGCAAGGTATAAAAGCGTGGCAAGGCGGCGCAAGCCTATTCGGCGTCTTCGCTGTAGAGTCGGCGCAGCGCATCGCTTCGCGAGATGATCCCCACCAGAACGCCTTCATCCAGCACAGGAAGTCGACCGATATCGTGCTCCGTCATCCGTTTGAGCGCCTCACTGAGCGGCTCGTCCGGCGAGGCGCTGATCACGCGCTGACTCATAAAGCCAGCCACCGGGATCTCCCAATCGCCTCGCCTGGCCGCCTGCTCCACATCGCGGCCTGATACCACGCCGACCACCTCGCCATCGCGCACCACAGGCATGCCATGCACGCCCCAGCGCTCCAGGCAACGTCGAAACTCCTTGAGCGTCGTATCATGCGCCACCGTTTGCACCGGCGAGCTCATGACATCGGCGACATCAAGCGGGTCGACCGGCCAGCTCTGCAACATCTCGAAAATCACAGGCACCACCTCGGAGGCCTCCCCCGGCTTGATCTTCGCCGCGGCCGCCGCCGGGTGGCCTCCGCCCCCAAACTCGCCCATCAGCGCGGCCACATCGAGATGACGTGTGTTACTGCGCGCGATCACCTGCACCGTTTTCGAGCCGTTTTGCTGCGCCACCAGAACCAGCGCGTCGACCCCGGTCAGCTGCAGCACCCGCTCCACCACCACCGCCGCGCCCTTGACGTAGGCCTCGCCAACATGGCTCGCCAGCGCCAGGCGCAAGCCCTCCCGCTCGACCTCCCGGGCCGTGCCCATCACCTCCACGAGAAGTCGTTGCTGGTCGGCAGTGAACTCTTGCTGAAGGTAGCGGTTGACCACTTCCAGGCGCGCGCCCTGCTTGCGCAGGTACGCCGCCGCCAGGATGTCTCGCGTGCTGGTGTTCCCAAACGACAATCGCCCGGTGTCCGCGTAGAGCCCCAACATCATAAGGGTCGCGTCGCCCACGCTGAGCGAGACCCCGGCCTCCTCCAGACGCTCGCAGATCAGCGTGACACACGCCCCCACCGGCTCGATCACATCCTCATCGGCGACCACATCATCCGCGGAGGGCGCGTGGTGATCAAAGACCACCACGCGCTGCGCTTTCTCGAGAAGCGTGGCGTAGGGCTTGAGCCGATTTCGAGCGCGCGTATCCACCACGATCAGCTCGTCGATTGTCTCCCCCTCCAATGCCTCCAGGGCAACGAGCTCCAGGCTATCCTTATGCAGGGCCAGATAGCGCTTCACCGAGGGGCTTATCGGTCCGGCAAGGCAGGCCTGAACATCGGGCCAGAGGCGCGTCACCGCGATGAGGGTTGCCAGCGCGTCAAAATCGGCGTTGCTGTGGGTGATCACCACACGCATGAAGTCTCCCTTCAGGTTGTAGCTCGTTTCAAGGTGTGCACGCTCTGCTAAGGTCAGGCGCGCCCACATTAACCTCCCCACCCCGATGAGCAAGGCTATGATGAACGCGATCGCTGTCGAGAGCACCTCGGACACCCCACGCCTCCTGTGGACCGAACACCCGCGCCCTGAACCGAGCCCCGGCGAGGTTTTGATTCGAGTGCATGCCACCGCGGTCAACCGGGCCGACCTGTTGCAGGCCCGCGGGCGCTACCCGGTGCCCGCCGGCGCCAGCACGATCATGGGGCTGGAAGCCGCCGGCAAAGTCGTCGCGGTGGGCGAAGGCGTCTACAACGTCGCCATCGGCGATCGCGTCTGCGCGCTGCTCACCAGCGGAGGTTATGCCGAATACGTCACCTCTCCAGCCTCCCTGCTCCTGCCCCTGCCCGAGACACTCTCCATGGAAGAGGCCGCGGCGCTCCCGGAGGTCTTCTACACAGCCTTTCTCAACCTCTACCTCGAAGGCGAGCTCAAAGAGGGCGAGCGCGCCTTGATTCACGCCGCTGGCTCCGGGGTAGGAACGGCCGCGTTGCAGCTGTGTCGTCTCACAGGCAACCCGGTGATTGGCACGGCCAGCGCCTCAAAGCTCGATGCGATCCTGGAGCTGGGCGCCGAGCGCGCCATCGATCGCCACAGCGAAGACTTCTCCGAGGTCATCCGCGAGCTGACCGGGGGGCGCGGCGTCGACGTGATCCTCGATCCGGTGGGCGCGAACTACCTCGACGCCAACCTGAAAAGCCTCGCCACCGGCGGCCGTCTCATCCTCATCGGGCTGCTCAGCGGCGCGAGCGCCGAGCTCTCGCTGGGGCGTCTTCTTATGAAGCGCCTTCAGGTCAAAGGCTCCGTGCTCCGCAGCCGCACGCTCGCTGAAAAAGAAGCGATCACAGACGCGTTCAAAGCCCGCGTGTGGCCCCACGTCGCCAGCGGGGAACTTCGCCCGATTATCGAGACGGTCATGCCCATCGAAGAGGCCGATCAAGCTCACAGACTCCTGGCCTCCAACCAGACCACCGGCAAGATCGTGCTGCGCGTCACAGGCTGATCCTACCCGCGCGTCGAGAGGTAAATGTAGGTAAAGAGCAACGCGCAGAAGATCAGCACCACGCTCAGCGCGATGAGCACAAGCGCGTTGTTCCCCTGACGCAGCATCGCAAACGATGACCGCGAGGAGCCCTTTTTGCCGGCCTCACCCCGGGCGGTATCTCGAACGCCGCCGGCTGGCGCTGCAGGCTGCGCGCTGACCGCCCGGGCCGAAAGCCCCGCCGGCGCGACGCGGTCGACGGTGGGGTCGACGTTGTTGCCGATGATGCGATCGCCGGGAACCATCACCCTCCCTCGGCGCGCGCCCCCCTCCGGGGCGCTCACACGCAGCGCCTGCCCGGAGCTCTTGCCCGCCAGCGACTCGAACGCCACCAGCGCGGCGTGCGCGTCGGCGTAGCGATCCTGAGGGGGCTTGGCCATGCACGTGCGCACAAAGGTCTCCAACCCGGCGGGCACCGTCAGCCCCACGCGAGGCTCGAGGTCGGGAATGGGCTCGAGCTGATGCATGCGCACCATCTCCTGAGGCGACTTCGAGACGTAGGGCAGCTTCCCACACACGAGCTCATAGAGCATGCAGCCCAGCGCGTAGATGTCGGTGGCAGGACCGATGTCCGACTCCCCGCGGCATTGCTCCGGGCTCATGTACGCCGGCGTACCGAAGAGCAGCCCCACCGCAGTGCGCGCCGACTCCGGATCTTGCTGCAGGAGCTTGGCAATCCCGAAGTCGAGCACCTTGACGATCTGCTCATCGCTGGAGCGCCGGTATGAGAGGATGATGTTCTCCGGCTTCAAATCGCGGTGCACAATGTCCAGGGAGTGCGCCTCGCGCAGCGCCATCAGGATCTGGCGCACGATCTCCAGGATGGCGTCGACCTTCAGCCCCCGCCGCACCGCCTTTCGTAGCGAGACCCCGGCGACGTGCTCCATGGCGATGTACAGAAAACGATCATCGTCGCTCACTCCGAAGTCGTAGAGCGTCACGCAGTTCGGGTGCGAGAGCTTGGCAAGCACCCGCGCCTCCTGCGCAAAACGGTCCTGGCCACCGCGACCGCTGGAGTTGGCCGTGCGCTGCCCCATCAGGGTGCCCTCGACCTTCTCGGCGTGAAAAACCTTCAGCGCCACCATGCGATCGACCTGCGCCTGATACGCTTTATAAACATAACCCATCGAGCCGCTACCCAGGATCGCCGCGACGATAAAACGCTCCCCGATCCGCCGCCCCAGCAGGCGATCGTCGGGGTGGCTGGCGTGCTCATCCTCCTCAATCGCAAAGAACCCGTCGCCCGAGGGGCACGGCGCAAAGGTCTCGTCCACCCTGGTCTTGCAGTTCGGGCAAATGGCCATCCAGAAACCCGTGTTCAAGGTCACTCAGCGAAGAAAGTCTCGTGCCTTGACTATCGCACAGCCCACCGGCGCTGACCAGCCAGTCAAGGGGCGGTGATTTGACCCTTTAAAACTCGCCGTGCTATCGAATCGGCGCGCCCCGCAGCGCGGGGCAATCAACCGGGCAATCTGCCAACACTTTTTAGCTGGAGGACGTATGTCGAGCACGATTCAATCGATTGGTGTGGTGGGCGCAGGTCAGATGGGCAACGGCATCGCGCAGGTCGCCGCGGTCGCCGGCTTTGACGTGATCATCTCCGATCTTAACCAGGACGCGCTCGACGCCGCCATCGCGTCGATCACCAAAAGCCTCGACAAGCTGGTGAGCAAAGAGCGTCTCGGCGCCGACGATCGCGATCAGGCCCTCGCGCGCATCAAAACCACGACCTCGATCGAGGACTTCTCGGAGAGCGACCTCATCATTGAGGCCATCGTCGAGAACCTCGCCATCAAGCTCGAGCTCTTCAAAAAGCTCGACGCCATCGCGCCGGAGCACGCCATTCTGGCCAGCAACACCTCCAGCATCTCGATCACGCAGATCGCCGGCGCCACCACGCGCCCCGATAAGGTCGTGGGCATGCACTTTATGAACCCGGTGCCGCTGATGAAGCTCGTCGAGCTCATCGAAGGCCTGGCGACCAGCGACGAGACCAGCGCCGCGGTCCAAGCCGTCGCCGAGAAGATGGGCAAGACCACCGTCTTCGCCCAGGACTACGCCGGATTCATCGTCAACCGCATCCTGATGCCCATGATCAACGAGGCGGTCTACGCGCTGATGGAAGGTGTCGGCTCGGTCGAAGACATCGACACCGCTATGAAGCTCGGCACCAACCAGCCGATGGGGCCGCTGACCCTGGCCGACTTCATCGGCCTGGACACCTGCCTGGCGATCATGGAGGTGCTGCACAAGGATCTGGGCGACAGCAAGTACCGCCCGTGCCCGCTGCTGCGCAATTACGTGACGGCCGGCTGGCTCGGTCGTAAAAGCGGCCGCGGCTTCTACAACTACAACGCTTGAAAGGAGCGAGCATGACGACGTTTGAAACCCTGAAACTCGAACGGCTCGACGGCGGCATCGCCCTCCTGACCGTCAACCGCCCCGACAAGCTTAACGCGCTCAACGCGCAGGTGCTTAGCGATCTTCTGAACGCGGCGCTCTCGCTCAAAGACGACGCCTCCCTGCGCGCGCTCATCCTCACCGGTGAGGGCCGCGCCTTTGTCGCCGGCGCCGACATCGCGGCAATGGTCGATATGAGCGAGGAGGCCTCCTACGAGTTTTCCAGCCTCGGGCATCGCGCGATGAGCGAGCTGAGCAACCTGCCGGTCCCCGTCATCGCCGCCGTGAACGGCTTTGCGCTCGGCGGCGGGCTGGAGCTCGCGCTAACCGCCGACCTTATCTACGTCAGCGAGAAGGCCAAACTTGGGCTTCCCGAGGTTGGCCTGGGCATCATCCCGGGCTTCGGCGGCACCCAGCGCCTGGGCCGTCGCATCGGCTGGCAGCGCGCCAAAGAGCTCGTCTTTACCGGGCGCACCATCTCGGCCGACGACGCCCTGGCCTACGGCCTCGCCCTCGACAAACTTCCGCTGGAGGGCTTCCTCGACGCCGTCATTGAGCTCGCGCGCAGCATTGCCTCCCGCGGCCCCCTGGCGATTCGAGCGGCCAAGCAGGCCATGGTCCAGGGCGCCGAGCTGCCCATCGACGACGCCAACCAGAAAGAGGTCGAAGCCTTCTCCGGGCTGTGGAACTCCCACGATCGCGCCGAAGGCATGAGGGCATTTATCGAGAAGCGCACTCCCACCTACGAGGGGCGCTGAGGCGCCGAATTCCGCATGAACCTGCAACTTACCCCGACCCAACGTGACGTGCAGGCCCGGGCTCGCGAGATCTGCCGCGAGCACATCGCCCCGCGCGCCCTCTCCCGCGATGCCAGCGCCGAGTTCCCGCTCGACGATCTTCGCCGCCTGGCCGACGCCGGCCTGATGGGCGTCAACATCGACGCAGATCTCGGCGGCCTTGAGGCCGGCGTCGTCGCCTACAGCCTGGCTGTGCAAGCCGTGGCCAAAGCCGACCCGGCCGTCGCCGTTACCATGGCCGTCAACAACATGGTCGGTGAGGTCCTGGCGTATTTTGGGACCGACGCGCAGAAGCAGGCGTTGGTGCCGAAGATGACCTCCGGCGAGTTCTCCAGCGGCTCGTTTTGCCTGAGCGAGCCGGGAAGCGGCTCCGACGCCGCTGGCATGCTCACGCGCGCCACCCGCACCTCTGAGGGGTGGCGCATCAACGGCACCAAAGCCTGGATCACCTCCGGGGCCTACGCCGGCGTCTTTCTGGTCTGGGCTCAGACCAGTGTTGATGGCGACGACCAGGGCATCTCCCTCTTCATCGTCGACCCGAACCTCGATGGCGTCTCGGTCGGACCGCCCGAAGAGAAGATGGGCCAGCACGCCTCCAACACCGTCTCGCTCGCCTTTGACGACGTGCGCATCCCCGCCGATGCGGTCCTGGGAGAGCTCGGCAAGGGCTTTCGCATCGCGATGATGGCACTTGATGGTGGCCGTATCGGCATCGCCAGCCAGTCCATCGGCATCGCCGACGCCGCGCTGGAGCTGGCCACGGAGGCCGGCGTGGGCGCGCACGCAAAGAGCACCGACGCCTTCGAGATGATGCACGCTCGCGTCGAAGCCGCTCGCCAGCTCACCCTGCGCGCGGCCTGGCTCAAAGAGAGCGGCTCGACCAACTTCTCGCGCGAGGCCAGCATGGCCAAACTCATGGCCTCGGAGATCGCCAACGAGGTCGCGCGCCAGTGCCTGGCGCTCGTAGGACCGGCGGCCGCCGCCTACGACCACCCGCTGGCCAAGCTGGTGCGCGACGCACGCGTCACCCGCATCTACGAAGGCACCAGCGAAATCCAGCGCGTTGTCATCGCCCGTGACTTGATTCGAAACGGCGCGGCCTGAGCGCCCCGCTTTAGCTCAAAAGGTGTTGCCTTATGTCCGACGCCAACGCTCCCCATCCCACAACCTACCGCGTGCTCATCGGAAAGCCTGGCCTCGACGGCCACGATCGCGGCGCCAAGGTCATTGCCCGCGCGCTGCGCGACGCTGGCTTCGAGGTCATCTACAGCGGTCTGCACCAGACCCCGGAGATGCTCGTGCGCACCGCTATCCAGGAAGACGTCGACTGCGTAGGGCTCTCCATCCTCTCCGGCGCCCATAACACGCTGATGCCCGAGGTCGTGCGCCTGCTCAATGAGCAAGGCGCCGGCGACATCTTCGTCTTCGGCGGCGGCATCATCCCCGAGCCCGACATCGCCGAGCTCAAAGCGGCCGGGGTGCGCGCGATCTTCACCCCGGGCACGCCCACCACCGAAGTCATCGCGTTTGTGCGCGAGGAATGTGAGCGCAAAAACGCCTGAGCCGTCCCCGGCCTCCCTGACGTTGAGATAAAGCCGTTATGAACTTTGAGATCACCGAAGATCAGCAGATCCTGCGCCAGACGGTGCGCCGCTTCGCCGACGAGAGCCTCAGCGCCGACGCCCCGCTCCGAGACCACGCCCCGCAGAGCGCGTGGCCCACAGCGCTGGCCGACCTCGGGCTGTGGAGCCTGGCGGTGCCCGAGGCCCAGGGCGGTGCAGGCTTTGACCTGCTCACCGGCACACTGGCCATCGAGGAGCTCGCCACACGCGACGCGTCGGTGGCCGGCGCCGTAGCGCTGACGAACGCGGTGGTGGTCCCGGCGCTGGCCGCCGGCCAGCACCCGCTGCGCGACGC
>NZ_VOSL01000143.1 GCF_007997005.1 Lujinxingia vulgaris | reverse complement strand
GGCGCGCCTGGCGCGCACACGCTCCCACCACGCCCGCACCACCACGCCAGCCCGCCGCGCCACGCCACGCCCGACCCACAACAGCGCAAGACACACCGCGACCATCGCCGCCAGGCGCAACGCACGCTCCGCGGGGGCCTCCTCCACCTCCCAGCGCTCCCCGGGCCACACGAGCGGCTCACCGGCCGGGGGCACCACCCGGGCATCGACCTCATAGACCCCGTCGGCGCCCGGCGGGCTCTCGATGAAATGCGTCGCCATCCCGCTGGCATCGGTCGTTCCCTCAACCTCGACGGGCTCATCGCCCTCGCGCCTGACCGTCCAGCGCACCTCCAGGTCAGGCACACCGCCGCGCTCATCGTCGACCTGAAGGCGCACCTCCCAGCCGCGACGCAACCGCAAAAAGACCCGATCGACCTGCCCGATCACCCGGACCTGATCCCCCCGCCGCACGTTGTGCGTCGCCCGCACCGCCTCGCGGTAGGCGGTGCCCTCGATCACAAACTCAAAGGCGTTGTCGCCCTGCTCCACAAAAGGTTGAAGATCGAGGCGCGTTCGACCGTAGGTATCGAGCTGCGCGGCGGCGACCGCCTCGCCAGCACGGTACACCGAGACAAAGGTCGCCACGCCCTGACCGGCGCTGCTGGCCTGAAAACGCGCGGGAACCTCGGCCTCACCGTGCACAAAGGAGGGAACCTGCACCTCCAACGCGACAGGCTCGGCGACCAGACGCACGCTGGCCGAGGCCTGCGACGCCGGCAGATGCTCCGAACCGGCAAAGCTCGCGGTGACCACATAGCTCCCGGGGATCTCGTCACTCGACCAGCTAAAGCGTCCCTGAAAATCGGTGTACACGCGCGCCTGGTTGATCGTGGCCCGGCGTTCGTTCTCGACCAGCAGATCGATGCGACGTTGCGCCAACCCTCGACCCAGATCATCGACGAGCAAACCACGCACGTTGAGGTTGGTGCCCGCGCCGACCGCCTCCAGCTCGAGTTCTGCGCTGCCGAGCACGCGCACCTCGTAGGCCGCAGCAGCAGGGACACGTGTGATCCCCCCCTCTGTGAGGGTCATCAGAAGAACCATGAGTGATGCCAGCGTCTTAAGACCGCGTCTCACTCACGATCCTCCGCGCCATCAGGTGCATCGTCTGCGTCCGCCAGCGCGAACTCTCGCCGAAGGGTCTCCGCGCGCGTCGGCCAGGGTGGGCTCGCCCCGAGCGCTTCAAGGCGATCGAGGTGGGTCGCGGCGCGCTCCCGCTCGCCATCGTCGAGCGCCAGGCGGGCCAGCCCCCAGTGGGGCGCCGGCAATGTAGGGTTCTTCTGCAGCGCCAGCGCGAAGTGCTCGCGCGCCAGCGAGCCTTCACCGCGCGCCAGGTGAAAGAGCCCCAGCTCGACCAGCACGTCGGCGCGGTCGCCCACTTCCTGACGCGCGCGAGCCAGGAAGGGTGCCGCAGCCTCATCGCCCTGACGGGCGCCATGCAGGATGGCCAGCCACTTGTTCATCTCGGCCACCGCCGGTGCGTAACGTGGCGAGCTGGAGTAGTCACGCAAGAGCTGCGGGAGGTCTCGGCGACCCCGCGCGGGATCGCCCAGCTCGTAGGCGCGCCCCAGCCCGGCAACCGCCGCGACGCTGCGTCGATCGCGGAGCACTGCCAGCAAAAACGCCTCGCGGGCCATCTCGTACCGTTCAAAATCCAGATGCACACTCCCAAGCTCAATGAGCAGCGACGCGTCGTTCTCATCACCTCGCCAGGACTTGCGGAAGTAGCCGCGCGCACGCGCGGTCGAATCCTCCAGACGAGCGATCAGACCCAGGTGCCAGTTGACCTCCGGGTGATCGGGGGCGATCGCGTGCGCCCGCTCAAAATAGTCGCTGGCCAGCGCCAGGTTGCGGCGCCAGAACGCCGCGGCGCCCAGATCCACCAGATGCGAAACGCCCCGGGGGTCGACTTGATTCCAGCGCTCCATGGTCGACTCAAAGCTCTCCGGGAGCTCGCCAAGGCGGGCATAGACCCTCAGGCGAGTCGGCTCCAACGCCAACTCGCCATTCAGCGAGGCCGCCGCGTCTCGGCCTCGCTTCAACGCGAGGTAGCCAAGCGATCGGCTTCGGCGGTCGTCCCAGTGGTCGGCATCGGAGCGATGCTCCACCACCTGCTCAAAAGCCCCGGAGGCAAGGGCAAGCGCCGCCCGGGCACGACCTTGAAGATCAGCATCTTGAATCTGCCCGGCGATGAGCCTTGCGACGCGCTGACGTCCGCCAACCACATGAACCCGCACAAGCTCCAGGCGGGCACGGTCGGCCCACCCTTCAAGCCCGAGCAGCAGCTCCAGAGTGTGCACCGCGTGCTCGGTCGCCCCCAACTCTCGGAGGACGCGTGCGCGCGCGAGGAGCGCGCGGGCCTCCAACTCGCCGCGAGCCTGCGGCGGTGCGCTCAAATGCTCCGGCCGCGCCGACTCCCGACGTTCGATCGCCTCAGCACGGGCCTGGGCCTCACTCTCGTCGACCCTGGCGAGCAACGCCGCGTTGTCCGGCACCGCCACAGTGAGGCTGAGCGCAAGGTCGGGCCTTCCTACCGCGACCAACGCCTCCGGCCCCACGATCTGCACCCGACGATAGAACCCGGGGCGCAGTCCCGGATCGGAGAGGGCCCCCGAGAAAAAGTCGCGCGCCGCCTCCGGGTCGTAGTCATCGACGCTGGCAAGCCCCGCCACGACCTGCGCCGCGGCCAACACCGGGGCACGCCCCACCGCCGCCTCGACTCGCGACGCCTCCCACGCCCCACCTTCGTGATGCCCCTCCACAGCCTGCGCCAGCGCGCCGTACGCTCGACAAAAGCCTTCGTCCGGCGTCGGAGCCTCACCTGTTGGCTCACCCGCATTGCTCGACGACGCCTCGTCGGCGCCCTCAAAGGGATTCACCCAACTCAGCGTTGTATAACAATGCTCCCCGGAGAGCGCGGCCCGGTGATGGTCCCACAGCTCTCGGTCGTAGCGATGCGCCGCCAGGCGCATCATCGCCGTGCGCGCGCCCTCAAAGCGTTCATGCTGCCCCAGAACACGCTGGTACGCCCCCTGCGCACAACTCCACTGCCCCCGGGCCTCACAGAGCCGACCGCGGGCATAGAGCGTGGCCAGGCGCCCCGGGTGCGTGCGTTCAGCGAGGACCGCGTACTCCGTCGCCTCCTCCCACTGCGCCGACGCGCTGGCCAGCAGAGAGCGCGCGGCCATGCCCCACTCCGTGCTGACGTCATCGCCGAGACGTTCGCGCAACGCCTCGCGCTCATCGACCTCCTCGGCCGATTCCACCGCGCGCAACGCGCGGGCGAAGACCTCGCGCTCGACCACCTCGCGGCCCTGGCGATCGGAGCGCCGCGCCATAGCGAGCACCTCGTCGAGCGCCCCCTCATCGAGGTGATTCAGGCTGACGAGCTCCCCGTCAATCGCGGCGACCAGCCGAGCGCGCCGGGCATGATCCCAGCCCGCCCATGCGCTCATCCCGCCGACCAGCACCACCACGAGCAACACCCCCATAAGCGCGGCGCGACGCTTTCGAGGCCGACGTGGATGACGCCGCTCAATCTCATCGGTCGTCGGAAGTCCCACCTCCCGACGCATCACCTGCGCGCGCTGCACGTCGACCGGATCCGGACGCCCGGCGTTAACCTCCCCCGCTCCGACCGACCCTTGCTCATCCGACTGTGGCGCCTCGCTCCGAGACACTTCATCGCTTGCCGACAGCGCGTCAGCCTGCTCCGAAGACGCATCCGCACCAACTTCCTCCGCCGACTCCTCGTCCGCAGGCGCCGGCGCCTCGCCCGGAGAAGCCTCCTCGCGCGGCGCAATCACCGCCACGCCCTGCTCGCGCGCCAGCTGCACCAGCGCGCGCGCCATCGAGACCTTCTCACGCTCGCGCAGCTCCACCTCCAGCAAGCCCAGCAGCTCGCCACGCGCGGGGTTCCCCTCCAGCGCGCGCAGCACATCGGACTCCACCCCGGGATGTTCGATCTGGCGGGTGTAGACGTAGAGCAGAAGATCGAGCGCGTCGTCACGCTCGGGGTTGCGGCGCAACCCCTCCACCAACTGCACAAGCCCTCGAACCGCGTCTCCGCGGTCGAGGGCTTTTTTCGCTCGGTGCAAGAAATCCATGGCGCAAACGCGTCCGGGCCGCCCGCGGTGGGCAAAGACCCATCAGCGCGAGATCTTAACCTCGCCCGGGAGGAAGATCCCCAGGCCCACCGAGAACATCACGGTGTTTGAGAGCTGCGGGTTGGCGTTGCCGCTGCTGATCTCGGCGCGATTGTAGAGGTAGTTCTTCACCTGGACGTTGAGCGCGAGCATATCGCTCATAAAGAAACGAAGGCCGCCGCCGAAGTAGCCACCCGGGCGGGTGCCGGCGATGCCATCATCGACGATCACGCCCTCCGAGCTTCCTTCGACGCCCTCATTGACGATGACCATCCCGCCGAAGAGGTGCAGGTCGTAGTGCGAGAAGAGCGAGTTCATCACCGAGAACTTCCCGAAAATGGGCACGTAGGTGAAGCCCACATCCGCAGCCCACCCCAGATAGGAGTAGCTCAGCGAGTCCAATCGGGCGAGCTCACCGTTATCGGCCAGCGTCGCTTCCAGGTTGTCGCGCAGGTTCGTCGTCGGGTGCAGCGCACCGTACTGGAACGACGCGCCCAGCCCGAAGACGTTGTTCAGATAATAGGTCCCGCTCACCCCGGCCATCACGTTGCGCACGTAGGTGTCGTTCATGCTGAACGTGGCCATCGGCTGCAGCTCAAAACGCGCGGAGCGGTGCAGCAATTGGCGGCGGACAATCGGGCCGCTGTCAATCGCGGCGATCTCGTCGCCCTCGGCGGCTTCAGCAGGGGCGTGCGGCAGGTAAAACGCGCACAGGGCAAGGGCGAAGACCAGGGGCCAGCGTCGATTCGACTTCATCATGAGCTTCTCAACCAGACAGGCGTCATTTCGAAACACACACGCATCAGCGCTGCGCGGGCTCTTCGCGATCGGAGTATTCAAAGGCGGTGGGCACATACAGGCTCACCCCGGCACCGACCGACACGGAGTGTGTCAGCGCGCCTTCGGGCAGCCCGCGCAGCTGGGCGTTGTAGATGGTGTCGCGAACCTCCAGGTTCAACGCCATCCAGTCGTTCAGAAACACCCGGGTGGTCAGCGCCGCGGTGCCCCCGAGGCCACTCTGGCCCGAGGGGCGCGCGATCGAGGCGGAGTTCGCAAAGAGCACCCCGGCCGAGACCGACACGTCGTAGAAGAAGAGCCCGCGGTTAAAGAGCGCGAACTTCCCGACCAGCGGAGCAAAGCCCACCTCGGCGCCGCCCGCCCAGTTCAGGTAGGCCGCGTCGGTGCTCGCCCGCGCCTCGGTGTCCACGTCGCGGAAGCTCTGGGTCGGCCCGCCAAGCACCTCGCCAAAGTCATACCAGTCAAAGATCGCTCCGGCGTAGAAGCGCTCGCTGAAGTGGAAGTTGAGGTTCGCGCCGACGCGGAAGTTTCGGTAGATGGCGTCGTTGACGTTGACCCCAAAACGCGGCGACACATCCAGACGATTCTTCTGGAGCACGGGGCGGCGTTGGATGACGTGGATGGTGTCGGAGAACTCCTGCACGCTCTCCTGAGCGCTTGCAGGCGCGCTCAAGGCCGTGGCGCTGCCCAGGGCAGCCAACGCGAGCAGATGGCGAGCGGCGAAACTACGGTGCGGCATGGTCCTTCCAGAGGCTGGGGCTCGAGCGCTTCGCGCCAGCGGCCCGCTACAGCTCGACCGGGGAATGATCCCCGCGTGGGTTTACCTTCGATTCGCTGCGGCGAGGTATATCACAGGGATTTTTAGAGCGGCAAGAGCCCCTCTGCCCCGTGTGGGGGTTCGCCGGGCGCGCAACGCCGGGGTGGGCGTTGCGCGCCGCGCCCGGCGCGCACTTGTAAAAAGACGCACATCAGGCGCGGATCGGACGATCACATAAAGAGCGCTTCAACAAACTCCCCGGAGTTGAAGGGGCGAAGATCCTCGACGCCCTCACCGATGCCGATGTAGCGCACCGGCGCCTCGAGCTCATCGCAGATGCCCAGGATCACGCCGCCTTTGGCCGTGCCGTCGAGCTTGGTGAGCACCACCCCGGTGATGTCGCAGGCCTCCTTGAACATCGAGGCCTGCTGGATGGCGTTCTGGCCGGTGTTGGCGTCGAGCACCAGGATGGTCTCATGCGGCGCCCCTTCGAGCGCCTTGCCGGTAACGCGCCCGATCTTGCCGAGCTCGTCGAGCAGGTTGACCTTGGTGTGCAGGCGACCGGCGGTGTCGCAGATGATGACGTCCGCGCCCTCGGCCATGCCCTTCTCGATGCCGGCGTAGATCACCGAGGCCGGGTCAGCGTTGTCTTCGCCTCGGTGGATGGGGATGTTGGTGCGCTTGGCCCAGACGTCGAGCTGCTCCACGGCCGCGGCGCGGAAGGTGTCGCCGGCGACCAGCATCACGCTCTTGCCCTCGCGCTTGAGCTTGCTGGCGATCTTGCCAATCGTGGTGGTCTTACCCACGCCGTTGACGCCGATGACCAGCATCACAAAGGGTTTGTGCGCGTCGAAGTCGATGGCGCCCTCATGCTTACTGAGGATCTCTTCGCAGTACGCGCGGATCTTGCCCCAGATCGCGGCCGGGTCGCGCTTCTCGTCGCCGGAGAGCTCATCTTCGACGGTGTCGATGATGCGCTGGGCGATCTTCGCGCCGATATCGGCCGTGAAGAGGATCTCTTCGACTTCATCAATGAGGTCATCGGGGATCGTCTCGGCGCTGAAGAGCTTGCCCAGCCGGTCAACAAAGCCGGTGCGCGTCTTTTGCAGACCGTCGCGAAGCGACGCGGGCTCGGGCGCCGAGGGCTTCTCAAGCTCGGTGGGCCTGGCGGCAGGAGCCTCAACCTCAGTGGCCACATCCGACGCGGTCTCTTCGGGCTCCGCTTTGGGGGCAGGCTTCGCCGCGGGTTTGGGAAGTTTGGGTTTGGGCAACGCGCCTGCGCCGCTCTTCGTGCGCTCGCCCTGGGGACGAGGTTTGGGGAGCGAGATGGAGCTCTCTTCGCCAAGACCGGCGCCCTCGTTGGGCTCGTCGATCTCGGGCGGCTTCGCTTTCGGGCGGGGAAGTCCCGTCGAGGCCTTCTTCAGCGCATCTTCGGCGGGCTCCGCCGCCGGCGCTTCGCTCACCTCTTCCGAAGGCTCCGCCGCCGGCGCTTCGCTCACCTCTTCCGAAGGCTCCGCCGCCGGCGCTTCGCTCACCTCCTCTGCGGGCTCCTCACTCGGAGCTTTGGCCTCGGCATGATCCCGCGCGGAGCGCTCGGTGGCCTCGGCCGCCGTCTCCCGGCGCGCCCCCTCCCCTTTGACCCGCGCGCGTTTGGCGCGCTTGATCTCGGCCAGGGTCATCCCCTCGTGAATCTCCACCGGAGCGTCGACCTCATCGCGATCTTCGAGAAGATCGGCCGTCGGCGCCTGGCTGCGGTCCCGAGGCTCGGCGCGCGGCCGATCGCCCGGTTTCTCGCCACCTTTTCGCAGAAAGAGCAGCAGCGCCACCACCGCGATCAGCACCACGGCTACCAGCACGATCGGCAGCCAGTTCACCGCCTCCACCTCGGCCGCCTGGCCAATCACCGTCCACGTCGTCGCGCTGCTCAAAAGCGTCTCACTCATCCGTCCATCCATGCTTAGAGTTGATCCTGGCCTGTCGGCCCGCCGCGAACGCTCTCGCAAGCACGTCCACATCCGGCTCCGAAGGCGCGTTTGATCGTACCGGCTTCTTTTGCCCCGCCGATGCGCCCTGCGTCAACCGGGCGAGTCGGGCGGATATGCCCTCAGGAGGCCATCTGCTCGTCGACCTCCGAGAGGCGCACCGAGACGATCTTGGAGACCCCGGCGTCTTCCATCGTGACCCCGTAGAGCATCTGAGGGGCTTCCATGGTGCGACGATTGTGGGTGATCACGATCATCTGGCTGGTCGTGCTCAGGTCGCGCACCATCTCGGCAAAGCGCCCGACATTGGCCTCATCCAGCGGCGCGTCGACCTCATCGAGCACCGAGAAGGGCGTGGGCTTAAGCATGAAGATCGAGAAGATCAGGCTCACTGCCGTCAGCGCCTTCTCACCGCCGGAGAGCAGCGTGACGTTCTGCAGCTTCTTGCCCGGCGGCTGCACCTCAATATCCACCCCGGTCTCCAACATGTTCGCCGGGTCCGTGAGCACGAGGCTTGCGCGCCCACCTCGGAAGAGGCGCGGGAAGACCTCCTGAAACTTGGCGTTGACCGCTTCAAAGGTCTCTTTAAAGCGTTTGCGGCTCTCATTATCCATGCGCGCGATCACGTCGCGAAGATCGGCCACCGAGCGCTCCAGGTCGGCCTGTTGCTCGGCCTGGAACCGGTGGCGTTCCTGCGTCTCGGCGAACTCCTCAATGGCCAGCGGGTTGACCGGGCCAAGCCTCTCGATGCGCTTGCGCAAAAACTCCGCGCGGGACTTGCGCTCCTCCGGCCCCAGCGCGATGTCACGTACCAGCGGCTGCGCCTCGGCCAGGGTGAGCTCAAAGCGCTCGGCGAGCTGCTCGTCGATGTGCTCCATCGCCAGCTCGGCCTCTCGGGTGGCGACCTCCAGCGCCTGAAGCGCCTCCTGAGCCTCGTCGAGGGCCTTGCGCAGCGCGCGCACCCGGAGCTCCTGCTCCTGGACCGCCTGAGCGACGACCTCAAGTGCTTCTTTAGCCTTTTTGACGTCAGCGCGATGGATGCCATGGTCGCGCTCGACCTCCGCGAGCTCCTTTTTCAGCTCTTCCACGCGCATGGTGGCGTCGCGCGCACGCTCGCCCTGCTCTTCGATCTCGCGCGCAAAACGCGCGATCTGCCCCTCGGAGTGCCCGATGGCGCCACGCAGCCGCCCGGCGCTCTCTTCGAGGTGGCGACGACGCTCGCGCACCTGGGCCACGCGCACCTTCTCGTCGGTGAGCTCGGCGTTTCGCGCCTCCACGCGAGCGTTGACCTCGTTGAGCTGCTGCATCAGCTCGCGCAGCGTCTTCTCCATGCCGGGAAGCGTCTCGATGTACTCCTGCTGGCGCCCCTTCAAAACCTCAAGCTCTGCTTGAAGGCCCTGGTGAAGCTCCTCGTGCTCCTCAAGCTCCGCCTGCAACTTCTCGACGCGGGCGTTGGCACGAGCGCGCTCGCGCTCTTCATTGTCGCGCTCCTGCATCAACCCACGCGCGCGGTGCACCGCCTCCTGCAGGGCCTCGCGCACCGCCTCGACCTCGTCCTCGGCGATGACGAGGTCTTCCTGCGCAACCTCAAGTGATTCTTGAGCCTCCTCATCAGCGACGACGAGCTTTGCAAGCGAGGTTTTGCCGGCCTCCAGGTCGCGGGCCTGCTTGAGCAGGGTCTCCGCCTGCTCGCCAACGCCACCGCCGACCACCCGGCCGTCGGCGAAAAGAATGTCGCCCCGGGCCGTTGCCCAGGCGCGTGCCTCTCCGGATTCGCCGCCAGCAGGGGCAAGCGAGAGATCGTCGATGAGCTCCAGCCCTTTGAGCCACCCCGCGAGCACCTCGCGTGGGTCGGCGCTCGGGTCCGGGAGCACAAAGCAGCCCACCCGACCGACGTCTTCGCTGGCCAACATCGCCAGCGCGTCAAACGCCGCCTGACGGGTCTTTACGACAATATCGCCCAGGCGATCACCCAGGTAGGCGGCATACGCAGCCTCCATGCCTTCGGGAACCGCCAGAAAGTCTCCGGCCGGGCCGAGCACATCGTCGCGGCCCTCCTCTTTGGCCCAGGTCAGAACGCGGCGCACGCCCTCCTGGTAGCCCTCACCGCGCTCGCGCATCTCTTCAAGACTTTCGACGCGGGCGCGCGTGACGGCGAGCTGGCTGGCGATCTCGCGCGCGTCATCTTCGGCTTCTTTGAGGGCTTCGCGCGCCTCGGCGTGACTGGCCTGGGCGTCACCGCTCTTGCGCTTGAGCTGCTCCACCTCTTCGGCGACCCGGGCGTGGTCCATGGTCAGCCGGCTCAACGCGCGGGTGAGATCGTCCACATCTTCGCGCGCGGCCCCCAGGGCCTGGCCCGTGGTCTCGGCGCGCGCGCCCATCTCGCCGAGCTGGCTGCCCACCCACTGAAGGCGGTCGCTGACGCGGTTCGCATCACCGCGAGTCTCATTGAGCTCTTTGAGCGCGGAGTCGCGCCGGGCGTTGAGCGCGTCGCGCTCCTCGCGAAGCCGCTCCAGCTCCTGCTGCACGCGCAGCACAGCCTCATCGTCGTCCTCGGGTTGCGCCACAAAGGCTTCAAGCTCTTCTTCAACGCGGAGCAGCTCAACTTTAAGGTGCTCGCGTCGCTCTTCCTGGCTGCGTTTCTCATCGGCCAGTGTCACCGCGCGATCTTCGGCCTGAGCAATCGCATCGGTGGCGTGTTCGAGCTGGGAGCGCGTCAGGTTGAGGCGCGTATCGAGCTTATAAAAGGACTCCGTCAGATCGGCATGCCGCCGCTCGGCCTGGTGGGCGTCGACGCGGGCGACACGCAGCTGCTCCTCACCAGCTTCGAAGTCGGTTTTGGACTGGTGCTGGGTGCGTTTGGCCTCCCCGAGCTGGCGCCGGGAGTCGGTGGCGCGGGCCATGGCGTCGCGACGCTTGTCGAGCAAAAGCGCGATCTCGAGCGCGCGCAGCTCTTCACTGAAGCGCTGGTGCTCCTCGGCCTTTTTGGCCTGCCGCTCCAGGGTGCCGAGCTGCTTGGTGATCTCGTCGAGCACATCGCGGGTGCGTTGCAGGTTGAGCTCGGTGCGCTCGAGTTTGCGCTCGGCGCGGTCGCGCTGCCCCTTGTAGCGGGTGATGCCGCTGGCCTCCTCGATGATCAGGCGGCGCTGCTGCGGCTTGGCATTGACGATAAAGCCAATCTGACCCTGCTCGATGATGGAGTAGCCCTGCTTGCCCAGGCCGGTGCCCGCCAGCAGGTTTTGAATGTCCATCAGGCGGCAGGGGATCTTGTTGATGAGGTACTCGCTCTCACCGCTGCGGTGCAGGCGCCGGGTGATGGCGATCTCGGCCACGTGGCGAAGCTCGCGCGGCAAGCCGTCGCCGGTGATCCAGCCCGGCGCGGAGGCGTCTTTCTTCTCCTCGGCCTCGTCTTCCACATCGACCGAGAGCGCGCCCTGCAGGGGCGCTTCATCGGCGGGCTCCTGCACGTCGACCTCTTCAGTCGCCACCTCGTCGCCGCCTTCGACAAGCTCGGCGCCGCTGGCGTCAATCTGCTCGTCTTCGGCAGCCTCGACCACGCGCGCGGTGTTCTCAAAGACCAGGGTGACCTCGGCCAGCCCCCCGGGGCGATGCTTCTCAGTGCCTGCAAAGATCACGTCCTGCATCGAGTCGCCACGAAGGCTCTTGGGCGACATATCGCCCATGGCCCACTTGATGGCGTCGACGACGTTGCTCTTGCCGCAACCGTTGGGCCCGACGATGCAGGTCATCCCATCGCTGATATCGACGGTGACGCGATCGCGAAACGACTTAAACCCCACAATCTCAATTCGACGTAGCTTCATGCCGGCGGCTCAACCCCAGGGTAGGTGCGCGCTCCGCGCGCTTCCACTAAGCGCGCCAGAGGGGGCGCACGTTAACCCCAAGTCGGCGTCGGGTTCAACCGCCGCAGCATCCGCGGCGAACGCGCCGAATTCCCCTTCTACGACGCCAACTTACACGCGACGCACAAAGCGAAGCGGCACCTCGCCCTTCGGACGAAGTGTCACCGAAGGGTCGAGCTCGACCGGCGACTCCGAAAGATCCTCGACGCGGTAGTCCCGAAGGATGGTGGCGAGCACGAGCACGAGCTCCATCATCGCAAAATGATTGCCGATGCAGACCCGCGGCCCGCCCCCAAAGGGAACGTAGGCAAAACGGGGCAGACGTTTCTCCAAACCGTCCAGCCAACGCGAGGGCATAAAGCGCAGAGGCTCATCGAAGAAGCGCTCGTTTCGGTGCACCACGAAGGTGGGGATGATGACCTGGTCACCCTTCTCCACGCGCCAGGGCCCGACCTCCACATCGACGGCGGCCTCTCGCCCCACGATCCAGGCCGGCGGGTAGAGGCGCAGCGCCTCCTGAGTGACGGCCTTGAGGTAGGGCAGATCGTTGGCGGCGTTGGGGCCGAGATCGCCGCCCCGATGATCGAGCTCATCGTGGACGCGTTGTTGCGCGCCCGGGTGGTTCGCCAGCAGGTAGAGCGCATAGGTGATGGCCAGCGCGGTGGTCTCATGCCCCGCCAGAAAGATCGTCAGCGCCTCGTCGCGAAGCTGGCGATCGCTCATGGCATGCCCCTCATCGTCTCGCGCCTGGATCAGGCGCAGCAAGAGGTCATCGCCCGGGCTCTGGTCGCGCTGGCGCTTGCGAATCAGCTCCCCGATCACATCATCGAGCGTCTCGACCGCGCGCTGGTGCACCGGCTGCAGGGGGGGATCCACGTAGTCTTTGATAAAGCGCCACATCGTGTGCACGCGCTCATGAAAGGCGTCCATCCCGTCTTCGATGGCCCGACCGATACGGTCGATCTCGTGATCCATCTCCAGGTTGAAGAGGGTCTTGACCACGATGCGCAGCGTCAACTCCATGCTGTCGTGGTGGAACTTACGATCGGCCGTGTCCCCCCAGGGCTCCATCATCGTGCGCGTAAAGCGCACCATCGCGTCGGCGTAGGCCTGAATATGACGGCGCTGCAAGGTGGGCGCAGCGAGCTTACGTTGCCGACGCCAGAGCTCCCCCTCGCTGGTGAGCAGGCCCTGGCCGACGAGATCGTCGAGCTCGTGTGTGATCTGATCTTTTATGAAGTCCCCGGCCTTGCGCAGCATCACCTCTTCGATGAGCTCCGGATCGCCGAACTGCCACATGGTGTTGCCGGCGAAGCGAAAGCGAGAGACGTCGCCAAAGCGCTCCTGCAGCCCCTCGATCATTGGGATGGGGCCGCGCGCGAAGTCGCGCAGCGTCATCGCAAGCGTAAGCCCCCTGGGGCCAGGAACCGGGCGGTCGGAGCGAACGGGGGGAGAGGACATGGCATCACTCGCAGGAAAGCGCAGGCGTCAGAAGGCCCACGGCCAGGAGATCGGAACGTGGGCCAAGCTTCGCACAGCGCGTCCTGCGGTCAAGCTCGCCGCCCCTCAGCGTATCGGAAATATCGCCTCGACCGAGGCGCGCTCGCCATCAGCCTCGCTCCCGGCGATCGGAGCCGGCGGCTGCGTCACAGCGTTTGCCGGCGGCGGGTCCGGCCAGAGCGATAGCGTTAGCGCGCCGATCAAAAAGATCATCAACCCCAACGCCGCCAGCTGCGGCTGGGGCTGCGGATCGATCTTCTCCCCCTGCATACACACTCCCTGTGCGCATGCGCGACACCCGGCCCGCAAGGGCCCGGTCGATGCCGCGCATGAAGATGTCATCCCTGAGACTACCTTTGAATCTAATCACGACACCGCCCACCACGGAGCCAGCTTTGACAGACCTCTATCTGGGCCCGGGCTGCCGGGCCGCGCTCCCCGGCGATGCCGTCGAGCTCGACGCTCAGATCTGGATGCGCCCCTCCCCGGTCTGGGATCATCGGGTGATTCGCCACGGGGACGGGCGCGCGGTCATCCTTGGCGAGCGGCGTGCGCTTGAGGCCTTCTGGGATGATGTGATGGCGATGCTGGGTCGGGGCCACACCCACGCGCTCTCCAGCATCCCCGGCGTGCACAGCGGGATCTTCTGGCACAAAGGGCAGCCCGGCTGGATCTGGTGGCGGGATCGCTTCGGGCGCATTCCCTGGCAACACCGCAGCCGCCCGGCCCTGGCAGCCAGCACCGATCCCGAGATCATCGCCGGGCTCAGTCACAATGAGGCGCCCAACCCGTTCCGGATGAGCGACTTTCTGGCGGGAGGATTCGCCAGCGATCGGGCGGACTTCGCACGTAACGTCGAGCGACTCCGCCCCGGAGAGGTCGCCTCGATCACACGAGACGAACCCATCACCCTGGGCGGCTGGTGGCGCGCGCGCGCCGGCGCGCATCTCCCTGTCCCCTCATCGCCCCGGCGTCGGGCCGAGATCGCCGACGCGCTGCGCGCTCACCTTCTGCCGGGCGCGCGCACACTCGAGGAGCCCGGCACCTGGCTCGCGCTCAGCGGCGGCCTCGACTCCGCCACGCTGCTCGGATTGAGCCCGCAGCCCTCACGGACCCGCAGCCTGACCCTGGCGCTGGATCCCGGCGAGCTTCAGCGCGCCGGGGAGCTGGCCCGGGCGATGGGCGCGCGCTGGGAGCCACTCTCCATCGACGCCCGTTGGCCCCTTCGGCACCCGCCCCATCACCTGAGCGCGGCCGGCTGGGGGCCACACGCCCACCCCGACCTCGGGTGGTTTCCCGCGGCGCTCTGCGAGCTTCGATCGCGCCTCCAGGAGCCGCTCGCAACCCTGGTCACAGGTCACGGCGCCGACGACGCGCTGTGGATCCCGCCCCGGGTCTGGCTCAGCGAGCGCGTGGCCCGAGGCGCCACCAACGATCTTCTCCAGGCTGCCCGGCATCTCGGCCCGGCCCCGCTGCTCGCTGCGGCTCTGGGTGCGCTTACCGACGGCCTGGGTCTACGCTCTTTTCGCGAGCACGTGCGTCCCCCGGCCCCGCCCGCTCCGGCCTGGCTGCGCGCGCTGCCACTGACCACGCCGGCGATCTCTGCCCCCGTCGCGTTTCGATTCTCGCACTTTCGGGCCGCCCGTCTGCACACCTGGAACTGGGAGATGATCATGCGCAGCCTGGCCCGCATCGCTCGCCAGGCCAACCTGCGCCTTCTCACGCCTTTCCTTGATGCCGCGGTCTGGGACTTATCTTTAGAGCTAACCCCCGAAGAGCTGGTTGAGGGGGGACGCCAGAAAGCACCGCTTCGCCGCCTCGGTCACCGCCTGCCCACACCTGTGCGGCGGCGCCCGAAGCTCGGAAGTTTCGACGCGCTCGTTGAGCGCGGGCTGGCCGATCGGGAGCTCAATCGCGCGCTGCGCCTCATGGTCGACTCGCAGCTCGCCCGACACCGGATCATCGATGAAGCCAACTTCCACCACGCCCTCGCCGACTACCTGGCGCGCCCCGCCGCGGGGCCGCCCTGGCGCGGCTCCTGGGAGATCTGGCGAACCCTGGCAGCCGAACTCTGGCTGCAAAACCACCGCCGGTGGGCCACAGCCAATTCCACCTGATGCTTCTCTGTTGGAGGTTCCTATGTGTACGCATCAACCTCGCCATCGCATCGATCGCCGCGCCCTCTCCACACCGCGCGTTGACGCCACCCGCTCGGCCTCCTCAGGCTATCAGCCGCCTCGCGTTGAGCCCCTTGGACCTCTCAAAGCCCTGATCCGAGGCGCCACCTCCAAGGGAGTCGACGCCACCGGCGGCGTTGATATGGACATGCCCTACCCCGGCTGACGCCCACCGGCCTCGATTCCTGGTGACCACCCCACAACGGGAAGCTCGCGAAGCGGGGAGCTGTAAAACTCCAGCAGCTCCCCCTTCTGCTTGCCAAAGATCCGCAGGTAGCGCTCCACCTCCGCGCTGTTAAGCTCCACCATGAACGTCTGCAGGTAGCTTACCGGATCCTCAACCTCCGGCGGCGCCACCAGGCAGGTGCAGTCGCTGGAGACCACCGCGCCGCTCAAGTCGAGCGCAAAGCAGGGGCGCCTGGCACGTCGGGGCACGACCAACTTCGGCGCTCGCATCGCCGAGGCGTCTCGCGGCCAGTGCAGTCGGTACCAGGGCATCTTTCCGGTGCGAACCTCCCGACGCGCTTCCAGAATGCGCCGAAAGGGCCCCAGAACCTCCATCACCGCCGATCGATGCGCCGCATCCACCTCGCCGTCGAGGTAGAGCATCCAGGCGTGCACCTCCTGGCCCTCATAGACCTTCCCCGCCTCCAGCCTTCCGGATCGCAGCACCGGCCGAACATAGGCCAGCAGCGGCTCCCAGTGGTGCGGCGGCGCAGCCCCCTCACTCAAAAAGATCGGCGCCCCCACCTCCCAGCCCTCCTGATCGCCGAAGAGGGTGATGTGGCGCCGCGTCACCCGATCCGCGCCGCTGACCACCCCCTGGAAATCACGCAAAAGCTCTCCCAACGGCCGGCCCGCCGCCCGCCGCCGCGCTCCCCAGCTCAGGTCATCGTCGTCAGCCCGAGGGTTCCAGCGCGTCCCGCTGAGCGTCGAGGGATGCACCCGCTGCCACGTGCCCGCCCCCTCTCCCACCTCGGCCGCGGCCGTTGTCTCCGCCCGCCACTGCGGCATACGCTGCGCCGGGCCACGTCGAAAGATCGAGAGCAGCACGTCCTGACCCGGGGCCGCGTCGAAGACCGCGCTCGTCGGCAACCACTCAAAACGCTCCATCGCGCCGCGCGCCTGCAGCCAGTCTCGCAGCCGGGCCGCCCCGTCGGCTCGCAGCCAGTGCGGCGGCGTCAACCAGGCACATTGGCCGCCCGCCGCCACCATCTCCACCGAGCGCGCCAGAAAGAAGTAGAGAAGATCCGCCCGCGCGCCGCGCACCTCGTTCAGGCGAGGATGCGTGCGCAGCACCTCGGCAAGCGCCTCACCGTGCCCTTTCTCGGGCACATAGGGCGGGTTCATCACCACCGCCGCCACCTCGCCATCGAGGTCTTCCGGCAAGCGCGCCAGACCGTCGCCCGTGACGATGCGCACGCCGTCATGGGCGCGACCCCGGCGAGCGTCGAGAAGACGAAGCGCGGCGACCCGGGCCAGCGCCGGGTCGCGCTCCACCCCGACCAGCGCGCGCCCGGGCCAGCGTTGATCGGCAGCGAGCAATAAGGCGCCGGCGCCACACGCCGGATCGACGATGGGCCCTGGCGTGGCGAGCTCATCGAGATGTCCGATCAGCCGCCGGGCAACTGCCTCCGGCGTAAAATGAACACCATGAGCGCGCCGCTGCGCGTGGCTCAGCAGCCCATCCCACGCCTCACCTGGCCCACCGGCATGCACCGCCCCACGACGCCCGACCTCGGCCTCGACCGTCGCCCGCAACTCCGCAGCGCCCTCCCCCTCCACAACCTCCTCAATCGCTGCCACCACCACGCTGGCACCAACGCCCCACCGCCGCGCCGCCGCGCGCACCTCGGCGGCCAACGCCCGCCACAGCGACGACGCGCCCTTCGGCCCGCTCCCCTCCCCGACTTTTTTCTCCCCTTTCACGGCTCGTCCTTGCCTCGACGCTCTTCCCTTTCCTATGCTGCACGGGAGCCTATCAACGGCATCATTGGCAGCTCCGACCTGCATCAACCGGGCCGCAGCACCCCTCAGGCACCACACACGCTATGACGACGCTCTCCCTCTCGACACCGGGCACTCGCCTGGCCGACCGCTACGAGCTCACCGAAGCCATCGGCGAGGGCGGTTTCGGCATGGTGTACCGCGCCCGCCAGCTCAATGTCGACCGAGACGTCGCCATCAAAATCCTCCCGCCGCGCTTCGCGTCGGTCGACGATGTCGTCGAGCGTTTCCGCCGCGAGGCCCGCCTGGCAAGCCGACTTCAGCACCCCAACACCATCACGGTGCACGACTACGGCCAGCAGGACGATCTCTTCTTCATCGTGATGGAGCTCCTGCGCGGACGTGACCTGGCGGATTACCTCGACGTCGCTTCGCCACTGGAGATCCAGCAGGTCCTGCACATCGCTCGTCAGACCCTGGGAAGCCTGCAGGAAGCCCATGACCAGGGCATCGTCCATCGTGACCTCAAGCCCGAGAACATCTTCCTGACGCAGATCGGCGACGATCCCAACTTCGTCAAAGTCCTCGACTTCGGCATCGCAAAGATGGCCCAGGGTGGACTGGAGAGCGCTTCGGAGCCCGGCGGACGCCAGCTCACGATGAGTGGCTCCACCGTCGGGACCCCGCCCTACATGTCGCCCGAGCAGGCCGCCGGCGAGGAGGTCGATCCGCAGACCGACATCTACGCGCTGGGCATCATCATCTTTGAGATGCTCAACGGGCACCCGCCCTTTAGCGATCCCAACCCGGTCAAGGTGATGCGCGCGCACCTCTTTGAGCCCTTGCCTGCCTTCACCAACGCCGGGCTCCGCAACACCCGCATCGAGTCGATCGTGCGCCGCGCGCTGGAAAAAGATCGCACGCACCGCTTTCAAAACGCCGCTGAGCTTCTCGACGCCCTGGCGCAGCCCAACCTCACCGCTCGCTCGCTGGGCTTTGCCCCCCTTGCCAGCCCGGGCGACGCTGCGGCCAAAACACCACCCGCCACCGAGGCCACCGCGCGCGCCGAGGACGCCGTCCCCTTTGAAGACGTGCGGCGTCACCCGGTGGAGACCCCGCCGCCGGGATTCGCCAAAAGCGAGAGCTCCTCAAGCTCATCAATCATCACCGTGCTTGAGCCTCCCGCGCCTCGCGAAGACGTCATCGTGCTTACGCGCCGCAAAGAACACCCGACGCCCATCGCGGCCAGCTCACGCCAGCTCACGCCAGCCCCACACACCGATCTCGAAGCGCCCGACAACGCCCGCCCCGCGCAGCCCACCCCGACGCCCTCAAGCTCGCCAGACGATGTCTGGACCTGGGCCGACGACGCCACGCCCGACGCCAGCGGCTCTCAGCTGCTGGCCTCCCCCTACGAGCGCACCCCCAAAAGCGGAGCCAGCGCGAAGATCGCGCTGGCTCTGGTCCTGATCGTCGTGCTTGCCGCCCTGGTGATTCTCGGCGCGCTCGGCGTCCTCCCCCTGCCCGTCTAAAGGAGCGCGGGCGTTCACACGCACGCCCCATGTCGCAACTCAGATCAGATCGAGTTGATTGCGCACCTTGATATGCGTGAGCCTCGAGGTGATATCGGCCACGACCATGTTGATGGCGATGTCATTTTTGCCGCCGCGCGGGATGATCACATCGGCGTAGCGCTTGCTCGGCTCCACAAAGCTGTAGTGCATCGGGCGAACAGTGCGCTGATACTGCGAGATCACCGACTCCAGCGTGCGACCGCGCTCGGCCACATCGCGCTCCAGGCGACGAATGAAACGGATGTCGTCGTCGGCGTCGACAAAGATCTTCACCTCCAGAAGATCGCGCACCCGCGCATCGGCCAACACCAGGATTCCCTCGACGATCACGATCGGTGCCGGCTCCACGTCCACCACATCGGCCGTGCGCACGGACTCGGCGAAGCTGTACACAGGCTTCTTGACCGCCTTGCCCGCCGAGAGCTCCTGCAGATGCTGAATAAAGAGCTCGGTATCAAAGGCGTCGGGGTGGTCGAAGTTGAACTTGCGACGCTCCTCTTTGGGCATCTCGCTCAAGTCGCGGTAATACGAGTCCATATCCAGGCAGATCACGTCCTCGTCGAACGCCTCCAGAATACGGCGCACCACCGTGGTCTTTCCCGAACCGGTGCCCCCGGCAATTCCGACTAAAATGGGACTCGTACTGCTCACGCCTGACCTCGCTTGCCGCTTGTCGCGTTGAAGGTGGAGGCGCAAACAGGCTCAGGGCCGCTCCACCGTAACCTCATAAGGCTCACAGGAAGAGCCTCCGCTTGCGCTGACGGCCAGATAGTAGAGCCCATGGGGCAAGTCAATCGTTAACTCTTCATCGGCGCCGGGACCGGCACGATTGACCTGGGCGACACGGGCGCGTTCGTCATCGAGAAGTTCAAAACGCAGGTTGAGGCGATTGGCCTTCAGCCGCACGCGCACGGGCTCCGTCTCCGGCGGCTGCCAGCCGAGCGAATCCCCGGTCGGCGCGGCGGCGCCGGGATCGTCTTCGGCGATCGCTCCGGGCTCGGTCGCCTCCGGGGCGGCCTGATTCGCGGCGGCATCCTCATCACTGCGCGCCCCCTCTTCAAGGTTCTCAACCGGGGCGTCCGTCTCTGCCGGGCCGACCAGAAACGCGTAGTAGTCCACATCGCCCTCGGTGGAGACAAAGCCCACGCGCGCGGCCGCTTCCACCAGGCGATCCGACGCCTCCGGCGCATCGTTCGGCTCGATCTCCAGCCCGGGGGTTTTGGCGACGTTACGCAGCCGCAGCTCATAGTCGTAGGAGCGGTTCACCAGGCTGAAGTTGGACTCGACCGCCCGCACCTCCACGTCATACGCTCCCGGGCCGAGCACATGATTGCACACCGTCAGCGACTCGCGGGGCTCCTCGGCCTCCAGCGAAAACTCTCGCTCCCCACTCTCCACGTCGGGGATCCAGCGAAGCGCGAGACGATGATCTTCTTTGAGAGGGTTGAGGTTGAGCTGCGCCACAACCTCCGGCGCCTCCTTCTCGGGTACCGCCGCCCAGGGGTCGGCCTCAAGCTCCGGCATTTCCTCATCGCCGGCGTCCGGCGCGCTCGCATCGAGCACGTACTCGACCTCGTCCTCCTCGGGCGCCTCGATCACAAAGCGGTAACGATCCACATCGCCCGGGGCGTGCAGGTACGCTCGCACGACATCCTCAAAGTCGATGATCTGCGCCCCGGCGCTGCTGTCGTTGGGCTCGCGCTCCACCACAAACTCCGGCTCCGGCGGGTGCTCGATCACACGAAGCCTGTAGCCGCGCTGGCGGTCGTAGGCCTCCCCGGCCGTGAGCACAAACCACAGGCCCTGCGCGCCACTGGCCAGCGCGATGTTGGGGATGATCGCCGGCCGATCTTCGGCGACCACCAGCTCCAGCAGCGCCGCCTCCAGCTGCGGCGCCCCGTAAATACGCAACGTCTGCGAGATCCCGGGCACCGAGCTGACCTCCAGCGAATACACCTTGCTCGGGTCGAGATCGTCGGTTTTTACAAAGTAAATGTCGCGGTCCTGGGGGCGGTCATACACCCCCTGGACTTCACCGGGCACCGCGAGCGGCGAGGCGATGTGGGCAAAGTCGTTGGGCTCCACCTCGACGGCGCCGGCGCTCAACCTTCGGCTCACATCCACGCGGTACGCTCCGGTGCTGCCGTCGGCACCGCTCACAAAAAAGCGACGCCCCTCGGCCGGCACCGACATCATCGGCACCGTCTCCGCCTCACCAGGCCCCGCCACCTGGTAGAGCAGCTCCGGAAAGTCGCCCTCCCCCTCCACCTCGACATAGATTGCCGCGTCCAACGACTCGCCAGCGGGGGTCACGCTCACATCCACCAGCCACGTCGCCCCGGCCGGGGGCTGCACCACGTACCAGTCCACGTCTTCAGCGGGCTCAATCGCCCCGTGGGTCGGGCGCATATCGACGCCCAGCGCGATCGCCGTGGCCTGCGCCGCGCTGTCATTGGGCTCCGTCTCGCGAAGTTCGGTGGTCTGCTGGCGCTCCTCGGCCGGGATCACCCGCTCGTCTTCGCTCTTGCCCATCAACGAGCGCACCTTGCTCTCGACATCACAGCCCGACGCGCACAGCGCCAGGCCCAGAATCAATGCAGTGTAGCGGTGGGCTCGCATCATCGTCCTCGCCGCCTCGCCAGTGCCGATGGGCCGACGAGGCCGTGGGCGCTCACTTACTGGTGAGCGGCGTTGTAGCGTCGCACAAGCTCGTCGGTCAGGTTCATCCCGTCGGCCGCGTAGAGCACCGACGACTCGGTGCGCTCCAGAATCAGCGTGTAGTTCTGTTCGCGGGCCATCGTGCGGATGATCGCGCGCATCTTATCGAAGATGCCCTTGGTGGCCTCGGCCTCCTGCTGCGCGAGCTCGTTCTGAAGCTGCAGGTAGAGCTCCTGCAGCTCCTGCATACGGCCCTGAAGCGCCATCACGCGCTCCTGACGCGCCTCTTCCGAGAGCATCATGGCCTGCTGCTCAAGCTCCTGACGCATCTCCAGAACCTCGTTCTGCTTCGTGTCGAGGCGCTCCTGGCGCTGCTGGAACTCCCGCTCCAGGCGCGCTTTCACGCGCTTGCCTTCCTCAATGGAGTTGAGCGCTTCCTGCATATCGACATAGCCGATCTTCACGTCCTGGGCGCTGGCCGTCGACAGCCCCCCGAGGATCACGGCGGCGGCCATCATCAACGCCACCATCAGGCGGCCCATCGACTTGCTCAGTTGCTTGCTGCTCATGACGTCTCCCTTCGTTTCGGATCACTCAGCGGCCCGCTCGCGGGGGGATCCCCGCCGGGCCGCCTCAACTTAAAATGCGTTCTGAATGCTGAAATCAAACACCAGCGGCTTCTCGCCAGACAGACGCTGCAGGGGCACACCCCATTCAAAGCGCAGCGGCCCGATGGGGCTGAACCAGCGCACCCCGAAGCCCACCGTGGTGCGCAGCGCGTCGGCGTAGCGGTTGGCGTCATCACTCATCAGGTCGAGCTTGAGGGTGAAAGGGGTGCCGTCATCAAATGCATTCCCCACATCGGTGAAGACCACCCCGGTCACATTGCCCGCGGCGATGATCGGAAACTCCACCTCGGCCGTCAGCACCAGGCGCTTGTTGCCTCCGTAATGGAACTCACTGAGCCCGCCGGAGGGGTCGCCGCTCGACGACGGAACCCGACGGCTCGGCCCCAGCGTGTAGCGGTCAAAACCGCGGATGGTGTCGGGCCCACCGGCAAAATAGCGCTCGAAGATCGGCACCGGGCGGTCTGCCGAGGTGCTCGTCACAAAGCCCAGGTTCCCGTTGAGGCGCAGCACCATGTTCCAGAAGAGCGGGAAGTAGAAGCGCGCATCCAGGTCATACTTGATGAACTCGTTCTCACTGGCCGTCAGCGTGCCATCGGCAACCTCCACGCGCGCCGAGTGGTACATCCCGCGTTTGGGGAAGATGCGGTTATCACGCGTGTCCAGATACGCCCCCAGACGCACGCTGCTGGTCAACCCGCCGGTAAACAGCGGTGACGCCGGCTGCACGTTAGTGCCCGAATAGCCCCCGGGCTCCACTTGCACGTCTTCGAGTTTGTAGGTCAGCGAGGTAGAGAGCGCGTCGCCGATCTCCAGCCCCAGCAGCTCACCCAGCGGGTAGCCAAAGGTCAGGTTCCCCCCCGTCGAGATGCGCGAGAAGTCCTGGTAGAGGTAATCGAAGTTATAAAGGTCGACCGCAAACTGCCAGCGGCTACCCAGCAGCCAGGGCTCGGAGAAGCGCAGGTTAAAGAGACGCCGAATCCCCGACGCCTGAATGCTCAACGCCAGCGACTGCCCGCGCCCCAGCAGGTTCTCCTGCGAGACCTGCCCCTGGAAGATGAAGCTCTCCTGGCTGGAGAGGCCCGCGCCGATCTGGAAGGTCCCGGTGGGGCGCTCTTTGATCTCAATACGCAGATCCACAACATCCGGCGAGGAGGTAGGCTGGCTGGTCACGGTGACCTGCTCAAAGTAGCCCAGGCGCTCCACGCGCGCTCGCGACTGCTCGATGGCGCTGGCCGAATAGAGCTCCCCTTCCTCAATCACGAGCTCCCGACGCACGACCTTATCGCGAGTCTTGACGTTGCCCACCACCTCAATGCGACCGATGGAGACCAGCGGCCCCTGCGTGATCGTTAGCGCCAGGTTCACCCGCGAGGGATCTTCCTGCGTGGGAATCGGCTGCGGCAGCACACGCGCGTTGGCATACCCGACGTCCTGATAAAATCGCTGGATGCGCTGGATGCCCATCTGCATCTCGCCCCAGCCCATCACGTCGCCGGGCTCGATCTCAATCATCTCGCGAAGCTGCTCTTCGTCCGCGAGCAGGTCCCCTTGAATGGTGACCTCGTTGAGGAAGTGCTGGACGCCCTCATCGATGCGGATCGTCAGGTAGAGATCCCGCTTATCGCGAGAGAGCCGAATCGTGGGCTCGTCGACCTGCACCTGCAGATATCCCTTCTGATAATAATAGAGCACCAGACGCTGCAGATCGTCCTGGAAGTCCTGCTCGCGGAAGTTGCCAAATTTGGTCAAAAACGACAGCCAATGCCCCTCACGGGTGGCCATAATGTTTTTGAGTTCATCATCCTCAATGGCGGCGTTACCCAGCAGCGTCACACGCTTGACGCGCACCTTCGAGTACTCGCGGATCTCAAAGGTGACCACGGCCAGATCGTCGCGCCCCTCCACGCTCTCGATCTCGTAGTCGACCTCGGCCAGGTAGTGGCCCTTCTCGCGGTAGAGTTCCTGAATGGCGGTGGCGCTGCGGTTGATGTCGGCGAAGTTTGCGATGGCGAAGCGCTGCAGCTCCACGACCTCTTCGATATCGTCGGTGCTCACCGCGTCGTTGCCGCGGTAGCGGATGGCATCAATCGCCGGCTTCTCCTCCACAAGGAAGGTCACCACGACGCCTTCATCGGTGGTGGTCGCGTCGACCTGCACATCATCGAAATAGCCGAGCGCAAAGATACGTCGAATATCCTCGCTGACCTGCTCGCGGGAGAGGGCCATGCCGGCGCGAAGGCGCGCCCGATCCAGAATCGAGGCCGCCTCGACGCGGCGGTTTCCCTGAACCCGCACCTCGGCGATGTTCTGCCCCTCGGTCGCGGCCTCGCCACCGGGCAGCGGCGCACTCTGGCGGGGAGCCACCGGCGCGCGCTCCAGAATCTCGGGGCGCTCCAGCTGCGGCATCCCCTGGGCATGCAGCGCCGTCGGCATCCCGAGCAGCGCCACAAGCGCGCCGAGCAACAGCGCGGCCCTTACCTTTCCATCAACCATCACATCTGTTCCTGAGAGCATTTCAAAGTGGGCGCGCATCGTTACGCGTGCGGCGTCGGTGCAGAAGAAGCGACGCCGTCGGCACCGCCGGATGCGCCCGCCACGACCGCAACCTGGCGCGGGTCTCGGGGCGTCTGATCGATCAGCTCATCGGAGACACGCCCTTTGAGCCGACCATCTCCCGGTATCTGAGGGATGAGCTGCCCCTGGTCCACCAGGACACGGATGGGCATGGTCTCGGCCAGGTTCGGATCGTGGGTGACCACCACCACGGTAACGCCGGTGCTCTCATTGAGCTCACGCAGCACGGCGTGTATCCCAGCGCCCGTCTTAAGGTCAAGGTTGCCGGTGGGCTCGTCGGCCAGCAGCAACCGGGGCTTCTTGAAGAGTGCCCGGGCAATCGCCACACGCTGCTGCTCCCCGCCGGAGAGCTCTCCGGGCTGATGCTGCACGCGATCTTTGAGCCCCACCTTCTCCAACAACTCCATTGCCCGCGCTTCGGCCTCCCCCTTGCGCATCCGCCCGATGAGCCCGGGCATCATCACATTCTCCAGCGCCGTGAACTCGGGCAGCAGGTGATGAAACTGAAACACAAAGCCGACCTGCTCGTTGCGAAAGCGCGCAAGCCCGCTGGAGTTGCGCGCAAACACATCCTCCCCATCAAAGAGCATCGTCCCGGAGGTCGGCGCATCCAGCGTGCCCAGAAGCTGCAAAAGCGTGCTCTTGCCGGCGCCGCTCGGCCCCATGATCGCGACCTGGTCGCCCGGAAAGATCCGAAAGTTCAAGTCCCGGAGCACGTCGAGCTGCTGGCCGCGATGCTCAAAGCGACGGCTGATGTTTTTCAGCTCGATCAGCGGTGTGGTGGTCGTCGACTCAGTCATAACGAAGCCCCTCTACCGGTCGCATCTTCGCGGCCTGGTACGATGGATACAATGTGGCCAGGAAGCTGATGAGGATGGTGCTCAACACCACCGCCACAACCTCCAGGCGATCGACCTCAACCGGAAGGGTCGAGATATAATAAACCTCGGAGTCCAGCGGCAGCCCCACCGTCTGGAGCAGGTAGCAGATCAGCAGCCCCATCCCCAGCCCGGCCGCTGCGCCCACGGCGCCAATCACCACCCCCTGAAACATGAAGACCCGCATGATGCCGCCGTCGCTCGCCCCCATCGACTTGAGGATGGCGATCTCGCGAGCCTTCTCGATGACGATCATGATCAGCATCGCGACGATGCTGAAGCTCGCGACCAGGATGATGAAGATCAGCACCAGGAACATCGCGATCTTCTCGAGCTTCAGCGCAAAGAAGAGGCTGCTGTTCATCTGCTGCCAGTCCATCACGCGCAGCTCTGGCGCGAAGATCTCACGCAGCCGCTCACCGACCGCCAGGACCTCCTCCACATCGGCGGTGCGAAGCTCCACGCCGGTGGCCCCTTCAAAGTCGAGCAGGCGCGCAGCGTCATCGAGCGAGGTGAACGCGGCGTTGGCGTCGTACTCGTACATCCCGCTGTAAAACACACCGACGATACGAAATGGCCGGCTACGCGGGATCGGCCCCGAAGGCCCCATCTCACCACGCGGCGTGACCACGTTGACCTCATCGCCCAGACGCACCTGCAGCGAGGTCGCAAGCTCGGTGCCGATGATCAGCCCCGGAAGCCGTCCCTCACCCTCGGGCGCCTCACCGACGATGGCGGGCATCCCCGCGTCGGCCTCATCGCCCTCTTCACCGGGCAGAGGCGGAAGATCCCACCCCCCGGCGCCGCTATCGTCAAAGAGCGGAGGCATAAAACCCTCGTCTTCCCCGGCGACGTCCGGCGAGCCTTCGCCACTCCCATCATCGAGGTCGATCAGCGGCGGCAGGTCCTCATCGGGCGCCGGCATAAAATCGTCGCTGACGCCCGTAGCCCCGCGCTTCGCGTCGATGCTCTCGCGCAGTTCCTGGCTTTCCTTATCGAGGCGGTCGAGCAACACCTCCAGCTCTTCGTCGCGCTCCTTCTCGATGCGCTCCATCATCGCGCGGGAGTCACTCAGGTTGGCGAGCTCGCCCTTCTCCAGGTTCTCCAGAAGATCGGTGACCGTACCCACCCGATCGACGTCGATGCCGCGTAGCACCACGCCACTTAAGTTAGTCGGCGAGGAGACCATCACCTCGCTCTCGATGAAGGGCGAGGCGCCAACGACGCCCTCGACCTCCAGGGCGCGGTCGGCCACGGCGTTGGCGTCATCGAGCGGGCCGAAGTCCGGCTGCTGAATGACCACGTGGGCCTTCGCCCCCAGAATTTTGCTGGTGAGGTCGGCGCGAAAACCGCCCATCACGCTGAGCACGACGATCAGCGCCGTCACGCCCAGCGCCACGCCGCTCACCGCGATCAGGGTAATGATCGAGACGACGCGGCTGCGCTGTTTGGCCATCAGGTAGCGACGGCCGACGAAGCTTTCATAAGACATCAGCATCCCGTTGAGGGCATCGACGAGGAGAGCACGCCTGAGCGGCTCCAACCGGAGCGCGGCCGCGTTGATTCCGCGGCCGCGCCCGGGCACTTCTTACGCTTCGGCCTCTTCTTCACCCTCGGACTGCCCGCCGGCTTTCAGCAGGTACGCCTCCACAAAGGGGTCGAGCCCGCCATCAAGCACCTTATCGACGTTGCCCTCGGTGTAGCCGGTTCGAACATCTTTGATCTGCTTGTAGGGGTGCAGCACATACGAGCGAATCTGACTTCCGAAGGCCACATCCTTTTGTTCGGCGTGCTCATCGGCGGCCTTATCGCGTCGCTCTTGCATCTCGCGCTCATAGAGTTTGGCGCGAAGCATCTTCATCGCCGTGGCGCGGTTCTTGTGCTGGGATCGCTCGTTCTGGCACGCCACCACAATGCCGGTGGGGATGTGCGTAAAACGCACCGCCGAGTCGGTTCGGTTGACGTGCTGACCACCCGCACCGGAGGCGCGGTAGGTATCGATACGAAGATCGCTGTCTTTGATCTCAATCTCGATGTCGTCATCGATCTCCGGGGCGACCGAAACCGCCGCAAAGCTCGTATGCCGACGCTTCGCGCTGTCAAAGGGGCTGATGCGCACCAGACGGTGCACGCCGGCCTCGGCTTTGAGGTGCCCGAACGCAAAATCACCGGTGACGTGCAGGTCCGCGCTCTTGATGCCCGCCTCATCGCCGGCCTGCTGGTCGGTGACCTCCACCTGCCAGCCTTTCTGCTCGACGTAGCGCAGGTACATGCGCAAGAGGATCGAGGCCCAGTCCTGACTTTCGGTGCCGCCGGCCCCGGCGTTGATCGAGACGAAGGCGTTGTGGTCGTCGTGCTCACCGCTGAGCATCCGGCGCGTCTCCAGGCTCTGGACCGCGCTTCGCGTCTCGCTGATCAGCTCCCCGGCATCGGCCAGAGCCTGCGGATCGCCATCGGCCTCGGCGGCCAGCTCCAGGTAGAGCTCCGCCTCATCGAGGCTCTCAAGCTGCGTCTCATAACGCTCAATCACATCGACCAGCTCACCGCGCTCCTTCATCGTCTCCTGGGCGCGTTCGCCGTCGTTCCAGAACTCCGGGTCCTGGCTTATCGCATCGAGCTCTTCGATCCTGGCTTTCTTTTGAGCCAGGTCAAAGATACCTCCCGAGCTCAACCAGCCGTTGACGAAGATCGCTGATACTGGATCGGATCTCTTCACGGGTCATGGCATGACCTCCATATCGCCACGCGCAGCGCGCATGGGTAGGTGTGTTATCAAAAGGGGCGCATCGCCCGAAAATTCGCCACCTTCGGCGGCCGGGCGGTTGTAGCGCGCGGGCTTTCGACCTGTCAATCAGGCGTCCGACGCCGCGGGGCATTCGGTGCAAGAACAACGCGTCATCGGGCGTTCATCCCCGCAAAAACGCACAAGCGCCGCCCGCGCTCGATACGCGGGCGGCGCTCGCTCGAGCGTCGTCTCACGACGCCCCTGTGCACGACATCGCTTACTTGCCGAAGATCGAAGCCCCCGGGTAGCTCGCCGTCGCGCCGAGCTGCTCCTCAATGCGAATGAGCTCGTTGTACTTCGCCACCCTATCGGAGCGCGAGAGGCTCCCGGTCTTGATCTGGCCGCTGGCCGTGGCCACCGCCAGGTGCGCGATGGTGGTGTCTTCGGTCTCGCCGGAGCGGTGGCTGATCACGGAGGTGTAGCCGTTGCGATGTGCAAGCTCCACCGCGTCGAGCGTCTCACTGAGCGTGCCGATCTGATTGACCTTGATCAGAATCGAGTTCCCCACGCCCTGCTCAATGCCCCGCGCGAGGGTCTGGGTGTTCGTCACGAAAAGATCATCGCCGACCAGCTGCACCTTCTTGCCCAGGCGATCGGTGAGCGCCTTCCAGCCCTCCCAGTCATTCTCATCAAGACCGTCTTCAATGCTGGCGATGGGGTAGGCGCTGACGAGCTCCTCGTAGAAGTCGATCATCTTCGCCCCATCGAGCTCCCGCCCCTCCCCGGCAAGTTTGTAGGTCTTGGAGTTCTTGTCGAAAAACTCGCTGGCGGCGCAGTCCAGCGCCAGCACCACGTCTTCGCCCGCTTTGTAGCCGGCCTTCTCGATGGCCTCCATGATGCGATCGAGCGCCTCGCGGTTGCTCTTGAGGTTGGGAGCAAACCCACCCTCATCGCCCACCGAGGTGGAGTAGCCCTGGCCCTTGAGCACGCTCTTAAGCGCGTGGAAGATCTCCGCGCCGCAACGGACCGCCTCGGTCAGCGACCCGGCACCGACGGGCATGACCATGAACTCCTGAATATCGACGCTGTTATCAGCGTGAGACCCGCCATTGATGATGTTCATCATCGGCACCGGCATCACCGTGGCTTTCAGCCCGCCGATGTAGCGGTAGAGCGGCAGCCCCAGCGCCTCCGAGGCGGCGTAGGCCGAGGCCAGGCTCACCGCCAGCAGGGCGTTGGCCCCCAGACGGCTCTTGTTCTCGGTACCGTCGAGCCCGAGCAGGATGTCGTCGATGCGTCGCTGGTTCGCGCTGTCTTCGCCGATGAGCTCCGGCGCGATCTCCTCGTGGATGTTCTCCACCGCCTGCTGCACACCCTTCCCAAGGTAGCGCGCGTCGTCACCGTCGCGAAGCTCAATGGCCTCATGCTCGCCGGTCGAGGCGCCGCTGGGGACCGCAGCGCGCCCCATCGCCCCGCTCTCCAGATACACATCACACTCGACGGTGGGGTTTCCGCGGCTGTCGAGAATCTCACGGGCTACAATATCCACAATATCAGTCATGTCGTTCCTCAGTCTCAACGTTGCGCTCCAGGAGGTCACCGTGGGCGACCGCCCCTTCTTCATCATGTTCACGTAATGTCGTGGCATTCGACGCGTCGGTGGTGACCTCCGGCGAGCGCGTCGCCACCTCGGCGCGGTCATCTTGGACCGCCTCGCCATCACCAGGCTGGTCCCGGGCGCTGACCAGATAAATCGCCGCGTTAAAGAACTTCTGCCGCGGCCCCCGCGCATACAGACCAACCTGACCACGCTCGCCATCACAGACAAGAATCGCCTGGAAGGGAAGGTTGAAATAGGTCAGATGTTCGCGAGCAGCATCTTCGGTGAGCAACGCGTCGCTTTCCGGCTCCGACCAGAACATGCCCACCACGTGCCTGCGGGCGCTGCCGGGCTCCTCGCGACGCGCCAGCGCGGCGAGCTGGTCACTGACGCCGCGCTTCAGCGCATCTCCCGCGTCCCCCTCCTCCCACAGGTAAACCAGATCTTCAAAGGCCGTCACCTCGACGAAGGCACCGTTTCCATCCAGCGCAAAATGCCCGAGCAAGATGGCCACCGCGCGCTGCGATCGGTAGCGCGCCGCCTTGGTCAGCTCAGCGAGCACATCGGCGTAGATGTAGTAGCGAACCGGCTGGTTGCCATCTTCACCGAAGACGGCCACATCCACGGCCTCGCCAGAGGTAGGGGGCTCGGCAAAGAGCGCCTTTAAGACCTGCCGCTCCAACTGTGCGATACGCCGATCTGGAAGTTCCATCTCACTCGAATCAGCCACGCGGATTCACCGCCCGTTGCGCGAGCTGGCTAATACGACCAGCCGCATCGACCTCCTCTTTGCGCAGGTTCACATCCCAGGCGATCGTCTGCTCCGTACCATCGAGGTTGTAGACGTACTTGATACGGTAGACGCCCTCGCCGAGTGCCTCGGGCATCCAGCGGCAATTACGCTCTTCTTTGCAGGTTTCAAAGGCCTCGGCGGTATCGGCCTGGGCAGTGAGCAACCACTCCAGCGTCTCAATCAAGTCCGACTGGTCGAGCAGGGTCGCCAACGCCTTACAGCCATCCCGATGACGGGGCTGTCGGCACTGGCTACGCGCCGGCCCCAGCCAGCGGTTGGCGGCCACACGCTGCTTTGGATCGTAGGTGCCCGGCATGATGCTGACGCGATCGGTAGGCTCAAACTCCTCGCCGACCCTCATGATTTGCGCCGCCTGAAGATTCACCGCCCGCAGCGCGCGCTTATCGAAGTCAAACTCAAACTCCGCGTAGGTCGGCTCGCCACCCTCGGTCCACTGAAAGTAGGCTCGGAAGAGGTTGTCGCGATCGTGATCGATGGTCCATCCGAGCACCGTATCGCCCTCCACGGAGCCCTCCCGCTGCTCGAAGTAGAGCAGCAGCGCGCCGCCGAGGTTAATGCCCGCCGGGAAACGGTGATTCGTCATCGCCGAGACCACCTGCGCGGCCTTGTCGTAGTACTTCGAGTCCTGTCCTTTTGACGGATCGGTGGCGACCTGGGCGAGCACGTTTTTCGGCACGACCTTCTGAGTCTTCAGGTCCACCAGCCAGGCCGGCCCGATGCTGATGTTGGCGTCCTGGAAGGCATAGCGCACCAGAAAGAAGGAGGGACCAAACTTCGTCTCTCCCCACCACTGCGCCTGCCAGCCGACGGGTTCCGCGCCGCTGATCTTGAGCTTGTCTCGGATGAACGCGTCGCTCGCCATGAGCTCGCCAACCGTGCCGGCGACCTCGTCATCGCCTTCCTCAACGACGTTCACACGCGACCGCTGCACAAGCGCGATTGCGGCACCGCCCTGGTCGGCCCAGGGGTTCTTGCGCTCCTTCACCTCGCGCTGCTCGGCGACGGCCTGCTCAACGATCACCGTTTCGGCATCGCCCGTGAGCGCGACAACCATCAGCCCGCCAACCACGAGGATTAGCGCGACGACCACTCCCAATACAATCTGAAGAATTGTGCGTGTATCCATACAATGGCGCCGTCGTGGAGTTGGTGTTTCAGCGCGAGGCTCGCGCCTTCGTCCCGCCTGTTTCAGCGGGGGGACTCGCTCACATCCTTAGCTCTCGTCGTCATCCACCAGGCCCATCAGCTCCGGTGAGATCATCACCTTGGCTTCCGGAGCCGGCTCAGACATCCGTCGCGATGGCGAGCTACGTACCTCGACCTCACCGGCCAGAGCCGACGGGTTGGGCTCGGAGGGCGCTTTCGCCTCCTCAGCTGCCTGCGCGGGCACCGGCGTGGAGCGGGACTTCATACGCTGACGAAGTCGTTCTTTGAGGTCGAGCGTCGACTCGGCGCGCAGAGAACGCAGACGCGCCAGGTCGGCATCGATGTCGACGGTCTTCCCGAGGTCATCGTCCGCCTCACCATCGCCGGTCTTCGACGCCGGCTGCCCGGGCTCCGGGGCGCTCTTCCCGAGCATTGGTGCGGTCGTCGCCTCGATCTCCGCCCGCGACAGGGGTCGGTCCAGTTGAACCGTGGCGCGCAGGTCCTCTTCGGGCTCTTCGATATGAGCGCCACCGAAGCTGACGGATCCCGCGGCGTCGTCGCCTTCATCGGGCGCGTCGTCGGGTGCCTCCTCAAACGCGTCATCAATGCCGCCGATGACCCAGTCGCCCGACGTCTCACTCTCCTGCTCTTCAGTCGACTCCCAGGGGCTCAGAGTGGCGTCGCCATCCACGCGCTCGCCATGAATCTCAGCATCCGCCTCCCCGTCCTCATCGCGCATTGGAGAGAGGCGCACGGTCGGTCGATGCGCCACCGCGTCGGGCGGCAGATCGTCCCATGCGTCGCTGTCGCTGCTGGCTTCATCCTCGCTCACCTCAGCGCCCCAGCTGGCGTCGGAGCCGTCCCAGTCTCCCAGTGACGCGGCCAGCGGCGTATCGTCCAGGGGAAGACGGTCGTACTCTCGCGTCTCCTCGTCGTGCTCGGAGACCGGCGGCGCCTCGGAGTCGTCGTCGGCAACCTCAGGCGACACCTCGTCGCCCTCGCTACGCTCTTCGATGCGCTTGATGTCTTCGGTAAAGACGAGCGAGCCGGAGGGGGGGGTAAAATCAACCGCCGCCTCGGGGTCTTCTCGCCACTGATCGGGGCTGAAGCGGTACTCGGCCGGCACACCCTGAAGGCGATCGGCGAAGACCTGCACGAAGTTCCAGAGCAGCTTGATGGCCAGCCCGGGCGCGCTGCGCAAGATGCCCATAAAGTCATCGCGCGCAATGGCGAAGAGCGTGGTCGGCTCTAAGGCCTGCACCCGCAGTCGATTATCGCTGTCATCCTGAGCGTCGATCAGTGCCATCTCGCCAAAATGCTCCCCGGCGGTCAGCACGCTGACGCGTTGACCATCGAGGTGCAACGAGACCGAGCCGCGCAAAATCACGAAGAGACTATGCGCCACATCTTCCGGCGAGGTCACGATCGCTTCGGGCTGAACCTCGACGACCTCGCCGAGGCGCCGGATATGCTCAAGCTCGTTGGCGGCCAGATAATGAAAATACGGGGTGTTTCGCAGCATCTCGAGCACGGGTGCGACGTCGCCCTGCTCCGCCTCGGCGTCGACCGCATCGACCACGATCACCGTGATGTTATCTTTGCCGCCGCTCTCATTGGCGAAGTCGATGCAGCGCGTGATGATGTCTTCCAGCACCTCGCCAGAAGTCATATCGAGCACGTCGATCTCCTCCTCGAAGTAGCCGCTGAGCCCATCGGAGCACATCATCATCCGGTCGCCCGGCGAGATGCTGAACTCGAAGGCATCCACCTCGACGAACTCCCGAACGCCGACCGCACGCGTGACGGCGTTGTTATGCGGGAAGTCGCGCTCTTTGGTGTCGGGGGGAAGTTTGCCCTGGCGGATCATCTCGTTGAGCAGGGAGTGATCCATGGTGATCTGCTCAACGTCGCCCTCGCGAACCCGATACAGACGCGAGTCCCCGACGTGGCCCACAAACCCGTGCGCGCCGCTGATCAGCAGCGCCGAGCAGGTCGTGCCCATGCCGCGACGGCTGGCGTCCTGCTGGGCCATCTCGAAGATTCGCCCGTTGGCGGTCTGCACCGCCTGACGCAGCAGCTCGACGATCGCCTTACGCACCTGGGCATCGTCCGGGGCTTCTTGAAGATGCCCCAGAAGATCTCCGGCACCGGCGATCACCTCCCGCACTGTGCGCACGCAGACCGCGCTGGCGACCTCGCCAGCGGCGTGGCCGCCCATCCCGTCGCAGACCACGAAGAGCTGCAGACGTTTGTCGACCAGGAAGTTATCTTCGTTATGGTCGCGGACGCGCCCGGTGTCCGTAGCGGCCCAGAACCGCAATTCCATGGTGGCTCCTCAACTATGTCGCGCGGGGCGATCGGTCGGGCGCATCATAACCCAAAGTTGTCGATTCATCATCCGGCCAGTTGGCTTTTTTGCCAGCGGCCGACTCCACGCCGCAGCGCGCCATGATCGCCGCAGAGAGCGGCACCGTGCCGCGCTCTGACGGCCCCCATCATGGTGTGGAGGCGCGGCGCTCGGCAAGGTCGCGAGCAAAGTCATCAAAGAACGACGTCGCGTCGTTGGGCCCCGGGCCCGCCTCCGGATGGTACTGCACGGCGTGCACCGGAAGACGACGGTGGGAGAACCCGGAGATCGTGTCATCGTTGATGTTGACGTGGGTGATCTCCAGCTCCTCGGGGAAGCTCTCGCGGCGCACCGCGTAGCCGTGGTTCTGGCTGGTCATCGCCACGCTCTTGTCGCGCTGGTTCTGGACCGGCTGATTGGGACCGCGGTGCCCGAAGCCCAGCTTGAAGGTCTCGCCACCAAAGGCTTTGGCCAGAAGTTGATGGCCCAGGCAGATGCCCATGGTCGGGTAGCGCTCGCTGAGCGCTCGCACCCCGGCGATGAAAGGCTCCATCCGATCGGGATCTCCCGGACCATTGGACCAGAGAATTCCGTCGGGACGCTGTGACTCCACCGCGGCATGATCCGCGTCACGCGGCATCAACGTGACACGCATGCCGCGCGCCAGAAGATGGCGCAGAATGCTGAACTTCACCCCGAAGTCCATCACTACCACGTGCGGGCCGTCGCCGGCGGCCTCGCTGCCGGCGTCAGCGGGCCTCAGCTCCAGAGGGCTCTGCCAGGCATCGTCGGCGCTCACGCGAAGCGCGCGCGTCGTGGCCACCTCGCTCACATAGTCGACGCTGCCGTATCCCGGATGGGCGGCGATAAGCTCCAGGGCCGCCGCGGCATCCTGCGCGGTGGCGTCGTGCACGATCGCCGCCAGCCCCACCCCGCCCTGCCGGAGCCGGCGCGTAAGCTCACGGGTGTCGACTTCGCAAATGCCCACCACCCCGCGTGCCACGAGCCAGTCCTCAAAGCCCTGCTCGCTGCGCTGGTTGCTGGCGCGCCGCGAGAGCGAGCGCACGATCACGCCGGCGGCCTGCGTCTCCGTCGACTCGTTGTCGAGCGCGTTAACCCCGTAATTGCCGATATGCGGCATCGTGTAGGTGATGAGCTGACCGCGGTACGAGGGGTCGGTGGCGATCTCTTGATAGCCCGACATGCTGGTGTTGAAGACCACCTCCCCCACCGTGGATCCGGGCGCGCCTGCGCTCAACCCATCAAAACAGGTGCCGTCTTCCAGCACGAGGATCGCGGGGCTTCGCCCCGAAAGCGACTTCAATCTGGGTGGTGACTTCTTCAACGGATGCTCCTCAGGCGTACTGCGCTTGCTTTCCAAAATACGCCGCAATCACCGCCTGGCGCACCGCGACCCCGTAGGTCACTTGCTGCCAGATCAGGCTCTGCGGGCTCTCAATCACCGGATCGGCGAGTTCCACCCCCCGGATCACCGGACCGGGGTGAAGAATCACCGTCGACGGCGACATATACTGCTCAACGACCGTCGGGTCGATACCCCAATCCAGGGCATAGCGATGCGGGTCGACCACCGAGCTGCGCAAACGCTCCTGCTGAACCCGAAGGACCACCACCGCATCCGCCCAGCGCAGGGCCTCTTTGAGCGAGGTCGACACCCGCACCGGCCACCCGACGAGCTGCTCATCGGTGGGGAGCAGCATCTTCGGCCCGGCGATCATCACCTCGGCGCCAAGCTCCGAGAAGATATGCGCGTCACTGCGGGCCACGCGGCTGTGCACGATGTCGCCGATGATGGCGATCTTCAACCCGCCCAGCTGCTGGCCGGTCTTAAAGTGTCGGCGCAAGGTCAGCGCGTCGAGCAGGCCCTGAGTCGGGTGCTCGCCACTGCCATTGCCCGCGTTGATCACCGGAATGCGCACCCGCTCGCTGAGCACCTGGGGAAGATGGCGATCGTGATGGCGGACCACCAGCCCGTCGACGCCCATCGCCGCCAGGGTCTGGCAGGTGTCCGCGGCAGACTCTCCCTTCACCACGCTGCTCCCCTCACCATTGACCGTCACGGAGCGGCCCCCCAGGCGTTGAATCGCCAGATCGAAGCTCGCCCGGGTACGGGTGCTTGGCTCCAGGAAGAGCAACGCGAAGGTGCGTCCGCTCAAAAGCTGGGCGTCTTCGGGCGGAGTGATCACCCGCCCCTCCTCGTTGAGATAGCGCTCGGAGGCATCCAGAAGCGCGATCATCTGGTGGCTCGACAGGTCCTTCAGCCCAATCAAGTTCATCATCGCTCCCGGCGTCTCGGGCTCCTCAGAATGTCTGCTGCGGAGCCTCGTTATGGTCCAGACAACGCGTTACTCAATCGCCATCCCGAACCGCTCCCAGCGGATCCCCGGCTCGCCGGTCTGACCGTCTTCCAGCGAGAGCCAGATGATCATGGCGCGGCCCTTGATGTTGTCCAGCGGCACCTGCCCCCAGCAGCGGCTATCGGCGGAGTTGTCGCGGTTGTCACCCATCGCAAAGAAGTGCCCCTCTTCCACGGTGATCGGGCCGAAGTCATGGCCCTCATCGTAGCCCGGGGGGCTGTCTTCGCGGATCTGGTGGGTCGCCTCCCCGAGCGTCTCCAGGTAGTAATACGCGGTGCGTCCGGAGCGGTCGGGAGCCGGGCCGCGACGAATCGGCGTGCGGTCCACAGGCTCGCCATTGACCAGAAGCTGCGCGCCCCGCCCCTCCACCACATCGCCCGGAAGCCCCACAATGCGCTTGATGAAATCTTTCTCATCGAAGTTGAGGATGCACTCGACGGCTTTCTCGCCCTTGGCAGCAGCCTCTTCGCGACGCTTGCGCACATGCTCGCGCGCCTCCTCCGAGGGGAAACGAAAGACCACCACCTCGCCACGCTGCGGCTCGGCAAATCGCATCAAAAACGTGGTCGTGAAAGGCACGCGGATCCCGTAGCGGATCTTGTTCACGAAGAGATGATCCCCTTTAAGCAGCGTGGGTTCCATCGAGCCGCTGGGGATCTTAAACGCCTCAAAGAAGAAGGCCCGCAGCACCAGCGCGCACAAAATCGCCAGCCCCACCGTCTCGGCATACTCCTGCCAGGCGGGCTTGACGGAGATGCCCGCCAGATGCTCATCGGCCAGCTTGCGAACCGTCTGGCTGACCTCTTCGACGTACTCCAGATCCTCGCGCTTCATGCCCTGACGAAGCGCGTTTAGCTCTTCCTGGAGGCGGTAGCGCGCCTCGTCGGGTAGCTTGCGTGCGCGGTCCAGACGCAGCTGAGTCTCGCGCACCAGCTCCTGCGCGTCGTCGATGATCTGCGCCTTGTCGTTTTGCCTGCTCACCGCACCTTACCTCACGCTGGCTTAACCCTCATCGACGCGAAGAACCGCCAGGAAAGCCTCCTGGGGCAGCTCAACGTTGCCGACCTGCTTCATGCGCTTTTTGCCCTCTTTCTGCTTCTCGAGGAGCTTGCGCTTACGGCTGATATCGCCGCCGTAACACTTCGCGGTGACGTTCTTACGGAACGCCTTGACCGTCTCGCGAGCGATCACACGGTTACCGATCGCTGCCTGCAGCGCCACCTCAAACATCTGACGCGGGATGACCTCTTTGAGCTTCTTGGCCAGCATTCGCCCGCGGTTGTAGGCGAAGTCGCGGTGCACAATCACGCTGAGCGCGTCCACCGGCTCGCCATTGACCATCAGGTCGAGCTTGACCATGTCGCCCTTCTTAAAGCCGATCATCTCGTACTCAAAGCTGGCGTAGCCGCGCGAGACCGACTTCAGACGATCAAAGAAGTCGAAGACAACCTCGCTCATCGGCATCTCATATTTGAGGATGATGCGGTTGGTGCCCGAGTAGCGAAGATCGGACTGCGTCCCGCGCCGCTCCTCGCACAGCCCGATGACCGGCCCCACATGCTCCGGGGGCACGTGAATGGTCGCCATGATGAAGGGCTCTTCAATGCGGTCGATAAACTGCGTCTCGGGCAGGTCGCTGGGGTTCTCCACCATCAGCGTCTCCCCATCGGTGGTGATCACCTGATAGACGACCGAGGGGGCGGTGGTGATCAGATCGAGATCAAACTCCCGCTCCAGGCGCTCCTGGATGATCTCCATGTGCAGAAGCCCCAGAAAACCGCAGCGGAACCCGAAGCCCAGCGCCTGGCTGGTCTCCGGCTCGTAGGTGATCGAGGCGTCGTTGAGCACCAGCTTATCGAGCGCGTCACGGAGCTCGTCGTAATCTTTGGAGTTCGTCGGGAAGATCCCGCAGAAGACCGTCGGCTTGACGTCCTTAAAACCCGGCAGCGCTTCGGCGGCGGGTCGCTTCGCGTCGGTGATCGTGTCGCCGACCTTGGCCTGGTCGACCTCTTTGATCATCGCGATGACAAAGCCGACCTCTCCCGGCCCCAGCTTATCGACGGGGATGGGCGTGGGGCCGTAGACCCCGATCTGCGTCACCTCACTCCTGGCGCCGGTGGCCATCCACTTGATCTCCATGCCCGGGCGAAGCTCGCCCTCGACGATTCGGATCATGTTGATGACGCCGCGATAGGGGTCGAACCAGCTATCAAAAACCGACGCGCGCAGCGGGGCCTGAGGATCGCCCTGGGGGGGCGGAATGCGTTGAACGACGGCTTCCAGCGTCTCTTTGATGCCGATGCCGCTCTTCGCGCTGGCGAGCACGGCCTCACTGGCATCAAGGCCGATGACGTCTTCGATCTCCTCTTTGACCCGCTCGGGATCGGCCGAGGGAAGATCGATCTTGTTGAGAACCGGCACGATCTCCAGATCGTTGTCGATGGCCAGGTACACGTTGGCCACCGTCTGCGCCTCGACGCCCTGGGCAGCATCCACCACAAGAATCGCCCCCTCGCAACACGCCAGGCTTCGCGAGACCTCGTAATTGAAGTCCACATGCCCCGGCGTGTCGATGAGGTTGAGCAAATACTCCTCGCCATCATCGGCGGTGTAAAAGAGGCGTACCGCCTGGCTCTTGATCGTGATGCCGCGCTCACGCTCCAGATCCATGCTGTCGAGGAACTGAGCCTTCTTCTCACGATCACTGACCGCTTTGGTCTCATCGAGGATACGGTCGGCCAGAGTCGACTTGCCGTGGTCGATGTGCGCGATGATGGAGAAGTTGCGGATTTTAGATTGGTCGATCGAACGCTTCGCCATAGACGCTCTTGGCCTTCTTCAAAAAGTGACTCTGCTCTAACGGGTCGGAAGGGCTCGTCCTTCCCGACGTCAACGTGCTGACGACCGACGCCAGCGCGCACGGCTCCCGGGGGCGGTTTCATAGCTCAGCGCGCGAGCCGAGGCAAGGTCAGCCGCCGGCGCAAACGCTTCGGTTAACTTTGACACCGAAGCGCGAAACTTCCATGCTGCCCTGCAACGCGCCGGCGCCTTTTGAGGATGCTTAACCCTGCCGCGCCGTCTCCAACCCTCGCCACCGGCCTTTTTTAGAATGGGTGATCATGACGATGAACCGAAACCTGCTGACGTCCGCACTTCTCGCGATCGCGATGGTGCCACTCGCTTCAGGATGCGGCTCCGATGAGTCCGCCGAGCGCGATATGGGCGACCTGGGCGCTGCGAACTTCTCCCGATCCCGCAACGACGAAGGCCAGATCGTGGAGCGTTACGACTCCACCGGCGACGGCGTCGCAGACGTCCTCAAATACTTCGAGGAGAGCGCCGACCCGGAGGACCCCTCTCTGACCCAGCGTCGCCTGGTCAAGCTGGAGATCGACGCCAACGGAGACGGCAACATCAACGTGCGCCGCATCTTTGATGAGGCCAACACTGTGCGCTCCGAGGAGCTCGACGTGGATCTGGACGGCAAGGTCGACGCCATCCTCTACTTCGACGGTGGCAAGCTCACCCGCAAAGAGCTCATCGAGGCCGAGAGCGGGCGCGTGGGCACCACGCGCCACTACTCCGAGGGGACGCTCATCCGCGTCGAAAAAGATGAGAACGCCGACGAGCGCATCGACTACTGGGAGTTCTACGAAGAGGGCGTCCTGACGCGGGTGGGACGAGATACGAACGGCGACGGTCAGGCCGACACCTGGCAGGCTCGCTGAACCCCCGAATCATCAGATCGAAAAAGGGCCGCTCTCGAAGCGGCCCTTTTTGTGCACCATATATGTTTCGGGAGCTCAAACGCTGCCCTACTCCGCGGCGGCCTGCGCATCGAGCGCGCTGGTCAGCTCTCGCACCACCACCGAGGCGGCCATCATCCCGAAACTTCCGGTCACAAAGCTCACGGTGCCCTCAATGAGATTGCGATGTTCGCAGGAGTGGAGATCGTTTCCTTTGGTCGGGCAGATGCAGCGAAAGCCGGAGGTCCCATCATAGCTGAGCGACTGCGGCTCATGGCGCGTCTCACTGCTGTAGATCGTGGGGATGCCCAGGCGTTTGTTGCCGGAGAGCACACCGCGCTGACGCATGATCTTGCGCACTGCCCGCGCCAGCGGGTCGCCTTTGGTGCGCGCCAGGTCTGCGACCTCGATGCGCGTCGGGTCGATCTTGCCAGCGGCCCCCATACACGAGACCACCGGGATGCCCTGCTCCAGGCACGAGACGAGAAGATGAACCTTCGCGCTGACATTATCGATGGCATCGACCACAAAGTCGGGGCGCTGGCTTAAAAACGACGCGCTGGTAGCCTCGTGGTAAAAGGCACGCCTGCCGACGACGGTGGCCTCCGGGTTGATCAGCGAGCAACGCTCGGCCATCAGGTCGGCTTTCCACTTGCCGAACGTGCCCTTCATCGCGTGAAGCTGGCGGTTGGTGTTGGTGCCGCAGACCCGATCGAAGTCCACCAGGGTCAGCTTGCCGAGGCCGGTTCGTGCCAGGCTCTCAGCGGTGTAGCTGCCCACACCGCCCAGACCGAAGACCATCACATGTGAGCCGTAGAGGCGCTCCATGGCGTCTTCACCCAGGAGACGGCCCGCGCGGTCCCAGCGCCGGTGCAGCGACCACGACTTCATCGGGCGGCCTTCAAAGACCACCGTGCCGGCGTCATCCGGCTGGTTTTGTTCGTCTACGCTCAAACCATCGATGGGACAGCTCATCGTCGTATCTCACTGCTCGGGGGGGAAGCGACCATCAGACCTCGCAGGAGGTCCGAATCGAGGCGCGCAAATTACGCACTTTGCGCGAAGATCTCAACACTTAAGCGTCCGCGCTCAGCGTTGAGTCGAGGTGAAAGAGGCGGCGCGTGTTCTCGGCGCAGCGCGCAGCGAGCCGCTCGGGAGATTGCCCGAGCGCGGCGGCAACCGCGCGGACAACCTCTACAAGGTCAGCGGGCTCGGAGCGCTCGCTGCCCGAGTCGCCCGGAACGGGGCCATCGGGGCAGTCTGTCTCCAGGTGAAGGCGATCGGCCGGCACCTGCTGAACCACCGCCCGCAGTTTCTCGGCATGTTTCGCGAGCCGCCCGCCCACCGAGATATCGAGGCCGTGCATCAAAAAGAGCGGCACCTGGCGCGCCGACCCGCTGTAGCCGTGCATGATGCCTCCGGCCGGCGAGGGGCCTTCGCGGCGCAGGAGATCGTGGAGCGTGCTATGGCAGCGCACCGCGTGCAGCACCACCGGGAGCTCGCGCTCTCGCGCCATCCGCAACTGCGCCGAACACGCGCGAAGCTGCAGCGCACGGGCGTCCTTGTCGGTCGCTCGAACAAAATCCAGCCCGAACTCACCGACCGCCGCCCAGCCCGGCGATGCAAGCGCCTCCTCAAGCAAGGTCAGCTCGCGGGTCAACGCTTCAGCGCCCAAGGCGTCAACCGCCCAGGGGTGCACCCCGGCACAGACCGCGACACCGGGGCGCTCCCCGAGATGTTGAAGCGCCCCGCGCAGGCGATGATCGTAGTCGGCCACCACAAGACCCCGCACGCCGGCGTCGGCCGCGCGCGCGAGCGCCTCATCACGTTCACCGTCAAAGGCTGCAAAATGCAGGTGGCAATGCGCATCGATCATCACCGGGCCCTCAGCCTTCGCCGTGCTCAAAGGAGCTGACGAAGGCGTCGAAGCCCTCAGCCTGCGCGTCGATCAGGGGCTTGGGACCGACCATTCGGAAGAAGAAGAGCCCCTGGGAGGTCTCAGCGATCGCGCCCAGCATCCGCTGCGCATCCCGCGGCCCCTGCCCGCCCATCGCCATGCCGGCATCGTAGGTGCCGGAGGCATCGACGGTATGCACCTTCACACCGTTAACCTCGCGCTCGGCAAAGGTCGCCGGAGGCCCGTCGTTGAACTGCCCGGCCCAGCGCTCCAGGTTGGCCTCAACGCCACCGCCACCGCCCGGGCCAAAGTAGAAGACGACCAGCTCGGCCGGCTCCTGCCCGGCCTCACCGGGGATGCTGTACTGAGCCTGTCGCATGGCGTTGGTCGGCAGCTGGGGCTGCCAGGCGTCCGGGGCCTGCCAGCGAATGGGCCCGACCTTGCCGTACTCCTGAGGCGACATCCGGGGGACCTGCGGCGCGGGCACCCCACCGATCATCTCGCCACCCTGCCCGGCCTGCTGGCCCATCGGTGGATGGCCAGGAGGAAGCTCCGTGCCCTCGACCGGCCCCAGCCCGCCGGAGCGGCCCGGCGCGTCCTGTGCGGCGGGCTCGCCGCCCGCGTTCTGCGCAGGTGAGGAGGCCGACGCGCTCACCGAGGGCGCCCCCTCAAAAGGATCGTCCTCACAGCCCACAAGCCCCAGCGCCACAACCAGCGCCATCGAACCGAACGTTACTTTTTTCATGGTCACTACCTGAACTCAATGTGTTGAATCGTCATCGTCGTCGGCGTCTCACCCGCATCGGAAGCGTCCGAGTGCGCACGCGCAACCCTTAGCACCCTGTCGCGCATTCCCCCAGACGAGCCTTCGCCTTACATGAGCAAATGGCTCGCGTCGTAGTCCTGAATCTGGGAGTCCCCGCTGATCGAGAGCTGCGCGAACTGATTGAACCCGGTGCGCATATCGGTGGCCCGGACGCTGAGCATGCCGTTGGTGTCGACCTCAAAGGTCACCTCGATCTGCACCTCTTCGCGCGGTCCGGGCGGGATGTCGGTCAGCTCCAGCACACCCAGCTGCTGGTTATCTTCGATGCGGCGACTGTTGCCCGAGTAGATCGGAAGCACCACCCGGGTCTGGTCATCGCGCGAGGTCGAGAAGTAACGCGAGCGCTCAAGGGGAAGTTGCCCGTTGCGCTCGATGATGATGTCCATCACCCCGCCCACCGTCGCCACGCCCAGCGCGTGGGGGGTGACGTCGATGAGCAGCGGGCCGGCCTGAGCGCTCTGCTCGGCGGCGTCGATCTCTTCGAGCCAGCTCTCATCGACCTCGTCGATGCCCTCCTCAAAGCCGGCCACCGCCGGGATCGCGGGCATCGGCGCCGGCGCGGCCTGCTCCTGGACCATCGACGCGCCGAAGACCGCCGCGCCCACCGCGACCACCTCGTCGGGGTCGATGCCCAGCACCGGCTCCCGGTTAAAGAACTCCCGCGCGCGCCGCTGCACCAGCGGCACACGGGTGGAGCCGCCGACCAGCACCAGGTGATCGATCTCGGCGCGCTGCAACCCCGCGCTGCGCAGCGCGTCTTCGCAGGTTGTCAGGCTCTGATCGACGATGTCGGCGCAACGCTTCTCGAAGTTGTCCCGGGTCAGCGAGAAGTCCAGCTCCAGCTCGGTCACCGTCCCCGGGATGGTCTCCCGGATCATCATGCGCACGGCGTCCTGCTGGCTCAGCCCTTTTTTGATCTCTTCGGCGTAGACGCGCAGGCGCTGGCGCACCAGCTCATCGGCAGAAAGATCAACGTGGTGCTGACGCTCAAACGCGTTGAGGATCGCGCTGACCAGGCGAAAATCGAAGTCATCTCCCCCCAGGTAGCTGTTGCCCGCGGTGGCGAGCACCTCGAAGACGTTGCCGCGAAGCTCCAGCAGGGTCACATCAAAGGTGCCGCCACCGAAGTCGTAGATCGCCACGCGCTCGCGCTTGTCGCTGCCGTAGCCGTAGGCCAGCGCCGCAGCCGTGGGCTCATTGATCAGTCGCAACACCTCCAGGCCGGCAAGCTCCCCGGCGCGCTTGGTGGCGCGACGCTGCGCCTCATCGAAGTTCGCCGGCACCGTGATCACCGCCCGGGTCACCGGTTGGCCGAGATAGTCCTGCGCCAGCCCTTTGAGATAATGCAGAACACGCGCACCGATCCCCTCGGGTGGGTGAAGCTGCTGCTGCACCTGGATGCGCGGGGTGTTGTCCTCGGCCGGAACGATGGGAAAGGGAAAGAGCCCCATCAACATCTTGATCTCGGGACTGTCGTAGGGGCGACCGATCAGACGTTTGGCGCTGAACACCGTGTTCATCGGATCGCTGAGCCGATAGGGGCGCGCATCGTTCCCGACGATGGCCTGCCCCCCGGACATCAAATGCACGATCGACGGATGCACACGGCGCCCCTGTGCGTCCGGGATCACGATCGCCTCCCCCTCCAACACCACCGAGATCACGGAGTTCGAGGTTCCAAGGTCGATCCCTGCGACAATCTCCGACATCTGCATCTCCTGCGAGTTCAGTCCGATTTCATCCTGCGGGCTCCGCTTACTCCCAAGCCGCGCACGTCGGCGGCGATGGTGCCACAGCCCGGCCGTGGCGGCCAACCTCGACGTGTTGATGCAACGCGTCAGATTCTCGCACATCGCCTTGACCGGGGCCGCGGCGAGTTGAAGATTGCTGCGCGAACTCGCGCGGAGCCGGGGTTGCCGAGTTGGGCCGGGTTCGCTATGAAAGGGGGTCTTTGCGCCGCCTGATTTTCGTGGCGCTACGCTGTGTATCAACCCGAAACGGACGCCCTCCTTCCCCGAAACACTGGCAGGGCGGCCCCCGTAACTTATCTGGAGTCTCCATCGTGGACAGCTTCCTCGAACTCAGCACGGGTCATCAATGGTTCCGCGTGGTCCTGGGCATCGGTGTGCTCGTGGGCTTTGGCTTTGCGGCCCGCACGGTTTACTGGCTGCTGCGCTATGTCGCCGCCGGTCAGGGTGATCTTAAAACCAGTCAGATCCCCGAGCGCGTCAAAGGCATCATCACCCAGGTTCTGGGCCAGGCACGCGTTATCGCCGAGCCGGCCGGGGTCCTGCACCTCTTTATCTTCTGGGGCTTTTTGATCCTTCAGCTGGAAACGCTGGAGTACATCGCGCGCGCCTTTAAGTGGGACTTTCACCTGAGCGCCTTTATTGGCCGCGCCGCCTACAACGGCGCGCTCTTTATGCAGGATGTCTTCGGCTTTCTGGTGCTCGTTGCGATCCTGATGTCGGCGTTTCGCCGCTACGTCATCCGCCCGAAGCACTCGCTGCAATCGGTCGACGGCGCGGTGATCATCGCGCTAATTGCCTCGCTGATGATCTCCAAGTTCATCGCCAACGGCGCCGAGATCGCCTTTATCAGCGTGGAGAACCAGGCCCACGACGCGCAATGGACGCCGGTGGCGCTCTTCACCTCCACGCTCCTCCAGGGGCTCGGCGCCTCGCCGCAATCTGAGGGGATGTTCTGGATTTACCACGTCTCCTACTGGATCCACATCGGCATTGTGGTGGCTTTTGCCAACTACATCCCCTTCGGTAAGCACCTGCACCTGATCGGGGCCATCCCCAACATCTTCTTCCGCAAGCTCGAGCCCTCGGGCGCGCTCTACCCCATCGATATGGAAGACGAGAACGTGGAGTCCTTCGGGGCGGCCCGCGTTGAAGACCTGCGCTGGAAGCAGCTCCTCGACACCTACGCCTGCACCGAGTGCGGTCGCTGCGAGCACTACTGCCCGGCGTACAACACCGGCAAAGCGCTCAACCCGATGGCCGTGATCCACAACATCAAAGAGCACCTGCGCGAGAAAGGCACTGCCGTTATCCGGGGCAACAACCCCGAAGCAGCCGAAGAGTTCCCCCCCCTGGCCGGCGGCATCATCACCAAAGAAGAGCTGTGGGCCTGCACCACCTGCGGGGCGTGTGTGGCCAACTGCCCGGTCTACATCGAGCACGTTGACACCATCGTCGACATGCGCCGCTACCTGGCGCTGATGGAGTCGGACTTCTCGGCCGAGGTCGGCCGCACCTTCCGTAACATGGAGAACAACTCCAACCCCTGGGGTATCTCCTCGTCCTACCGTGCTGACTGGGCCGAAGGCCTGGACATCCCGCTGATGAGTGAGATGACCTCGGCGCCGGACTACCTCTTCTTTGTCGGCTGCGCCGGCAGCTTCGACGACCGCCAGAAGAAGGTCACACAGGCCTTTGCGAAGATCCTTCGCTCGGCGGGCGTCTCGGTGGCCATCCTGGGGCCGGAAGAAGCCTGCACGGGCGACCCCGCCCGCCGTATCGGCAACGAGTACCTCTACTGGATGCTCGCCACCCAGAACATCGAGACGATGAACAGCTACGGGGTCACCAAGATCATCACCACCTGCCCCCACTGCTTCCACACCATTGGCAAAGAATACCCGCAGCTGGGCGGCAACTACGAAGTGATCCACCACACCGCCCTGCTCAATGAGCTGATTCAGCATCAGCGCATCCAGCTCAAGCCGTCGGCCACGATGAAGGTCACCTACCACGACTCCTGCTACATCGGGCGCTGGGATAACAGCTACTCCAACCCCCGTGAGGTGCTTCAGTCCGTGCCCGGGGTGGTCATGCAGGAGATGGATCTTAATAAGAAGCAGAGCTTCTGCTGCGGCGCCGGTGGTGGCCGTATGTGGATGGAAGAGACCGAAGGCAAGCGCGTTAACATTGAGCGTACCGACCAGGCCCTGGCCACCACGCCGGACGCCATCGCGGTCAACTGCCCCTTCTGCCTGACGATGTTCGACGATGGTCTGAAGAACCGCGGCGCCGACGAGGTCAAGCTGCTCGACCTGGCCGAGATCATCGCGGAGAACCTCGTGGAGAATGCTCCCGAGGAGACGACCGAGGCGGCCGCCGAGTAAGACGATCTGAGGCAAGACCCGGCCGGGGCGCCCGCTTTCGAGCGCCCCGGCCACCCTCGAACGCCGCCGAAGCATCGCTGAGGCGGCGCTCTCGCATAAACGCCCTGCGCGCCTGGAGTTGGCGCCACACCCCCTGGAGACGCCATGACCCAACGATCCCCCGAGATTCAACAGGCCGATCCGGAAGTCTTCGAGATTCTCGAAGCGGAAGATCAGCGTCAGCACAGCACCGTACGCCTGATCGCCAGCGAAAACTACACCTCCAAAGCCGTGATGGAGGCCACCGGAAGCCGCCTCACCAACAAGTACAGCGAGGGCTACCCCGGCAAGCGTTACTACCAGGGTCAGGAGAACACCGACCGCATTGAGCGCCTGGCCTGTGATCGCGCTAAAGCCCTCTTCGGCGCCGAGCACGTCAACATCCAGCCTTACAGCGGCTCGCCGGCAAACCTGGCGGTCTTCTACGCGATGCTCGAGCCCGGCGACAAAGTCCTCGGGATGGGGCTCCCCTTCGGCGGGCACCTGACCCACGGCTGGAAGGTCAGCTTCTCGGGGCGCTTCTACGACGCGCACGCTTACGCCGTCGATCCAGACACCGAGCAGATCGACTACGACGCTGTCGCCAGACAGGCCCGTGAGGTTCGCCCGAAGATGCTGATCTGCGGCGCCTCGGCCTATCCGCGCACCATCGACTTTGAACGTTTCGCCGAGATCGCCCGCGAGGTCGACGCGGTGCTCCTGGCCGACATCGCGCATATCGCGGGGCTCGTCGCCGCCGGCGTGCATCCCTCCCCGGTGGAGGTCGCTGATGTGGTCACCACCACCACCCACAAAACCCTTCGCGGCCCGCGCGGCGGCATGATTCTCTGCAAATCCGAACACGCCAAAGCCATTGACCGCGCGGTCTTCCCCGGCCTTCAGGGCGGCCCGCACATGAACGCCGTGGCCGCGGCGGCCGTCGCGTTCGGAGAGGCCAACACCGACTCCTTCAAAGCCTACGCGCAGCAGATCATCGACAACGCCCGCGCGCTGGCCGAGGGCCTCCTGACCCATGATCTTCGTCTGGTGACCGGAGGGACCGACAACCACCTGGTGCTGCTCGACTTGAGCCCGCGTGACATGGGCGGGCGAGCCGCTGCCAACGCGCTTGAAGCGGCCGGCATCGTGGTCAACTCCAACTCCATCCCCTTCGACACGCGCAAGCCCTTCGATCCCTCCGGCATCCGCATTGGCACCGCCGCGGTGACCACCCGCGGTATGGACCAGGCGGCGATGGGGCAGATCGCCGGCTTTATCGGCCGCGCTCTCGACAACATCGATAACGACGCCGCGCTCAGCGCGATTCGCGCCGACGTCGAGGCCTTCTGCGCCGACTACCCCATTCCGTGATCCGAGCCGTCAGGGCTCCTCAACCGACCACTGATCGACGTCGCCCCGACGTCCCATTCGTGTCCAGGCAGTGAACGTTCTATGTACAACCTTCTTATCAGCATCGCAGGCTCACTCGTCGTCACCCTCCTCGTTGGTTTTCTGGTGGGAGGCGGCGAACTGCGCATCGCCTACGGCATCATCCCCGGGCTTATCACGCTGGCGACGATCTACATCATCCTGGCCCGCCGCTCGATGAAAGCGGTGCAGGAAGTGATGGCGCGCGCGCAGGTCGACCTGCAGGCCAACCGCATCGACCGCGGCATTGAGACCATCAAAGAAGCCTACCCCATCGGAAAGTGGCAGTTCTTCATCACCTCCCAGGTCGATGGTCAGATCGGCACGGTCCTCTACATGAGCCAGCGCTTTGATGAGGCCGAGTCCTTCCTCAAGCGCTCGTTCAAGCGCAACTGGGTGGCGCGCGCGATGCTGGGCACCCTGCTCTACAAGCGCAAACGCTACGATGAGATGGAGAAGGTCTTTGAAGAGGCGGTCATCGCCAACAAGAAAGAGAGCCTGTTGTGGAACCTCTACGCCTACTGCATGTGGAAGAGCGGCCAGCGCGATAAGGCCATCAAGGTGCTCAACCGCGCCGTGGAGAAGCTCGAGGGCGATCAGCGCACCGAGAGCAACCTCAAGGCCCTGCAGAACAACCGTAAGATGAAGATGCGAGGCTGGAACCTGATGTGGTATCAGTTCCACCTCGACCGGCCGCCGGCCCAGCGCCAGCAGGCTCAATTTCGTCGCCGTTAACCGTCATCGAGCCCCCACGCTCGACGCTTTATCCCTTGAGAGTTCAGCGTATGTCTGAAGCGACCCCCGCCTCCGAGATCCCCGAGAGCATTGGCCGCAATGATCCCTGCCCCTGCGGCAGCGGCCAGAAGTACAAGCGCTGCTGCCAGCGCACCCACCAGCTCCAGAAAGAGAGCGAGAAGCAGAGCCGTGAGCCGCACCAGCTCATCGGGTCGAAGACCATTCCTTATAAGGTCTACAAAGTTCTCACTCAGGTCTATGAGAGCAACGCCCTGGCCTTCTACTACGACCTCAGCCATGAGGCCGGCCCCTTCCGCGAGCGTTACTCCGAGAAGAGCGCCTTCATTGAGGCCGTGGACAAGGGCAATGACGCGCCCGTGGCTGGTCCCGACTACGAGCTTCAGCACTTCCGCATCGACGGGCACGACGTGCTCATGGTGCTCACCCGCGGACAGAACGACCCTCGTGCCGAGGAGGTCGAGATCGACGTGGTGACGCTGCGCCCCAACCAGATCGGTGCCGACGGCCAGGAGCGCGAGGTCGCCCACCGCGGCTTCCGCATCTGGGATGTGCAGCGTCAGACGCTTAAGAAAGACGACTACAACGCCACCGCCTTCCCCGATCTGAGCAAGCTCGGTGTGAGCTGGAAAAAGGTAGACTGATCAGGGATTGAACGACACCTGATAACGCAACAAAGAAGCCCCCGCAGCGTGCCGCTGCGGGGGCTTTTTTTTACATCGGCGCTTGCCTTGAAGCCGGGGTCAGCGAGGCCACGGTCACCGACCTGGGCACCTCAAAAGGCGCCCACGCCTCGCACATCAATCCACCTCGCTGATCTTCTCCCAGAAGCCCGGCGCGACGTTGGTCGGCACGCCCCAGCGCTCCTTATCCCAGCGCGCGCGATGGGCGCGGAACCATCCCACCGAGTCTTGCATCCAGCGGCTCGCCAGCGGATGCGCCTCGGCCACATCGTTGAGCTCCAGCACATCCTGACTGCGGTCGTAGAGCTTAAACTGCCCGGCCCGCAGGTAGATCTTCCACTGCGCGGCCTGCATCCCGTAGTGAAGCTGATACTGCGTGGCGACCGCCGGGCTGGGGTAGCCCCCGTGCTGCCCGAACATGGTGGGCAGAAGGTTCATCCCCTGCTTATCTTCCGGATGCTCCAGCCCGAGAAGCGCAGTGACCGTGGGCAAGACATCGACCACATCCGCCCCGGCCTTGACCACCCTCCCCCGCGGCAACTTCGCATAGTGGAAGATCAGCGGCACATGCACCATCTCCTGATGCACGTTGTGGCCATGGCCGACGCTGCCGTGCTCCCAGAACTCCTCGCCATGATCCGAGGTCACCACCACCAGCGTGTCCTCCCAGATCCCCAGGCGCTCTAGCTCCGCGCGCAGGTGCCCGAAGGCGTTGTCGTTGTACGTGATCTCGTTCTTATAGAGGTTGATGATGCGCTCTTTATCGCGCTCACTCACCGGAAGCCTTTTGCCTTTGACCAGGCCCAGGTCTTCGCCGGAGATGTAACGCTGAAAACGCCCGTTGTACGGCTCGGTGTCGTAGAGCCCGATGTACTCCTCGTGACGCCGGTAGGTCACATGCGGGTCGATCGTGCCCAGGTAGAGGAAGAAGGGGTGCTCAAGGTTGGACTCCACCCAGCGCAGGCCCTGGTTGGCCATGAACATCCCGTCGAGCGCGGTCTGCTCGTGGATGTTGTTCTGATACGCGTCCCAGGCCCGCCGAAGGTTGAGAAGGTGGGAGGCGTATCCGTTGCTGGAATACATCGCCGTGCGATAGTCGGCGTCTTTGAAGAACTGCTGAACCACGCGCACGTCATCGCGCACCTTGCCGCGGCCGGCCACCCCGTGACGGTTCGGGTAGAGCCCGGAGAAGAGCGAGGCGTGGCTGGCCCGCGACTCGGTGCCCTGCACGTAGGCCAACTCAAAGCTCACCCCCTCATCGGCCAGGCGTTTGAGGTTCGGCGCCTGGACATTGGTCTCAAAATGAATGGGAAGGTAGTCGGCGCGCAGCGTGTCGATCACCCAGAAGAGCACGTAGCGCGGGGGCTCGATGGTGGCCGGCATCTCGGGCAGCTCGCCCTCACGCACCACCTGAGCGCTCTTCAGGGTCATCGCGTCTGTGCAGCCCTCCCCGGCAAAGATCTCCAGGCGAGTGATGGCGTCTTCTTCGACGGGCAACTTCCAGCTGGTGGTCTGAGTATCGCCGCGTCCCTTCACGAGCGCACGCGCATCATCGAGGGCGGTCGCCACCGCGCCTTCTCCCGCTTCGCGCTCCAGGCGCACGCGGGGGCCGCAGCCAGGCTCTGCCTCAACTTCGAGCTGAAGATGTGCGTCGTGATGCGCCCAAACAAGCCACGAGAGGCCCTCGCCAGCTGCCAACGCCACCTCGCCCTGCCCCAGGTTGTGTTGATGAGGCTCAGGGCCCACGACTGCCGTCTCGCGCTCCGCCATCACCGGCGCCTCAGCGGCGCCCGGGTTGGCAGCTGCAGCCCCCTCAGAGCGTTGCGTCGCCTCGCTCTCGGGCGCCGCGCCAGTCGCGGCGTCGGGCGTTACCTCAACGTCAGTCAGCGCACTCCCCGTCTCGGCACGCGCAACCTCAGGGAGCGCGTCGCCCAGGCGCGCCCACGCGAACCCGCCGCCGGAGAGCTGCCCGTCGACGCGCCCCATGTTGGAGAAGCTCAACGCGATGGCGTTGTCCGCACGCACCGGGGCGTCCGCCAGGGGCAGGCGCAGCGTTTGCCAGCCCTCCTCCAACGCGACCTTCTCAAGGCGGTGGCCATTGAGGGTGATCTGAAGGTCGTTATGCCCGCGGGCCGGGCTGAAGACTCGCATGGCGAGCTCCTCAACCTCGCCAGTCGGTGCCGGAAGCCAGATGCGCGCCTCCCTCCCTTTGGTCGCCGAGATCACGCCGCCGTCCACCTCGGCGCGCACAATCCATTCGCGACCGTGGTTGCCGTGAATGTAACGCATGAAGTCCGGCTCGCGGGCATCCACCCAGTAGGCGCGGGCATCCGCCCCGTTGCTGACCCGATGCGCCAGCGGCCGGTTCCGCAGAAGATCAAAGGAGGTGTAATGCGCGCCATCAAAGGATGGCAGCGGCGGGTCGAGTTCGGGGGCGCCGCTGGTCGGCACGACGGCAGGATCGGCGACGCGCTCTAAGTTCTGGCGGGCCTCCGAGGCCTGCTCCGGAGACCGACTGCTGCAGGCCAGCGGGGCGCCGGCGACAAACACAAGGGTGGCGAACGCGAGCCCGTGGGGCCACTTCATCGATGTCATGATCGGATCTTTTGAGAGGAAGGGGCGCGCGGCGCAACACGGCGCCGCGCGCGGAGATCTTAGTTCTGAAGTGTGGTGCGGTTAAAGCTGGTGGTCACAAGACCGGCGCGCCGAAGCCCCACGCCGCTGGAGCGCACCAGATCATCGATGGAGACGGTCGTGCGGATCGCGTCGACGAGGATGGTGCCACTCGCAAAAAGATCGTCACGCCCCTGCGGAGGCTGCGGCACCCCGATGGTGTGGCTGAACTCGCCATTATTTCCCTCGGCGCCCATCGACCACACGTCCCAGCTTCGCTCCTCCCCGACCATCCGCACCCGGTAGATCGGGCCGGCGTCGGCATCGATCGCGATGGTGCGCTGACCGCGGTTCGCGCTCAGCTCCGACGCCCCCGGGAAGGTGCCCAGGCGCGTGGAGGTGTTGAGGGTCTGGCCGTTCCAGAGCGCGGCGGAGAAGTCGGTGGCCAGCGCGTCACCCTCGGCGCTGAAAGCCAGCGCGAGCAAGGCATAGCGCCCGCCCACCGTCGCGCCGTAAGGCGGCGCCATGAAGAGCGTGCGCGCGTCGGGGCGGCCATCGCCATCATCGTCGGAGGTCGCGCTGATGCCCATGGGCACAAAGCCCGGACCTTCGAGCTGTACGCCGCCCACGAGCACCGCCAGCGAGGCCGCTTCGTTACCGAGCTGCGGGAAGTTGGAGATCTCCACCGCCGTCGAGAGGCGCTGGCGCACCGAGGGCACCAGATCTTCTTCGGGGAAGTTGTTGTAATCCGGGAGCCACTCGCTGGTATCCCCGTTGCCATTGATGTCGCTGAGATCCAGCGCGCGCGGAAGCGACTCCAGCACCATCGGCTGCTGGTCGTGATCAAAGCGGCTGAAGAGCGGCAGAAGCGTGCCGATCGCCGCGTTGACGTTCTCCGGCGGTGAGGAGAAGAGCCCGATGAGGTCGCTGGCCGGCACCTGCCCGGCAAGCCCCCAGGCCAGGCGCGCGCCACCGGCGGACTGCACGTAGTAGCGCTGCTTGCCCTCGATCTGCAGCCCGAAGACGCTGCCGTAGGCGATGACCCCGCCGGGCAGCGGCACCTGGGCGCCGCCGAGGCCCGGAATGGAGAAGTCGGTCACGAACGAGTCACCCAGAAGGCGCGTCAGGTCGAGATCCAGCAGGTCGCCGGCGATGCTCGCGCCGGCCAACCCGATGTTGATGTCACCCGAGGTATTGAGCTGACTCAGATCAAAGGCGCCGGTAAGTCCGGCGGCCGGACCGTTGCCCGAGCGCGGTGAGACGGGCAGCCGTACATCACGCGCCTGCACGCCCTGCACCGTCAGATAGTTGTAGTTGTTGTGAAAGACCGAGACGGTGTAGGCGCCCTCGACCCGCTCAAAGGTCGCCAACCCGGCGGCGTCGGTCGTCGCGACCTGATCGCCAAGCTCCACCCGCGCCCCGCCGATCGGTCGGCCCGTCTCCATATCCTGCGCCACGACGCGAATCACATCGACGGGCACCAACCCGCTATTGCTGAACTCGGCCGTACCGTCGCACTGGATCGGGTCGCCTGTGGCCAGCGTCGCGCTGACCTGCGTGGTGCCGGCGGTGGTCCCGCCCACCAGATCGCGCCCGTCGATCGAGGCGACCGCCGGCGCGCTGGAGCTCCACATAAAGTCGGCCGCGACCCCGTTGCCCTCCTCATCAAACGCGAAAGCTTCGAGTCGCACCCGCTCATTCGGGGCGATGAGCCCCCCCTCGGTGATGACCACACACGAGAAGGTCAACGGCGGATCGATGCACTGACCATTGTCGCAGAGCTGCCCCTCCTCGCAGGTGTCGTTGCCGCGGCAGAGACGCTCCTGACAGAAGCCTCCGACGCACTCCGCGCGCTCTCCGCAGTCGTCGTCCGAGGAGCACTCCGGGGTAAACTGACACACCCCGGCGATGCACTGCTCCTGCTCACCGCAGTCGTCATCAAAGGTGCACTCGGGACGCTCCACACAGCTCTGCTCGACGCACAGCTCCGAGGGGCGGCATTGCCCGTCGTCCTCACACTCCGGTCCGGCCACGCACTCGCCGGCCTGGCAGATCTGGGTCCCGGAGCACTCCGAGTCGACCTCACAGCCGCGGCACTGGCCTTCGTCGCAGACCAGTCCGTCGCACTGGGCGTCGCTCTCACAGACCTCGGCCACGCAGCGGCACCCCAGCTGCACCCGCCCGTCTTCGCAGGTTACCGGGCACTCCTGAGGCACACATTCGCCAAGCTCGGTGTCGCAGATCGACTGCACGCACGCGTCGCCTGCGCTCTCGCACTGGCCGCTGCCGCAGTCGAGATCATCCTCACAGAGGATCGGATCGACATCCGGCACATCGCCATCGGGCACATCGGCGTCCGGGAGATCGGCGTCGGGAAGGTCCTCGCTGACGCAGATCTGCCCGACACACTGACCACCCTCCGGGCACTGATCATCGCTCTCGCAGCGCTGACCGATTTCAGTGCGGCCGCAGGCCGCGGCCATCACGCAGAGGGCAGCGATGAGCGCGGCGCGCGTCATCGACGAGAAGGAGGGCAAAGGCAGGGATGTCATGGTCATGAGCCTGGGATCATCAGTTCGAGTTGGGCGAATGCGCCCGAGTGTAATGAAGTTTGCCGGCGCGATCCAAAAGGCCCGCCGGCGGGTGGGCGATCAGCCCTCAAAGCGGAAACGCTTGCTGCGCGCGAGCTGACGCTCGCGGCGCAGCGCGTAGCGCGCGATGGCATGTTTATGCGGCTGTGAGATGGCGCGAAACACAAACGCCGCGCCGCTGCGCTCGCCATCCTCATCGACCCGCACCACCTCGCCCAACGCCAGGATCTCCGGGCTGTGCAGGCTGGGGATCTGCACCCGAATCTCCGCCAGATCACCGATCGACCAGGTCGGGTCTTCCTCACCTGCGGCCAGCCACATCCCCTGATCGTTGAGCTCCACCCAGCGGGAGTTGAGACCGGCCTCATTATGCGACTCAATGAGCCGCTGCAGCTCGGTGATCTGCTGGCGCATCGCACGCAGCTCGTTGAGCGCAAACACCATCTCCCGGGAGAGGTCCTCAGCATGATCGCGCCAGTCCAACGCGTCGTGCATCACCCCGTCGCTCTCCAGCACCGCGGCATCAAGGATGCGCGCCTCCAGCGCCTCAACATCGTCGACGGCCACGGCGCTCACCTGACAGGGCAAAAGACTACGCACACGCACCGAACTGCGACGCTCCGCGCCGGTTTTTTCGCTCATCATATCATCCCTCGGGTACCGGAATGCCGCCTCATGGGTCGACTCCCGCAAAAAGGCGGCGTCATTGCGGGCACTTGCGCCACCCAGACTACACCAGCCTACAGCCCGGGCAACTTGTTCTGCAGCGTCGCCTCAAGGGCGAAAGGTCAACGAGGCGACGTCATCGCTACTCACGCGCACGCGCTTCGTCTCGGAGTAGCGCTTGAGCGTCGTGAAGTAGACGCGCACATCGTACTGGCCCGGGGCCAGCGCGTGGCCGTTGAGACGCGGGCTGCTTGAGACGAGCGCCCCGTCGATGTAGATGCGCGCCTCGTCGGCTCCTTCCACGCGCACGTTGAGCCGGCCGGAGGCGGCCTCCGCGCCGGCCCCACCGAGCTCCCAGATATTGAGCGCCTCGGAAGAGGCGCGCTCCTCGGAGGCCTTCGCAGACGGTCGCGAGGCGCGACGCGGCGCGCGGCGCTCCTTGCGGGAGGCCGGCGCGCGGGCGACCTCTTCGGCGGGCTCCTCGGGCACATCAAAGGTCAGGTGAACATCGCGCACTCGGGGGTCATCCTCACCCCAGACGATCTCCTGCTGTTGCGCCTCAGCGCCTTCCATCTCCGCGTAGACCTTATGATCTTCGTCGCGAGCAAGTCCCATCGCCGTCACTGGCGAGGTGCCCAGAAGATCGCCGTCGACATAGACGCTGGCGCCCGGTGGCGAGGTCGTGATCTTCAGGATGCCTCCCAACGCCTCGAGCTGCACGACCACCGGGGGCATCTGAGCCTCGGCCACCAGGTTGAGCTCGCTGACATCGTAGCCATCGCGCTCAAAACGCAACGCGTAGCCGCGCCCGACACGAAGATCGCTCAACGTGGTGGGCGTGGCCCCCACAAAGGCATCATCGAGGTAGACGCGGGCGTTGGCCGGCTCGGTCGACACCATCAGGTCGGTGTGGGTCGCCGCCGCCGGCGCGCTCGCTGCCGCGAGCTGCGCCTCGGACGTCTCCTCGGAGCCTCCGGACAACGTCACCGCAGCCACCCCCACCACGCCGATCGCCACCAGCGCGAGCGCCGCGCCTACCAGATGCGGCCGCGTACGAACCATATGATCGAGGCGCGCCTTCAGCGGGGTCGCCGCGGCGGCGCGAGGCTGAGTGCCGCGCACGCTCTCGCGGGGCGACTTCTGCGACGCTGGCGAAGCCCCGGACGCCTCGCTGAGCGAGGGCCCAAAGCCCACCTGCGCCTTCTGACGCTTCTCAACCGCCGGGGAGGCCGCGGTGGGCACGGCCGCCGAGTCCGCCAGAAGACGTGCAGGCGGAAGCGCCTCGCGGGTCATCACATCGTCGGGATGCACCACCGCCTGCGCCCCGGAGCGAAGCGCCGGGCGATCTTCAGTGGTCTCCACCCCGTCATGTTCACTCCAGTCGACCATCGCGGTGGCGGCGTCCGCCTCCAGGTCGTCATGCTCATCGTCCCGCATGAAGATCTGGGTGTGGGCGTCTTCGGCGAAGCCCCCACCATCGTCGAAGTCGGCGTCGAGACCGGCGGCGCGGGCGTCGAAGATCACGCTGTGCTGACTGGCCTCGAACTCCCCGCGCTGCATCGCCTCAAAGCCCGCGGCGCGCGTCTCCTCGGGGAGATGCGCGTCGAGGTAGCCGCGCACAAACTCGGCCATTTCCATCCGCCCCATCACGTTGAGCTCGCGGCGGGCGACCTCAGCCAGGTCGCGGCGAAGCTCCATCGCCGTGCCGTAGCGCAGCTCCGGGTTACGCATCAGCGCGCGACGGATCACCGCGACGAGCCCCGGCGAAAGGTCCGGAACCACCTCCTCGATCGGGGGGAAGTCGGCCTGTCGCACCGCACGCAGCAGGTCGCCGTCGGGCACCCGGTCGAAGGGATGCTCCCCGCTGAGCACCTCGTAGAGCACCATCCCCAGGGCATAGACGTCGGTGCGACCGTCAATATGATGACCCAGGGCCTGCTCGGGGCTCATATAGTAGAACTTACCCTTGATGATGCCGGCCTGCGTCTGCTCGGCGCGCATCCGCGCTTTGGCGATGCCAAAGTCAACGAGCTTCACCTCCCCGTCCACGCTGAGCATGACGTTCTGCGGCGAGACATCGCGGTGCACAAGCTCCAGCGGTTTGCGGTCTGGCCCGAGCTTGGTATGCGCGTAATGTAAGGCCTCGGCGACCTCCATCGCCACATAGACCGCCACCTCGGTGGGCAGCTGGCGATGTTGGCGCTGCACCCGCTCGGAGAGCTCATGGAGGTCGAGCCCGTCGATAAACTCCATGGCGATGTAGTACTGCCCGCCGACTACACCCAGATCAAAGATCTGGCCGATGTTGGCGTGGTTGAGCTGCACCACCAGCTTGGCCTCGTCGATGAGCATCGAGGCGAACTCGCTGTCTTCGGAGAACTGCCGGTGCAGACGTTTGATCGCCAACACCTTGGCAAAACCGTCGACCCCTTCGGTGCGGGCTTTGAAGATCTCGGCCATGCCTCCCACAGCGATACGCTGCAGCAGGGTGTACTTGCCAAATTTCTCACCGGTTTCTATCATGGCGACTTCGGATTCAGGGCCAGGGAACGGGCCATCATTGTGGCGTATTTTGGTCATCAAGACCACCCGTTTCCTTCCCCCTGCCGCTGAAAAGGTTGGCCCCTCGCCCCCGCTTCAGCCCTCTCGACCATTTCCCCGTCGCGGCACTTTGCACCTTCTTCGAAGGCCGCGCCTCCTTGCAGCCCGTGTCGAGGCCTCATGGCGCCCAACGAGCCCTATTCTGCCCAATCTCAGCTCACCAAGATCGCCTACATCAACGGCGATCCCAAGACGGTGCACATCCGTCGCGCCCAGCTGATCATCAACCCGGGTGCCGACGACCAGCGCGAAGTCATCTTCGATCAAAACGTCATCAAGATCGGCGCGCTCGAGGACAACGACGTGGTGCTCGACGACGAGACGGTCAGCCGTAACCACTGCCGCATCGTTCAGGAAGACGACCATTACGTGGTCATCGACCAGGGCTCGACCAACGGCACGCACATCAACGGGGTGCGCATCCGCGAGGCCTTCCTCTCGCCGAACGTGATCCTGTGCGTGGGCAACACCAACATCCGCTTCCGCCCCATTGATGAGCAGGTGGCCGTCGAGCCCTCCCGCACCGAACGCCTGGGCAACATCGTGGGCCGATCGGTGAAGATGCGCGAGATCTTCGACATCCTCTCCAAGATCGCCCCGACCGCCGCCACCGTGGTCATTGAAGGCGAGACCGGCACCGGCAAAGAGGTCGTCGCTCAGACGATCCACCAGATGAGCCAGCGCAAGGACAAACCTTTCATCGTCTTTGACTGCGGCGCGGTGCCCGAGAGCCTCATCGAGAGTGAGCTCTTCGGCCACGAAAAGGGCAGCTTCACCGGCGCCATCATGACCCGAAAAGGGCTCTTCGAGATGGCCCAGGGCGGCACGATCTTCCTCGATGAGTTGGGCGAGCTCTCGATTGATCTTCAGCCGAAGCTGCTGCGGGTGCTCGAACAGCGCGAGGTGCGTCGGGTGGGCTCCAACAAGCCCATCCCCATCAACGTGCGGGTGGTCGCTGCGACCAACCGCTCACTCGAAGATGAGGTCAAAGAGGGTCGCTTCCGCGAAGATCTCTTCTACCGCCTGAGCGTGGTGCGCCTCTTCTTGCCCGCGCTGCGCGAGCGTGTCGAAGACATCCCCCTGCTGGTGGAGCACTTCCTCAAACACCTCGACTGTAACCTGGACTTCGACGGGGAGCGTCGCCTGCAGAGCGTGCAGCCCGAAGCGCTGGCCGCGCTGATGGCTTATGAATGGCCGGGCAACGTGCGCGAGCTTGCCAACGCGATTGAGCGGGCCTGCTCGTTTGCGGAGACCGACATGTTGCAGCTGGCCGATCTTCCCGACTATATCGCCGGGCAGCGGCCGCGCAACGTCGACTCCGGCCCGGTGGATGAGGACGATCAGTGGAGTGAGATCCCCGCGAAAGCTGAGCTCAAAGAGCAGCCTTTTAAAGAGGCCAAAGAGCAGTGGATCTCGTCCTTTGAGCGCGACTACATCGCCGAGCTGCTCTCCCGCCACGGCGGCAACATCAGCCAGGCCGCGCGCGAGGCGGACATCGACCGCAAGTACTTCCGCAAGCTGATGACGAAGTACGGGATCGTGGCCGACGAGATCAGCTAATCCGCCCTACCCTCGTCGCATGACGCTTACATTAAAGCTCAAAGCGTAGGTCGCGCCGAAACCCGGTGCCCTCGCCAGCGCGCACTTCGATGTTGAAGTCCACCTGGCGATCGCCGCGTCGGAAGCTCAGCGTGCGCTGGCCGGCGGCCACCGGGATCCGCGCGTCGCCCTCAATCGGAGTGACAAGACCGGTGGGGATGTCGTCGATGAAGACGCTCCACCAGTCTTCGCCGGTGGTCACGCTAAGCCAGCCGTAGTCCTCCGGGGTGCGCACCGGAAGCTCGTGCACCGCGTCGCTCTCAATACGGCCCAGGCCGAGCTCGGGGAAGCCGATCGCGCTCTTAAAGGTGCCCAGCTCCAGCGTGTAGACGCGCTCCGGACGCAGATCGGTAAGCACCACCGGGGGCGGACCGTAGGAGCGACCATTGAGCGTCACTTCGTAGGCGCTCTCACCGGCGATGAGCAGGCGTTCGGAGGGCTCCAGGGCGATCGCCACAGTGTTATCCGCCCCGATCTCCGCATGGATGAAGCGGCTGAAGGGTTTGTGTCCCGGGGCCAGCGCCTCCACGAGATGGCGGCCACGGGGCAGCCCCAGCAGCGCGTCGGCGCGCTCACGCACGCTGATCTCTTGCGTGTTCACAAAGACGCGAAGCCCTTCGATCGGAGGCCAGCTCAGCTGAACTTCGACATCGGCGGCCAGGTCGGCGCGGAGCTCGGCGCGCTCGTCGGCGCCGACTTGCACGGACTGCACCAGCGGCTCGTAGTCGGGGTGACGCAGCTCGACGGCGTAGGTCCCCGGAGCCAGATCGGTGATGGTGGCCGGCGAGCCCTCGGCGCGCTGCACGCCGTCGATCCACACGCTGACCCCCTGCGCCGGCGCGGCCTGAACGTCGAGCGTCGCCGAGGGCGGCGCCACGGGCTCGGCGGACTTGCGCATCATCAGGTAAAGCGCAGCCGTTCCCAAAAGCGCGACCGCCAGCACGGTCACAAACGCGGCGATGATGCGCCGGCGAGTGCCAGTATCGATCCCCGAAGGTGTGGCCGCCGGGGCTGCTGCAGGCAGCGAGGGCGTCTCGCGCGTGCCGGTGTTCTGAATCGCCGCCAGCGCGCGCTGCGGGTTGGCCACACCGGTTACGTCGGTGGCCTCCCCGTCAAAGCCCGGCCGAAGCGCCGGGCGCGGCGAGGCCGCGGTGTGCTGCCCGGTGGGCTCGGCGGCCAGGACCTCGTCGAGACGCGCTTCGACCTCGTCGCGGGTCTCATCGATGGTGTCCGGCGCGTCGGCCCAGGCCTCGTAGTCGGAGAGCTCCAGCCCGCCGGCCTGCACCACGGTGTGATTGGCCACAAAGGCGTCGAGATCCACGCCTTCGTCGGGGGCCTCATCCACGTCCCAGATCTGGGTGGCCTCTTCGAGCTCGACATCGCCGTCGTCGCCCCCCGGGCCGTAGTTTTGCGAGAAGACCTGGCGCACGTCGTCGGCGGTGTTGATGCGACGGAAACGCTCGCGCTTTTCCTTCTCAGCGTCGTACTCCTCCGCAAAGGCGCTGCGCATCCAGGTGGTCAGCTGAGAGCGGTGGTAGGGAGGCTTTTGCTGCGTGAGGTAGGCCTTTAAGTCAGCGGCCATCTCCGAGGCCCACTGGTAGCGATCGTCACGCTCGGCGGCCAGCGCGCGCATCACGATGGCTTCGACCTGCTCCGGCACCTTCGGGTTGAAGTGGCGCGGAGAGTCGATCTGCGGATCGCGAATCAGCCGCATCGTCTCGATCTGGCTCTCGCCGCGGAAGAGGCGCTGGTTGGTGAGCAGCTCCCAGAAGAGCGTGCCCATCGCGAAGATGTCGCTGCGATGATCGATGTCGTGGCCCCGCACCTGATCGGGGCTCATGTAGCCGAACTTCCCCTTGAGCACGCCCACCTGGGTACGGGTCGACTGCGAGGCCGCCTTGGCGATGCCAAAGTCGATGACCTTGACCTGCCCATCCCAGCTCACCAGCACGTTCTGGGGGCTGATGTCGCGGTGGATGATGTTGAGCGGGTTGCCATTCTCATCGGTCTTGCGGTGGACGTAGTCCATGCCGCAAGCGATCTCGTGGAGGATATGGCAGGCCATATCCACCGAGAGGATGGTGTTCTGGCGGCGCACCAGCTTCTGCAGAGCGAGCAGATCCTGGCCGGCCACAAACTCCATGAGGATGTAGAAGCTGGACTGAAACTTCCCGAGCTCGAAATTTTGCACCACGTTGGGGTGACGCAATTGCACGGTGAGACGGGCTTCATCGATGAACATCCGGATGAAGTCGTCGTCCTCGGCCAGGTGCGGCAGGATGCGCTTGAGCGCAAAGTAGCGGTTGGGATCCGGAGCCCCCAGGGGCTTGGCCCGGAAGACCTCCGCCATGCCACCGACGCTGACGCGCTCCAGGAGCGTGTATTTCCCAAATAGAAGGGGTCGTTCCAAAGCGAGGACCTGCGCGCGGCGTGACAACGTCCGGAGGGGGCGGCCCGCATGATTCGCGGGCGAAGAGCGGAGCTTCGAGAGGCGATCGGCGCGGTGGAAAATCGCGCCAAGATCGGTGCCGGAGTATAGGGAGGGGGCTCGCAAAGCGTCAATCGAAGCATTTGCTCCGGCGACGCTGGACAACACCGGGGCCGGGGTGCAGGTTTGGGCGCGATACGCCTGTCGGCCCTGTCTGCGCGCCCGCGGCACGGGCCCCTGCCCCTCCTTCAGCATAGAGAGCGACGTATGAGCAGTCCGGATATCTCCGATCGAAAACGCGATCATATTGAGCTTTGCGCCGACCAGGACGTGGAGGCCCGCATCAAGACCAACCTGCTCGACGCGGTGGAGCTCTTTCATGACTCGCTGCCGGAGCTCGACGTGGACGCTCTGGATCTGAGCGTGATGTTTGCGGGCAAACGCCTGGATGCGCCTCTGTTGATCACCGGAATGACAGGCGGAGCGCCGGAGGCCGAGCGCATCAACAAAGATCTGGCGATGGTAGCCCAGGAGCTGGGCCTCGCGTTCGGTGTGGGAAGCCAGCGAGCGATGGCCCGAAATCCCAACCTGACGGCTACCTATCAGGTGCGCGACGTTGCGCCCGACATCTGTCTCCTGGGCAACATCGGGGCGGTGCAAGCCGCCGAGATGAACACCGCCGAGGCCGAAGACCTGGTGGGTGCCATCGGCGCCGACGCCCTCTGCGTGCATCTGAACCCGGGGCAGGAGCTGATTCAGCCCGAGGGTGACCGCGACTTTCGCGGTTGCATCGACGCCATCGCTCGCCTCGTCGACGAGCTCTCGGTGCCCGTCATCGCCAAAGAGACCGGCTGCGGGCTCTCGCCACGGACCCTCGATCGCCTGCAGAAGATTGGCGTCACCCACGTCGACACCTCCGGCGCCGGCGGCACCACCTGGATCGGGGTGGAGGCGATGCGCGCCCCGGCCGATCAGCAGACCCTGGGTGAGCTCTACTGGGACTGGGGTGTGCCGACGGCCGCGTCGATTGTGTACGCAAAACGTCGCGGAATGACGGTGGTCGGCTCCGGCGGACTGCGCTCCGGCTACGATGCAGCCCGCGCCATCGCGCTGGGCGCAGACATCGCGGGCATGGCGCTGCCCTGGCTGCGCGCCTGCTACAACGAGGGCGCCCCGGGTGCCCGCGCCTTCGGCGCGCGCTGTCTCAGCGCGCTGCGCACCGCGATGGCGCTGACCGGTTCCTCCTCGGTGGAGGAACTTCGCCAGGCTCCCAGGATGATCGGCCCGCGCCTGGAGCGCTGGCTTGCGGCCGACCCGCTGCGCTGAACGCAGCGGGTCGGCCTCGTACCGCGCGGCTTAGCGCTCCTCACTCTCTCCTGCGGACATCGCCCCGTCTTCGGAGGGCTCATCCTCGGCGTAGGGCTGCCCGTCAGCGCTGCGGCGCCCCTCGCTGAGGCGAACTTTGCTCTCCTCAACGGCGCAGTAGAGCGTGGGCACGACAAAGAGGGTCAGGAGCGCGATCGTCATGCCCCCCACCGCCGGCACCGCCATCGGAATCATCACATCGGCGCCGGTGCCGTAGCTCGTGAGCACAGGAAGGAGCGCCAGAATGGTGGTCGCGGTGGTCATCAGACACGGGCGAATGCGGCGAAGCCCCGCCTCCACCACCCGCTCGCGCACCTGCGCGATAGTGTCGCTCTTACCCTCATCGAAGCGCTGTTTGAGGTAGGTCGCCATGACCACGCCGTCGTCGGCGCCGATGCCAAAGAGCGCGATGAACCCCACCCAGACCGCCACGCTCAGGTTCATGGGGCCGATCTGGAAGATCTCTCGCAGGGAGACGCCGAAGAGGCTCACATCCAGAAACCAGGGCTGGCCGTAGAGCCAGATCAGCAGGAACCCGCCCCCGAAGGCCACGGCCACCCCGCTGAAGATGATCAGCGAGGTCAGCAACGAACGAAACTGCAGGTAGATGAGCAGCGCGATGATCACCAGGATCAGCGGCACGAGGATGCGCAGCCGCGCCTCGGCCCGAAGCGAGTTCTCATAACTTCCCGCAAAGCTCAGGCGTACGCCCTCCTCCAGCGTGAGCTCGCCGCGCTCAATGGCCTGATCGATCGTCTGACGCACGCTCTCGACCACGCTGACCTCACTGGTGCCTTCGGCCGCATCGAACATCACGTAGGCGACCAGCGCGGAGTTTTCGCTGCGGATCATCTCCGGGCCGCGCTCATAACGCACCGTCGCGAGCTCGCTGAGCGGCACCTGCGCACCGGATGCCGTGGGCACCAAAATGCGACCCATAGCCTCAGGATCATCGCGAAGTTCGCGCGGATAACGCACACGCATCTCAAAACGCTCGCGCCCCTCCACGGTCTGGCCGGCGCTGATGCCTCCAACCGACGCCTCCACCACCTGTTGAAAGGCCGCCATCGACACCCCGTAGCGCTCCAGGCGAGTTCGGTCGGGCTCAATGATGAGGTAGGGCTTTCCGACGGGTCGGTCGGCGTTGACGGCCCCCTGGTTGACCAGGGGATGCTCCCTTAACAGAGTCTGAATCTGCAGGGCGGCGTCCGCCAGATCCTCCAGGCTCTCTCCCTGCAGCCGCACCGCCATTGGGGCACGGATGCCGCTCTGCAGCATCACAAGCCGTGTGCTGATCGGTTGCAAAAGCGGCGCGGTGGTGAGCCCGGGGATATGTCGTGCGACCTCCACGAGCTCATCCCAGATGTCTTCAGGGCGGCGGATCGTATCGCGCCACTGGCGGTAGGGGCGTCCGCTCGGGTCTTCGATCAGTCCACCGGTCTCATCGCGTACAAACTCGCCATCGGCGTTAACCTGAAAACGCATCCTGCGGCCCTGCGCGTCGAGCACGTATTCAGGCTTGTACTGAATGATCGTCTCCACCATCGCCACCGGCGCCGGATCAAGCGCGCTCTCGGCGCGGCCGAGTTTGCCCACCGAGACCTCTACCTCGGGCACCGTCTCAAAGAGAAGATCGAGGCTGGCGAGCATGTCGCGCGCCTCCCCCAACGAGCCGTGCGGCATGGTCGAGGGCATGTAGAGGAAGGTGCCCTCATCGAGATCCGGCATAAACTCGCGCTCCAGGCCGGGGAAAGCGTGGTGCATCCACTGGCCGGGGGCGCTCTTATGGAAGGCGTCCGGCATCCAGGCGAAGATCGTCGAGAAGCCCAGCCAGATCGTCAGGCCCAGCACCACAACGAGCGCCGGGGCGGGCAAGAAGATCGCCTTATGGGCCAGCACCCAGCGCAGGAGCGTCGGGTAGAGGATGCGAAAGACAAAGAATGACCCCAGCACAAAACCGACGACCAGCGCCACAATGAGCAGGTTGGCCGAAAGGCCCTGCCCGGCTCCCAGGGGCATCCAGGAGGTGGTGAGCAGCCAGGTGACAACGATGACGACCGCCGCAAGCCCCACCCATTGCAGGGCGCGCCGCCCCCAGGTGTGCGCAGGCGTGTCCTGCCAGAAGCCGCGAGTGTTCAGCACATCGTCGATGACCCAGGCCAGGCTGGAGATCAGAAGGGCCACGCCCACGCCCGCATGCACCGTGAAGGTGAGCGCGAGGGCGCCGGCGGTGGCCGCCAGTCCCAGCAAGAGGCGCGAGCGAAGCGAGCGGGCGCGCGCACCCAACACCCAGCTGGCGGCGGTAGGAATGATGAAGAGCGCGATGATCAGGCTGGCCACCAGCGCATAGGTCTTGGTGAAGGCCAGCGGGGTAAAGAGCTTGCCCTCCTGCCCGGTGAGCAAAAAGACCGGCAGAAAACTCACCACGGTCGTGGTGATCGCGGTGAGAATGGCCGGCGCGACCTCCGTGGCTCCCCGGGCGATCACCGCCAGGCGCGGCGCATCATCGGGGGCCTCATCAAGGTGCTGCGCGATGTTCTCCGTCATGATGATGCCCATATCGACCATCGTGCCGATGGCGATCGCGATGCCGGCGAGCGCTACCACGTTGGCGTCGACGCCGGTGTATTTCATGGCAACAAAGGTCATGAGCACCGCCAGGGGCAGAAGCGCTGAGACGAGCAGGCTCGCGCGCAGATGCAGCATGATGAGCATCACCACCAGCACCGTGATGAGGATCTGCTGGTAGAGCGCCAGGCTGAGAGTGCCGAGCGTGCGCTCAATCAGCTCCGAGCGATCATAAAAGGGCACGACAGTGACCTGGCTCACGGTGCCGTCTTCCAGAGTTCGGGAGGGCAAGGCGCGCTGGACCTCGTCGATGGCTTGTTTGACCTCGTCGATGACCTGCTTGGGGTTGGCGCCGTAGCGGGCGGTGACCACGCCGCCGACCGCCTCCACGCCGCTGCGCGTGAGCGCGCCGCGGCGTATGCCCGGACCGGTGGTCACGCGCGCGACCTGACCCACGGTCACCGTGACCCCGTCGCGAGTGACCACCGGGGCGCGGGCGATATCTTCGAGAGATTCGACGTAGCCCACCCCGCGGATCAGGTACTCGACGCCGTTGATCTCGGTGGTGCGTGCACCCACCTCGGCGTTGGACTGGCGCACCGCGTCGGCCACCTGAGCCAGCGTAACGTCGTAGGCGCGAAGCCGGGCCGGATCGACCTCGACCTGGTACTCCCGTACGTGCCCGCCGATCGAGGCCACCTCAGCCACGCCAGGGGCGCTGGCCAGCGCGTAGCGCACTGTGAAGTCCTGCAGAGTACGCAGCTCTTCGGGCCCCCACCCGCCGGCGGGCTCCCCATCGGGGGTGCGGCCTTCGAGCGTGTACCAGAAGACCTGCCCCAGCGCGGTGGCGTCGGGTCCGAGCTGGGGTGCGACACCCTCGGGGAGCAGCCCCCCCGGCAGACTCGCGAGGCGCTCGACCAGGCGCGCGCGCGTCCAGTAGTACTCGGCGTCTTCTGCAAAGATCACGTAGATCGAAGAAAACCCGAACATGCTCGTGCTGCGGATCGTCTCCACGCCCGGCACGCCCAGCAGCGCGGTGGTGAGCGGGTAGGTGATCTGATCTTCGATATCCTGCGGCGAACGCCCGGGCCACTCCGTGAACACGATCTGCTGGTTCTCGCCAAGGTCCGGGATGGCGTCGACGGGCACCGGATCACCGGGCTCGCCAGCGCCCAGATCCATTGGCGCGACATAGAGGCCCCAGCCGATCGCAGCCAGGGTGAAGACGACCACCATCAGGCGCTGGTTGAGCGCGCCTTCGATCAGCCGTGTGATGAACGAGGGAGAGGATGTCTCAGTGTGCATGATCCCCCCCGCTGTGATCGTGGCCCTGGTGGGGAGTGTCGTCCGCGTCGTTTTCACCGCCGCCCTTCTCTTCCAGGAACATCCCGCAGACCGGGCACTCGCCGGGCTCATGCTGCGCGTAGTGCGTGGTGCCCATATTGCAGTACCAGACCCCGTCGGGCAGGCGCGCCGGGTCGATGGGGGGATCAAAGCGGGAGCCTTGCGCATCCACCTCCACCGCTTCGAGCGCGTTCTGCTCGCTCATCATCGAGGGACCACCGCGGATTTGCAGCGAGGCGTCGATGCGGAACGCCCCCTGCGCGGCGACTTCGTCGCCGGCTTTGAGGCCCTCTTTAATAATCACCCGCTCGCCGATGCGCTCACCGAGCTCGACCTGCACCGGCACATAGGCCGGCGGATCGAGCGCGGAGTCGAGCTGGTAAACGAGCGAGCGTGGCCCCGTCCACAACACCGCGCTGAAGGGCAACGAGAGAAGCCCCTCATCGCCGACGCGGCGCTCCAATGATGCCTCAACAAACATCCCCGGACGAAGCTCGCCACCCTCATTCGGCAGCGGCACCCGCGCGAGCATCACTCTCCGCTCGGGTTCGATCTCGGGCGCGAGAAAGTCGACGCGACCCTCCAGCGTTCGCGCAAGCGCCGGCACGGTCACTGCGACCGGCTGGCCCACGGCCACACGCGGGATGTCCTGCTCGAAGATCTCCAGCTGGGCCCACACGGTATCGAGAGCGGCCAGTGAGATAATGGGCTGGCCGGTGGTCACATAGTCGCCCACCGAGACCAGGCGCTCACGCACCGTGCCGCTGGCCTGGGCAAAGACGTCGACCGTCTCGCGGGCGACGCCCTCAGCAAGCACCGCGTCGATCTGGCGCGCCTCCATGCCGAGTAGACGAAGCTCATCGCGCACAGCGCGCATCGACGCCTGCGCCGCTGCCGTGCGCGAGGGACTCTCGACGCTACGCGCATCGTCGAGGTTGCGTTGGGCCTGAATCAAGGTCTGCTGCGCGCTCAGAAGCTCGGGGCTGTAGATGCGGGCGATGCGTTGGCCACGTTTGACCGTCTCACCGCGGGCGTTGACGTAGAGTCGCTCGATGCGGCCGCCCACCCAGGCGCTGAGATCGACCTCAGCCTGTTCGCTCACCTCGATGCGACCAAAGACCTCCAGCCGATCCTCAAGCGGGCCGGCTTTCACCCTGGCGTTCTCAACGCGCGCAAGGTTTCGGGCCCCCTCGGAAAGGCGGACCGAGGGGATGTCGCCCTCCTCACCGGAGGAGCCGCCGGGCACAAGGTCCATAAAGCAGATCGGGCAGGTGCCCGGCCCATCCTGACGCACCTGGGGGTGCATCGGACAGACGTACTCTTCGGCCGGGGCATCGTCGGCCGCGACCTCCGAGGACGCGTTATCCTCGTGGTCGTGCGACGTCTCGTCGGAGCAGGCGGGCAGCAAGAGAGTCACCAGAAAAAGGGAGACGATCAGCGACGATGCGCCGCAGGTCGTGGTCGTGTTCATCGTTGACCTCGCAGGGTGGCCGGGTAGGCCCAGGGGCTCTCAGCAGCGAGCTGACCGGCGCTTAAGTATTGAAGTTCAATCAGTTGGTTGGCGCGCTCGGCTTTGAGTTCGAGGTAGCGGCCGTGCAGATCCCACTCCTCGCGCACCGCACCGAGGTAGTCGGTGACCGAGCGCTGACCGACCTCCACGCCGGTGAGCACCTCGGCGCTCACGAGCGAGGCCATGGGCATGAGCTCCTCGCGGTAGGCTTCCACCCGCTCATTGGCCTGGGTGGCGCGGGAGCGCGCCGACTCCATCTCTGCGAGAAGATCGCGCAGCGCCGCGGCGCGCGCCTCCTCGGCCGCCGCGGCGCCGGCCTGCCAGCGCCTGGCCTCAGTGCCGTAGCGTCCTCCCCAGATGGGTAGCGCGATCGAAAAGCCCACCTGAAAGACGTCATGACGCGGGTCTTCGTGGCTGTACATCGGCGCCATGTTGCCGTAGCCGACCATGATCTGCGGAGGGGGGCGAAGTTGCCGATCCACCAGCTCCTCCTGAGCCCGCGCCTCGGCCCGCTCGGCCTCAAAGCGCAGCAGCACCGGCGAGCTCGCTTCGATCGTCCTGGCAAGCTCGTCGCGCGGGGGGAGCGCGACGGTCCAGTCAAGGATGGCGGTGGTCTCCGGCAGCTCGAGCGCATCGATGCCGACCCCGAGGAGGTTGGCCAGGCGGCCCGTTGCCGCCCGCAGGCGCGCCTCTTCGTCCCGGCGCATGTCTTCGAGTCGCGCCTCCGCAAGTTGCAGCCGGTAGAGGTCGGCGTGCTCGGCGCGCCCCACCGCCAGGGTGGCCTCAATGATGCGGCGAACATCGGCCACAAGCCCGACCTCTTCATCGACATGCAGGAGCATCTCCCGGGCGCGAGCGATCGCCACAAGCTCAC
>NZ_VOSL01000142.1 GCF_007997005.1 Lujinxingia vulgaris | reverse complement strand
GGTGCCAGGCGTTCGATCGTGGATGAGAAGATCGGGTGCCAGGCGTTCGATCGTGGATGAGAAGATCGGGTGCCAGTCGTCCGATCGAGGTTGAGAGGATCGGGTGCCAGGCGTTCGATCGAGGATGAGAAGATCGGGTGCCAGGCGTTCGATCGAGGATGAGAAGATCGGGTGCCAGTCGTCCGATCGAGGTTGAGAGGATCGGGTGCCAGGCGTTCGATCGAGGATGAGAAGATCGGGTGCCAGTCGTCCGATCGAGGTTGAGAGGATCGGGTGCCAGGGGGGCGACCCTGATTGAGAAGATCGGGTGCCAGGCGTTCGAAAGGAAGTTCGGTTGGTAGCGGTGATGACGGTCTAAGTGGTTGATGGATCGGGGTAATCTGTTCGACGTGGGTGGGGCTGGTGTGCACGTTTGAGGGGGAGGTCTTTGTGCAAACCAGGGGAGAGGGGGAGCGATGGAGCGTCTGGGGGGACGGCTGCTGATCGTGTGGGTGAGCCTTGTCTGGGGGTGTGCCCTGGGGGCGGGGTGTAGTCGAGGTGCGCAGGCGGAGGAGGCGCGGGGGGCGCCGTATCGGGTGGTGGCGATGCAGGTGATGGAGGAGGGGGAGGACGCCGGACGAGTGGGGAGCCAGGGTTGGGCGCCGGAGCCGGGGAGGGTGCAGGAGTGGTGGGAGCGGGCGTTGGTGGCCAGTGATGAGGGGTTGAGTCGGGCCGGCGGCAGCGAGGGTGTGAAGGGGAGGCTTGTGTATCGCGTGACGTTGAATCAGGCGTTGGAAGGCTCGGTGATGGTGGTGCGCGTGGAGGGCCGTCTGGGCTCGGAGGTGGTCGGGGGTGATGGGGAGATGGTGTCGATGCGGGCGCAGCATGTGGTGCGTCATCCGTTGGTCAGCGACCGGCCGCCCGAGGCGCTGCTGGGGGCGCTGGGGCGCACGTTGTTGCGTCAGGGGGTGGAGGAGGTGATGGAGGGGTTGAGGGCGCAGGCGCTGGTGTATCAGGCCCGGGGCGGGGAGTTGGGCCGGTGGTGTGCGGATGAGGAGGCGGAGGCCAGCGCCAGGTTGTTGGCGGTGCAGCGGGTGGTGGAGGGGGCGGTGGAGGAGGCGGAAGATGCGCTGATCCAGGCGGCCGGCGGGGGGGATGAGGAGGTGGCGTTTGCGGCGGCGCAGGCGCTCTGGGAGATGGAGTCTGAGGGGGCGGCCCGGGCGCTGACCGAGCTCGCCGAGCGGATGAGTCGGGAGCAACGCTATGATGATTTGATCGGGTTGTTGCCGAAGTTAGGCACGTTGTCGACGCCGTGGGTGGCGGTGTATCTGGAGACGCTGGCCGAGGCGCACCATGTGAGTCGGGTGCGCGAGCAGGCGCGGCGAGCGCTGGAGATCAAGGCCGGGCAGGCTCAGGTTGAGGCGCAGCGTTGAGGGTGAGTTCGGGATGCTTCAGTGGTGCAGGGAGAGGTGATGGCGGTTCGGTGTGAAGAGCGTCTGGCGGGTGATGTGTGGTGGGTGGAGGTTGCGCGGGAGGAGCGGCTCAACGCGGTCAATGCGGAGGTGATGGCCGGGTTGGAGGAGGTGCTCTCGCGGGCTGAGCGTACGCCGACGTTGCGGGTGCTGGTGGTGGGTGGGGCGGGGCGTGCGTTTGTATCGGGAGGGGATCTTCGAGAGTTTGCCGGGCTGCGAACGCGCGAGGAGGTGGAGGCGATGTCGAGGCGGATGCGGCGAATTCTGGAGCGACTTGAGGCGCTGCGCTGCTGGACGGTGGCGCGGGTCAACGGCGACGCGTATGGGGGCGGGGTGGAGTTGATGCTGGCGTTTGATATGTGCGTGATGGCCGAGGGCGCGCGCCTGGGGATGACCCAGGGGAGGTTCGGTCTGACGCCGGGGTGGGGTGGGCTGACGCGGCTGGTGGAGAAGGTGGGGCGAGCCCGGGCGCTGAAGTGGCTGGGGTGCGCGGAGGTGCTGGGGGCGGAGCAGGCGCTGGCCGCGGGGTTTGTCGAGGAGGTGGTGGAGAAGGACGCGCTGGATGTACGGGTGATGGCGTTGGCCGAGCGCCTGGCGGGGTGTGAGCCGGAGGTCACCGCGGCGCTGAAGGCCGGGGCTCGTCGCGCGCTCGAAGAGCCTCGGGATGTGGCGATGGAGGGAGAGCTGGAGGCGTTTTGCGATCTCTGGGTGAGTGAGGCGCATTGGGAGCGGGTGGAGCGGTTTTTGAGGCGTAAGGGGTGATGGGAGGTGGTGAGGATCGGGTGCCAGGCGTTCGATCGTGAGAGCTGTGTAGAAGATCGGGTGCCAGGCGTTCGATCATGGGTGATTGTAGGAAGATCGTGTGCCCGTAGAAGATCATGTGCCAGGCGTTCGATCATGGGTGATTGTAGGAAGATCGGGTGCCAGGCGTTCGAACACGGGTTATGGGAGGAAGATCGTGTGCCCGTAGAAGATCGGGTGCCAGGCGTTCGATCATGGGTGATTGTAGGAAGATCGTGTGCCCGTAGAAGATCGGGTGCCAGGCGTTCGATCATGAGCGTTGCGTCTGCGTAGAAGATCGAGTGCCAGGCGCTCCGACGGGGCTGGTCTCGGAGCGGGGATCGTGGGATTGAGGTAGCGAGGGGATGGTGGTGGGGTGTGAGTCGAGTGTCGGAACGATGATGTTGAGGGTTAAAGGCAGGTTGCGAGGCGAGTGACGATGGTGACGAAGGCCGTACCGTTTGTGGTGATTGAGGGTTTGGATGGGGCGGGGACGACGACTCAGAGCGAGGCGCTGGCCGAGCGCCTGCGGCGAGAGGGGTGGGGTGTGTCGACGAGTTGTGAGCCTTCGGAGGGACCGATCGGGACGCTGATTCGGCAGATGCTTACCGGCCGGGTGGTGGTGCCCGATGAAGCCGGCGGGCGGCCGGTGGGGCGCGAGACGCTGGCGCTGCTCTTTGCGGCAGACCGGCTCGATCATATCGAGTCCCAGGTGGAGCCGGCGTTGGCCGCAGGATGTGTGGCGATCTCGGATCGCTACTACCACTCCAGTCTGGTGTACCAGGGGGATATCGATGGGGAGGAGCGGGTGGATTACGGGTGGGTGCGTGAGCTTAACTCGCGTGCGCGGGTGCCGGACGTGACGATTTTTCTGGAGGCGTCGGTTGAGGTCTGCATGTCGCGATTGACGGGGCGCGGGGGGCAGCGCGAGCTGTATGAGACGCGAGAGAAGCTGGGGAGGCTTGAGCGTCGCTATGATGAGGTGATGACGATGCTCGCCGACGAGGGGCAGCCCATTGTGCGTCTGGATGCGTCGCAGGAGCGGGAGGCGTTGGCCGAGGCGATCTGGGACGTCGTGGAGAGCATGTTGCCGGGGTGAGGGGCGGGAAGCGTGAGTGCCAGGCGTTCGATCATGTTGTCGAAGATCGGGTGCCAGGCGTTCGATCATGGCGCGGAAGATCGGGTGCCAGGCGTTCGATCATGTTCTCGAAGAGCGGGTGCCAGGCGTTCGATCATGTTGTCGAAGATCGGGTGCCAGGCGTTCGATCGCGGGCAGGCTGAAGCGATCACGTAGGGGTTGCGCGCCGCGCCAGGAGCGCTTCGTAGACCTGCAGGGTGCGCTCGGCGGTGTGTTGCCAGCGGAAGCTGTGGGCGCGCTTGAGGCTGCGCTCCGAGAGGCGCGCGGCGAGCTCGGGGGCGACGAGGAGGCGGTGGAGCAGGCGGCTTAAATCGTCGGGGGCGTGGGGAGCAAAGTGCAGCGCGGACTCGCCGGCGATGGAGCGCATGGGCTCAAGATCGGAGACCAGGGTGGGGCGGCCCATGGCCATGGCCTCCAGGATGGGAAGTCCAAACCCTTCGACCAGGGAGGGGAAGACAAAGGCGCGGGCGCGGCCGAGGAGAGCGCGAAGCTGCTCGTCATCGACCAGGCCCGGAAGGTGGATGCGTTCGCTGACGCCGGATTCGCCGATGTGGGTGGAGAGGCCCTGGCAGTCGCCGATGAGCACCAGGTGGGGGCGGGGGGAGTGGGCGGGCAGGCGGGCGAAGGCGTCGATGAGCAGGCGCAGGTTCTTGTAGGGCTTGTGGTTGCCGATGGCCACGAAGAAGGGAGGGGCGTCGGGGGCGGCCAGCTCGGAGAGGGGACCGGTGAGGGGGGGCGGGGGCTCGAAGAAGCGCGCGTGGACGCCGTGATGGATGGTGTGGAGGGAGGTCGAGGGGGAGCTCAAAAGCTGGCGGGCGCGCTCGGCGGTGGGGCGGCTGATGGCGATGACGGCGTCGCTCGCGTTGAGAGCGTGCGGGATGGCGGCGCGGGCAAAGGCCTGGATGGAGCGGGCCTTGAGCCAGGTGGGTTGGGAGGCGTCGGGGTGATCGAGCCAGACCAGGTCGTGCAGCGTGGTGACAACGCCGGCGTTGGGCAGGGCCTGGCGGGTATAGCGGGGCAGGATGTGAAAGAGGCTGTGGTAGAGATCTGGCGAGCCGAGCTGGGAGGCGGCGTCGGCCAGGGCGCGGTGTCCGAGCAGGTGGTTTTTGAGGTTGTCGGGGGGGCAGGCGCTGGCGATCTGGGGGAGGGCGGCGTCGGTGATGGGGGCGGTGTTGTTGCGGTTGCGCAGCAGCACAAGTTCGTGGTCGTGGGGGAGCTCGGCCAGATGCGCGATCAGCGCTCGGGCGTAGCTTCCAACCCCGGTGGGGGAGTCGCCCAGGCAGCGAGCGTCGATGAGAATGCGGGCCATGAGGGCCTCCTCAGGCAGGGTGGAGTACGCGGCGGTAGGCTTGAAGTGCGGCGTTTGCGCAGGCCTCCCAGGTGAAGCGGGCGGCGCGGGCCTGGCCGCGTTGGCGGAGCTCGCGGGCGAGGTCTGGATCGTCACGAAGTTGGCGCAGGGCGCCGGCCAGCGCCTGAGTGTCGTGCGGGTCGATCAGCATCGCGCCCCCCTGGCAGACTTCGGCCGGGGCCCCCTGATTGGAGGTGATCACCGGCGCGCCGCAGGCCATTGCTTCGAGCGCGGGCAGGCCAAAGCCCTCGTAGAAAGAGGGGAAGAGAAAGGTCATCGCCATGCTGTAGAGGGCGCGAAGCTCGTCGCTGGAGACGTAGCCGATGCGAATGACGCGCGAGCCCAGGCGGGGATCGGCGAGCAGTTGGCCGAGCTCGCGATTGGAGCTCTCATCGAGGCGTCGGACCAGCACAAAGTAGGTGTGGGGATCGTCGGCGAAGGCCTCGATGAAGGCGCGCAGGGCGCCCGGGTGGTTCTTGTAGGGGGAGCCCTGCCCGACGACGAGGACAAAGCGCGAGCGGGGGGCGAGCCAGCGCCCGAGCAGGGGCCAGGCCTCCTCGGGGGGCATGGGGGTGAAGAAGGGATCGAGGCCGTTGTAGGTGACGCTGACGCGGCCGCGCATGTCGGGAAAATGATCCTCGATGGCCTGCCGAGAGGTATGCGAGACGGTCAGGATATGCCGGGCTTCAGCGGCGGAGCGGGGGATAAAGTTTTGATAAAAGGTTCCGGTGACGAGCTTTCGCCACCAGACATCGGTGCAGTAGTCGGGGTTGAGCAGCCACATGATGTCGTGGAGCGTAAAGAGCGCGGGCACCGGGAGGTCGGCGGGCAGGATGTTAAAGGGGGAGTGAAAAAGATCGACGCCGCGAAAGTCGATCGCGCGCGCCAGCCGAAAGCGGGTGGTGAGTGAATTCGGGGCGGCATCAAACGTCTGGCACTGCACCCTGGGATGGGAAAGGGGGGCGGGGTTGTTGGGGTGAGTCAGCAGGCGCAGGCGCAGGGCGTCGTCCTGAGCCAGGAGCTCTTCGACGAGGCGCAGAGTGTAGCGTCCGATGCCGCTGTGGCGCCCGTTGAGGTAACGGGCGTCGAGCATGACGCAGGCGTTGAGCGAGGCGGAAGATGTGGTGTTTTGGGTCATGGTGCGATACTCCGAGGGCACTCATAGCACGCTTTGTGATGAGGGCAAGGTGGCTGTGAGGCGCGACCGGAGAGGGCGCGGCGTGCGTTTAAACGAATTGGTGGTCTGGAGACGAGATAATGGCGAGCGGTGCGGTGCGGATGGCAGAGCGCTTTATGCGCGAGTGGGTGGGGCGCAGGGCCGGTTGGGTGGTGGCGGCGAGCGTGGTGGTGACGCTCTTGTCGATCGCGGTGATCGCCAGCCGCTGGAACATCAACAGCGACTTTCGGGCGCTTTTGCCGAGCACCTCGGAGGCGGCGCTGGCGATGGAGGAGGTCGGCGATCGGGTGGGGTCGGGGTCGTCGCTCTTTGTGGTGATCGATTCGCCGGATCGGGAAGCCAACCTGGCGTTTGCCGAGGCGTATGCCGAGCGCCTGCGGGAGCAGCCGCAGATCGCGCTGGCGCATTACCATAATGATAAAGCGTTTTTTGAGAAGAACCGCCTGCTCTACATGGAAAAGGAGGATCTGGAGGAGCTGCATACCCGGATCAAGCGGCGGATTCGCGAGGAGAAGCGGGCGCAGAACCCGCTCTTTGTACCGCTGGGGGGGAGAAAGGAGCGCAGTGATGCGCTGATCGACACCTCGGATATGGAGGCGCGCTACGAGGATCTGGCGCACCAGAGCTACAAAGAGTACCTGATGAGTGATGATGGGTATTCGCTGACGATCGTGGTGCGTTTTGTGGAGACGTCGACGGATCTGGCGGCGACCAACAAGCTGCTGGATCGGGTGCGGGAGCTTGGCGAGTCGCTGGATCCGGCGAGCTATCATCCGGAGATGAAGCTGGAGTACGGGGGAGGGCTGGTCTCGCGGCAGAGTGAGTATACCTCGATCGTGGGTGATATTCAGACCTCGGCGTTGTTTACGTTGCTGGGGTTGTTTCTGGTGATCGCGCTGTATTTTCGGCGGTTTCGGGCGGTGGTGCTGGTGCTGGGGCCGCTGGTGATGGGGGTGTTGTGGACGCTGGCGCTGGCGTTTGTGGCGCACGGTGAGTTGACCACGGTGACGGTGTTTATCTTTGCGATTTTGCTGGGGCTGGGGATCGATTTTTCGATTCACCTGCTCAACGGCTACGATCGGGAGCGGGCCGAGGGGCGCGAGCCAGTGGACGCGCTGTGGGCGTGTTATAACTCGGTGGGGCGGGCGACGGTGATGGGGGCGTCGACGACCTTTGCGACCTTTGTGGTGCTCTCGTTTGCGCAGTTTCGGGGGTTGAGTCAGTTCGGTCAGGTGGCCGCGGCCGGGGTGTTGATGACGGTGGTGGCGATGGTGGTCACGATGCCGGCGATGATCCTTGTGTTTCAGCGCATCTGGCCGCATCAGCCGAAGGTGGTGGAGGGGGAGCGGGCGATTGAAAAAGCGTTGAAGCGGGGGCGCTTGTTGCGGCTGGCGCCGGCGTCGCTGTTTGCCGCGGCGCTGGTCAGCGTGTGGGCGATCACGCAGGTGGGGCAGGTGCGCTTTGAGGAGAACTTTCGGCGCGTGGGGCAGGTGATTATGCCCTGGGAACGTGGCGAGCCCGACGCGAAGGATGTGGCCGAGCAGCAGGCCAGGGCGATGGGGCGGCAGCTTGCGCGCGCGGTGCAGGGGAGGGCGGTGGAGGTTCGCCGGGAGGTCGATCCCGAGAGCTACGTGGCCGAGCGCAAGCAGTTGAGCACCGGCGCGAAGTATACGAGCGCGCTCAAGGGGCAGCAGTCGTCTACGCCGACGCTGCTGCTGGTGGATGAGGCCGACGATGCTCGCCGTCTCTATGAGCATTTGCAGGCGCGTCAGCAGGCCGGGGAGCTTGAGACGGTGAGCTCGGTGGCGTCGATCTATGCGTTTTTGCCGGGCAGTGAAGCGGAGCAGGCCGAGCGGCTGGAGGTGATCGAGGCGATCAAGACGACGCTCGATGATGATTTGAGCTTTTTGAGCGGGAGCCAGCGCGAGCGCATCGATGAGATGCGTGAGAGTCTGGAGGTGGAGGCGATCGGGGTTGAGGATCTTCCGGTGTGGACCAAGAGATTGTTCAGGGAGGCGGGGCCGGAGGCGAAAGCGCCGGCGGAGGGAGAGGCGTTTGCCTATGAGTACTTGATCTACGTGAACGAGCGCATCGATCACATGGTCGGGGAGCAGGCGCGGCGTTTTCTGGGGGAGGTGGAGGCGGCCACCGATCTGGAGGGGGTGGATGTGCGGGTGGCCAGCCAGTCGTACATTTATACGGCGATGCTCGATGAGATTAAGGAGGACGGGGCGCGGATGCTGGGGATCGCGCTGGTGATCGTGCTGCTGATTCTGAGCTTCTTTTTTGGCAGCCCGCTGCGGGCGGTGATCTCACTGAGCCCGCTGATTGTGGGGGCGTTGTGGATGTTCGGGTTCTGCGGGTGGTTCGGGATCAAGCTGGACTTTTTCAACGTGGTGATCTTGCCTGTGGTCATCGGGATCGGGGTGGATGACGGGGTGCATTTCTACCACCGTTATCTGGAGGAGGGGCGAGGCCAGCTGGTGAGCGTGATCGATCATGTGGGCTCGGCGATCGGGATGACGACGGTAACCTCGATGATCGGGTTTGGGGGGCTTGCGGTGACCAATTACGCGGGGTTGCAGTCGCTGGGGTACCTGGCGATTGTGGGGATCGCGTCGGCGTTTCTGGCGACGATTCTGGTGATGCCGGCGTTTCTGTGGGTCGCCGAGCAGCGGGGATGGGGGTGGGTGTCGGCGAAGAAGTAGGCGGTGCGGGTGCAGAAGCTCGGGTGCCAGGCGTTCGAACATGTTGCAGAAGCTCGGGTGCCAGGCGTTCGACCATGTTTCGGAAGCTCGGGTGCCAGGCGTTCGATCACATCGCAGAAGCGCGGGTGCTGTAGAAGAGCGGGTGCCAGGCGTTCGACCATGTTTCGGAAGCTCGGGTGCCAGGCGTTCGAACACGTTGCGGAAGATCGGGTGCCAGGCGTTCGAACATGTTTCGGAAGATCGGGTGCTGCCGAGCGGGGTGCAAGGTGACGGGGCCTCGGTGTTAGAATGAATGCCTGCAAGGGATACGCGTCGAAAGACATGTGCGACGATGAGCTGAGAACAAAGCGCCACGAAGTGGCCTGAGGAGCGAGGATGCGACAGAGACGGACGACGACGTCGATGGTGGGGTTGATGATGGTGTGCGCGCTCAGCGCGCTGCCGGCTCTGGCGAGTGCTCAGGTGCAGGGGTGGAGTGAGGGGGCGGCGGCGCGTCAGGTGTCGATGCGGGAGTTGATCCCGCGGATGAGCTCGGGGCAGGCGTATTCGGAGCGCTACGGGTTTTCGGTGGATCTGGAGGGGGGCGGGCATATCGGGATGGATTTTACGATCTCGAACCTGGGGATCCGCAGCGGTTATGGGGCGGCGCAGGTGCGGGTGCGGCTGCCGGGTGAGGAGCGCTACGAGTATGGCGAGCGGGTCAGCCGGGGGGATTGGACGACGGCCGAGGATCGCTTTGCGCTCGATATCGCCAAAACGCAGGTGGAAGCTCAGGGCGATGATACCTTTGTGCTGCGGCATGATGGGGATGTGAAGGTGGAGCTGACCTTTCGCAACACGATGCCGATGTGGCGTCCCGGTAGCGGACAGATTCGTCAGGGGGAGGATTATTATCGCTTTACGCTGATCTCGCCGCGGGCCGATGTGGAGGGGCGCGTGCAGATCGACGGGGAGTGGCATCAGGTGGAAGCGTCCAGGGCCGGGTACGCCGATCATGTGGCGACGAACGTGGCGCCCTACGAGCTTGCGAAGCGTTTTTCGCGTTTTCGGGATTATAACGACGACGTGTTTGTGATCTGGAGGGAGATCGAGCTGAGCGAGAAGTTCGGGGGGCGCACGTTGACCTGGGCGATGGTGGGGGTTGGGGAGCGCATTGTGTTCAGCGACGCGGACGCGCAGCTGCGCCCGGGCAATGTGCGCGGTGATGGTGAAACGGGCTATCAGGTGCCGCATGCGGTGCAGTTGGAGGGGGATAGCGGCCAGGGGCAGATGCGTTTTGTGATGCGGGGAGATCGGATGGAGAAAAAAGATCTTCTGGCGAGCTACGGTCGGGCCGCGCGGTTGGTGGCCTCGGCGTTGAGCAAGCCCTGGCAGTACAACATCCACGGCGACTATGCGCTGGAACTGGAGGTGGGGGGGCGTACGCTGCGTACCCGCGGGCGCGGGCATTATACGGTGGATTTTGTAAATCCTTGAGGGGATGGGGGGCTTCGATCGGGTGCCAGGGGTTCGATCGAATTCGCTATGGCGAGGAACGGGTGCTGGTGTGCGGGAGCCAGGCGTTCGAGCTTTAGTGCGGTGTGCGGGAGCTTCGGGACCGGGAGCCAGGCGTTCGATCGAGTTCGCTATGCCCAGGATCGGGTGCCAGGCATTCGATCGTGTTTCCTACGATCAAGATCGGGTGCCAGGGGTTCGATCGAATTCGCTATGACGAGGATCGGGTGCTGACGAGGATCGGGTGCCAGGCATTCGATCATTGGTGTGCGGGTGCCAGGGGTTCGATCGCTGGTCAGGGAGCGCGCAGCGTGTAGCTTTGTCGTGGTGTTGAGGGCAGGCAGATCGACGTGACGTCTGGGGGGAAGGGCAAGGGGTGAACAACTCGCCGCGCTGGCGTGTTAGGATGAGAAAGCCGACGTGCGGCGGGTGCGCGGCAGGTGAGGCGATGGTTGAGAGCACTTCTACGATAGGGTTGGCCCGATGAGCCCGATGTTTGTGAAGCCTGAGAGCGAGGAGTTGGCCGGGGCCGGAGCGTTGGAGACGTCCGGGCTGGGCTCGGAGACCAGCGAGGTGGAGGCGCTGGAGGAGGAGGCGCGGGCGGTGGGGCTTCCGCTCGACGATTTTAAGGCGCTGTGGGAGGCGCTCTCCCGACGTCCGGTCGATGAGATTCTGGCGGTGGTGGCCGAGCAGCTCTCCGATGCGCCGGACAGGCGTCGGGAGGTGTTAACGGCCTGGATGGCACAGATGTTGGGGTACTCGCGGGTGTGGCGTCGTCAGAAGACGCTGGTCAGCGAGCCGCTGTGGGATGTGCTCTCGGCGAAGGGGTACGCGGAGTTGAGTGAGCGGGGGGAGGAGGCGCTGGCGATGATCGGGCGCACGATGAGCCCGTATCGCACGTATCTGCATCCGATGGCGGCGCTGGCCACGCTGGCGATCTGGCGTCATAGCGAGCGGGAGGCCCTGGTCGAGGAGGCCCGGGGGCGGTTGTTGGGGCGAGCGCTGCCCGATGAGCTGGCCTGGCTCTATGAGGTGGTGGTGGTCTTTGAGCGCGATGAGCGCCGCGAACGCGGGGGCAAGGACGACGGCGGGGGCCGCGGGTTGATGGAGCTTGTGGAGCTCTGTCTGGAGGGCTCGTACTGGGAGCTGGGGGCGCTGTTGAGCGCGCTGATGGTGTTGCGCTTAAAGGGGCGGCGTCATTCCCCGACGGTGGAGAATCTGGTGAAAGCGTGTGATCAGGCCGCGGAGGTTCAGCCCAGGGAGCGGGAGGTGTGGCTGCAGGTGATGGCGGATGCGACGCTTCAGGGGCAGCTCAGCTTTGCGTGGCTGGAGCGTCCGCTGGAGGCCGCCGTGCGCCTGAGCGTGGACGATCCGCAGCGTCAGGAGCGGCTTCGGGGGTATTTGAACCGGCGCGCTTTTGACGCAGATTACAGCCGGCTGGAGACGCTCTATGAGAGCTGGCTGGGGAGTCTCTGGCGAGAGGGGAGCGCGGCGCAGACGTGGCTCTTTGCGGAGGTTGGGCGCACGGCGGCCTACAATCCGGCCCGGGCGCAAAGGCTTTTGGAGTTGATGGCGGCGCGACGCGGACGGCGGCGCCGCGGGGTGGGCTCCAGGGCGTATCGCGTGCGGCTGGCCGTGGAGGAGTTGGGGCTTGGGGAGGAGCTGGATCGGCTCGAAGAGGAGCTGATCGGGCTGTATGTGCATAACCTGGCGTTGGATAGCCACGCGGTGCAGCTCGTGCGGCGGGCGGGGGGGCGGGTGGACTGGTCGCGAAACCCGTATGCCGGGGAGGACGATCTGTCGATGTATCTGGTGGTCAGCGATTATGAGCGGGCGTTTGACCAGCTGACCTGTAAGTTTGACGGGGTGACGATGTCGCATGCCGACAAGCATGCGGCTGCGCGGGTGAAGTATTTTGTGCAGCGCCGCCTGGATCCCAACCGGGTGCACCGACTGGTGCAGCGGGTGTTTACGCCGGTGGAGTGGCTGGGGAGCGGGCTCAGCGAGATCGGGCTTGTGCGTGGGGCGGTGGAGCGGGGGATGGAGCGTTTTGAGGCGCACGTGGCCGCCCAGGATCTTCGCCAGGAGGTGGTCGAGGAGTTTGGCGAGGCCGGTGTGGAGGTGGCCGATTTTGAGGCGATCGCCGAGCTTCCGGTGGAGCGGGTGTTCGGGATGTTGCGACGCCGGCGCAAGCAGCGGCTGCTTCTGGGAGCGGTCAGCGGCGGGGTGTTCGGGGGCCTGGCACCCTTTAGCTGGGGGATGTTGTCGCTGGCCGATGTGCCGGTGCTGTTATCGATTGCGGCGGATATCTCCAGTCGTTTTTGCTGGTACTTCGGGTTTGATCCGCGGGAGCATAAGGAGCTTCCGATGGAGATTCTGGCGGTGGCGCTCGGCGGAAGTCGGCCCTCGGCGGTGGAGCCGATGCTGGTGAGGCAGAACCTCAATGAGTATGTGCTGCGCAAGACGTTGATGGTGGGGGCGGTGGCGCACGGGGGGCTGACGCAGCTTGCGGGCCGCGGGCTTGCGCAGGTGGTGGAGCGGCAGCTGGGAGCGCGGGCGGCGCAACAGGCCGGCGAGATGGCCAAGAGAGCGGTGACGCGCAATCTGCAGCGACGGGCGGTGGAGGCGGCGCCCTCGCGGGCGCTGCCGGTGGTGGGGGCGCTGCTGGGGGCGTCGCTTAACGTGGCCCTGATCTATGATCTGTGTGAGGCGGCGCAGGCGGTGTTGACCGACCGTTTTCTGGAGCGAAAGTATCCGGAGTGGGTGCGCCACATTGGCCTGGAAGAGGACTCGGAGAGTCTGGCAGGCTGAGATCGTGGTGAGCGAATTGGAGGGGGATAACCTGTAAGCGAAGCGTCGAGGGCCAGGCATGAGCATGCCGGGAGCAATTTTTAAATGGATAGACTGCACGGACAAGACGCGGCCGCGGGATCTGCGCCGTCCGGAGGATACGATCCTGAGGCTCGCGCAGCTCACCGATCTGCATGTGCCCGGCGAAGTGGAGTTGGTCAGCCGGCTGCGGGATCTGATCTCGCCGCATGTCTCGTTGCAGAACATCTCGCATGAGATCTCGGCGATCTCCAATGAGGTGGGGCATCATTATCGCTCGGCGCGTAAGCTCTACAACGGGCTTGTGCGAAAGACGCTGGTAGGGTTGCACCGGCTGGGGGTGGACCACCTGGTGATCACCGGGGATCTGGTGCACTGCGGTCTGGCCGAGGAGTTTCTCGATGTGCGCGCGGCGCTGGAGGTGACCGGCTGGTGGGGGGAAGAGCGGCTGACGGTGATTCCGGGGAACCACGATCGTTTTAACATCTATGAGAGTTATCCCAGCGAGCCGATGGAGCACTTTTTTCCGGTGGTGACACCGCGGGAGCCGATGCTCAAGGAGCTGCCGGGCGGGGTGGCGCTGCTGGCGCTGGACAGCAACCGGGACCCGGTGGACGACCGGCATTATCTGGAGCGGTGGTTGCCGAACACGGTGGGACGCATTTACCCGGAGGCGTTGGACTGGATTGAGCGGCATCGCTCGCAGGTGGAGGGTCGACGGCTGGTGACGCTTTTGCATCACCACATCAGCTCGGACTGGCATCCGCGCAGCGCGACGAAATCGTTTGGCGGTTTGATGGAGCCGGCCGATGGCGCGGATGAGTTGATCGAGGCGATCGACTTGATCGATCCCTATTCGCTGATTCTGCACGGGCATAAGCATGATGTGATGCCGGTGGACTATGCGCTGGGGACGCATCAGCTGGGGAATCCGGGTGGTTTTGCCAACGCGCTGCGCTTTAATGTGATCGACTTCAATGTGCATGGGGAGCAGGTGATGACGCAGTTGGAGCTGCGTCCCTGATCGGGGATGTACGGGTGCCTGAGAAGATCGGGTGCCAGGATCGGGTGCCAGGCGTTCGATCATGATTGAGAAGATCGGGTGCCAGGCGTTCGATCATGCTGTCGAAGATCGGGTGCTAGGATCGGGTGCCAGGCGTTCGATCATGCTGTCGAAGATCGGGTACCAGGCGTTCGATCTCGAGTGGTTGGGTGTCACGTCGCGGTGTCAGGCGATCGCGCATGTGGTAGGGTGAGCGAGTTCGAGTGAGTACTTATGACGCGGGTCAGCGGGAGTGGCGAGGATCGTGAGGAGCGAAGAGTCGATAACGATCGCGGTGGATGCGATGGGTGGGGATCATGCGCCGGCGGCCGTTGTGGCGGCGGTGGCGGAGGCGAGCCTGAGGGGAGGGGTGGGGCAGGGGGTAAATTTCTTGCTGGTGGGCGATGAGATCGCGATGACCGAAGCGCTCTTTGAGTTGGATCATAACTCGGAGCGGATTCAGCTTTATCATGCGCCTACGGTGATCGGGATGGGGGAGAGGGCGCAGGTGGCGTTGGAGGCGCGCTCGGACGCGTCGATCGTGCAGGCGTGTGCGTTGGTGCAAGCCGGAGAGGCTGATGCGCTGGTGTCGGCGGGGCACCCGGGAGCGGCGGTGCTGGCGGCGACGCGGCATTTCGGGCTGGTGGGAGGGCTGGGGCGGGCGGCGCTGGCGAGCGTGTATCCGACGCCCAGGGTGCGGGGAGAGGCTGAGGATCCTTTTAGTTTGATTCTGGATGTGGGGGCGAGCCTGAGGGCCAGGCCCGAGGAACTGCTGGGGTTCGGGTTGATGGGCTCGGCGTATGCGCGGATTGTGAGTCGAAATGAGCGGCCGCGGGTGGCGCTCTTATCGAACAGCCGCGAGAGCACGATGGGGACGCCGGAGGTGGTGCAGGCGCATGCGTTGTTGAGTCGCCATGAGGCGATTCACTTTTATGGCAATATCGAGGGGCACGAGATCCCGCGAGGGCTTGCCGATGTGGTGGTCTGTGAGGGGTTTGTCGGGGATGTGGCGATCAAGATTTTGGAGGGGGTCAGTGAGGCGGCTTTTGATCTGGCCCGCGCGGCCTACCACGAGCGCATGGCATGGCGGATGGGGCTGAAGTTGTTGAGCGGCGGGCTTCAGAAGATCAAACAACTCACGGATTTTGAGGCCTATGGTGGGGCGCCTCTGCTGGGTTTGGAGAAGGTGGTGATCTTGTGCCATCCGCGATCGGGGCGCCGGGCGGTGGGCAATGCGTTGCGCCTGGCGATTAAGAATGTACGCGCGGAGTTGCCGGCGGCGATCGCCGAGGCGTTGGATACCGGCTTGAGTCAGGGGTGAGGGGAGAGGGACGTGTCGGAGTTGATGGTACGCCACATCTATCGGTGGGATCTGGATAAGACGTATCTGCGTACGGATTTCGATACGCTGCGGGATCTGATTCGCACGGCGCTGCAGACTCCGGAGGAGAAGGTCAACGTGCCCGGGGTGGTGACCCTGCTCAAGGAGTTGACCCACCAGAATGATGGGAGCCGCGCGCTGGTGACCTTTATCAGCGGGAGTCCGTCGCAGATGCGGCCGAAGCTGGAGAGGAAGTTTGAGCTCGATGGGATTCGGCCCGATGTTTTTATTCTCAAGCCGACCCTGCAGAATATTTTGAAGGGGCGCTTTCGCGCGGTGCGCGGGCAGGTGGGCTATAAGCTGGACAGTCTGCTCCGGGTGCGGGAGGGCGGACCGTCGGCGCCGGAGACCTTGTTTGGCGACGATGCGGAGCAGGACGCGTTTATTTATTCGCTGTACGCCGATCTTGCCGGGGGAAAAGTCGATCGCGACGGGTTGTTTGAGATCCTGGACCGGGCAGGGGTCTACAGCACGACGCGGGCCTCGATTCTGGAGCGCTACGCGCGGATGCGCATCGACGGGAATGTGGGGCGAATATTCATTCACCTGGATCGGCACAGCGCGCCGGGGCGCTTCTGGGTGTACGGTCCCCGGGTGGTGCCGATCACCAACTATTTTCAGGCCGCGCTGGTGCTGTATGCCGATGAGAGTCTGACGTTGGAGCCGGTCTTGCGGGTGGCGGCCGGGATGATGCGAGAGCATGGCTACGGGGTGGTGGAGCTTGCGAATTCGTTTCAGGATTTGATTCGACGACGGCACCTGGGGGCGGAGGCGATCGAGCGTCTCTCGCAGGATGCGCGCGGCAGCGAGGCGGTGGGCGGGTTGCCGGCGGGGTTTGTGGAGCGTCTTCTGGGGAGGGTGCGGGCGCTGGCGCCTCGGGGCGGAGGCGGTGCGACGCGAGGGTGGGAGGGGCCGCCGGATTACGTGGGGGTGTTGGAGGCGGATCGGAGGTTGAGGGAGACGATTGAGGCGGAGCCGGGGTTGTTCGGTCGCCGTCAGTGAGGCGCCTGGGAGGGCGGGTAAGGGGGCTCGAGGGTCTGGCCATGAACGGGTGCCAGGCACCCGAACTTCTGCGGCGCCGTGATCGAAGGCCTGGCACCCGAACGTCTGTACGATGATCGGGTGCCTACGATGAACGGGTGCCAGGCATCCGATCGTCTGCATCATGAACGGGTGCCAGGCATTCGATCGTCAGTGGCACCCGATCGTCCGGATGCCTGGCACTCGATCGTTTGCGTCATGATCGAAGGGCTGGCACGCGTGCATCGGTATGGGGAGAAGAGGCTCGAACGCCTGGCACAGGGGAGAGACGTGTCGCCGGGAAGTTTTTTTGAGAAAGTGGTTGACGCTTATTTAATCAGACTTATAGTACCAACTGTGCCCTACGGAGGACGGTCGGCATGCACTCCCCCCAGGCCGTTAGTCAGGTGCTTGTCCTATGGCTAGTCTCTCTCCTCCGGGGGCACACATATTTTAAGCTCGCAAAGCGAGCGAGATCCCGAGCTCCGGCTCGGGATTTTTTATTTTAAGCGCCTTACATTCATGGCAGCCTTGGCGGCGGCAAACTTCGGGTTTGCGGATGTCGTTGCGCGGAGCTGTGCGCAGTGGCGGGGAGCAGGACAAGACGAAAGGAGTGGCGAGTGGCCATGCGAGCGGTAGTCGAGGGTGTGCGTGCGGGGGTGGTTGTCGGGGCGGTGCTGGCGCTGTGGAGTGCGGCGGCGGTGTGGGGAGAGGTTGAGGGGCTCGGGGCGAGTTATGTGATGGCGGCGTATGGCTTGCTGGGGGTGTGGCAGGTGCTCTACGGCGCGGCGTTGGGGGTGGTGGTGGCGATCGCGCTCGACGTGTGTCGTCGCATGAGTGTCTGGCCCCCGGGCGAGGCGTTGAAGCGCGAGGAGGTGGACCGTCGGGTGGCGGCCGGGCTGTTGAGCGCGCCGGTGATGCTGGCCATGATCGGCGGTGGGGTGCTGGGCACGCATCTCGTCGTGACCTCGAAGATGGTGCGGGTCTCGTTTCAGGCGCTGGGGCTGGGGCTTGTATCGGCAGGGTTGGCTGCCGGGGCGTTGGTGGTAGCTCCGCTGGTGTATGGGGGGATCCTCTGGGTGGTGCAGCGGCTGGGGATGGGCGGTATGTGGACCCGTCTTGTTGCTGGCGTTTACGGTGTGGGAGCTGTAGGGGCGCTTGTGGTGGGGTACCGGTGGGCGGCCGGGCTCAGCGTGTGGGATAGCGCGACGTTGCAGATGGGGGTGGCCGGCGTGGTGCTGGTGCCAGCGGTGATGTGGGCGATGGCGAAGGTGTCGCCGGCGAGCCCTGTGTGGCGGTGGGGCGTGCCCGCGGTCGGGGCGGTGCTGGCGGTTGTGTGTGCTGCCCTGGCACCCGGTTGGGCGGTGTCGAGTGCGGCGATGCGGCAGGCGACGTTGCGGGATGCGCCGCTGGTCTCGATGATCGCGCCGCGTCTGGTGGATGTGGGAAGCCAGGGCGGCGAGGCGTTTGCGTTTGAGGACTGCGAGGAGGGGGAGGAGTGCGCCGACGAAGGAGCGCAGATCGCGCTGACCTCGGCGGAGCACCCGGCGCGGCGCGCGGTGCAGCTGGCGGTTGCGGCCGGGGATAAAGCGCAGATCGACCGGTTTGAGGCGATCCCTGAGCCGCCCAAAAACCTGGTGATGATTCTGGTCGACACGTTGCGCCAGGATCATATGGGCTATGCCGGATACGAGCGGCCGACGACGCCCCGGATCGATGCGCTGGCCGAGGACGCCACCGTCTTCTTAAATGCCTACGCCACCTCGCCGCATACGCCCCGCTCGGTGCCGCCGCTTCTGTTCAGCAATTACGCCAGCGAGATGAAGTGGTGGGGCGCGCAGTATAACTACCCGCGGGTGCGCCCGGAGAATGTGGGGATGTTCGAGGTGCTGGAGGCCGGAGGGTGGCGCAACCAGGCGTTTTCGAGTCATTTCTACTTCGATGAGCGCCGTAATGTGCATCAGGGGTTTGAGCGCTGGGATAATGAAGGTGCGCTTTCGATCGCGGAGTCCAACGATGACATCGCCGCGCCGCGCACCTGGGAGCGTCTGGAGCCGGTGATCGAGCAGCTGGGCAGGGAGCGGCGCGAGAAGGGGGATGAGGCCGAACCCTTCTCGCTCTTCGTGCACTTCTTTGAGCCGCACGCGCGCTGGATCGGTCATAAAGAGTACGATTTCGGCCGAGGCGAGACGACGCGGGAGCGCCACATCAACAACTACGACTCGGAGATCGCGTTTACCGATGCGTATGTGGGGCGGGTGATCGACAAGCTCAAAGAGGAGGGGCTCTACGATGAGGTCGTGATCGTGCTGACCAGCGATCACGGAGAGGCGTTTAATGAGCACGGGCACTATTTTCATGGCCAGACGCTCTACAATCCGGTGATCAAGGTGCCGCTTCTGGTGCGGGTGCCCGGGTGGTTCGGCCGTCAGGTGGAGGGGCCGGTCTCGATCATCGATGTGGCGCCGACGGTGGTCGATCTCTTCGGGCTGACGATTCCCACCGAGTTCGGAGGGCGGAGCATGACCGATGTGATGCTGGGGCGTGCGGAGGTGCCGGAGCGTCCGGTGTTTTCGGAGCTTTTGCCTTACACGAACTGGAAGGAGCACCACCGGGCGGTGGTGTTGGGGAATGAGAAGTTGATCGTGAACTTCACGCTGGGGCTGGAGGAGTATTTTGATCTCAGTGTGGATCCCGGCGAGCAGAACAACCTGGCGGCGCAGCGCCCGGAGCGGGTTAAAGCGTTGCGGGCTCTGCTGGAGGCGCGGATGCAGTGAGGGGGAGAGGGGCGTGTGACTGTCGGGGTGCCAGGCCTTCGATCGTGCTGGTGAGTCTGAACGGGTGCCAGGCATTCGATCGTGCTGGTGAGTCTGAACGGGTGCCAGGCATTCGATCGGAACGGGTGCCAGGCATTCGATCGCGGGCATTCGATCGGTGAGCCTGAACGGGTGCCAGGCATTCGATCGCGGGCATTCGATCGGTGAGCCTGAACGGGTGCCAGGCATTCGATCGCGGGCATTCGATCGGTGAGCCTGAACGGGTGCCAGGCGTTCGATCGCGCTGGTGAGTCTGAACGGGTGCCAGGCATTCGATCGCGTTGGAGAGTCTGAACGGGTGCCAGGCATTCGATCGCGCTGGTGAGCCTGAACGGGTGCCAGGCGTTCGATCGCGCTGGTGAGTCTGAACGGGTGCCAGGCGTTCGATCGTGAGGGTGGTCGCCAGGATATATGCGAGGGGCGTGGGACAGTCCGATGGAAGACGATCCATGGGTTGAAGCGTTTTGACCGGGCGTTTACTGATTGACGTGCCTGAGGAAGTGCCTCGGGTCGTGGCTGAACACAGAGATGACGAGAGGATCGCGATGAAGTTAAAGACGGCGTTATTGAGTCTGTTGGGAGTGATGATGGTTCCGGCGATGTCCGCAGCCGAGGTCGCTGTATACGACTGGCCCGATGCGGAGGCACCTGTGCTCGTGGATGCGGGAGAGGGGTTGGTGCTCCTGGGCAAGGATGGTGCGCCGATGCGAGCCTTTGACTGGCGAGCTAACAGCGGAGAGCGCGACCCGGGGCTGCGGCTTGTGGATATGCTCGGGGATGGAAAGCCTGAGATTGTGGGGTCGGGGAAGCCGAGTTTCGTACTTCGGGCGAACGGGGAGCCTGTCTTTGAGATCGAGGACGGGTGTGAGCAGCTGATTGTTGCCGATATTACGGCCAGTCGTGGGCTCGATGTCGGGTGTGTGAGCCGCAATGAGTTGCGGGCGTTTACCGGGGACGGGCAGTTTGCCTGGGGGGTGCAGCCGGGGCGCGCCCTGGAGTGGTGCCAGGTGGAGGATGTGACGGGGAATGTGAAGGCGGATTTTGAGTGCAAGCTGCGGGGGCGGGATGCTTATATCCGGATCTCGGACAGCGGCGAGCTGCTCACCGCGGAGCCCGGGGAGGCGGGGATGAGCGGGGAGGCGCCGGAGCTCAATGAGGCCGCAGCAGCCTCGGATGCCGTGTTGAAGGGGGAGGAGCGGTTTGACTTTGATGGGGACGGCAAGGCTGAAGAGCGTGTGGTGGCGGGGGAAGGGAGTCTGAAGATCGTTGGGGCTGCGGGTGAAGAGGCGCCGCTGGCGGAGGTGGCTGTGCGCGGCGGGGAGGTCGAGGCAGCGCTGGTCAAGCAGCTTGGTGAGCAAGGGGGGGTGAGTGTGGTCGCCGTCTCTGCGGAGCGGATTTATGTGGTGGACAAGGCGGAGGGGGAGGTGCGCGTGCGCGATTTCAGCGCGGATGCGTCGCGCTATCGTCGGGTGCCTTTTGCGGATCTGGCGAGCGTGTATGCCAATGGGTTTGAAGATGCGGGGGCAGCGCAGGAAGCGGTGCGGGCGATCGGGGATCGCATCGGCCAGTGTTATGCGAGTCGGCTGCGAGGCAACGCGTACGCGGGCAGTGGCCGACAGATTGTGCAGTTGACTGTGGGTCAGGATGGGAAGGTCAGGGAGGCGATGCAGATGCACAGCGATGTGGGGGACTCGCAGGTGGAGCGTTGCGCGCGTCAGGCGTTGGAGCGTGGGAGTTACCCGGGGGTGCAGGGGGAGAGTGGGACGATCAATGTGAATATTCTGTTTACGTTTCGGGATGTGGAGCGATGACGGGGATCGGGTGCCAGGCGTTCGATCGAAGTGGAGAGGTTGATGATCGGGTGCCAGGCGTTCGATCGAAGTGGAGAGGTTGATGATCGGGTGCCAGGCGTTCGATCGAAGTGGAGAGGTTGATGATCGGGTGCCAGGCGTTCGATCGAAGTGGAGAGGTTGTTGATCGGGTGCCAGGCGTTCGATCTCTACGTAGGGGGCGATGTGGTGGATAGTGGGGGGAATATGGTAGGGGCGGGGAGTACGTTGCGCACCGGAACAACGAAGTTAACCGACTCGAGCATGAGGTAGAGGATGTCGAAGCCCAGGACCATACGAGCGCCCCGAGGAGCCGAGTTGAGCTGCAAGGGTTGGGTGCAGGAAGCCGCGTTGAGGATGTTGATGAACAACCTCGATCCGGAGGTTGCCGAAGCTCCGGACCGCCTTGTGGTCTACGGTGGAAGTGGGCGGGCGGCGAGGTCCTGGGAGAGTTTTGATCGGATTGTATCGACGCTGCAGGGATTGGAAGAGGATGAGACGCTGCTAGTCCAGTCGGGCAAGCCCGTGGCGGTGTTTCGCACGCATACAGACGCGCCGCGCGTGTTGATCGCAAACTCCAATCTGGTGGGGAAGTGGGCGACCTGGGAGCACTTCCGGGAGTTGGAGCGGCAGGGGCTGATGATGTACGGCCAGATGACCGCGGGGAGCTGGATCTACATCGGGACGCAGGGGATCTTGCAGGGGACCTATGAGACCTTTGCTGAAGCCGCACGCCAGAAGTTCGGCGGAGACCTGAAGGGTCGGCTTGTGTTGACGGCCGGACTCGGAGGAATGGGCGGGGCGCAGCCGCTTGCGGCGACGATGAACGGGGCGGCGTGTCTGGTGGCCGAGGTCGATGCGAAACGTGCTCAGCGGCGCGTGGAGACGCGTTATGTGGACCGGGTTAGTGAGGACCTTGAAGAGGCGCTCTCGTGGGTTCTGGAGGCTAAAGAGGCCGGGGAGGCGTTGAGTGTGGGGGTGGTGGCCAATGCGGTGGATGTTTATGAGGGGCTGCTCAAGCGCGGTGTGGTGCCTGACGTTGTGACCGATCAGACCAGCGCGCATGATCCGCTCAACGGGTACGTGCCCGCCGGAATGAGCCTGGAGGAGGCGGAGGCGCTCAGGGAGCGGGATCCGCAGGGCTATGTGTTGGCGTCGAAAGCGTCGATGGCGCGGCATGTCTCGGCGATGGTGGCGTTTATGGATGCCGGGTCGGTGGTCTTTGATTATGGCAACAATATTCGTCAGGAGGCCTTTGAGGAAGGGGTGGAGCGCGCGTTTGATTTTCCGGGGTTTGTGCCGGCGTTTATCAGGCCGCTTTTCTGTGAGGGAAGCGGTCCGTTTCGTTGGGTGGCGCTCTCGGGAGATGAGGAGGATATCTATAAGACCGATGAGGCGCTTAAGGAGCTGTTTCCAAAGAAGACGTCGCTGCACCGGTGGCTGGATCTGGCGCGGGAGCGGGTGGCGTTTCAGGGGTTGCCGGCCAGGATTTGCTGGCTGGGCTACGGGGAGCGAGCCAGGGCCGGATTGAAGTTCAATGAGATGGTGGCAAGCGGGGAGTTGAAGGCGCCGGTCGTTATCGGCCGCGATCATCTGGATTCGGGGAGTGTGGCCAGTCCGAATCGTGAGACCGAGGCGATGAAGGACGGCAGCGATGCGGTGGCGGACTGGCCGATTCTCAACGCGTTGGTCAATGCGGTTAACGGAGCGAGCTGGGTGAGCTTTCACCACGGCGGGGGGGTCGGCATGGGGTATAGCCTGCACGCCGGTCAGGTGATTGTGGCCGATGGAAGCGAGGCTGCAGCTCGCCGGCTGGAGCGGGTGTTGACGAGTGATCCGGGGATGGGGGTGGTACGGCATGCGGATGCGGGGTACGAGCGGGCAAGAGCGGTTGCTCGGGAGCGAGGGGTGCGGATTCCGGGGGTGACGGAGTGATGCGAGTCAAATGGGGGGGCGGGGTGACCGGGTGGATTGAGACAATCCGGGTGGCGATCGGGTGCCAGGCGTTCGATCGAGATGAAGTGTGGGATCGGGTGCCAGGCGTTCGATCGAGATGAAGTGTGGGATCGGGTGCCAGGCGTTCGATCGTGTTGAAGTGCGGGATCGGGTGCCAGGCGTTCGATCGTGGGCGTTCGATGAGAAGTACGGGGGAAAGTGGTTGGGAGGGCGAGCGTAGAGACGCCTCGGGCTACGGGCTGTGGTATATGGCCGGTGATGTCGAGGTTGAGCCCCTTGCGGGCTGTTGTTTGCGGATTTGGGCAGTAAGAGCAGGAGAGGATAGGCGATGGGATATGTGATTCGGGCCGCGCAGTTGCTGACGATGCCGCAGGATGTGGCGCAGCTATCGCAATACGGGGATGGTGGCGAGGAGCGTGACGACGCCATCGTCGGTTTGATTGAAGATGGCTGCGTGCTTGTGGAGGACGAGACGATCGCGTGGGTGGGGCCATGGGAAGAGCGTCCGAAGGTTGCTCGGAGAGGGGATGTGGACGTGTTCGAGACGGCGGTGGCGATGCCCGGCTGGATCGATTGTCATACGCACGCTGTTTTTGCCGGGGAGCGCTCTCAGGAGTTTGCCTGGCGTAATGCGGGGAAGCCCTACGTCGAGGTGTTGGAGGAGGGCGGGGGGATATTGACGACTGTGGAGGCGGTACGTCGGGCCTCGGCGCAGGAGTTGACCGATACGCTGGTACGGCGGGCGTTTTTGTCAGTGCGCCAGGGGGTGACGACCCTGGAGGTCAAGAGTGGCTACGGTCTTACAACGGCCGACGAGATCAAGAGCCTGAAGGCGGTTCAGCGGGCCCAGAAGGAGGTGCCGTGTGAGCTGGTAGGGTGTTTTCTGGGGGCGCATGCGGTGCCTGCGGAGTATCGCGATCGTCGGGAGGCGTACATCGATTTGGTGTGTGAGGAGATGATTCCGCAGGTCGCAAAGGGGGGGTATGCGGCGTATTGCGATGTGTTCTGCGATCGGGGAGCGTTCAGTGCGGAGGAGGCCGAGCGCATCTTAAGGTGTGGTCAGGAGCACGGTTTAGCGGCTCGGATTCACGCCGATGAGATCACCGATGCAGGCGCGGCGATGGTGGCCGCGAAGGTCGGGGCGTCGAGCGCGGATCACCTTGAGTTTGTGAACCAGGACGGCATCGAGGCGATGGCTAAAGCCGGGGTAGTGGGGGTGTTAATGCCGGCGGTGAATCTTTTTCTGGGGACGATCGATCACCTGGCACCGGCGCGGGCTCTCCTGGATGCCGGGTGTGAGGTTGCGCTGGCGACGGATTTCAACCCGGGAAGTGCGATGACCCAGGACCTGGGGACGATTCTGATGCTGGGGTGCACGCTCTACAAATTAACGCCTGGCGAGGCTTTGCGCTCCATCACTGCGGGGGCAGCCAAGGCGCTGAAAAGGACGGATATCGGGGGGCTTCGCGCCGGGGCGCGCGCCGATGTGGCGTGCTTTGATGTGCCCCATTACCGCTATTTGACCTATCACTTCGGACAGACGCATACCGAGGCGGTGATCTACCGCGGAAATTTCGTCTACTGGACCGAAGAGGCTGATGTTGAGGAGTAGGGTGGGGGGATGTCCGGGGCGGAGGTGGTACAGCTCCATCCGGGGGGGATCGTCCCCGGGGGGAAGGTGGGAAGGTGTCCCTCGCGCCAGAGCGCGTTGGCGGCGCGGTAGGCCTCGGTGATCTCGCGGACGTGCTTTCGATATGTGTTTCGCCGGATGGGGCATCGGGTGTGGCAGAGGGGGCGCGGAGAGCGGGCGGGGTTTTTGGGACGCTCAAGAGGGTTCTGGGTACGGACGTTGATAGCGCCCAGGACCTTCTCACCGCGCTTATTGCGGTGTTTTGTGAGCACGCGGGTGTGGGCACTCAGCGCGCGCTTGAAGAAGCGCGTGCGTTGGACTGGCGTGTGGTCTTTTAGAAAGGGCAGGGGGGCGAGGTGAAGTTCGATGTGTCGGTCGGCCAGGACCTCGTCTTCGGGGACGTGGTTCTTGCGGCGGCGCAGGGCGCGTAGTTTGTCGCGATCGGTCCACACCGCGTTGATGGGGGCCTGGTCCATGTGGGCCTGGTAAGAGGACTGGCCCGGCCAGAATCGGACGTGGGAGACGAGGTTGGCCTCCACGGGGTTGGTCATGGTGTAGCGCCATTTTTGCATCATGGCGTCGTCATCGAGCATGGGCTCGGCGCTGTAGCGGCGTGCGAACAAAGAGCCGGTGCGTTTGAGGATTTGGTTCACGTCGCCGGCGAGGTTGCATTGAAAATAGCCCATGAAGCGATGGAGGTTTTCGCGGGGCGCGCGCACCGCCAGGTGAAAATGGTTGCTCATAAAGAGAAAGAAAAAGATTTCGACGTCGTAGCGTTTGGCTGCGCGGGCCAGCCAGCCCAGGATCAGGGCGTTGATCTCGGGGGTCGGGGTTAGAAAGAAGCGCTCCTGGAAACAGCGGTTCGTGACGAAGTAGCAGTGCGAGGGGTCCTGGATGCGGAGAGGGCGTCCCATGTCGGTCTCGTGGTTGAAGGTCAGAGAGTGAGAGACGTCGTAGGACTATTATCGTGTGGGATGATGTAGGTTTGCGTGGGATGTGAAGTTTTTTCATGGCGACGAGGAACGAACGCCTGGCACCCTTACAGGCGCATTTCCGAATGCCTGGCACCCTTACAGGCGCATTTCAATCGCTCGAATGCCTGGCACCCCAACGCAAGGCATACAATCGCACGGACGCCTGGCACCCTTACAGGCGGGCACCCTTGGCGGCTCGAATGCCTGGCACCCTTACACGGCAGCACCCGTACACGAGGGCACCCGTTCAGGGCGCAGGTTCAAGGGAGGGTGATCTGGAGTTGTTGCGAGTGTTCGGCGAGCGAGAGCGTAGGAGCGGAGGTTGGGACGCCATCCGACGAGATGCTCTCGAGGAAGCGAGTGATGTGGGGGGCCTGGGGGCAGCTGGTGGTTCCGGAGCAGAGGAGGGCCAGGTGAAGGCCCTGCGAGGGCGATGCTTCGATGGTCGAGACGATGAGACGCGCCGACTCCGGGGGGCGGCGAGCTTGAGGTGTTGAGCCGGTGGCGCTTGGAGAGGGCGTTGAGAGACTCTCGAGCATGTTGAGCGATTCGTTGAGGCGATCTTCGGGGATGAGGCCTGCGGGGAGGTTTTTGGCGAGTTGCAATGAGAGCGACGAGATACTCTGTGGGGTAAGGCCCACGGGGAGGTTGGGCTGGGAGGTCCAGGTGCCGTCGTAGTGCGCCAGGCGGATGTGGGTTCCCGACGCGTTCTGGCCGATGGTTCGCCAGCCCGAGAAGGTGTCGGGTGAGGGGGAAAAACCGAGTCCGCGGCCGCCCGTCAGCGCAGTTTGCAAGGATTGCAGTTCAGTAGCGAGTTGAGGAAGGTCGCCTGCGATTGAGGTCAGCGAGAGGGGAGAGGCGTCGGGGAGGAGCTCGTCGATGAAGTTATGAAGGGCCTGCGAGGGGCGTTGCGCGCGAGCAGGTGAGTAGGGTTGGGCGAGGATGAGGATGTCGGGGTGTGGGGCGGCGCTCTGGTGAGAGATCAGGGTGAGGCCGGTGCGTTGGGACCAGGACCAGTCGGGGCTGTGGGGGAGTTCGCCTGAGAGTGAGGCTCCCAGGGGGATGCGGATGCGCGAGTGGGCGGCCGGGGAGGGATCGGGAGCGTCGGCCAGCTGACGGAAACGCTCCTCGCTGGTGGTGAGGTCGGTCCCGAGCGCTGCCGTGGCATCCGTCTGGGGAAAGATCCGGGAGAGGTCGAGGCGCGGGGCGGGAAGCTCTCGGGGACCCTCGGGGGGGGCGCAGGCGACCAGGCAGAGAGCCGCAGTCGTGAAGACGGAGAGCAGGTGAGAGGTCTTCATACGCGATCGCCGTTGTGGATATGGTTTTGAAGCCAGATCAGCGCGCCTTGAAGGGCGCTGGATGCTTCTTCATCGGAGAGGGGGGCGTCCCAGTCGTCGTGTGCGTTGAGCAGCGCGTGGGGGGAGGGGAGGTTGGCCAGGAGGCTCCAGGCCAGGCGCAGCAGGAGGGAGACGCCATCGCGTTCGATCGAACGGCTGGCACCGTTACCGTCGCTGTGAAGGTCGATGAAGAAGATCGCGTCGGTGGTGGTGAGGAGGTGGTCCTGGGGGAGGTCCGATTCGGGGATATCGGTGGCGACGCTGAGCGCTGTGGTGATGGCGTTATCGGCGCCGCGATAGACCAGCGGGATGATCACGCGCAGGGCTGCGGCAAGCAGACGCGCGGAGGCCAGGCTCAGGCAGGCGTCAGCCTCCAGGTTGGGGAAGATTCCTAAGGCGCGGGTGCGCATTCTGGGGGGCGGCTCGTCGTCGGGGCGCGGGTAGATGCGCTCGCGGATGCTGGCAGATTCGGGTGCCAGGCGTCGGGTCGCCCGATGGTGGAGGCGACATTGTACCGGGAAGTGCGCCAGGCCCAGGGGCTGCTCGCCCAGAAAATGTCGCTCGGGGGTAAAGCCTCGGTCGGGCTCGGCGATGAGGTCGACGTGGATGCGTCGAACAGGCGCGGTGCGGTCGTCCCCGAGGTAAGGTTCGACGATGATGTCGCCGACGTTAAAGGCGCCCTGAGCCGCGCTGTCGTCGGCGTACGCTACGACGACGTGGCGGCCGTGCACCGATTCGAAGATGCGGCCCGGGTAGTAGAGGAAGCGCGCGCTGTGAGCGTCGACGCGTCCGAGCTCGATGAGCGTGGTCCGCTCGCGCAGGCAGACGTGGTGCGGGGAGGCGACTTCGACCTGGGTGACCGGGGTGGGGAGCGAGGCGTCGGTGGAGGCGTGTTCCGGGGTGATTGAGGATTCCAGGGCGCGTACGTAGAGACGTTGCTCGTAGGTCCGGGTGGTCTGGGAGATGGCGGTGCGGGGATCGAGCAGAAGTTCGCCGCGACGCGCCAGGGTTCGAAGGAGGGGGGCGATGTCGTTGCCGAAGACTTCGAGCAGAGGGGCGACTTCGGTGGTGTGCTGGGTGAGTTCGCTGGCGAGGTGGCGTCGGGTGAGTTCGCCGGCGGGGGGGCGTAAAAAGGGGCGAGGCAGGGTGGTGAGGATGTGGGGATCGACGCGTGGTGTGGGGCGATCGAGGTGATCGAGATCGGGTGCCAGGCGTTCGGACGCGGGGAGATGATCGAGTGCCAGGCGTTCGATCGGATCGATGATGGTGATCAGGGCGACGGGGTTGGTCGGTGCGACCTTGCCGGGGGCTTCGGACTCGGGGAGCGGTTGCGGTGGGAGCAGGGCGCCGGCGCGCTGTAAGGCGTTGAGCTGGCGCGTCACGCTGGTGGCGTGACCTTCGATGAAGACGACGCGGGCGCGGAGGGGATCGTCGACGTGGTGGAGGGGCTCTTCGCGCAGCGGAAGGGTGGCGCGGCCTAAGTGGGTGCGGTCGTCGCCGGCGGTGCGCCAGTGCCAGGGGACGGCGCAGGCTTCGCAGGCCGCGATGATGTCGAAGGCCGAGAGGGGAGTCCCCTCGGTGGAGGTGAAGGCGTCGAGGTCGTAGATGAGGTGCTGGTCGGGAGCAGATGTGGTGTCGGGGGAGTCCTCGGAGGCGTGTGCCGCCGCGGTGCCAGGCGTTGGGGCAGACGGTGATGACGGGGTGCCAGGCGTTGCGACGTCTTGATTCTGGGGGGGAAGCGTGAAGATCCGGGGGGCCGCGTCGACGCCGCAGAGGGCGCGGGCGAAGGTGGGGAGGTTGTCCATGGTCTCGGTGGCGAGCATCAAAAAGATCGGTGCCAGGCGTTCGTCGGCATCGTCGGAGCGACGAAGCGCGCGAAGGCGCAGGTCGAGGCGGCGCATGGCGAGCTGCGTGTGGACTTCGACCGGGCCGCAGAAGGTGTGAAGATCGTCGACGACGATAAGTCCCAGGTTGGTGAGCAGGGGGCGGAAGGTCTCAATGTCGGCCAGGATGGCGGTGGTGAGTTCGTGGAGATCGCAGACGAGCACGTCAGGGATGATGCCGGTGGCCAGATCTTCGACGAGGTGGCTGTCGATGCGTCGAGTGCGCAGGTTCCAGCGCAGGGTGGAGGGGGTGAGCAGGTTGCGCAGGTGCTCGGCGGTGTGACCGGCGCGTGCGTCGTCGCGTACGATAAAGAGGGTGCTGCGGGTGTGGGTCAGGGCGTTGTTGAGGGCGGCGAGCATGCCGAGGGTGGACTTGCCGGCGCCTTCGGGGGCGATGACCAGTTGGTTGCGGTGTCGCAGTCGGGAGCTGGTCGGGGTGGCGCGTTGTCCCAGGCCTAAGGTTCGGGTGTCGGCCGGGGGATCGAGGTGCACAAAGGAGCTGTGGGAGAGGTGGGTGAGGACGTCGTGTTGCATGGCGGTGAGGCGGGCCGGCGCCGGAAGAAGTTCGGTGAGCAGCGGGGAGATGAGCGCGTCGGCGTCTTCAGCGAGCGAGCGCAAGTCGAGGCCGGGCAGGGGGCGGGCCGGCCGGGCCAGGGGAGGTTGGCTCAGGTTGCGGGTGGATTGCAGGTGGTCGAGGACATCGAGCCAGTCTGTCTGGGGGGAGCGTTCGGGGGCGCCGGGCTTTGTATCTTCGAGGCGTGTGTCGGGTCGGTAGAGGCCTTTAAGGGTGAGGTGCAGGCTCCAGGCGCTAAGCGCGACAAGTGCCAGGGCAAAAGAGGAGGCGTTGACCCTGTAGGGTTCTGCGCCCAGGGCGCTAAAGGAGATGACGAGAAGGGGGGCGGCGGCCAGAGGGAGCCAGCGCGCCCAGGTGGTGAAGGAGGCGTCGAGGTCATGCAGGGAGGAAGCGGCGAAGTAGGTACGCCACGATGTAAGGGTGCCAGGCGCTCGAACACGGTCGATGAGGTTGAGGCCGATGTCGTCCCAGTGGGTCAGGCGGACGATGCGGGCCAAGCTCCACCAGAGCATAAGCCAGAAGGAGGTGGTGATCAGGGTGGCGAGCCAGGGGTAGGTATCCAGCGGCAGAAAAGGGGCGAGTTCGGGGCGGTGTCCGATGGCCAGGTAGGACCAGAGGGGGAAGTGGGCGGGCACGTCGAGCTGCCAGCGCAGAAGGGGGGTGAGGGCCAGGGAGAGCAGGAAGATCGCGGCGGTGATGAGCATCGCCCAGAGGTAACTCGGTCCTAAGGTGGGGACGAGGATAGGCGGGGGTTCGGGGGGAGGGGCGCTCTGTGTGGCGGCGTTGGAGCGGAAGATGTTGAGGAGGGCGCGGAGCAGGCGTGCGGGCAGGGTAACGATCCAGATCACGACGCGCAGGGCGATGCCGGGCAGGGTGTGGCGAAGCTCCAGGATAAGGGGGTTGATGCGGGTCTCGGGGGCGCGGTCGAGGGTGCGGTTGAGCTCCGACTGCATGGAGCGTGCGGTGGCGAGGAGCGTCACCACGAGAGCGACGAGAACGAAGGCGACCTGGAGGGGAGAGGATGAAGAGAGGGCGTCCAGGGTGAAGGCCAGCGCGCGCCAGGCCAGCTCGTTGAGCAACGAGAGCAGGGCGCGGATGTCGGTGAGGAGAGCGATGATGGTCATGAGTTGTTCTCCTCGTCGGACGTGGTGCTGGAGGATCGGGTGCCAGGCGTCCGCGCAGACGATGAGGCGTCCGAAGACGATCGGGTGCCAGGCGTTCGATCCGAAGAAGCGGCGTCGAATGATCGGGTGCCAGGCGTTCGATCCGAAGAAGCGGCGTCGGATGATCGGGTGCCAGGCGTTCGATCCGAAGAAGCGGCGTCGAATGATCGGGTGCCAGGCGTTCGATCCGAAGAAGCGGCGTCGGATGATCGGGTGCCAGGCGTTCGATCCGAAGAAGCGGCATCCGACGATCGGGTGCCAGGCGATGTGACGGGGGCAACTGCGCGATGCCGGGCGGCGATGGTCAGGGGGGGGCGCTGCCAGGGGGTGGCGGGGTCGGGGAGCTCAAGGCGATCGAAGAAGGACTCCTGGCGGCGCAGGTTTTTGATGCTGCGGGCGTTGATGCCCTGGACCAGCGAGAGCAGAAAGGCGGTGTTGGGAAGGATCGGGGCCTCGATGATGTCGAGGGTCTCGGTGGTGGGAGGGGCGTCGGGGGAGATGCGGGCGCGGTCGAGGGCGGGACGAAGCTGCGGGTGGATGAGCAGAGAGGCGTCGGCGAGTTTGCGCTGGCCGGAGGTGTCGAACCCTTCGTAGCCGACAAATCGTGCGCCGAAGCCAAGCGAGGCGTAGTGGTGTGAGACAAAGCGCGCCAGGTTGAGACCCACTGAGAGCTCGAAGGCCGGCTGGGCACCGACGGGGGTGGTGAGCAGTTCGCCGAAGTAGTCGCGGCCAAAGCTCAAGATGTGCTCGGTGCTGGCGAGGCAGGCCTGCTCGCGCCAGCGGTGAAAGCCGCCGGCGGTGGCGAGGAAGGCGGGGAGGCAGGCGTCGACGTCGGCCAGGGCCGGGAAGTGGCGGTGGTAGTGCTCCAGGAGGTGCTCGGGTGCCAGCAGCGTGTGTTGACGGGCGGCGCCAGCCTGTGCCGGGTTGAGCGCGAAGATCTTTTGGGCGTCGTCACTCAGGCGCTCCGAGGCCATGGCGAGGTCGGGGGGGGCGGGGCGGGCGCCGAGGGATTCGGCGTGCTGTTGGAGGCGGCGCTCCTGAAGTTCGACGCTCTGGATGAGGCGGAAGGCCAGGTTGCGGTCGGAGTCGACGCGCTCGTGGAGGTGATCGGCGACGTTGCGGGTGCTCAACGCGTGGCTTAAATCCAGGCGAGCCGCGAAGAAGGAGTGGATCGATGGGGAGCCGTGAAGCGGGTTGGAGGAGGCGCCGGCGACGACGTCGCGCAGGGCGCTGCTCAAGGCCTCGATGGCGTCGTGGACGGTGTTGAGGTGTTTACGCAGGTGGGCGCGCAGGATGAGGGCCAGGGGGAGCACGATCAGCAGTCCGCCCACCAGCCAGCCGCCCGGGCCGAGGAAGGGTTCGAAGAGGTTGGGCTGCTGGTGAAGGTTCAGCGCGCGGGCTGTGGCGTGGGCCAGGGGGGCGCCCAGGGCGGGGGCCATGATGGCCCAGGTGATCAGCCCTAAGCGCAGCGGGTTGAGGTCGGGCTTTTTATTGGCGGCCTCGATCAGATCCTGTCTGGCGAGGGCGATGGGCGTGGGGTCGGGGAGGTTATGCTTGAGGCAGATCTCCTGGGCGCCGACGCGCTGGCGCTCGGCCTCGTCGAGGAGGTTGCGGGAGTTCTGGTGAAGAAGGTTAAAGCCGGCCAGGGCGCGTGCGAGTCCACCGTCGGAGGCGCGCTCCTCGATGAGGCGGTCGGCGTTTTTTCGGCTCAAGGTGAGCGCGTCGCTCAGGTGCAGGTTGGCGTTCTGGCGCAGGGCGTTGACCATCAGGTCCATATCACCGCGCTGACGGGTGAGGGCGTGCCAGGCGTTGTGCACCTGCTGAAAGAGGTGATCTTCAAATGCCTCATCGAAACGCGCGCAGAGCTCCTCGGAGGTTGTGGATTTATGGACGTGCAGGCGGTCGTCGACGTCGGCGCAGAGGCGCGAGGCGGTCTGAGAGGTCAGGTGCGCGAGTTTTTCGCGGGCCGGGTCGAGCAGGGCGCGGGGCGGGGGGAGGACCGGGTCGAGGCGATCGTCGGTGTCGGCGCCCGCGGCAGCGTTTGCCGAGGATGGCGCGCGCAGGCGACGCAGAGACTCGCGCGCCAGGCGATTGGCGAGGTAGTCGCGGGCGCGCTCGGCGGGGAAGTTGATCTGGACGCAGCTGAAGGTGGCGAAGAGGTCGTGATCGTCGAAGCCCTGGGCGGTGTGGCGCAGCCAGGGGTCTTTGCCGAGTTCGTTGCGGATCTGCAGAGAGATGAAGTCGTGGGTCTGGCGGATGGCGTCGTCGAGGCCGAGCACGGCGCTGGCGGTGACGCGGCTGTTGATGAAGATCTGGGGGATGCAGCGGTGGGCCGGGGGGACGGATTCGACCCAGCGGCGCAGATCGTGCACCGATTTGAGGATGGCGGCTTCTTCGGTGATGTTGGCCCGGGGGTGTTCGCCGCCGAAGGCGTCGGCGGGGTGGGGCGTCCAGATGATGGGGACGATGGCCAGGGTGCGATCGAAGCCCTGTCGGCTGGTGTCGAGAAGCGGGCCGTAGGCGCGGATGAGCTCCTGGTGGATGGCTCGCAAGACCGGGCGCAGGGCGCGGCGGGTGAAGGGCTCTTTGGCGTCGGCGACCAGGTAGACGGTCAGGCGCGGGGGCTGGCGGGTGGTGCGCTGGCGGTAGCTTGCGAGGTGGTCGAAGCTCAACAGGTGGCGTGCTTCCTGGTTGACGATGCTTCGCAACGGGGTCAGTCGCGCCTCCCCGCTGAGATCGTCGGGGCGGAGGGAGAGGGTGCGCAGGAGGGGGCGCTCACCGAGCTCATCGAGGCCGAAGTTCAGTCCCAGGGCGCGCAGGCGTTGCAGCAGCGGTCTCTCCAGGGAGGAGCGAGCGTCTTCGGTGTCGACGATGGCCTGTCGGAGTGCGGAGGAGGGTGTGAGGGGCAGGGTGGGGCCATCGACCCAGCGGTCGGGGCGGTGGGAGACGCGGGGCAGCGGGGAGTCGTCGGCGTGTCGGGTCAGGGGGGTGACGACGAGCTCGGCCAGAAGCTCCAGGCATTGCTCGGCGGAGGCTTCGGCGTTGAGGCGTCGGCGCTCCTGGAGGGAGAGTAGCGGGTCTTCGTGGCGCTCCTGTTGAAGATCGAGCCAGATGCGCAGAAGGCCGCGGTTGAGAAGTTCGCCCAGCTCCTTTAAGGCGTCGGCGGTGGCGTCGTGGTCGAATCCGGGGGAGGCGTCGTGATCGAAGAGTCCCAGGCGAAAGGGGCTTACGTCGAGGGGGAGGAACTCGATGGTCTCCAGGGTGTCGAGCTCGCTTGCGACCCAGCCGGTGGTTTCCCAGTCGATGCTCAGCAGGCGTGTGGGGGCGAGGGGGGAGGTCAGGTCGCCGGGCACCGGGCAGAAGTTGGGGGGGATGGTGATGGGATGTGGGGTGCCGTCGGGGGATTCGGGCGGGGTGGCGAGGTGGGCTTGCAGGGCGGGGTGGAGATCGTCTTCGTGCGTCCAGTCCGGGGTCGGAGTAAGGCGGAGGGCAGAAGGGGTGCCAGGCGCTCGATCATGTTCGGATCGGGTGCCAGGCGTACGATCATGTTCGGATCGGGTGCCAGGCGCTCGATCATGTTCGGATCGGGTGCCAGGCGCTCGATCATGTTCGGATCGGGTGCCAGGCGCTCGATCATGTTCGGATCGGGTGCCGGATCGGGTGCCAGGCGTACGATCATGTTCGGATCGGGTGCCAGGCGTTCGATCATGGCTGATGTGGGGTGTGAGCCAGGCCCAGGGGGATGGGTCACGGCCCTGAGCGTAAGCACGGGCGCGGGCGATGAGGTTGAGAAGCAGGCGCGGGCTCTGGCCGTGGAGGACGCGTTCGACAATGGGCGTGAGGAAGAGGTCGACTTCGGGGTCGCGGCTTGCCAGTCGGTGGAGGCGTTCGACGGCGCGGCGAGGGTCGGAGTCGAGCGGGAGCCACTCGAAGAAGCGCTTGCGGCGGGTTGTGTGGCTGTGGCCTGTCTCAATAGGGCCGCGATCTCGAGGGATGGCGAGTTGGTAGGAGCCGTCGCGGAAACGGATGAGCCCCAGGGATCGAATGATCGCAAAGTGCAGGGTAAGGGTGGGAAGATCGTCGTTGCCGGCGAGCAGGGCGATTCTGGCGTGACGAGTTTCGGGGTGGCGCCAGCGCAGATCGTCAACCTCGGTGTTGGGGAGGATGGAGAGCAGTCGCAGGTTCTTGACCGAGGTGTCGTCGGCAGCGGTGCGTGAGAGCCAGCGCCAGTCCTGGCCAAGCTCTTCGAGAAGGGCCAGGCCGACGCGACCGACACCGACCACGAGCGTGGGGTTGGGGTAGAGGTTGGGTGTGGCGGGGCGGTCGGGCATGGGGAGGAGTTCCTGCGCGATAAAGATAGGAAATCAGGAGATCAGAGTTTCGATCGGGTGCGCCATCGATCGGGTGCCAGGCGTTCGATCGAAATTCACGGCATGATCGGGTGCCAGGCGTTCGATCGAAATTCACCATGATCGGGTGCCAGGCGTTCGATCGAAATTCACCATGATCGGGTGCCAGGCACCCGATCGAAATCCATGATCGGGTGCCAGGCGTTCGATCGGGGGCATCACTCCTGTTCGTCGAGGGCAGCAGAGGTCTGGGTGCCAGGCGTTCGCTCCGGCGAGGGTTCGGGGGCCGAGGTGCCGATGCGTAGCGACTCAAGGGTGTTGTGAAGCTCGTCATCGCCCAGGGGGCGAAAAAGGGAGCGGAAGGAGGGGGGCACCGAGGTGGAGCGCTCGGGTTGCTCCATCGATTGCCAGCCCTGCTGGAAGCCGCGCAGGATCTCCACGCTCTGGCGCAGGTTCTCGCCGGCCTGGGCGGGGGTGAGACCGGCGGCGTTGGCGCTGGCGTCGCCGCCCAGGGTGAGGCGCTCGGTCTCGATGTTGCGCAGGTGCTCGAGCAGGCCGTCGAGGGCTTCGCGCAGGCGGTTGAAGGCGTCGGTGAAGTCGCTGAGTTTGAGTTGTTGCAGCGCGGAGGGGGCGGTGCCGTACTGGGTGCGCAATTCGTCGCGGTTTTTGCGCCACTGGAAGGGGAGTTTGACGATCTGCTGGAGGACGGCCGGTGCCATGCCCTCGCGCACCGCGGTGAGGAGCTGGAGGTAGGGGAGGTACTTGACGCGCTCGGCGTCGAGGGCTGCGGGCAGGGCGTTGATGGCGGGTGCCAGGCGATCGCCCAGGGGCTTGAAGCCCGCGGAGCTGTCGGAGCCGGTGTTCTGCAGCGAGGCGGGGTTTTGCGGGTCGCGCAGAAGGTAGGTGCCGTCGCGAAGGACGATGTAGCCCTGGTTGGTCAGGGGATCTTTGAGCGTCCAGAGCGCGGCGAAGTTGACGATGTTCGCGCGCATCTGCTCCTGGCGATGCTGCTCCTGGGCGGTGTCAGGGTCGAGATCGGGGAGGGTCTCCTCCCAGGACCGGTCGATGTGCAGGATCTTGGAGCGCTTGGAGAGGTTTTTGAAGCGGTAGTAGTGGTCTTTCATCTCGCTCATACGACCGAAGACGTAGAGCGGGACGTTGAGCACGGCGCGGTAGAAGACGATCTGGCGGGGGTTGTGCCAGCCCTGCTTGACCCAGCGCATGCCGCCGAGGTTGGCGCCGTCGAGGGCGCGCTCGACGGTGGTGTCGTGGAAGGATTCGTCGATGGCGGCCAGAAACACGTGGTTGGGGCGCACGCCGCCGTGCTGATCGCGGGACTCGTCGTAGCTGACGAGGAGGTCTGCGCGTTCGTTGACGACGCGGCGGATCTTGTCGCGCAGGTAATCCTGGTGGATGGCCTCATTGAGATCGAGGCGGCGCTCGGCGGGCTGGGCGCGGTAGCGTGCGACGACCTCGGTGATGGCGGCATCTTTGCGCTGCTGGATCTCTTCAAGGTTGCTCATGTAAAGAGCGCGGTAGACGACCTCGAGCTCCAGGGCCTGGGCCAGGGTGAGGCCGTCGCGGCGGGCCGGGTCGGCGATTTTGGGGTCGCCGCAGAGGGTGCGGGTGAGGTGGTTGTGGGCCAGGCCCTTGAGGGCGTCGAAGAGCTGGTTGAGCGTGGCGGTGGTGGAGCCGGAGCCGCGCAGGCTCAAGTCGCGCACCGTGCCGCTTAAGCGTTGCTGGATGCGGGGGTTGCTCATGGCGAGCTCAGGCATCGGGGCGACGCGGTCGGCGTAGAAGAAGTCCCACATGCGGCGGCCGTTCTCGATCTGGAAGGCCTCGGCGTCGAGCACAAACTGGTTGGTGGAGTGATCGCCCTGCTCGCGAAGACGCTCCAGCTGGCGGGTCTGGTCGCGCTCAAAGTCATCGAAGCCCTGCTCAAGCACGCGCAGGATACGCAGGGATTCGGCGAGTTTGTCGCGAAGGGCGGTGCGCTGCTCGATGAAGTGGGTGAGGAGCTCGTGGGTGGCGCGTTCGATGGCCTGGTCGATGAGACGACGGATGAGATCGGGGGCATCTTTTTCTTTGATCTTTTCGTCGTCATCGACCCCGTCGAGCTCAAAAGGCGTGGGGGCGGGGGGCTGGCGCATCTCGGTGCGCAGCTCGTCGCGCATCGCCAGGACGGCGAAGCGTTTGGCGGCCAGGCTGACGTCTTCGGTGTCGGAGGCCAGGAAGTTGAGCTCCAGGAGCTCCTCTAAGCCGGGGAAGGCGATGCCGTGCTGGGTGTAGCCCTGGTCGAGGACGCGTTGGCCGCGGCGTTTGAGGTCTTCGGACCAGTAGAGGGCGCGGCCGACGAGATCGCGGGCCAGGGTGTTGCGCTCGATGGAGACTTCGGCCTCGAGCTCTTCGCTGGCGGCCTCAAGGGCGCGGCGGGCTGCAGCGAGGAGACCGGGCTGAGCGCCGGCTTTGGGGCCGCAGAGGGCTTCTAAGGTCAGCGCTCCGATCGAGAAGTTCATGCCGCGGTCGGCGAGCTGCTCGCGGTCGGGGGTGAGGCGCTCGGGATCGAGGGCCCAGGTGGCGTTCTCGCGCGGGACCTCGCCCAGACGATGGCCGTGGCGGAAGATGGCCATGAATCTGCCGAATTCGCCGGCGTCGGCCTCACAGCGGGCCAGAAGTCGCACGCGTTTCTGGAAGAGGCGGTCGCGTAGAAGATGTCGGATGCCTTCTTCTTTTTTGACAAAGTCGGCCATCTTCACGGGGCGAGCGTCTTCGTCGTCGTCGCGTTCGGTGACTTCGTAGAAGGGCTCCGGATGGGAGCGCAGGCTGTTGTAGAGGGGATCGGCGGGGATGGCGCCCAAAAAGCTCTGCCGCATGATGTTAAGGGCGGCGGCCCGGGAGCAGTACTCGGCCAGTCCGTCGGTGGGCACGAGCAGCACCGCCGATCCGTAGGAGCCGTAAAAACTGGAAAAGCCGGGGATGCCCTTGGCCTCGAAGTCGTGGGGGACGAGGAAGCGCTGGTGCTGGGTGTAGTTGTCGTAGTCGCCGGCCTGGACGGCAAAGAGTGGCGAGAAGAGCTGGAGGTAGAGGCCGTCGGCGGCCGCATCGACGGGGCGGTCGACCGAGAAGCTCTCGGGCTTGTCGATGAGGTAGAGAAACTCGAAGGGTTTCTCGCGGACGGCGCGCTTGGAGGTGTCGGAGGGATCGTAGTGGAACTCGATGCCGTCGGAGGGGAAGAAGGAGGACTCGGGGGAGCCGAGCTTCATCAGGTGCTCGACCTCTTTGAGCGCCGCATAGGAGTTGGCGAAGGTGCCGTCTTTGTTGGCGCCGGTTTTGTCTTCAAAGACCGCCGGGAGCACGCAGACGCCGAGCATGTTGGGTTTACCCAGGGCGCGGGCGTGATCGCGGAGCATGTAGGCCAGGGGCAAAAAGGATCCGGAGCCGGTGCCGCCGGCGATCGAGAAGCAGAGGACGATGCGAATCTCGGAGGTGTCCAGGCGGCGGTGACCGTGCTCGTGGCGTTTGAGCGACTCGAGCAGGCGGCGGAAGCGGGGCACCAGATCGCCGTGCTTCATCTGGTAGTAGGAGCCCAGGCGCGATTCGATGCGGATTTGCCCTGCGCCGGCGGTGTCTCCGGCGCGGAAGCGGTAATCTTTAGGGACCCACTGCGTGAAATACTCGTCAGCCTCTAAGAAGAGTTTGCCGCTGGCGAGGTTGGCGTAGGCTTCTTTCTCAAAGTCGCTGATCAGGAAGGATTCATCGGCGTCTTCGCGATGAAGCTCCAGATCGTTGATGTTGGTGTCGATGAGGGCGAACTTGGTCAGGTCCTTGTAGCGCTCGGCGTAGTCGGGGCGTGACTTGAGATGCCGCGCGACGCGCATGACGATCTGGCAGCCGCAGCCGCCCAGGCCCACAAAGAGGGTGGGGCAGACGTTGCTGGGGCGAGTGAGGAGTTCGTCGACTACGAGGTTTTGACGGTTCGCCATCGTGGGAGGCCTTCTGGGAGGCAAGGGGAAGAGTGCCAGGCGATCGCGCTGGTGGCGTTCGCAGGCAAGGGGGTCCCCTCGCGGGAGCAGCGAGGTCCGTCCGTGGGTTGGCGAGAGGTCATCCGTGACGTCTCGGGTGTGAAGTGAGGGGAGTATCGGGGAAGGGGGCGGGTGGGGGCAAGATTATTTCGGATCGTGAGGAGATGATCGGGTGCCAGGGGTTCGATCGTGGAGTTTGTGATCGGGTGCCAGGGGTTCGATCGTGGAGTTTGTGATCGGGTGCCAGGGGTTCGAGCATGCTCGAGTGCCAGGCATTCGCTCGAAGAGATGGCGGTCGTGAAGGAGAAGATCGGGTGCCAGGGGTTCGATCGTGGAGGAGAAGATCGGGTGCGAGGAGAAGATCGGGTGCCAGGGGTTCGATCGTGGGGGGTTCGATCATGTTCGGATCGGGTGCTGGTGATCGGGTGCAAGATCGGGTGCCAGGGGTTCGATCGAAGAGATGGCGCTCGTGAGAGGATGAACGGGTGCCAGGCATTCGATCGAAGAGCTGGCGATCGTGAAGGAGAAGATCGGGTGCCTGATGTTCGGGTGCCAGGGGTTCGATCGTGAGGCTGGTGGGGGGACGTCTGGCCATCAGATAAATGACTGATGATTCATTCAGAGTGAAACGTTCGTGCTGACTGAAGGGTCATTTTATGTATGGAGTGAATTTAACTGATTGGTCAGTCTTTTGTAAGTTATTGTAGTGACTGGTGTGTCATTCATGGTTTTGGTGTTTGTGAATGGCTATTCATTCAATAAAATTAATGATTTATGGCTTGTCATGATGAATTTAGTCCTCTAGTGAGTAGACGCTCAGCAAGATCGGGGGTGGGGTAAACCACGAGAGGACGAGGAACTGATGCGGGATATTCGGTCGACGGATAGAGTTCAGGTTTTTGTTTATTTTCAGGCGGTTGGGGAGGCGTTTGGCGCAGATGTGGAGGCCAGGGAGGCCGGTGCGCGCGTGGTGTGGGTAGGGCGAGACGTTGCGGGAGACCGCCTTGCCGCGGGTGATTGGGGACGGATCGGGCTGCGCGACGAGGTTCGCGAGTGGGACGGTGTCGCGGGGGTGGTGCTGGCATGCGAACATCGATTTGATGCCGACGCGCTGCGTCGTAAAGTGCACTTTTCAAAAGAGGCAGGCTTGGGGGTGTGGGTGGAGGTTTGCTCGGTTGAAGAGGCGGAGTTCGCTGCTGCTGTGGGGGCGGACGGGGTGGTGATCTGCGGGTTGGAGGCCGGGGGGCTCTGCGGGGAGGAGTCGGGTCTGGTGTTGCTGGGACGCGTGCAGCGGGAGGTGGGGCTGCCGGCGGTGGTGCGGGGGGCGATGGGGCTGGATGCGGCAGCGGCGGTGATGGTGGCCGGGGCCTCGGGGTATGTGCTGGAGGAGGCGCTGTGGCTGTGTGAGGGGATGGCGCCTTCGGCTGAGGCGGTGAAGGTGTTGGAGCGGGTCGGCGCGACCGATACGCGTTGTCTGGGGGTTGTGGTGGGCGCGCGGTTCAGGGCGTGGTCGCTCCTGGCCACGCGGCCTACGAGAGAGCTTGGGGCCTGTGAGATCGATTTTGTGGATCGTCCAGACGGAGCCAGCGCGTATCTCGCTGAGGTTCAGGGGCGGCGATTTGCACGCTGGGAGACGCTCGATCCGAAGCGCGAGCTGTGGCCGATGGGGCAGGGCGGGGCGCTGGCGCGGGTGTTTCGCGAGCGATACGGGAGTGTCGGGGCGGCGGTGCGCGGGGTCCGAGAGCATGTGGCGGAAGTCATGGGACGATTGAGCGAGGACTTTCCGCTGGCGGAGTCGCGAGGGGTGGCGCGCATCAACGGGACGCGGCTTCCGATTCATCAGGGGCCGATGGCGCAGGTCAGCGATACGCCGGAGTTCGCAAAAGCGGTGGTGGAGGCCGGGGCGCTCCCCTGGCTGGCGCTGGGCAATATGCCCACGGACGTCGCTCGCCAGGTGATTTCTTCAACGGCGCAGTGTCTGGGCGATGCGCCATTCGGGGCGGGGATCATCGGGCTTGAGGCCAATCCTTATCGCGATGCCCACATCGATGAGATGGCGGTGATGTCCGGGCGTCGCGGGAACTTTCTGGGGCTGGTGGCCGCCGGGAGCGCCGAGCAGGCGATGGTGCTCGAGGGGCAGGGCGTGCCGACGTATCTGCATACGCCGACGCCGGGGGTGCTGGAGGCGGCGCTCAAACAGGGGCAGCGCCGCTTTATCTGGGAGGGCTCTGAGGCCGGGGGGCATGTGGGCACGCTCGGGGCGCTGGCGTTGTGGCAGATGGGGGTGATCGCGGTGGAGGATGCGCTGGCGGCCGGGGTTGAGCCGGCTGAGCTTGCGGTGGTGGTCGCCGGGGGGATCGGCAGCGCGGAGAGTGCGGCGGCAGCGGCGGCGATGCTCTTCGGGTTGCATCGTCGCGGGGTGGCGGTCGGGATTCAGATGGGGACAGCGTATCTGATGTGCCGGGAGGCCGTGGAGAGCGGGGCGGTGAGCCGCACCTACCAGGAGGTCGCGCAACGATCGTCTGGCACGGTGATCATGGGGGAGTCGGTGAATACGCCGACGCGAGTGCTCAAGAGTGCGGCAGCCGAGCGTGTGCTGGCCCGCGAGGTGGAGCGCTTAAAGGAGGGCGTCAAGCTCAGTGAGCGCAAGCATCTCTATGAGCGCGACAACCTTGGGGGGCTGCGGGCGGCCGCCAAGTCCGAGCGCATCGCCGAGGTGATGGCCGGCGGCGGCGCGCGCTTTGAGAGGCTCAGTGAGGAGGAGCAGCTCGACAGCGGGCTCTTTCATTGCGGGCAGGGGGTGAGGTTGTGCGCGGCGGACTCGATTGAGGCGCTGCATCAGGAGGTGAGTGAGGGGGCCAGGCGATGGGCGCAGACGCGTTGGGCGTGGTGGCAGGGCGTCGAAGCGGCCCAGTCGACCCGATTGATGACGACGGGTGCCAGGCGTTCGGACATGTCTTCTGAGTTGGGATCGGGTGCCAGGCGTTCGGACATGTCTTCTGAGTTGGGATCGGGTGCCAGGCGTTCGGACACGTCTTCTGAGTTGGGATCGGGTGCCAGGCGTTCGGACACGTCTTCTGAGTTGGGATCGGGTGCCAGGCATTCGGACATGTCGAGTGGCGTGAACGAGATGTCCGGGTGCCAGGCGTCCGAACACCGTGATGATCAGGGATCGATGCAGCGACAAGGGGAAGCGATGGGTGAGCGTGAGCGTGGCGTGATGGTCGATGGGGATCGGGCGGTGGCGATTGTAGGGATCGGCGCAAAAATGCCCGGGGCGCTGAGCGCGTCGAAGTTCTGGGAGAATATCCTGTTCGGGGTCTCGGCGATCAAAGAGGTGCCGGCAGACCGGTGGGATCCGGCGCTCTATTTTGATGAAGATCCGGCAGCGCCGGATAAGACGTACAGCAAGATCGGGGGGTGGATTGAGGGCTTTGAGTTCGACCGGCGCCGCTTTCGGATGCCGCCGAAGGTGGTGGCCAGCGTGGACCCGACGCAGCTTCTGTGTCTGGAGGCGGTGCATGAGGCGCTGGAGGATGCAGGGTATCTGGAAAACGAGTTTCCCAGGGATCGTTGCGCGGTGATTCTGGGCAACGCGCTGGGGGGGGATCTGCGGGATGATTCGACGTTGCGGATCCTCTACCCGAAGATGGACCAGGCGCTCAGGGGGGCGTTGATGGCGCTCTCGTCGAGCGCGCTGAGCGGGGGAGAGCGCGAGGCGCTTCTGGCCGAGGTGGAGGCGCGCTTTAAGGGGGGGCTTGGCGAGGTGAGTGAAGACTCGATGCCCGGGGAGCTGGCCAATGTGATCGCCGGGAGGGTCGCCCAGGTCTTTGATCTGCGGGGGCCGAACTTCGTGACCGACGCGGCGTGCGCGTCGAGTCTGGCGGCGATTGAGGCCGGGGTCCGGGGCTTGAGAAGTGGGGAGTACGATATGGTGGTGTGCGGGGGGGCAGACCGCACCATGGGGCCGACGAGTTTTGTGAAGTTCTCGAAAATCGGGGCGCTCTCGCCGGATGGTTCGCGCCCCTTTGACGAGGGAGCCAACGGCTTTGTGATGGGGGAAGGGGCCGGGATTCTGGTGCTCAAACGCCTGAGCGATGCGGTTAAGGATGGCGACTCGATCTACGCGGTGATTCGTGGGGTGGGCGGCTCCAGTGATGGGAAGGGTAAGGCGATCACTGCGCCCAACCCCCAGGGGCAGCGGCGCGCTCTGGACCGAGCCTATGAGGACGCGGGGTTCGGGCCGCGTTCGGTGAGCCTCTTTGAGGCGCATGGGACGAGCACGCCGGTGGGGGATCCGACCGAGGTTGCCAGCCTCAGGTCTGCGCTCGAGGAAGATTCGGGGGAGTGGGCCGCGGAGCGGATCTCGCTGGGGAGTGTCAAGTCGATGATCGGGCATCTGAAGTCGGCCGCCGGGGCGGCCGGGGTGATCAAGGTGGCGATGGCGCTCAAGCATCGGGTGTTGCCGCCGACGCTGGGGGTTCGGCGAGTGAATCCGGCGCTGGAGCTGGAGGGGACGCGCGTACGAGTTCAGACCGAGGCGCAGCCCTGGGAGGTGTTCCCCGGGCAGGTGCGGCGCGCCGGGGTGAGCGCGTTCGGGTTCGGAGGGACAAATTTCCATGTGGTGCTGGAGGAGTATCAGGCCGGGCGGGATGTGTCGGGTGCCAGGCGTCCGAACATGGGTGCCGAGTTGGGAACGGGTGCCAGGCGTTCGGACATGGGTGCCGAGTTGGGATCGGGTGCCAGGCGTCCGAACATGGGTGCGGAGTTGGGATCGGGTGCCAGGCGTTCGAACATGGGTGCCGAGTTGGGATCGGGTGCCAGGCGTTCGGACATGGGTGCCGAGTTGGGATCGGGTGCCAGGCGTCCGAACATGGCTGCCGAGTTGGGATCGGGTGCCAGGCGTCCGAACGAAGGCATTCTCGGGTTGAGCGCGGCGTCAATCGGAGAGCTGGAGCGCGTCATCGACGAGGTGATGCAGCGCCTCTCTCATGGAGGTGTGCAAGGGGTTGCTCCGTGGCGTTTGCCGCTTGCTGGAGAAGACGATGGTGCCGGGCGCAGCGTTGAGGGGAAGGTGCGTCTGGCGGTGGCTTTTGGCGATGTGCAGGAGTTGCAAGAACGACTCGAGCGCGCAAAGCGTGCGGCGAGTCGCAATAAGGGCTGGAAGGTGCTGGCGAACCAGGGGGTGGTGTTGGCTGAGCAGCCGATGGGCGGAGAGCTGGCGATGCTCTTCCCGGGGCAAGGCACGCAGTACCTGGGGATGCTCTCGGCGCTCAAAGAGCGCTTTGAGGTGGCGCGCCGCACCTTTGAGGAGGCTGATGAGGTGATGTTGCCGGTGCTGGGGCGGCGGCTCAGCGAGGTGATCGATCCGGGGGTGTTGGAGGGAGCGGAGGCCGAGCGCCGGGCGTTTGCCGCGTTGACGCAGACCGAGATCACCCAGCCCGCGGTGCTGACGGCGGATATCGCCCTGTATCGCCTGCTCGGGGAGCTGGGGATCGTTCCGCAGATGGTCGCGGGCCACAGCCTCGGGGAGTACGGGGCGTGTGTGGCGGCCGGGATCATGAGCTTTGCGGACGCGCTGCGCACGGTGGCCGCCCGGGGCACGGAGATGGCCAAAGTGACACCGATGAACGGTGACACCGGGCTGATGGCCGGGGTGAGTGCGTCGGTGGAGGTGGTGCAGCCGGTGCTCGATCGCATCGACGGATATGTGGTCTGCGCGAATATCAACTGCCCCACGCAGACGATCATCGCCGGGTTGAGTGAGCCGGTGCGTGAGGCGGTGAGACTCTTTGAGGAGATGGGGCTTCAGGCGCCGCTCTTGCCGGTGAGTCACGCCTTTCATACCGAGGTGGTGGCCGCGGCCAGCGGCCCGTTGCGTCGGCACCTGGGCAACATCGAGGTGAGCTCGCCGCGGGTGCCGATTCTCACCAACGTGACCGGTGGGTATTACCCCTCGGGGGCGGGATGTGAGGAGGCGATTCGCGATCTTCTCTCGGAGCAGGTGGCCGCGCCGGTGCAGTTCATCAAGGTCATTGAGACGATGTACGCCGGTGGGGCGCGCGCGTTCGTGGAGGTGGGGCCCAAGCGCGCGCAGGCCTCCTTTGTGGGGAGCATTCTGGAGGGTCGCGAGCATCTGGCGCTGCATACCAACCATCCTAAAAAGGGGGATGTGGCCTCGTTGTATGAGGCGTTGGCCGGGATGTGGGCGGCGGGTGTGTGGCGTCCGGGTGAGGCTAAGGCGGACGTTCGAGCTGTTAATGTTGATCGGGTGCCAGGCGTTCGATCGGAAGCTGCGGGCGTTCGATCGGAAGTTGCGGATCGGGTGCCAGGCGTTCGATCGGAAGCCGTTGACCGGGTGCCAGGCGTCCGCGCACATGTGAATCGAGCGTCGATCGACGCCGAGTTAATGCGAGTGCTGTGCGAGCAGACGGGCTATGAGGCCGAGGAGATCGAGGTCGACTATGAGCTGGAGGCCGATCTTGGCGTCGACACGGTGAAGCAGGCCGAGATCATGGCGCAGGTTCGCGAGCTCTACGGTCTTGAGCGCGATGAGAGCTTTCGTCTCTCGGAGTATCCGACGTTGAGGCGGATGGGGGATTATGTGGCGGAGCGTGTGGGGATGATGGGTGAACTCGCCGCGGTGCAACTCGCCGCGGTGCCGGGGGTTCGAACGGACGATGCTGATCGGGTGCCAGGCGTTCGAACGGAAGAGGCGGATCGGGTGCCAGGGGTTCGATCGGAAGCCGCTGACCGGGTGCCAGGCGTTCGCGCAGATGTGAATCGAGCGTCGATCGATGCCGAGTTAATGCGGGTGCTGTGCGAGCAGACGGGCTATGAGGCCGAAGAGATCGAGGTCGATTACGAGCTGGAGGCCGATCTTGGCGTCGACACGGTGAAGCAGGCCGAGATCATGGCGCAGGTTCGCGAGCTCTACGGTCTTGAGCGGGATGAGAGCTTCCGTCTCTCGGAGTATCCGACGTTGAGGCGGATGGGGGATTATGTGGCGGAGCGTGTGGGGATGATGGGTGAACCCGCCGCGGTGCCAGGCGTTCGAACGGAAGCTGCTGAACGGGTGCCAGGCGTTCGAACGGAAGCTGCTGATCGGGTGCCAGGCGTTCGATCGGAAGCCGCTGACCGGGTGCCAGGCGTTCGATCGGAAGCCGCTGACCGGGTGCCAGGCGTTCGATCGGAAGATGTAGATCGAGCGTCGATCGATGCCGAGCTAATGCGAGTGCTGTGCGAGCAGACGGGCTATGAGGCCGAGGAGATCGAGGTCGACTATGAGCTGGAGGCCGACCTTGGCGTCGATACGGTGAAGCAGGCCGAGATCATGGCGCAGGTTCGCGAGCTCTACGGTCTTGAGCGGGATGAGAGCTTTCGTCTCTCGGAGTATCCGACGTTGAGGCGGATGGGGGATTATGTGGCGGAGCGTGTGGGGATGATGGGTGAATCCGCCGCGGTGCCAGGCGTTCGAACGGACGACGTTGACCGGGTGCCAGGCGTTCAATCGGAAGCTGCTGATCGGGTGCCAGGCGTTCGATCGGATGAAGTACGGGTGCCAGGCGTCCGTACTGAGGTTCACGCAGCAACGATCGACGTCATGCCCAACGCTGCCGCGCACCACGCGAGGTTCGACAGCGCCGATTCCCGCGATGTGTCGGACCATCAGGCAACGCCTCTGGACGGGGCTGTGCCCTATCAGCCGCATCACCATGCCGTGGCGGCCGATGTGGAGATCTCGGGTTGCGCGGTGGGGTTGCCTGGTGAGGGAGCGATCTTTCGGCGCCATGCCATCGATGAGTTGCTGGCGGGCAAGAACATGATCGGGCAGGTGCCGGTGGGGGCGCGAGAGGCGATGGTCAATAACCGCATCGTGCGTCTTCAGAAGCATGAAGGCGGCGGCGGGGAGATGCGTCAGGTCACCGAGCTGGAGGAGGTGATCAAGCTCGCCGGCCTCGGAGACGACTTTGACCTGGATGAGTGGGGGGTGCCGGAGCGGCTGCGGGAGTCGCTCGACCGCACAAGTCAGCTGGCGTTTGCGGCGGGCTTTGAGGCCCTGCGCGATGCCGGGCTTCCTCTTGTGCCGCGCTACCGCGAGACGACCACCGGCAAGCGGGTCACCACCGGGTGGACCCTGCCGGAGTCAGTGGGGCGAGAGACAGGGGTGATCTTTGCGTCGGCGTTTGCGGGCCAGGATGCGTTGATCGAAGAGCTGCGGGCCCAACGGAGCGAGGACTATCAGTTCAACCATCGCTTTTTGCTGCTGGTGCTGGGGATCGCAAACTCGCGTTTTGCCGAGTTCGTGGGCGCGCGCGGGCCGAATACGAAGATCAATAATGCGTGTGCCTCGACGACCACCGCAATAGGAATGGCGCAGGACTGGATTCGTTGCGGACGGTGTAAACGCGTGCTGATTCTGTCGGCGGATGAGGCCAGCGGCAGCACCCTGATGGAGTGGATCGGCAGCGGGTTTTTGGCCACCGGGGCGGCGACCACCGAGGGCGATGTCAGACAGGCGGCGCTCCCCTTCGACAGGCGTCGTCATGGCATGATCATCGGGATGGGGGCGCTCTCGTTGGTGGTGGAGCAGGCCGGGCTGGCCGAGGCCCGCGGCATTGAACCCGTGGCCGACGTGCTCGCCACGCGCTTTGTGAACAGCGCTCATCATCCCACTCGCCTCGACGTCGATCATATCGCCGGGGAGGTCTCCGGGTTGGTCGAAGAGGTCGAGCAGCGCTTCGGGGTGCAGCGAGAGGCGATCGCTGAGCGGACGGTGTTCATCTCGCATGAGACCTACACGCCGGCGCGAGGCGGTAGCGCTTCGGCGGAGATCGCCGCGCTGCGGCGCACCTTTGGCAAGCAGGCCAACCGGGTGGTGATCGCCAACACCAAGGGGTTTACGGGCCACGCGATGGCAGCGGGCATCGAAGATGTGCTGGCGATGAAGGTGTTGCAGCGCCAGGTGGTGCCCCCGATCGCCAACTTTGAGGAGCCCGATCCGGAGCTCGGCGATTTGAGGTTGAGCCAGGGCGGCAGCTATCCGGCCGATTATGCGCTGCGACTGGCCGCCGGCTTTGGCAGTCAGCTGGCCCTGGCGCTCTTTCGCTATCGGGCGCGCCGCGAGCAGCGGGTCTTCGACCCGGCGCGCTACGGTCGGTGGTTGGGCGAGGTTGCCGGAGCCGAGCGTTATGAGCTGGAGGTGGTCTCGCGGGTGTTGAGGTTGCGACCGGTGCAGCCCGAGGATCGTCCGCCGGGAGACCGCCACGAGCGCGATGAACTCACGCGCTCGTGGCCTCCGATGTCGGAGGTGCCGCTTCCGGCTCCCGGGGCGGTGATGCAGCACAAGGCGTCGGTTGCAGAGGCGTCGGGCGTTCCGGTGCGGCGACCGGCTCCGGGGCTTGTAGCCGGGGAGGAGCACGCCTCCTTTTCGATGCGTCCGGTGGCCATTGAGGCCGCACCCGCCGAGGCCACCGATGTGCTTCGCCTGCAACACGCGCTTCGTCACCGGACGGTGGCGCTGGTGGGGGGGCCGGTGCTTGTGGCGGAGCTTTTTGCCAACACGCTGCGACACTTCGGGGCTCGGGTAGTCCGCCTGGCCAGCGATCGGCATCGAGGCCCGCTCGATGAGGCCGGCGTGGATCTGTGTGATGAGTCGATGTTGCGTGCGACGTTCAAGGAGCAGCGCGTCGACGCGGTGATCAACCTGCTGGGAGTGGTCGGTGCCCGGGAGGATGCCGAGGAGGTGTACCTGGCGGCGCGGCATACCTTTCATCTGGCGCGGGCGTTTCAGGCGCATCACGACGATCGGGTGCCTGGCACCCTGACACAAGATCGAGACGATCGGGTGCCAGGCACCCTGACCGCCGCGTTTATGAGCGTGACGATGATGGGGGGATGTTTTGGGCTGAACCCGGGATCGTCGCCGAGCGTGGCCGGTGGGGCGGTCAGCGGGTTTACCAAATCACTCGCCCGGGAGTGGGATTGGGCGCGGGTGAAGGTGGTGGATGTGGCCGGCCAGGAGCTGGACCAGCGTCGGGTCACCGAGGTGTTGGGAGAACTGGTGGGGGGGCGCCGCGATTGTGAGGTGGGGCTCGCGGGAGGTTTGAGCAACCGTCCGGTGGTGCTTGAAGCCTCCGATCTGCGCGCGTCGTCGTCGACGCATCCTGCGCCCGGGCCCGACTCGGTGATCCTTGTCACGGGCGGGGGGCGCGGGATCTCTGCGGAGGTGTGCGTTGATCTGGCCGGCCGCTTTAGGTGCGCGTTGGCGCTGGTGGGTCGCACGCCGCTTACGCACCCGGATCCGTTGAGCGTGGACTTGAAGGCGGAGCGCGCGCGGATCAAGGAGGCGCTTAAGGCCGCCGGTGAGCGTGCGACGCCTGTGGCGGTGCGTCAGAAGTTGCGACCGCTGGAGGCGCAGCAAGAGATCGCTACCAACCTCAATCGCATGCGTCAGGCCGGCGCTCGCGCCGAGTACTTCAGCTGCGATGTGGCCGATGCCTCTCAGGTGCAGAGGCTGGTGTCTGAGGTGGAGGCGCGTTTCGGGGCGGTCAGCGGCGTGATTCACGGCGCGGGCGTCGAGGACAGCCGACTGCTCGCTGATAAGGATGTGCAGGCTTTCGACAGGGTCTTTCGCGGCAAGGCGGTGGGGGGTGTCAACCTCTGGCGCGCGCTGGGCGATCGGGGGCTTGCGTTCTATGTGGCGTTTACCAGTGTGGCCGGGCGTTTCGGCAACGCCGGGCAGACCGACTATGCCGCGGCCAATGATGCCCTGGCTCGCCAGGTGATGCAGATCAACCAGCTGTCTCGCGAGCGTGGACGCGGGGCGCGCGCGCTGGCGATCGACTGGACGGCCTGGGATGAGGTGGGCATGGCGGTCGAGGGTTCGATGCGCACGATTCTGGAGGCGAAGGGGGTGGAGTTTTTGCCGCCGGAGGTCGGAGCGCCGATGGTCGGAGAGTCGCTGGAACGGGGCTTAAGCGGTGAGTTTGTGGTCGCCGGGGAGCTCGGCGAGTTGGGTCAGGATCGGGTTCCAGGCGCTCGGACAGATGATCGGGTGCCAGGCGATCGTACACATGATCGGGTTCCAGGCGCTCGGACAGATGATCGGGTGCCAGGCGATCGTACACATGATCGAGCGCCTGGCACCGTGACGAGTTTTGCGATGATCGATCGCGTGGTGGCACACACCTCCGATGAGGTGAGGGTCGAGCGCATCTTCGACCCGCAGCGCGACCTTTTCTTAAGCGATCATCGTTATGAGGGGCGAGAGCTTGTGCCGGGGGTAATGGGCTACGAGCTGATGAGCGCGGCGGCGATGGTGCTGACCGGGGAGCCCATTGCCGAGGTGCGCGACGTGAGGTTTGAGCGCGCGCTCAAGCTGGCGCATTCCGAGCCGATTCGCGCGTTGGCCACCGCGCAGATGGCGGGTCAGCAGGACGGCTGTGCAGTTGTCGAGGTGCAGGTGAGTTCGGAGCGCGTGGCGCGCACCGGGAAGACCATCCGCCAGCACCATTTCCGCGCTCGGGTGCTCTGTGGCTCGCCGCTCCCGCGTACGGACGTGCCGGTCTCGGTGATGCGCGAGGAGACGACCTGGTGGCAGGGCCCCGATCGCGAGTCGATTTACCGGCGCTTCTTTCATACCGGGAGCTTTCAACTTCTCGGCGGGGAGGTCTGGCACCATGAGGATGCGATTCTGGCCACGGGCGAGCTCTCGAACCATCGTCTGATGGCCGGCACGCTGGCCCAGCGCTGGGTCAGCGATCCGCTGGTGCGGGAGCTCGGGTTGCAGGCGGTGGGGTTGTGGGGGCTGATTCACCACGGGCGCACCTACCTGCCGCTGGGGATCGGACGCAGCCGCATGGCGGGGCAGGCCTCGGTGGGTGAGCCGCTGCTGGTGCGGGCGCATCGCTTGAGCGATGCGGCGGAGGGCACGATCGCGTTCGATGTGGAGGTGCGTGGTCACGATGGTCGCCTGCTGCAGCTGATGGAGCGCGTGGAGATGATCGCCCATGCGCCTCTGCGTGAGATCGATCGCCTGGCACCCGGACGGGAGGCGAATGTCCTGGAGGTGCGTCTGAGTGCGGACGAGGCTCAGGCGATCCTCCAGGGGCGGGGAGGCGACATCAGCGGGGTGCTCAGTGAGGCGGAGCGGGAGGGGTATGAGCGGCTCCGCAGCGCGCAGCGGCGTGGGGAATGGTTGGCTGCGCGTCTGGCCGCGCGAGAAGCCGCCCGGCGATGGGCGTTGCTTTTTTATGGCGAACGCATCGACCCGACAGACATCTGTGTGTTTAAGAGCGAGAGCGGAGAGCCGCAGCTGCGCTGGAGAGACGGGGCGAAGGGGGGCCGACCGCTGCCGGCGCTGAGTCTGACGCATACCTCCGGGCTGGCCGTGGCGGTGGTGTCGATGCCTGGCACCCGCTGCCGGCTGGGCGTCGACCTTGAGCCGCTGGAGGCGCGCTCTGAGGCCTTCGGTAGCGCCTATTTTAACGACGACGAGCGGGCGCTCTCGGTGGGTTCGCTCCCGGTGGGCCAGCGGGAGACGGCGCTGTGGACGGTGAAAGAGGCCGTCTCGAAGGCGCTGGGGCTGGGGCTGCAGCTAAGCGCCTCGGAGATCGAGATCGTCGCGGTGCGTCTGGAAGATGTCGGGGTGCCAGGCGATCGATCCTGGCGAGCGTCAGGAGATCGACTGTGGGCTGAGGTGGAGGTTGCGTTGCACGGTCAGGCGCGGGCCAGGCAGGTGGAGCTCGGAGTGAGCTCGGTGAGCGTGACCCTTCGGGTGGAAGGAGGCTTCTCGAAGTCGGTGGCGCTGGCATGGGGTCAGGGGCTACGCGACGAAGAAGATCGAGCGCCTGGCACCCGTACGAATGGTTGGTCACGGCAAGAAGATCGAGTGCCTGGCACCCGTACGAGTGGTTGGGCACGGCAAGAAGATCGATCGCCTGGCACCCGTACGAATGGCACCGGCGCGAATGTTCGAGCGCATCAAGAAGATCGAGTGCCTGGCACCGGTACAGATGTTCGAGCGCATCAAGAAGATCGAGTGCCTGGCACCCGTACGAATGGTTGGTCACGGCAAGAAGATCGATCGCCTGGCACCGGTGCGGAGACCCTGAGCGACGAAGAGCTCGCTGCGGTTGTGGCGTTGCTGCGTCACCGAGGCATCTGGGGAGGTGCCGAGTCCGATGTGGATTCGCAGGTCGTCCGTCGCGCGCTCTCCCCGTGGAAGGTTTGAGGGCGTTTGTCAGGGCATGATGGCGAGAGGCATCGGTGAGAGACACGAACCTGGAGAAGATGATGGCACAGTATGTCGTTGAGCTTGATGGTTGGCGCGAGCACCTGGTGCAGGTCCGCGAGGAGAGGCGCGGGCAGTGGGTGGCGTCTGTCGAACAAGGGGACACTCGCCGAAAGGTAGCTCTGCAGCTGATCGGTCGCCTGGAGGGCGAGCGCGTGGTGGTGCGGGTCAACGGGGCGGAGCACATCCTCGATGTCCGCGCGCTCTCGGGAGCGGCTGGCGAGGTCCGGGTGCCGGGCGCTCGGGCGAGTGCGGAGGGTGAGGCGCGCCATGTCAGGGTGCAGTCGGCCGGGGAGGTCGTGCTCCGGCGCAGTGCGCACGATCGCCCGGCCCAGCCGAGTGAGCCGGCGGTGTCTCCCGAGGTGCAGCGCGCTCCGATGACCGGGGTGGTGCTCTCGGTGGAGGTCGCTGCGGGTCAGCGTGTGGAGCGCGGTCAGGCGCTGGCGGTGATCGAGGCGATGAAGATGGAGAACACCCTCTACGCGTCGCACGCCGGCGTGGTCGGCGAGGTCTGTGTGGCCCCCGGTGAGACGGTGCGAAAAGACGACGTGTTAATGCGCTGGGATTCGGGCGCGATGAACGCAAGCGAGGTGCTGCGATGAGTCAGTCTCATGAGGTGATCGAGTTGCAAACTATCGCGAAGACACAGGATCGAGTGCCTGGCACCCGTGCAGAGGGCGAGCGTGGTCGAGAAGATCGGGTGCCTGGCACCCGTGCAGAGGGCCAGCGGGCTCAAGAAGATCGAGCGCCTGGCACCCGTGCAGAGGGCCAGCGGGCTCAAGAAGATCGAGCGCCTGGCACCGACGCTATCTGGAACGCGCGGGCGAAGGTCAGCGTGGCGATGGCCCGGCTGGAGCGTTTGTTTGATGCGGGGACGCTGGAGGTGATCGGGGCCGAAGTTACCCATCGGGCGCAGGGGTTCGGGCTGGAGAACAAAAAGATCCCGGGCGATGGGGTGGTTACCGCCAGTGGGCTTGTCGACGGCCGGCCGGTGTTTGCCTACGCGCAGGATCGCACCGTGCTTGGGGGGAGTCTGGGGCAGGCGCACGCTCAGAAGATCGCTCGCCTGCAGGACCTGGCGATGCGGGCCGGGGCCCCCTTTGTGGGCATCAATGATTCGGGAGGGGCGCGCATTCAGGAGGGGGTCGATGCGCTGGGAGGCTACGGGGAGATTTTTCGACGCAACGTGGCGGCCTCCGGTCTTATCCCGCAGATCAGCGTGATTGCCGGGCCCTGCGCCGGCGGGGCAGTGTATTCGCCGGCGCTTACCGACTTTGTGGGCATGGTCGATCAGTCGAGCTTTATGTTTTTGACCGGCCCGAAGGTGGTCAAGACGGTGACCTTTGAAGAGATCACGGTCGAAGATCTGGGCGGGGCCCGCACGCACGCCGAGCGCACCGGAGTGAGCCATTTTCGGTGGGAGAATGATGAGGAGGCGATCTCACAGGTGCGTCGCCTCTTAAGCTACCTGCCATCGAATCACCGGGAGGAGCCGCCTTTTGTGGCTCCCGAGGATGATGTGGCGCGTATGGATGTGGCGTTTAACACCATCGTGCCCGAGGATCCTCGCAAACCTTACGATGTGCGTCGGGTGGTGGAGCTGGTTGTGGACGCCGGCTCGTTTATGGAGGTGCAAGCCGGCTGGGCCCAAAATGTGGTCGTGGGGCTGGGGCGATTAGGCGGGCATGTGGTCGGGATGGTGGCCAATCAGCCTCTGGTCAACGCCGGGGTGCTCGATATTGATGCGAGTCGAAAGGCGGCGCGTTTTATTCGCACGTGCAACGCGTTTGGGATTCCACTGGTCAGTCTGGTGGATGTTCCGGGGTTTCTGCCCGGGCGCGAGCAGGAGTACGGCGGGGTGATCGACCACGGAGCGAAGCTGCTCTACGCGTACTGCGAGGCCAGCGTACCGAAGCTCTCGGTGATTCTGCGCAAAGCCTACGGAGGGGCGTATATCGTGATGAGCTCGCAGCATGTGGGCGGGGATGTGAACCTGGCCTGGCCGCGCGCCGAGATTGCGGTGATGGGGGCCAGCGGGGCGGTGGAGGTGCTTAACCGACGCGAGATCGCCGCCGCCAAGGACCCGGAGGCGCGCGCCGCAGAGCTCCGTGCGGACTACGAGGAGCGCTTTCTCAATCCCAATATCGCCGCGCAGCGCGGCTATATCGATGCGGTGATCGAGCCGTGTGAGACGCGCTCCAGGCTCTACCGACATCTCCGGGTGATGCTCAACAAGCGGGAGTGGAGTGCGCCGAAACGTCATGGCAACGGGCCACTTTGAGTTTTTCGAACATGAAGGCTGTGATCGGGTGCCAGGCGTTCGATCGCGCCGCATCTGTGATCGGGTGCCAGGCGTTCGATCGCGCCGCATCTGTGATCGGGTGCCAGGCGTTCGAACATGAAGGCTGTGATCGGGTGCCAGGCGTTCAAACATGAAGGCTGTGATCGGGTGCCAGGCGTTCGAACATGAAGGCTGTGATCGGGTGCCAGGCGTTCGAACATGAAGGCTGTGATCGGGTGCCAGGCGTTCGATCGCCTGGCACCCGGGCGCTTTGAATCAAATCAACCGATGCGCCAGCCGGCCATCGTGTCGGGCTCGCGGTCGGAGTGCATAGCGATGAGCTCGGTGCGTCGGCGCAGGTTGATGAGTTTGGGTTCGAACTCGACGGTCGGATCTGCGAAGTCGTCGAACTCGCGTTGCATTTCGAAGACCCCAAGGCGGTTGCCCTCGGCGGGCACCGCGTAGAAGGAGATGCCCCCCTGGGCGGTGGTGTAGATCTTGGCCAGGCCGCGGCGAGGGGTGGTGCGAAGTTCGCTGAGAAGCTCGCGCTCGTGGCTCAGGCGCAGGCGACTGCGGTGGATGTTGCGCGTGGCGTCGAGCACGAGCTCGGCGCTCTCATAGTAGTCGCGGCCGGGGAGACCGAAGACCAGGGGGTTGGCGGCAAGCCAGGCTTTAAGGCGCGGCCACAGCCCGAGGCTTTTGCGTACCATGCGGCGCACATCTTCGGCCGAGCGGGTCTGGGGGCGCGTCTCACCGTAGTCGCTCCAGTAGAGGGGGACGAGGCGGTCGGCCAGTCGGTCGCGGTCCAGAAAATGGCTGGAGCGCCACATGTTGGCGATGTAGGCCAGCAGCAGGGCCAGGAGTAGAACGAGGAGGGTGCGGGCGATGGTGGTGCCCCAGCAGCGCCACATGCCGGCCGCCTCCACGTGTACGGTCAACGGAAGGCGCAGCGGTGCGCTCGCACCCTGGCGGGGCACGAGCGCGATCTCGGTGGTGTAGGTGCCGGCCTCGCAGCAGGCGTCGGCGCGCAGGTGCAGTGTGAGGACGGGGCTTGATGCGGAGGGCGTGCCCTCGGTGCCAGGCGCGTGGACCACATCGGTGGTGACCTGGCCCTGGTCGCTCTCGGGGAGGGGTTTGCCATCGGCATCGAGGAAGGTCAGCCGGAGATCATCGCCGGGCCAGCCGGTGCGCTCGTCGGTGGGGAGGATGACGGCGTCGAAGTGCTGCGCGCGGCGGTGGTTGCCGGAGAGGCTGACGCGGAGGTCGCGTTTTTGTCCGCCACGCAGAGTGGTCTCAAGCCCGGTGGGAGCGGCCAGCTGGCTTATCAGCTCGGCGCGCACCGGGACCACCAAAGTAGGGATGGGGATGGAGTGCGCGCCGCGGTCGAACTCCAGTCGCAGGGCGTTGTCGAGGGTGCGCCGCAGATCGACCGGGCCGCAGTAGGGGGCGACACGCGTCTCCAGGGTGTAGGTCTGGCCGGGGGTAATGGTCTGGGCCTGGCCTGCGGGTACGCCGCTGAGCGCGAAGGTGACGCATTCGGGAAGATCGTCGGGGCGAGCCACCGTGAGGCGGGCGCGGGTGGCGGGGAAGTTCCCGTCGATGACGATTTCTTGAAAATGATCGGTGCCGGGCAAGAGATCCCCGGCCTCCAGGTTGGCCGGGGTCGCGGAGATGCGGCGGGTGGAGACCTGGAGGGTGCGCGCGGCCCCGCGCAGGGTCACCGGAGCGCCCTGGGCCGAGGGGAGCGTGATGCGCGGCGAGAGGATGTGATCGCCTTCCTGCAGGTTGACGCGCTCAAAGCGGAAGACCGCAGCCTCGTCGGTGGCCGCCGCCGGAAGACGGCGCGGCTCGGCGCCCGGCTCCTGGTAGAGGATGGCCGCCTCGGTGCCGCGGGAGGCGACATCGGCGCTGACCACCTGACCCTTTTCGTTGACGAGCGAGAGGGTCACGCAGATGCCCGCGCCCACCTGCACAAAGTTGGTATCTTCGCCCTGGCCACCGCAGCGGCCCTGCTGAACGCGGGTCTCGACAAAGAGGCGGTAGTCCGGGAGCGCGACAACGCGCCAGCGGTTGGCGCCGCCGGCGACCTGGACGGTGACCGGGGTGGTGCCGGGCTCGTAGTCGAGGGCGACGTAGCGGTAGCGTTTGCCATCTTCGTACTGATGCAGGCCGGTGCGTGAGGCGCCGAGCGTGCGCGGCTGGCCTTCTGGCGAGTTGAGGTTGAGGCGAAGTTCGCTCCCCTGGTCTGGGGCGACGGCCAGAAGCCTCATTCGCCGCGCGCCGGTGTGGGCGGGGATGGTGGTGGTGCCCGGGCGCAGCAAGTGCGCGCTGTACCCCTGGGAGCGCGAGAGGGCGTTGGCAAAGGGGGCGAGCAGGTCGGTGGGGTCATCGGCGCCGACTTCTCCAACGCTGCCGCCGCTCTCTCTGGCGAGGTCGACCAGGTACTGAGAGAAGACTCGCCCGCGCCAGCGCAGCAGGTAGAACTGAAAGAGGCCGTCTTTATGCGCATCGATTGAGTTCAGGTAGCGCGTGGCGTTCACCTGTGCGTCGTTGCATTCGCCGTCGGTCAGAAAGAGCACGACCTGGGCTGTGTTAGGGCGTCGCGCGCGGTTGAGCTCCTCGCGGACCGCCTCCAGCGCCGAGGCGCAGGGGGTGAGCTTGCCCGGGTAGGCGGCCACCGGGCCGTCATTTGCGAGCATGGTGCCCAGGCGCGTGCGGTTCTCCGCCAGCGGCGCGATCGGCATCGGGGACTCGCCCTCGCGCGCGCCATTGAGGCGCAGCACGCTGACCTCATCGCGATCGTCGAGCATGCTGAGCAGCGAGCGGGTGGCGAAGATGGCCAGGCGCTCCGGATCGGCGGCCGGTCCCTCGGCGGTGCGCACGCGCATCGATCCGGAGTCGTCGATGACGATGAGATATTGAACGCTTCGCGACTGCGCACTCAACGCCGGCGCGCTCTCCTGGGCGTGGAGCACAGGCGCAGAGAGCAGCGTCACGCTGGCGAGCAGCAGTGCGGCCAGAAGCAGTACCGGGCGGGCCAGTGGGGCGTTGTGGGCAGGGGCAGAGGTAAGCACGCGGGAGAACCTTCGGTCGGAGGTCGTCGTCGATGTTCCCACCCTAAGGGAGAGCGCGGTGCTTCGCCAGTTCGTCACCGAGGGCTCACCGTGTTGAAGACGCGCATCAGTGAGACAAACGTGCTCTCAAGTGTGTGGTGGGGGCGAGACGATGCGTCGTCAGGTGAAGAAAAAGAGGATGGCGCCCAGCGCGACGCCGCCAATGACGAGCCCCAGCGCGATGTCAACCCAGGCGGAGCGTCCCTCCTCGGCTGGCTCTTCGGGCAGGGCGGTGGCCATGGTGGCCGTGGAGCTGCGCGAAATGGCCGGCATCTGCGCGGTGGGGCGGTAGCCCGCCTGGCGAGGCTGCAGTTGTGGCTGGGTGTTGCGGGGGTAGTCGACGGTGGGCTCGCTCTCGAGCACCAGGTGCTGGGCGGAGGCGTTGGCCAGGGCCTGGTCGACCTCCACAAGGGAGGGGCGCCCGTCCGAGCGGGGGCGCGTGTGGGCCTGCTGGTCGGCGGTGCCGGTGGAGGGCGGCGCGCTGGTCAGGGGCACATCGTCGGTGTAGGGACCGACGCCTTCGAGATTGAGCGCGCGCAGCGCGTCGATCATCTCGATGGCGCTCGGGTAGCGGCGGTCGAGGTCTTTGGCGATGGCCCGCTCGAGGATGGGAGCAAAGACCGAGCGGCGCAGCTCACGGGGAAGTTTGATGTCTTTCTTGGAGCCCTGAAAGACGATCGTGTCGTAGACATTCTCGATGTTGACGACTTTCTCGCCGGTGAGCATCTCGGCCAGAATAAGGCCTAAGGCGTAGATGTCGGCCTGAGGGCCGACGTTCTTTTTGTGCACCAGCTCCGGCGACATGTAGGCGGGGGTTCCCACCAGGGTGCCGGCGTTGGTGATCTCAAAGTCGGTATCCCCGTCGAGGGCTTTGGCAAAGCCGAAGTCCAGAACCTTGACCTGGCCGCGGTCGCCGTCGTTGACGAGAAAGATGTTGGCCGGCTTTAAGTCGCGGTGGACGATGCCGGTGGCGTGGGCGGCATGCAGGGCGGCCAGGGCCTCGATGGTGATGCGGCGCGCCAGGGCCTCGGAGAGGGCACCGTGGTGCTGGAGCAACGAGCGCAGGTCGGTGCCCTGCAGGTACTCCATGGCCATGTAGGGGAGACCCGACTCGGTCTGCCCGTAGTAGTAGACCTGGACGACGTGGGGGTGTCGCAGGCTGTAGATGAGGCTGGCCTCGCGCTCAAAGCGCTGGCGCAGCTCGTTCTCATCGTGGGGGCCGGGCTTGAGGACCTTGAGCGCGAGCGTGCGGTGCTCCAGAAGATCACGAACTTTGTAGACGGCGCCGAAGTTGCCGCTGTCGATCTCTTCTTCGACGCGGAAGACATCGTCGACGATGTCGCCGGCAGCGGGCATCAGGGCCATGGGAACAACTCGATCTACGGGCAGCTAAAAAGAGGGGTCAGGCGTGGCGAGCCATGATGGCCTGTGTGGGGAAAGGTGGCAAGAGTAAAGGAGATGGGCGTTGTGAAGATGTACGAACGCCTGGCACCCGTGCGTGAGTGAGATGTACGGATGCCTGGCACCCGTACGAGTGCCGTGTACGAATGCCTGGCACCCGTGCGTGAGTGAGATGTACGAATGCCTGGCACCCGGTTCGATCTGTAAGAAGATGTGGGACAATTTGGGCGGGAATGGTAGGGTGCCGGGGCGACGTTGAATCTGGCAGTGGGGGAACCACCTTTGATGGGCGGAAAGACGCCATGCGTCGAGCCAACGCGCTTTGAGGTGGGGCAGCACGGGTTGTCGATTGGTGAGGCGTCGACCTAAGATCCCGATGGTGAATTTGAGACAAAAAACCGCTCGCGGCGTGCGTGCATGTAGCGAGGGGAGACGATCAGGAAAGACATGAGCTTTATGAAACGACAGGGTCGCTATGTGGTAGCGGCGGTCGCCGTGACGATCGCGTTCGCGCTGAGCGTGCAGCTTGGCGAGCGCGGGGTGCAGTTTGATCTGAGTCAGGCGACGGTCTCGGCCCAGGAGGGGGAGGAAGAAGCCTATCGCTTCTCGTCGTTGCGGATCCTCAACCGGGTGCTCCTGCAGTTGAAGGATAACTACGTGGAGCCCGAGCGCATTGAGCCGGCCAAGATGTTGATCGCGTCTCTGGAGGCGGTGCAAAACCAGATCCCGGAGTTTGTGGTCAGCTATGAGGTCGACGACCCCGAGCAGAGCCCGGAGAAGGTGGTGGTGCAGGTGGGCTCGGAGCGGCGTGAGTTTGAGGCCAACTCCATGGAGAGCCTCTGGGAGATGAGCCTTCGTCTCAAAGAGATCTTTTTGTTTGTGGAGCAGCATCTACCCGAGGATCCCGAGCGCAAGAATGAGGATATCGAGTACGCCGCGATCAACGGGCTGCTCTCCACGCTGGATCCGCACAGCAACCTTTTGCCGCCGACCTATTATGAGGAGATGCAGACCCAGACGGGGGGGCGTTTTGGTGGGCTGGGGATCGTGATCTCGATCCGCGATGGTCAGCTGACCGTGATCAGCCCGATTGAAGGGACGCCGGCCTCGCAGCGGGGCATCAAGGCTCAGGATCGCATTGTGCGCATCGGGGAGGAGTCGACGATCAACATGAACCTCAACGAGGCGGTGAATTTGCTTCGCGGGGAGCCGGGCACCGATGTGAATCTCTGGATTCAGCGGGCGAACTGGCCGGAGCCGCGCGAGTTCACGGTGACGCGCGCGGTGATCAAGATCGAGAGCGTGGACTCCAAGCCGCTGGCCGAGAAGGTGGGGTATCTGCGCATCAAGAATTTCCAGGCCAACACCTACAGCGATGTGCGTACGCATCTTGCCGAGCTTAAAGAGCAGATGGGAGGGATGCAGGGGCTGATCCTGGATATGCGCGATAACCCGGGCGGGCTTCTGGAGCAGTCGATTCGCATCAGCGATCTCTTTGTCGACGAGGGGACGATCGTGAGCACGGTCGGGGTCGGCAATAAGCTGCGGGAGACGAAGTCCGCGAATCGTGCCGGGACCGAGCCGAACTACCCGATCGTGGTGCTGGTCAACGGTGGTAGCGCTTCGGCCAGTGAGATTGTGGCCGGCGCGCTGCAGAAGAACGATCGCGCGGTGGTGCTGGGCGACACGACCTTTGGTAAGGGCACGGTGCAGATTCTTTATGAGTTCCCGGACGACTCGGCGCTCAAGCTGACGGTGGCGCAGTACCTGACCCCGGGCGGCGTTTCGATCCAGAATGAAGGGATCATCCCCGATCTGCGCACAATTCCGGTGGTGGTGACCCCGGACTCGGTCAATATGTTTTTGTCGCAGTCGATGCAGCGTGAGAGCGACCTGGCGATGACGCTGGCCAATCCCACCACGCAGCCGGATGCCGGTGGTGTGGTGCGGCAGATCCGCTACCTGGATGAAGACGCCCTCAATGAAGAGGAAGAGGAGTTCGTCAACCCGGATGAGTTCCGCGAAGATTTTGAGATTCGTCTGGCGCAGCGACTCCTTGTCGCCGCCGGCGAAGAGCATCGCCGGGAGGCGCTTCTGGAGAAGCTTCAGGGCGAGCTGCAGACGATCTTTGATACGGAGCTAAGCGAGATCAAAGCCGAGCTGAGCAAGATGGGCGTCGACTGGAGCGCCGGAGAGTCGGTGGCAAACGCCGATTATGAGCTTGAGGTTCGCGCCGCAAGCGAAGGCCCCTGGGAGGCCGGTCAGGAGGTGGAGGTCACCGCCGCGCTGACCAACCGGGGCACCGAGCCGCTCTACCGCGTTAAAGCGCTGACGCGCTCCGACAACCTCCTGCTGCGTCACCGTGAGTTCATCTTCGGGAAAGTCGATCCCGGCGAGACCCGTGAGTGGACCGTCACTCTGGAGATCCCCAAAGACAGCGCCAGCCGCCACGATCGCATGGAATTTGTGGTCAGCGATGACGAGCAGGAGTTTGCCGGCGAACACCACTTCGATCTTCCCATCGAGGGGCAGGAGCGTCCGCAGTTCGCGTTCTCCTACGAGGTGCTCGGTGGCAACGGTGACGGGATCTTACAGACAGAAGAAGACGTCACCCTGCGCATTCACCTGGAGAACGTCGGTGCGGTGCCCAGCGATGAGGTCATGGTCTACCTCAAGAACCTCTCTGGTGACGCCATCTACCTGAATCGCGGGCGAGGCACCGTGGAAGACCTGGCGGCAGGCGGCACCGAGCAGTTCGACTTCGAGTTCCGTGTGCGTCGAAGCCCCGATGAAGGCGTGGCTCGCCTGGAGCTCGACCTCTACGACATGGCCTACCGTGAGTTTGTGCAAAAGATCCTGGAGATCCCGGTGATCGACGATGTGGCGCCGGTGGAGGACGCCGAAGGCGTGGCCACGATCGGTGCGCAGGGCGCCGTCTCGCACGTCGGCGCGCACGCCCAAAGCGCCGAGGTGGCGCGTCTGGAACCCGGTGCTCGCCTGGAGGTCGAAGCTCGCAGCGGTGACTGGCTCAAGCTCAAGCTCGGGGAGCGCGAGGTCTGGGTCAGCGCCGACAACGCCACGATGGACGGTGGCGAGGCGTCGGCCGATGAGAGTGTGGCGACCTGGAGCCGTTTCCAGAAGCCGATGGTGTCGCTCAACCCCACTCAGATGCTGACGGGCGATGCGGCCGTGCAGCTCAAGGGCACCATCCGCGATGAGGGCCTGATTCAAGACTACTACGTGGTGGTGCAACGTCAGGGGGGCCCCCGCGATGTCCAGACGCGCAAGCTCAACTACGAGCGCGTCGATCGCGACGAGGTGTCGTTTGACGCGCAAGTGCCTCTCTTCGAAGGCATGAACCGCATCTCGCTGGTGACACGTGACGAGTCCGGCTTGATGACCACCGAGAGCGTGTACGTTTACCGCGAACGCAGCTGATTCGTCGGGACGAAGACCCCGTAGCATAAAAACGCCCGGATCCTGCGATCCGGGCGTTTTTTGTGTTCTGGGGGCGTGATCGGGTGCCAGGCGTCCGAACATGGTGTTGAAGATCGGGTGCCAGGCGTTCGAACATGGTGTTGAAGATCGGGTGCCAGGCGTTCGAACATGGTGTTGAAGATCGGGTGCCAGGCGTTCGAACATGGTGTTGAAGATCGGGTGCCAGGCAATCGAACGAGGCATCTGTGATCGGGTGCCAGGCGTTCGAACATGGTGCTGAAGATCGGGTGCCAGGCGTTCGAACATGATGCTGAAGATCGGGTGCCAGGCGTTCGAACATGGTGTTGAAGATCGGGTGCCAGGCGTCCGAACATGGTGTTGAAGATCGGGTGCCAGGCGTTCGAACACAAGGATTTTGCGCGGGTGCCAGGCGTTCGAACACAAGGATTTTGCGCGGGTGCCAGGCGTCGCTGCAGGTGATGCGCCCACCGCGTTAGCTATCGCGGCGCTCGACCGTAAATTCAGCCAGATCGCGCGCGATCTCAACGTTGGGAAAGATGGAGCGCGCTCCCTGAACAACCTCTTCCAGGTTGAGGTGTTTTTGGGAGATGTGCGTCAGGATCAGGCGCTTTGCGTTGGCATCACGGGCGCATCGTGCGGCATCGGCGGAGGTTGAGTGTCCACGCTGATGGGCGCTTCGTTCATCGCCAGCCACGTAGGTCGCCTCGTGGATGAGGAGGTCGGCGTCGCGGGCCAACGCGATGGCTTCGGGGCAGGGAACGGTGTCGCAGCAGTAGGCGATCTTCAGACCGGGCCGAGCCGGGCCGAGCACCTGCGAAGGCTCGATCGTACGGCCGTCCTCGAGCGTGATGGTTTCGCCACGCTGCAACTTCCCGAAGATGGGGCCCGAGGGGATGTTCAGAGCGCGGGCCCGCTCCAGATCAAAGCGTCCCGGGCGGCTGTCTTCGACGAGGGCGTAACCCCAGGTGTCGATGCGGTGGTTCAGGGCCTGCGTCTCGACGTGGAAGCCCTCGCCATCAAAGACCCTGCTGGCTTCCGTGATCTCGTGCAGACGCACCCGAAACCCCGGGCGAAGAATGTGGAGGTCGTGAAGGGTTTTGAACCAACGCCGCAAGCCGCGAGGCCCGTAGATATCGAGCGCATCGTCACGCTGGTTCAGTGTCAGTGAGCCCAGCAGGCCCGGCAGGCCGTTGACGTGGTCGCCGTGAAAGTGGCTCAGAAAGATCGCGCGCAGCGCGCCGGGGCGGAGTCCGGAGCGGGTCAGCTGCAGCTGTGTGGCCTCGCCGCAGTCGAAGAGAAAGAGCTCCCCTTCGCGAAAGAGTGCGACCGATGAGACGTTGCGCTGCGGCATGGGTTTGCCGCTGCCGGTCCCGAGAAAAACGAGTTGAATGGACATGGTACGATGGTCGAGGCAGGCAAAATCGATGAAGCGTCAGGGCGCCCGCGGAGGCAGCGCCAGAAGGTCGGCCACCATGGACGATCGCAGGGATCGGGTCAACCGGGGTCATGGGTTCCTGCACGGGTGCCAGGCGTTCGAACATGGAAGTGAGGATCGGGTGCCAGGCGTTCGAACATGGAAGTTGAGGTTCCTTCAATTTCCCGGACACATCGAAGAGAATGGTTTTAGTAACCACAACGAGGTGTTCCGATGAGCAGACAATATCCCAAGGACTTCAAGACCGAGGCCGTCCGCCTATCCAAT
>NZ_VOSL01000141.1 GCF_007997005.1 Lujinxingia vulgaris | reverse complement strand
GTGTTTGGAGCCGCTGCGGTCGGTTCGCTCCGCTCGGCCTTGCGTTCGATCTGCTCGATCGTCTCCAGTTCCAGGCGGCCGCTTGCGGTGTCCAGGCGGCGCTTCATGCGCAGATCGCCAAAGACCTCGACCACAAACTCCGCGCTCAGCGCTTTGGCCCGGCGCAGCTGCCCGGCCACGAGCTGCGGGCCGGCCGGGCCCAGCGCGTTGAACACCGCATCCAGGCGCAGCACCACCTCGTCGCCCAGGGTGGAGACGTTGCCGTTGAGGCTCACCAGCTCAAAATACCCCTCCCCCTCCACCACTTTGACGTACTCGCCGCGGCGCGGATCGAAGGCGGCGAGCTCGATCTCGGAGAATTGCCCGACGGCGCGAAGATCGGCGGCCGCCACCCCGTTACTCCGGCAAATCCGTGTGAGCTCCGTCACCAGCTCCTCGCCCTCATCCACTCGCCCCACCAGCTTCTGCTGGCTCGTTGAAACTCGAAAAATCACGTTCATCCTCAGGTGCTAAGTTGGCGCGAAGTCTGGACTTTCAACCACCTCCGCGACCGCTCAAGGGCGACCTGCGCCGCCCACTTCGGGCGCAATCTCCCACACTCATCCGCCCCTTACAACATCCGAGCCCGGGCCCACACTCCCGCCCGCCCGGGCGCCCTGAATCGCGTGCTCCAGGGGGGGGTCACCACCAGATATCCTGATCCTCGGTCACGCCGACCAGGCGCACCGGGTAGGTGGTGCCGCCCACCCTGATCTCCCCCTCAAAGACGCCGGCGGGCTGAATAAAGTAGCTGCGGATCGGCCCCAGGTTGCGCACCTCGCGGTGCACAAAGATCGCGCGAAAACGAAGCCGCACGCGCCCGCAGGTGGTCTGCACCTCCCAGGCACGCTCGGGGTGATCTTTTTCAAAGTGAAAGAGCGCCCGCCCCAGCCCGATGAGCTCCTCCCCTACCCAGAGCGCGTTCTCATTGGCGGTGGGGTGGGTATCGTTAAAGCCCTCGACCAGGTTGAGCCCCAGGCGGCGCCCGTCGGGCAGCCGCCCCATGCCCATCGCCCAGCGCCAGGCGGTCTGGCGCCCCAGATACCCCTGGGTGTAGTCCAGCGCACCCAGCCCCCCGTCGAGATCATAGGAGCGCGAGCCCACCTTGAAGTGGCCTTCTACCGGCAGCGCCGTCCACTTCTGGGTGACGTTGATGCGGCCCGGATCGGGAACTGGCGAGATCACCGTGAGCGCCGGGGCGGCCTGCTCGGTGTGCAGTTCGGCAAAAAGATCGGTCTTTCCGTAGCTCGGCACAGCCCACGCCCCAAGCCGCGCGCCCAACTCGTAGGGCGCTCCGCGGGGCTCGCGACGAGTGAAGAGAACCGCGCCGGGCCGGCGGTAGTGGGCTTGAAGACCGACCCCGGGACGGTCATTGACCTCCACCTGCAACCCCGGCACGCCCAGCCCGCCGAAGCGCAGCACCGGGCGCTCCTCCAACAGATCGACCGCATACATGAAGGTGTGCGCAGCGTATCCGACATGCACCACGGCCTGGGCGATAAAGATCGCGTCGGTGCAGATCGCGCTGTACTGCCAGCGTTTGCGCCGCAGTCTGGCGGCCGCCCCCTTCAACGCCTCGGGGCCGCGCAGGCGATGAAGCTGCACCGCCGGCAACTCCCCGCAGTAGGTGCCAATACGCGCGGCTCCCAGGCGATCCACGATCGCGTTGGGCACCTTCCCGGGCCGCTCGTTCTGTCGCGTCTCCACCATGGTCATGCTCCCTGAGTTGCCCCGCGTGAACCTGATCCCGATCCATCCCTCATCCTCGAAGGCGTCAACGATACCCCGCGCCCCCCTTGCGTCAACGCCTTGCATGAATGCTCGAATCGCCGCGAACGCCTCAACGCGTTACCGGCGCCGCCGCAGCCTATCGGCGATGCCCTCTCACGCCTTAAAATGCGACAAACTGGCACAGTCCATCGCCTCGAAGGCAGGTGGGGTGTGGCGTTTTACGACAGGGCATCGCCCTACCCCCCACCCGACCGTGACAGGTTGTCATAGTTCATCGGCTCGAAGGCAGGTGGGGTGTGGTACTTTGCGACATGCCATCGCCTTACCCCCCCACCCGACCGTGACAGGTTGTCACAGTCGATGCCTTTGCGCCGCCCAGAATCACGTCTGCAGGCATCGAGCATCGCCGCACTCGCCAGAAGCCCCGGTCACCGCCCCTCGAAGATCCTCGAATGCTGTACTTGCGAGCAGTAAACCTGTGCATAGGTTCTCGCTCGTCCAGAAAAAAAAATGACGTCCAACTTCAGGGGAGCCCCATGATCTTCGAACGCCTCTACGACAGCGACCTCGCCCAATCCTCGTTTCTGATCGGCTGCCCCGACACCCAAAAGGCACTGGTGGTCGATCCGCGCCGCGATCTGGAGCCCTACTTCGAGCTCGCGCGCGAGCACGGCCTGAGGATCACCGACGTGGCCGAGACGCATATTCACGCCGACTTTTTAAGCGGTGGACGCGAGCTTGCGCGCGCCACCGGCGCGACCTTCTGGCATAGCGCCGAGGGCGATGCGAGCTGGCAGTACAGCGGGCTCGATGCGCTCCAGACAAAGGCCCTTCGTGACGGCGAGCGCATCGAGCTTGGGCGCTGCGCGATCGAGGCGGTGCACACCCCGGGGCATACTCCCGAGCACCTGAGTTTTTTGCTCTACGATGAGGAGCGGGCGATCGCCGGGCTCACCGGCGACTTTCTCTTTGTGGGCACGCTGGGCCGCCCGGATCTGATCGACGCCACCGGCCTCGGAGAGAACATGAGCGAGAAGGCGGCGAAAGCGCTCTACTCCAGCGTCAAACGCGCCATCGACCGCTTCCCGCACGACGTGCCGCTGTGGCCGGGGCACGGAGCGGGCTCGGCCTGCGGAAAGTCCATCGGGGCGCTCCCCAACACAACCCTGGCCATTGAGCTTGAGAGCGCCGCGTGGGTCCCCTTCGTACAAAAGGGCGACGAGCAGGGGTTTATCCAACACATCCTCGCCGAGCAGCCCGAGTCCCCCACCTACTTTCGACGTATGAAGGAGGAGAACCGCGACGGCTTTGCGCTGCGCGACCGCTCCGCCCGACCCTCCCGCGCCTACCCCCACCTGATCCAACGCGCGCTCTCGGGCGACTTCGAGGTGCTCGATCTTCGCCCCCGCGACGACTTCCAGCGCGCGCATTTGAAGGGGAGCCTGCACCTTCCCCTGGGCTCGCATTTTGCCACCTGGTCGGGCTGGGTGCTGCCCGAGCGCAAGCCTCTGCTGCTCATCACCGGCGCGGGCACCGACGCCGACCGCGCCGCCGAGACGCTGCTGCGCATCGGCCAGGACAACGTCGTCGGGTTCCTGCCCTTTGACGCGCTGCCTCAGGCCGAGCTCACCTCCCAGCCGCATGTCGACGTGAGCGAAGCGCACCCGACCTGGCAGGCCGAAGATGCCATCTTTCTCGATGTGCGCGGGGCCTCGGAGTGGCGCCAGGGCTACATCCCCGGCGCGCTGCATCATCCCCTGCCCCGGCTGACCACCGAGCTCGATGCCATCCCCCGCAAGCGCGATCTCATCGTCTACTGCGGAAGTGGCGCGCGCGCGGCGGTGGCCACAAGCCTTTTGCACGCCCACGGTTTCACCCGCGCCAAAGCCTTCGACGGAAGCATGGGCGCCTGGAAGGAGGCCGATCTGCCTGTCGAGACGCCTCAAAAGGGCGCGCGGGCCGCAGAATGAGACCGCCCCTCAACCCCGGCTCAGAGTTTGGCCACATGAAACATCGCCTCGCCCTGATGCACCAGGGGGTGAGTCACATGCGAGAGCACGATGCCATCAAAGGGGGCTTTGAGCGGGGCGGCGCTGGTATCAAAGGCGTCGCCCACGGTGCCCAGGCGCTGGCCCTTCTTCACAAAGACCCCGCTCTCCACCTCGACGCGCAGGATGCCGGCGCGGCGCGCGCGCACCCAGCTCGTCTGGGAGCTCTCGCGCCGGGCGCCCGGAGTGCCGGAGTCTTTAAAGGTGGTGACCCCCAGGGCCTCCAACACGCGCTTGGTGCCGGCAAGGCCCACCTCCACCACCGGGCGGTCAAAACGCAGCGCCTCACCCCCTTCAAAGAGCACGATGGGGATCTTCTTTTTGGCCGCGGTTTGGCGCAACGAGCCGCGGGGGGGCGCGGCGTCCATCATCACGTCGGCGCCAAACGCCTCCAGGATCTGCCGGGTGGGGCCGTCGCTCAAGTCGCCGCGCACGTGTGGGAAGTTGTAGCGCCCCACCGCCGCGGTGTGCAGGTCGATGCCGTGGGTGCAGCGCCCCACGATCTCATCAAGAAAGAGCCTGGCCAGGCGCCCGGCCAGGCTCCCCTTTTTGCTGCCTGGAAAGCTGCGGTTGAGATCGCGCCTGTCCGGCAGGTAGCGCGACTGGTTGATAAACCCGAACACATTGACGATGGGCACCGCGATGACCGCACCACACATCTTCTTCGGATCGAGCTCGTCGAGGAGCGCGCGCACGATCTCCACCCCGTTGACCTCATCGCCGTGCAGGGCCGCGCTCACCCACACCCGGGGGCCGGGCTCAACGCCGCGCACGATCTCCACCGGCAGGCCCAGCGGCGTCTGGGTGGGGAGGCCCCCCACCGGGATCTCCACCCGGCGGCGCTCGCCGGGCTCCACCGCCACCCCGTTGACCACAAGCGCACGCCGCACCTTCGGCGCGACAATCGCCGGCTCACCTTCAGAAATGGATCGTGTCACGGGCAGCACCTCGGGAGACGTTCTCCTCAATAAAGGAGACGATATGACCGGCGACATCGACGCCGGTGGTCTGCTCAATGCCCTCAAGGCCCGGCGAGGAGTTGACCTCGATGACCATGGGCCCGCGGCTGGAGCGCAGAAGGTCGACACCGGCCACGCTCAGCCCCATTGTCTGCGCAGCGAGGATCGCCGATTCGCGCTCCTCATCACTGAGCTCGGCCACCGTGGCGTAGCCGCCGCGGTGCAGGTTGGAGCGAAACTCCCCGGGCTGGGCCTGGCGCTTCATCGCCGCGACCACCTCATCGCCCACCACAAACGCGCGGATATCGGCCCCGGCCGACTCGGCGATGTACTCCTGGAGCAAAATGTTGGCGTCGAGCCCGCGGAAGGCCTCAATCACCGACTGCGCGGCCTTGCGCGTCTCGGCCAGCACCACGCCGATGCCCTGGGTGCCCTCCAGCAGCTTGATCACCAGGGGCGCGCCGCCGACGGTGTCGATGACGCCGTCCACATCTTTGGTCGAGTGCAAAAAGCCGGTCACAGGCATCCCCACTCCGGCGCGCGCCAAAAGCTGCATCGCCCGAAGTTTGTCGCGCGAGCGCGAGATCCCCTGGGAGGTGTTCGCCGAGAACACCCCCATCATCTCAAACTGGCGCACCACCGAGAGCCCGTAAAAGGTGTACGTCGCCCCGATGCGCGGGACGATCGCCTCCACATCCTTGATCTCCTCGCCCGCGAGCATCACCCGGGGGCGTTTGGAGGTGATGTCCATAAAGCAGCGCAGGTAATCGACGATCTGCACGTCATGGCCCCGCTCGATGGCGGCCTCGCGCAGACGACGGGTGGAGTAGAGCGAACTTTTGCGCGAGAGGATGGCGATCTTCATGGGGTGGTGCTCCAGAGTACCTTTAAGAGTTGCGCCGCAGGTCTGACCGGCGGCGAAGAGAACAACGTCAGCGTGGGGAGGTGTTTCCCCCCAGAAAAGATGCGGCCGGATCGACCAGAAAACGCCCCCGGACGGCGTGACGCCCGAGCAGCATACGAAAACCCATATCTTTGCGGTTGGTCAGCGTCAGATCGATCGGGAAGCGCTGGCCCAACACCTCGACCACCGGCCGAATCACCACGCGAAACTCCTCATGACCCGACGAGCTGCGCACCACGCGCCGGTCCGAGAGCGGATACTCGGCCACCGCCCCGTCGCGCGCGCTGCGCTGGTGCGGGCGAACCTCAAAACGCACCCAGGGCTCCCCATCGCGCTCAAAGAGCTCGATGTTTTCGGCGTGCAGCGCCGAGGTGCGCGCGCCGGTGTCGATCTTGGCCTTGATGCGCCCCAGCCCCAGCTCGGGCAGCCCCACCCACTCGCGCCACCCGATGATCGGGCGCGCCGCTTTCGGGCTCTTCTTCTCTGTCATAACCTCGCCGGGGTGAACGTCAGGGATCTGGCCCCAGAATGTTGCGCGCGCGTACTTTGTCAACCATCCTCACGCGACTAAAGTGACTTCGCCGCCGCGCACAGCGCGCGCGCTCCAGCCCATGAAGACTGCCAACGACCTGTCAGGCCCCGGGGATACGATGTCGAAACGCAACCTGCCCACCGAACTCTGGAAGCGCTTTCAGGAGGCCAAAGAGGCCCCCGCCCTCACCCGCCGCGACGCGGCAGGCGCGCTGCACCGCTCCACCTACTGGGAGTGGACACGCGGGGTGCAGCGCCTGGCGATGGGGCTTGTGGACTGGGGGGTCACCCCGGGTGAGCGCATCGGCTTTGCGGCGCCCAACAGCGCGGCGCTGCTCGATCTGATGGTGGCCGGCTGGCTCATCGGCGGGTGCGTGGTGCCCCTCTTACCAGGCCAGGAGCGGCGCGACACCTTAAGGGCGCTGGCCCGCGCGGGGTGCTCGGTGATCGTGGTCAAAGATGAGGCGGAGCGCCAGCGTTTGAGGGGCCCGGGGGGCCAACTTCCTCCCGATCTGAAGTTCGTGCTCACCGAAGGTGCGGCCGACGCTGAGGCCTGCCTGGGCGTTGAGGCGCTCTCGGAGCGGGGGCGCGATAAGCTGCGCCGCGGCGGGCTCAACCAGCTGGCCGAGCGCATGTTCTCGCAGAACGCCGACGCCCCCTCGCTGATCCTCTACGACACCACCCCCTCCGAGGCGATGCGCGGCGCGCACTTCTCTGGCGAGAAGGTGCTCCTGATGCTGGAGCGCATCGCCCACCAGATGAACCTCGACGCCGACGAGCCGGTGCGCCTGGGCGCGCTGCTCTCGTACGGCTGGCCAGGCTCATTCTTGCTGACGATGAGCGCGCTCTACGCCGGAAAGGAGCTGGCTGTGGCCGACTCGGCGCGCCAGCTTCACGAGCAGCTGCCCGAGCTTCAGCCCACGCACCTTCTGTGCGGACCGGCCTTTCTGGAGTCTCTGGCCACCCGGTGGCAGGAGCGCCTGGAGGGCGCCCCTGAAATCCTCAAGCAGATCTCGGGGTCGACCCAGGACGACGCCTCGCCATCTCGCGCGCCGCTGGGGCGCCTGCTCGGGGGGCTCGGTGAGAAGGCCACCGACCGGCTGCTCTACGCGCCGATCCGATCGGAGCTCGGAGGCAGGCTGCGCGCCATCTACGTGCCCGAGGGCCAGGCCGACCCCACCTGGCGCCAGATCTTAGAGCGCGCCGGCACCCGGCTCCTGGGCTACCTGGCGCTCCCGGAGGCCGGCGTCTCCCACCTGGAACATCCGCAAGCCGCTCGCCCGGGCTCCGCCGGCCGCCCCATCGAGGGCATCGCCACCCGCCAGGCCCACGCCCGCCAGGGCGAGGTCGGCGAGCTGTTGTTGCGCGGCGAGACCCTCTTCGACGGCTACTGGGGTGGGCCCGGCCCCCGCGAGCGCAACGACGAGGGCTGGCTTGCCACCGGGCTGAGGGTGCGCCTGGAGAGCGGCTTTGCCTTTATCGAACCCGCCCCGGCAGACGCCCCACTCACCGAGCCCTGAGGCCCGCCACCCTCCGCGCGCGCCGGTTTGCGCCGAGCAGCCCCCTCCCCTAAGATGCGCGCGGCCGCAGCCCGCGCCGACTTTGCAGACCCCTTTGTCGAAGATCCCTATGACACCCACACACCCGACCTTGTTGCTTCGCCTCCTCGCGCTGACCGCCCTGCTGCTCGTCGTTAGCGGCTGCGGCGAGCTCCTCGATGCTTTGCCCGGCACCTCGATCTCGGGCACGGTCTATGGCGAGAGCTTCAGCGCGATCAGCTCCACCGCCGAGGTCAGCAGCGACGGCACCTATTTTTTGACCTTCTCCGACGACGCCTCCTACAGCTGCACCTCCACCCCGCCGGGCAACTACCTCACGGTGGTCGTCGGCCAGGTGACCGGCGCCGGCACCCTGAGCGCGGCGGGCAACGTCAGCTTCAACCTCGTCGAAGACGGCACCACCTTCACCGAGAGCGCGTCTGCCGGAAGCGTCACCATCGATCGCCTCGACGCCGAATTCGATCAGCTCATCGAAGGATCGATCAGCGCCGTCGGCCCCTCCAGCGACGTCGCCGGCAGCTTCAGCACCACGATCTGCAACTGATCCCCACCTCTTTATAGGCGCGACACAAAACGCGCTAACGCGACCTTTTGCCACAGGTTTCGGCCTTGAGGGCTCGCCCCGAATCGCCTTGTCGGGGTCGGGGCCATCTGGCATATTTCGCGCCATTCCCGGGCGAAAGCCCGCCAGGTGCCACCACCTGAGCGCGCCCGCCTACCGAAACGATCCGAGATGTCATGACGCCGTTGCTCATCGTCTTGTTGCCCTTCGTCGGCCTGATCCTCCCGATCATTCTGGCCCGCCACAGCCACACCGCCGCCACCGTCGGTGCGCTGATCCCCACCACCCTCTCGTTTGGGCTCTTATTGAGTCTGGCCGGCGACGTCTTTGCCGGCGAGGTCTTTGTGGCGAGCTGGCCCTGGATCGAGACGCTGGGGATGAACCTCTCGTTTCGGGTCGACGGCCTGGGGATGCTCTTCGCCATCCTGATCTTAGGCATCGGCACGCTGGTGGTGCTCTACGCGCACTTCTACTTGAGCGACTCCGACCCGCGCGGGCGCTTCTTCGGCGCCCTCTTAGCCTTTATGGGCGCGATGCTCGGGGTGGTGCTCGCCGAAAACGTGCTTCTGCTGGCGTTCTTCTGGGAGATCACAAGCCTGAGCAGCTTCTTGCTCATCGCCTACTGGACCCACGTGCCCCTGGCCCGCCAGGGCGCGCGCATGGCGCTGGCGATCACGGGGATGGGCGGGCTTTTGCTCTTCGCCGGCCTGCTGCTCGTCGGCCACATCGTGGGCAGCTACGAGCTCAGCGCCATCCTGGCCAACGGCGCGCTCATCCAGGGTCACGATCTCTACGTGCCGGCCCTGATTTTGGTGCTGATGGGCGCGTTCACCAAGAGCGCGCAGTTCCCCTTCCACTTCTGGCTGCCCAACGCCATGACCGCGCCCACGCCGGTCAGCGCGTATCTGCACTCGGCCACCATGGTCAAAGCCGGCGTCTTCCTGCTGGCGCGTATGCACCCGGCGCTGAGCGGCACCCCGGAGTGGTTCTTCATCGTCACCGGCGCCGGCCTCGTGACCCTGACCTTTGCGGCCTACGTCGCCCTCTTCAAACACGACCTCAAGGGCCTGCTGGCCTACTCCACCATCAGCCACCTGGGCCTTATCACGGTGCTCTTTGGCTTCGGCACCCCGATGGCGGCGCTCGTTGGCGTCTTCCACATCCTCAACCACGCCGCCTTTAAGGCCTCGCTCTTTATGAGCGTGGGCATCGTCGATCACGAGACCGGCACGCGCGATATGCGCATCCTGGGCGGACTTCGTCACGCCATGCCCATCACCGCGACCCTGGCCACACTGGGCGCGGCGGCGATGGCGGGCATCCCCGGCTTCAACGGCTTCATCTCCAAAGAGATGCTCTTCTACGAGTCCTGGAAGCTGCCCTTCATCGAGAACGAATGGGTGGTGCCGGTGATCGTGACAGTGGGCGGCCTGCTCTCCATGGCCTACTCGGTGCGCCTGGTCATCGACACCTTCTTCGGTGAGGAGGGCGATACGCCCGCCAAACCCCACGACCCGCCCTTTGGCATGTGGCTTCCGGTCGCTCTGCTTGTGGCGGTCTGCGTGGTGGTCGGTGTCTACCCGAGCATCGCCGAGCCCATCGTCAACGCTGCGGCGCTGGCCACCATCGGCGGGGTGATGCCCGAGGGCTACGAACACCTCTCGCTCTGGCACGGCTTCAACGCTGCGGTCGTCATGAGCCTCATCGCCATCTTCGGCGGGGCGGCCTTCTTCATGCTGCGCCATAAGCTCTTCGCGCTGGCCGAGCGCTACTGGCCCAACCTCCACGGCAAGCTCGTCTTCGAGGGCCTGGTCGAGCGTGTTGTCGACGCCACCCGCGCCACCACGGCCTCCCTGGAGAATGGCTCGTTGCAGCGCTACGTGATGCTGCTCATCGCCTTTGTGGTCGCCGCCGGCGCGCTGCCCTTCTTCCTCTTTGACTTTGCCCCGGGCAACCTCCCGGCCACCGAGCTTGAGCCGGTGACCATCGTGATCTTCGGCATCTTTGTGGCCGCCTGCCTTGGCGTGGTTGCCAACCACAAGCGCCGCCTCACCGCGATTGTTACCCTCTCGGTGGTGGGCCTTGTGGTGAGCCTGAGCTTCGTCAAATTCTCCGCACCCGACCTCGCGCTGACCCAGCTCTCGGTCGAGGTCGTCACGATTCTCCTACTGCTGCTCGCCCTCTACGTGCTGCCCAAAGAGACGCCCAGCGAGGGTGGCTTTAGCCTGCGTAAAGTCCGCGACGGCATCCTCGCCAGCGTCGCCGGCCTGGGCACCGGCTGGATGAGCTACATGGTGATGACCCGTCCCCAGGACTCCATCAGCATGACCCACCTGGAAAAAGCCTATTACCCGGTGGGCGGCGGCACCAACGTCGTCAACGTCACGCTCGTCGACATCCGCGGCTTCGACACCATGGGTGAGGTCGCCGTGCTGGCGATGGCGGGCCTGGGCATCTTCGCTCTGCTCGCCAGGCTCAACCCCGAACATATCCACGGGGTGACCCGCCGCGTGCTCGATCGCTACCCGGTGATGCTCACCTCGGCCACCCGCCCCCTGCTCAGCCTGATCCTGGTGATGGCCGTCTACATCTTCATGCGCGGCCACTACCTGCCCGGCGGCGGCTTCATCGCCGGCCTGGTCGCCACCGTCGCGCTCATCATCCAGTACATGGCCAGCGGCCAGCAGTGGTCCTCGGAGCGTATGCCCGTCAACTTCCGCATCATGGCCATCATCGGCGTGACCATCGCCGTGCTCTCCGGGGCGACCTCGCTCGCGCTGGGCAAACCCATGATGACCATGCTCGTCCCGCTCGGTGAGCCCGGCACGGTGATGACCCTCTACTTCGACCTCGGCGTCTTTTTGGGCGTGGTAGGTGCGATGATGACCATCCTCACAAGCCTCGGTGTGTTGAGCCGCCCGGCATCGGCCGAGACCCTCGCCCACAGCAAGGAGACCAATCCATGGAAGCCCTGATAGCCTCTGCCATCGCCGTTCTGGTGGCCTGTGGGTTCTACCTGGTGCTGCGCGCGCGCACCTTCCCGGTCATCGTCGGCCTGGCCCTCTTTTCGTACGCCGCCAACCTCTACATCTTCTCCACAGGCCGGCTCACCTCCGGGATGCCCCCGGTCTTGCAAAAAGGCGTGCCCCTTGAGGCCTACGCCGATCCGCTTCCCCAGGCGCTGATCCTCACGGCGATCGTCATCGGCTTTGCCATGACCGCCTTTATCCTGGTCCTGGCCATCAGCGGTTATGTGGAGCTTGGCACCGATCATCTCGACGCGAAGGAGCAGAGCCGGTGAACAACTGGATCGTCATACCTATCCTGCTGCCGATGCTCACCGCGCTTGCCTGCGCGCTGATCCCGGCCTCAAAGATCGCCATTCAGCGCACCCTCTCGCTGGCCGCCTCCCTGGCCCTGGTGGCCACCGGCTTCTTCATGATCAGCCAGACGATGTCCGGCGAGATCTTCAGCTACGCGATGGGCAGCTGGTCGGCGCCTTTTGGGATTGTGGTCGTCGTCGACCGCCTCTCGGCGATGATGGTCGCGCTGACCAGTGTGGTCGCCTTCTGCGTGCTGGCCTACGCCTCCCAGGGCGCCGATAAACGCGGGCCCTACTTCCACTTCCTCTTCCAGTTTCAGGTCCTGGGCATCTGCGGGGCGTTCTTAACGGGCGACATCTTCAACCTCTTTGTGTTCTTCGAGATCCTGCTGCTGGCCTCCTACAACCTGCTGGTCTACTCCGGCGGCAAAAAGCGGCTTAAAGCAGGCATCCATTACGTGATCTTGAACCTGGTGGGCTCGGCGCTCTTTCTGATCGGCGTGAGCACGCTCTACGGGATCACCGGCACGCTGAACATGGCCGATATGGCCGTGCAGGTCGCCGCGCTCGGCCCCGAAGATCAGGCGATCCTGCAGGCCGGCGCCCTGGTGCTGATGGTGGTCTTTGCGCTCAAGGCCGCGCTGCTTCCCCTGTATCTGTGGTTGCCCGGTGTCTACAGCGCGGCGACCGCGCCGGTGGCCGCGCTCTTTGCCGTGCTGACCAAGGTGGGCGTCTACGCCATCCTGCGTACCTCCACGCTGATCTTCGGGCCGGAAGCCGGCGTCGGTGCCGACCTGATCGCGCCCTACCTCTTCCCGCTGGCGCTGCTGACCCTCTTCTTCGGGATGGTCGGCGCAATGGGCAGCCACCGCCTGCGCCATATGACGGGCTACCTCATCATCGCCTCGCTGGGCACCATGCTCGCCAGCATCGGCCTCTTCACCGAAGCCAGCATCTCCGGCGCGCTCTACTATCTGGTGCACTCCACGCTGAACATGGCGCTCTTCTTCTTGCTCATTGAGCGCGTCAGCGCCCAGCGTGGCCCCTTCACCGACGAGATCCGCATCGGCTGGAAGCTCACCCAGCCCACCCTGCTCGGGTTGATCTTCTTCGGGGTCGCCGTGGCCGCCGCCGGCCTGCCGCCCTTCAGCGGTTTTCTGGGCAAGCTCCTGATGCTTCAGGCCGCCATCGATGAGCCCGGCGGCTTCTGGATGTGGGCGGTGATCCTCTTTACGAGCCTTCTGGGGCTTATCGCCCTGAGCCGCGTCGGCACCCAGGTCTTCTGGAAGGGCACCGAGGTCAACGACGCGCGCGCCGAGAAGGTCGAGCGCACCACCGCGCTGCAGGCCGCCCCCCTGGTCGCCATCCTGGCCATCCTGGCAGCCTACTCCGCGTTTGCCGGCCCGGTCACCGAATACACCGACGAGGTCGCCGCCCAGCTGCTCGACCCGCAGCAGTACATCGACGCGGTGATGGTCGAACCGGCCTTCTTCCCCGACACAGGCATGAGCGATGACCTCCGCAACAAGGACCACTGACGTGATCAGCATTCGACAACGCGTTCTGCCTCAGCCCCTCTTCAGCCTGGTGCTGCTGGCGGTCTGGCTTCTGGCTCAGGGCAAGCTCGAGCTCTCCACGGTCATCGGCGGGGTGATCCTGGCGCTGGTGCTCCCGGCGCTCACCTACCGCTTTACCGACACCTTCCCAAAGGTGCGCCGGGTTCGCCCCCTGATCCAGTACATCGTCATCGTGATGTGGGACATCCTCATCGCCAACCTCACCGTGGCGCGCTTGATCCTGGGCCCGACCCGCAAGCTCAAGCCCATCTTTCTGGAGGTGCCGGTGAAGCTGACCAACCCTTACGCCATCACGATCTTCGCGGCGACCATCTCGCTGACCCCCGGCACGGTCTCGGCCAACTTAAGCGGCGACCGCAAGACGCTGCTGGTGCATGCGCTGACCTCCGATGACCCCGACGCCGAGATTCAGCTGATGAAGGCCCGTTACGAGGCGCCGCTTCTGGAGGTCTTCCAATGATCTTGACCTACGCCATCGCTACCGCCTTCGGCATCGTCTCGGCGGCCATTTTGCTCAACGCGTACCGCCTCTTCCAGGGCCCCGACGTGCTCGACCGCGTCGTGGCCCTGGACACGATGAACATCAACGCCATCGCACTCCTGCTCCTGGCAGGGATCTGGTGGTCGACGGACCTCTTCTTTGAAGCGGCCCTGCTCATCGCCATGATGGGCTTTGTCGGCACCGTCGGCTTGGCCCGCTTCCTGCTGCGCGGCGACCTCATCGAGTGAACCTCCACCGGCTGACTCGCCCTTTACCGCGCGTCACCCGAAGCCTTTTGAGACCATCATGGAAGAGCTCCCCCTCTACCTTCAAAGCATCATCGCCGCCCTGATCATCTTCGGGGCGATCTTTGCCTTTATCGGCTCGCTGGGTCTGGCGAAGCTGCCCGACTTCTACATGCGCCTGCACGGCCCCACCAAGGCCACCACCCTGGGGCTGGGCGCGATGCTCGTGGGCTCAATGGTCTACTTCAGCGTCACCAAAGGTAGCCTGACGCTGCACGAGATCCTCATCACCCTCTTCCTCTTCATCACCGCCCCGGTCAGCGCGCATATCCTCTCGAAATCGGCCATCCGCTCGCGCATCTACGACTCCACGGGCATGGTCGAAGAGAAGACCCGCGAGCTCTTCTGAGCTGCCTCTGCCTCCGGCTACGCTCCGGCCGCACCGCGCTTCCCCCCGCATCACTCCTCTCCCGCCCGGGCCCCCCGAAGATGTCTTACGCCGAACAGGCGGCGATGTTCGAGAACCGTCTCCAGAAGAACATCAGCCGCATCGAGAACGCCGCCCAACGCCTGGGCCAGAGCTGCTACCGCATCTACGACGCCGACATCCCCGAGATTCCCCTGCTCGTCGACTGGTACGAGGGGTATCTGCACGTGGCGCTGATGGCCCGGCGCAAGTTCCGCGACATGGACAACGAGGCCTGGCTCGACGCGATGCTCGAGGTCCTGATGACCCGGCTCGACATCCCGGCTGAGAAGGTCTTTGTCAAAACGCGCCGCCGCCAGAAGGGCTCCTGGCAGTATTCGAAATTTGCCCACGAGCGCAGCGAGATCGTCGTCCATGAGGACGGGCTCAAGTTCAAGGTCAACCTCTCGGACTACCTCGACACCGGCCTCTTCTTAGACCACCGCATCACCCGCCAGATGGTGCGCGAGGAGTCGGAGGGCAAGAGCGTGCTCAACCTCTTCGCCTACACCGGCGCGTTCACCGTGCACGCGATCGCCGGCGGCGCCCGCAAGACGGTCACCGTCGACATGAGCAACACGTATTTGCGCTGGGCCCGCGAGAACCTCGCGCTCAACCAGATGAGCCTGCGCGGCCACCGCTTTGAGCGCGCCGACATCCTGCAGTACCTGGCAAGCCCGGACCGCGCCCGCGAGCGCTACGACCTGATCGTGCTCGACCCGCCCACCTTCTCCAACTCCAAGAAGATGGACGACACGCTCGAAATCCAGCGCGACCACCCCTGGCTTATCAACACCTCGCTGGGCTTGCTCAAACCCGGCGGCGCCCTTTACTTCTCGACCAACTTTAGAAACTTTAAGCTGCAACCGGGTCAGCTTCACGGCGCCTCGCTTGAGGAGCTCACCCATAAGACCATCCCCCACGACTTCCAACACTCCAAACCTCACCAGAGCTGGCGCATCACCCGTGCGTAACGCTCTTAAAGCGCTCGCCATCTATGACCTCTGAAACGAACGAAACAAGCGCCCCCCCCGCAGGTCCGCGCCGCAGCCTCTCGGGCATCAAGCCCACCGGCTTTCCGCACCTGGGCAACTACCTGGGCATGATCCGCCCGGCCATCGATCTTCAGGAGGACTACGAGGCCTTCTACTTTGTGGCCGACTACCACGCCCTGACCTCGGTGCGTGACCCGCAGGCGCTGCGCGACTCGGTCTACCAGATCACGGCCTACTTTCTGGCCTTTGGCCTCGATCCGAGCCGCGCGGCCTTCTTCCGCCAGTCGGATATCCCGGAGGTCACCGAGCTGACCTGGCTCTTAAGCTGCGTCACGCACATGGGGCTGCTGGAGCGCGCCCACGCCTATAAGGCCGCAAAAGATCAGGGGATTGAGAAGGATATCAACCACGGCGTGTTCACCTACCCGGTGCTCATGGCCAGCGACATTCTGATCTACGACTCGGAGGTCGTCCCGGTGGGCGCCGACCAGATCCAGCACATCGAGATGACCCGGGATATGGCCCAGAAGTTCAACACCGCCTTCGGCGGCGACTTCTTGCGCCTGCCCGAAGCCCGCGTGCGCGAAGACGTCGCCACCGTCCCGGGCATCGACGGGCGCAAGATGAGCAAGAGCTACGGCAACATCATCGAGCCGCTCCTGCCGCCCAAAAAGCTGCGCAAGCAGATCATGAAGATCCAGACCGACTCGAAAGGTCTCGACGATCCCAAAGATCCCTCAACCTGCACGATCGTGACCCTCTACAAGCTCTTCGCCTCCGCCGAGGAGGTCGCCGAGATGGAAGCGAACTACCGCCGCGGCGGCTACGGCTACGGCCACGCCAAACAGGCCCTCTTTGAGGCGATGGACGCCTACTTCTCTCCCTTCCGCGAGAAGTACGAGGCCATCATCGACGACCGCGACTACCTCGACCAGATCCTCGACCAGGGCGCCGAAAAAGTGCGCCCGATTGTCGAAGATGTGATGACACGCGTGCGCCGCGCCACCGGCCTTCGCCGCTAGTTTACGCAACTTCTGAGCTCTTCGCTTCGCGGGGATGCGCACCTCATCACGACAGCGCGCGCCCCTCGATGACCCCAGCCTCACCTCTCTCCAAGGCAACCGACATGGCCTCCAAAGACGACAAGAACCAGCCCGTGCCTCCTCGCCCCCGCAAGAAAAAACCCGAAGGTCAGGCCAGCGCCCAGGGGGTGAAGCCCGACGAGAAAGTCGAAGTGATCCGCGCGCCCAAGCCCCCCACCGCGCCCAACGCTCCCAGGAAGGACGCGCCCAAAAAGGACGCGCCGGCCGCCTCGAAAGACGAGGCCAAAAAGGAGGAGCCGAACGCCGGCATGAAGTTCGGCGACACCTCGGCCACCATGGACGACTTTGCCGCGATGTTTGAGAGCCATGAGGCCGCCGCCCCCTCCCGCCAGCGCTTCGATATGGGCGATCAGGTTGAGGGCAAGGTCATCTCGGTGGGCTCCGCGGCGATCTTCGTGCAGATCGGCGCCAACCAGGAAGGCGTCGCCGAGCGCGCCGCTTACGAAGACGAAGAAGGCAACGTCACGCTTGAGCCCGGCCAGACCTACTCCTTCTACGTGCTCGGCTTTAAAGGCGGCATCCAGCTCGGAAAAGAGCTCGGCGCCGGCCGCCAGGGCCTGGCGGCGGTCGAGACCGCCCACGACACCGGGCTCCCCATCAGCGGCAAGGTCACCGGCACCAACAAGGGCGGCTTCGAGATCGATCTCTCCGGCGTGGAGGCGTTCTGCCCCATCAGCCAGATCGAGCTCGGCTTTACCGAAGAGCCCGACGCCCACGTCGGCCAGACCTATCAGTTCAAGGTCCAGGAAGTTCGCGACGGCGGACGCTCCATCGTCGTCAGCCGCCGCGCCCTACTTGAAGCTCAGCAAAAAGAGGCCCGCGAAGAGACGCTGAAAACGCTCGAAGTGGGTCAGGTCATCGACGGTGTCATCACGCGGGTGGCCGATTTTGGCGCCTTCGTCGACATCGGCGGCGTCGAGGGGCTGGTGCACGTCTCCGAGCTCAGCCACACCTTCTTCGACCACCCCACCGACCTGGTCAAAGTCGGCCAGGAGGTCAAGGTCGAGGTCTTGAGCCTGGAGGAGCCGGTGGGCGACAAGCCCATCCGCATCGGCCTGAGCATGAAGGCCACCGAGCAGGATCCCTGGCTTGAGGTCAACGAAAAATTCGCCGTGGGAAGCCGCGTGCTCGGCCGCGTGGTGCGTCTTGCGCCCTTTGGCGCCTTTGTGGAACTTACCCCGGGGGTTGAGGGTCTGGTGCACGTCTCGCAGATGAGTTGGGAGCGCCACGTCGCCAACCCCGCCGACGTCGTCTCGGTGGGCGAGGAGGTCTCGGTGGAGGTGCAGGACATCGATCTGCTGCGCCGCCGCATCGGCCTGAGCATGAAGACCGCCGAGGGCGATCCCTGGGCCAACATCACCGAGCGCTTCGCCATCGGCCTCGAAGTCACCGGACACGTGGCCAAAGTCGAAGATTTTGGCGCCTTTATCGAGCTCGGCGGCGGCATCACCGCGCTCTTGCCGCGCAGCGAGATGAACCTGGCCAGCGACTCCACTCCCCACCGCCAGTTCACGGCCGGTCAGGAGGTCAAAGCCCGCGTGCTCAACATCGAGCCCGAGCGTCGCCGCATGGCGCTGAGCCTCAAAGACGCCGAGACCATCGCCGAGCAGACCGATCTCTCCAAAGCCGCTCCCACCAGCTACAAGGACGAGAGCCTCTCCTCCGGCGGCAGCATGGGCACGCTGGGCGATCTGCTCAAAGCCCGCAAAAAGGACTGAGCTCACACGAAAGACATACGCAGGCTCTGTGGCCTGAAAAAACGACGCGCACCTCCCGGGTGGGCGTCGTTTTTTTTGTTTTCGCTCCCCAAAAGCGTCTTCGTCGCACCAACTCAACACGACGTAACGCGCCATATTGGCTTTAAAATCAACCGCTTAGCATCTCATCACAAGCCGCGTGACTCATCGGTCATTATTTCCCTTGATTCAAACCGGCCGCCTTCGTTAAGACGTGGCCCCCTTTTAAATCCATGAACTGCAATGATCTGTGAGGACATGATGATGCGCCCCTTTAACCTTCTGGCCCTGGTGTTGATGTGTTGTGTGAGCGTGGCCTGCTCGGGAAATGAACAGGACGAGGATCCCATCCCCGTCATCGACGACACCGGCCCCGACGCCGAGCCCGACACCAACCCCGGCGACGACTGCGACGGCCTGAGCGAAGGTGCCTCGCGCTGCGATGGCGCGATGATCGTCACCTGCACCGCTGGCGAGCTGCAGAGCGCGAGCTGCGGGGAGGGCTCCACCTGCGATGGCGGCGCCTGCATCTGCGACAACGCCAACGACGGCGTCTGCCCGGAGGGTTGCAGCAGCGACCCCGACTGCAACACCACCTGCGTGCCCGAGTGCTCCGGGCTTGATTGCGGCCCGGACGGCTGCGGCGGAAGCTGCGGCACCTGCGACACCGGCGACTACTGCAACGCCGGCACCTGCGAGACCTTTGACCCCTTGTGCAACGATACCTGCGGTCCGGTTGGCGAGGCCGGCGGCTACGCCAACGACGGCGAATGCGATGATGTTGGCGAGGGCGGAGCCGGCTACTGCGAGCTGGGCAGCGACTGCAGCGACTGCGGCGCCCGCGAGCTCCCCCCCATCCACTGCGAGCTCAACTACAACGACGACTGCCCCGTCGGTCAGCGCTGCGACTGCGATGAGACCAGTGGCGAGTGCATCTGCGAAGTAGGCGCACGCGGCACTGCGGGCCCCGGTGAGGCCTGCACCGACACCCACGACTGCGAAAGCGGCCTGTGCTTCGACGAGCAGTGCAGCGCGCGCTGCGATACCGGCGCTGACTGCCCCTCCGAGATGCCCAGCTGCAACTTCCTGGGCTACTGCGCGCCCGACGCCTGTGAGCCGAGCTGCGACGGGCTGACCTGCGGCGATGATGGCTGCGGCGGAAGCTGTGGCTCCTGCGGCGACGGCGACATCTGCACCGACGGCGCCTGCGTCAGCGGCGACGACGAGGCGATCTTCTGCCTGGCCAGCGGCCACTGCACCTCCGATCAAGTCTGCCTGCTCTCGCTGAGCACCTCCGGCGTCACCTCGGTCTGCAAGTCCGATGATGATCCCATCGCCGAACGCGTCTTCGAGGCCTCCGAAAAGGGTCAGGGCTACTTGCACATCGGCTGCGACGACGACACCGACTGCGACGCTGGCGAGCGCTGCAAATGGGGCGTCTACTCCACCTACTGCGCCGATGATGACTCCAACCGGATCGCCTGCAACACCGACGCACCCCAGCCTCAGTGCGGCAGCGGCAACCGCTGCTGCCCCCGCTCCAGCTTCACCCGCGGGGAGCTCTACGAGGAGCTCAACCTGGGGATCTGCTACCCCAACACGATGGCCTGCCCCTGACCGGCCCTCGTCGATGACGCCGCCCCATCCGGCGGCGCCATCGGGATGATGCCGCATCAAAAACCCCCGCTCGCCAGGTCCTGGCGAGCGGGGGTTTTAGTATCCTCAATAACGCGTTGATGCGGCGTGTTTACTGGTCCTCGGGCTCCCTCAAAAAGACGTACTCCCCATCGCTGGAGCGCTCGTCGCTGAAGTAGTAACCACCGCCGGTAAAGCCCTTGAGCCGCTCGGGGTCGGTGATGCGCTCGCGCACGATGTAGTCGGCCATCATGCCTCGGGCGCGCTTCGCCCAGAACGCGATGATCTTATACTTATCGCCCTTGCGATCGCGAAACACCGGGGTAATCAGCTTCCCTTTGAGCGATTTCTTGTCGACCGACTTAAAATACTCGTTGGACGCCAGGTTGATCACCACCTGACTCTCCTGCTCGGCGAGCTTGTCGTTGAGCGCCTCGGTGATCTTTTTGCCCCAGAACTCATAGAGGTTCTTGCCGCGAGCGTTCTCCAGGCGCGTGCCCATCTCCAGGCGGTAGGGCTGCATCAGATCGAGCGGGCGCAGCACGCCGTAGAGCCCCGAGAGGATGCGGATATGCTCCTGGGCGAACGCCACGTCGTCATCGGTGTAGGCGTCGAGCTGGAAGTCGGTGTAGACATCGCCCGTAAAGGCCCAGAGCGCCTGGCGGGCGTTCTCCGGGCTAAAGGGCAGCTCGAAGTCGCGGTAGCGGTCGTAGTTGAGGTCGGCGAGCTTGTCGCTGATGCTCATCAACGACTTCAGGTCGGCACGCGAGAGCTCGCGCAGCTTCTCGATGAGCTTCTGCGAGTCGTCGAGAAAGGGCGGCTCGCTGTGGGTATCGACCGGCACCGGCGATTCGAAATCCAGGGACTTGGAGGGGGAGAGTAGGACCAACATAGACGACCTGCTGCAGACGGCTGGAGTGACTTCAACGGCTAAAATGCGATGGCATTTCACACGCCGGGGGGACCACAGCGCGCGAAAAAGCGCGCCGGGTCGGCGCGCCTAAGGATTAAGAACCGTCGGCTATCTGGCAAGCTGCACTGCACGCTCTCACCACACAACACGCTCGCCGCACCGCAACGGCCGCGCCGGGTGACCCGCTCAACGCGCTCAGAAAGGTTGAAGCCCGGAGCGGTCTTCCCGGATGACGCGCTGGCCTCCTCGCCACATCGTCCCCCGCTCCAGTGCTCCCGGATCGAGGGGAAGGATGTCGACGGCGGCGGCCTCGTCGGCGCCGAGGCGGCGCAGAGTCTGGCGACGGCGCACTTCGGGGAGCACCCAGCCGCCGATCACAAAGCGTTGAAAGCGCCTGTTCTGGCTGATCTTTTGCGTCAGCCCGGCCATCACATCACCAAAAAGCCTTCGATAGAGCTGCGCCAGATCTCGGCGGGCGAAGTTGCGACACGCCAGGCTCACCGCGTCGACGGTGCGCGCGACCTGCTCCTTCATCCCCAGAAAGTCGATCACGAAGGCCTCCCCGCCGAAGGCGTCCTCGAGGATCTGCGAGGCGTCGACGCCAAAGGGGAGCGCGCGGCCCAGGCGCGCGCCGCGCAACGCGTAGAGGGTGCGCAGCCGGGCGATGGGGCGCTGGTAGCGAAGCTCCAGCATCGGTCCGGCCACATAGCGGGCCACGCCTTGCTCATCGTCGAGGATCTGATCGAGCAGGGTCTGCTCGCGCTGGCGCAGCTGACGGGCGGCGCCGGGGCGGTTGAGGGTAGACTGCATCGCCAGCACGCTGTCGTGAAGCGCCTCACAGACCATCGCGTCAATACGCTCAAGCACGTCGATGTAAAGGCGGCTGAAAGTCTCGCAGCCGTAACGTTGCAGCCCGGCCTCCACGGCCTCGATCAACCAGGGCTCGCCCGCTACGTCCGCAGCGCTGCCGACCTCCCCGAAGTCGTGCAGCTCGGGATGAAGCGCGATCAGATCGCTCGCGCGGATGGCGGTGGTCCAGCGGTCGCCGCGGGCCGGCGCGTCGACGAAAACAAAGAGCTCTTCCATGGCTTCTCCCGGGGCTTCCCTGCCCCTCTTTTGAGGAACGCACCTGGTACGGCTCGGCGCACGACGTTCAAAAAACCCAACAAAACCAACAGGCTACGCACACAAAGCAACATCTTCGCCGTGGGTTCGGCGCGCGCCACCTGACCTTCACCCCTACTGCTGGTCTGAATGCACTCAGTCTAACTCGCCGGAGCCCTGAGTTCAACGCGTTCGAGCCGGGAAGCTCGCGCAGGCTCCAAAAAATCGGCGCCCACAAAACAAAAAGACGCGCCCCTGAAAGGGGCGCGCCTCATCGTTTGCGCGACACGACGCGGCGACATCCCGCGTGCATCGCAGCCCGGCCGATTGGACTTATTTCGAGCCGAAGGTCTGGTTGAAGTCCGGGAAGAACTCCCAGTCACCAACCTGGCGGTACTCTTTGGCCTTGATGAGCAGGAAGGCGTCGATCACCGAGGCGATCGAAATGAGCCCGCCGCCGCAACCGGTGACGATCGCCGCGGCCAGGATCACAAGGCCCTTGGCCGTCTGCCCCATCATGATCTGCCCCACACCGGGGATGAGAAACGAGAGCACCAGCGCGATGATCTGGTCGGTGGTCATGCTGCCCGGGTTGTTCTGGTGGCTCTGCTGGGGCAGATGATCCTGCGGGGGGCGGTAGTCTTTAAAGTTGCCCGCGGGCGGCGGCTCATGCGAAGGCGCGGCCCAGTCGTTTTGCGAGTTATCCTGATTCTGATCGTTCATCGACTTCTCCTGCAAACGTGCGCGTAAAATAACGGGGAGACGCCAGGCCAAAACCCGCGCCAGGCGGCGGTTGGTGCGGCTTATATGGTGCGATGCTTATACGTTGCCGCATCGCACCTGTCTTTTACAAGTTGCAGCGCCGCTCCTCAGAGCTTGAGCGCCTCGCTGTCGGCCGAGCCCACCAGCGCCTCAACCTCATCGATGGCTTTGGGGCACATCGCGGTGAGGTTCTCGTAGCCCTCGGCGGTGACCAGGATGTCGTCTTCGATGCGCACGCCGATGCCGCGCAGCTCCTCGGGGGCGTTCTCATCGTCGGCGGGCACGTAAATGCCCGGCTCAATCGTGAGCACCATGCCCGGCTTCAGGGGGCGAGAGGTGTCTTCGTCGAGCTTGTAGAGGCCGACGTCGTGCACGTCCATGCCCAGCCAGTGCCCGATGCCGTGGGGGTAGTACTTGCGATACGACTTCGACTCCAGCGTCTCTTCCAGCGTCTCATTGAGGATGCCCAGGTCGATCATCGCCTGCGCCAGCATCTTAGAGGCTTCCTCCTGCAATGACTCGTAGGGGAGCCCGGGCTTGATCATGGCGGTGGTGGCCTCCAGCACGTCGAGCACCGCCTGGTAGAGGCGCCGCTGGGGCTCGGAGAAGCGCCCGCTGGCCGGGAAGCTGCGCGTGATGTCGCCGGCGTAGTAGCCGTACTCGCAGCCGGCGTCGATGAGCACGACGTCGTCTTCGCCGATGCGATCTTCGTTCTCGGTATAGTGGAGGATCGTGGCGTTATCGCCCCCGCCCACGATCGAGGCGTAGGCCGGGCCGGTGCCTCCGCTGCGGCGGAAGTGATACTCGATGAGCGCCTGAAGTTCATACTCCATCATGCCCGGGCGGCAGTGCTTCATCGCCAGGATATGCGCCTCCGCCGAGATCTCGCAGGCGCGGCGCAGCACGTTGAGCTCGGCCTCTTCTTTGATCAGGCGCGCCTCAAAGAGCAGGTCGCGGGCGTCGGCGATGGCCGCCGGCATCGCCAGGTGCTGGTTGCGGCGATGGCGCAAGGACTGCACCCAGCCGATCACGCGCTGATCAAAGGCGGGCTCCACGCCCAGGGTGTAATAAAGGGTCTGGCGACCTTTGAGAAACTTCGGAAGCTCCTCATCGAGCTCACTCAGCCCGAAGGCCACATCGGCTCCAAAACGGGCCACAGCGCCCTCGGGTCCGGCGCGGCGGCCCTCCCACTGCTCCTTGCTCGGGTCGCGATCCGGCACAAAGAGCCCGTAGGCACCTTCTTCGCGGCCCGGGGCGAGCACGAGCACCGACTCGGGCTCGCGAAAGCCGCTCAGGTAGAGAAGATCGCTGGAGGGGCGGTAGGTGTACTCGGTGTCATTGGAGCGCTGGCGCATCGAGGGGCCCACCACGATCAGCACGCCCTCGGGGCCGATCGTCTCCATCAGTCGCGCGCGGCGCGCCTCAAAGACCTCTTGTTCGATCATGACCATCGTTGCCTCATTGCTAAGCGGGGATTTTGGAGTCCGTTCACAGGCGGCATCCTGCCATCGAAGGCGGCATCTGTCGAACCCGGAGCAGCGCCCACCCTTTTGACGCGACCTGCGCCGGCTGACTTGAGCCGACGCGCGCGGTGAGCAGACTCCCGGCGGGCGGCGCTCGTCGCCCTTTGCCGCCAGCCCCCTTCCTTTGTTACACCGGCTTCAGATGATGGCGTATGTCCCCCTGATGAAAGGAGCACCGATGGCCGCGACTGACACCTCCGACACACTGGCAAAGACCCTGCAAACCTGGCTGGAGGTCGACTCCACCAGCGGCCGCGAGAAGGCCTTCTTAGAGCTTATGGAAGACGAGCTCAAAGAGGCGGGGTTTGGCCGCATCGATCGTCAGGAGGTGGCCCCGGGGCGCTACAACCTTCTGGCGCGCACCGAGCAGCCCGCGCGCCTGCTCTACTCCACCCATGTTGATACGGTGCCGCCCTTTTTGCCGGTGCGACGTGAGGGCGATTGCGTCTACGGCCGCGGGGCCTGCGACACGAAGGGGGGAATTCTGGCGATGCTTCAGGCCGCAAAGCGCCTGCTTGCTGCCGGGGAGCGCCAGGTGGGCTTTTTGCTGGTGGTCGGCGAAGAAGTCGACCACTGCGGGGCGAAAAAGAGCGTGGAGCTCGGCGAGCTCAAGGAGGAGGGGCTGGAGCGCATCATCCTCTGCGAGCCCACCATCAACCGGGTGGTCGCCGCCCAGAAAGGCATGCTCAAGTTCACGCTGAAAACCGAGGGCGTGGCCGGGCATTCGGCCTTTGTGGATCGGGGCACCTCCGCCATCAACACGCTCCTCGATGTGCTTGAGCGGATGCGCCGCCACGACTGGCCCACCGACTCGATTCTGGGGCCGACCACGCTGAACATCGGCACGATCGAGGGGGGCGTGGCGGCCAACGTCTTTGCGCCCTCGGCCCGGGCCCAGGTCTTGATGCGCGCGGTCAGCCCGATCGGTCCGCTTTTGGAGACGGTCGAGGCGCTGGCTGGCGAGGAGGCCCAGGTGGAGGGGGCGGTCTATAACGACCCGGTCTTTTTCGATCCGCCCGAGGGCTATGAGGTGGCCACCGTGCCCTTCAACACCGACGCGACCTACATGAGCGAGCTTGCGCCGGTATGGCTTGTGGGTCCGGGCGATATTCGCGTGGCTCACGCCGACCACGAACATATTGATTTGAGCGAACTTCAGGCGGGCATCGACCTCTACACCGAGCTCGGCACTCTGGCGCTCCGACCGTCACACTGAGACGAGCCCAACCCCCTTCAAAGGCCCACCCCGTGCGCAGCAACGCCGCGCCCGGGCCCGGCCACTCCATGCGAACCGAGCGAACCCGTGAACTGGACATTTCAATAGAGGTGTACAAGTTCGCCTGTGACGGAAATTGACCGGGTGAGATCGCTCACCCGACCTCTTCGCCGACGCGGCGCATCCCACTTCGGATGCCTCGCCCCTCTCGGGGAGCCGCGCCTGGCCCTCAACGCCTGGAGGACTCATGACACGTTCACCCCACACCCAGGTCGTCTTCGACGCACTCGACGCGCTCGCTGGCTTCGGCACCGGCCCGGCCATCACCGCCGAGCAGAGCCCCCATGCCGCGCTGCAGGCGCTGCTTCCGGCGCTGGCCACCCTCAGCCCGACCAAAGCGCCCCGACCGACCTTCGAGCGCCGCGGTGAGGCGAAGTTTTTCCTCGATCACTTCGCGCTCGGCGAGGAGGTCGCGGTGGTGCCGCTGTGGCATATTGAGCACCATGACCTGCACGCCAGCGAGATCGTCGGCTGGACCTACGCCCGACACCTCTGCTGACGTCCCGATGTATCGCTACATGCCTCCTGAAGCGCCCGGGGCTCTCCCCGGGCGCTTCTCTGCACCGGACCTATCCCCCTCCCTGTGAGATTGTCCTATGGCCCTGCTCGAAACCCAGGCCCCCGCGCTCGGCACGCCCGCTCCGGACTTTGCGCTCCCCGACACCGAGGGCGTCACGCGCCGCCTCGATGACTTCGACTCCAGCAAGGTGCTGGTGGTGATGTTCATCTGCAACCACTGCCCCTATGTGAAAGCGGTGCTCGACCGTCTGGTCGCGCTCCCCGGCGACTTCCCCGAAGGTGAGGTGGCGTTTGTGGCCATCAGCGCCAACGACGCCGAGCGTTACCCCCAGGACGGCCCGGAGGCCATGGCAAAACTCGCCCGCGACAACGACTTCCCCTTCCCCTACCTCTATGACGAGAGCCAGGAGGTCGCCCGGGCCTACGGGGCGGTGTGCACGCCCGACTTTTTTGTGTACGACAACGATCGCAGGCTGGCCTACTGCGGCCGACTCGACGATAACTGGAAAGATCCGGATGCGGTAAAACGTCGCGAGTTGCACGACGCGATCGCCGCGCTGCTTGACGGCGGCCGCCCCGTCGAGGAACAACACCCCTCGATGGGTTGTAGCATCAAGTGGAAACCCTGAGCGCCCGATCACCGGGCGCTGTTCACGACGCCGTGAGCAGACGTTGACGTCGATAGCTTACGGCGTACTAAGGCCAACAGACCCGGGCTTTCGATGTTCGGCATCTCCTTTCCAGAATTGATGATCATCGCCGCGCTGGTGCTGGTGGTGGCCGGCCCCGAGAAGTTGCCGGAGTTCGCGCGCTGGGCCGGCAAGGGCATGCGTGAGCTGCGCAAAGCCTCAAACACCCTGCGCGACGCGTTGATGATCGACGATCTCGATCTCGACTCGCCCAAAAAGCGCATCACCACGAGCGCGCCCTCCGCGAGCGCAGCCCCCACGACGGCGGCGAGCTCCGGGGCCGAGGCGGTCTCACCCGCATCTTCAGCGGACGCCGCCCCCACCGCCCGGGTCTCTACGGCCTCGGCGCCGCGGGAGCGCTACCCCAGCGCGGAGCCCTCGGGCCTGGACCAGCTCGATGAGCGCGACTTCGATCGCCTGCTCGAGCAGCAGTACCTCATGCATCACAACCAGCTCAAAGCCGTGGCGCTCTCCCCGGCGCTCCCCACTGCCGAGACCCACCCGGTGAGCCTGAGCGCGGCGAACCCTGAGGCCGCGGACGCTGCGCGCCACTCGGTGGCGCTGGTCGCCTCCCAGGCTCCGGAGCCGATGCGATGAGCCCGAACAGCCCCCTTGAGCCCCGCTCGGAGGCCTCCGCCGAGAGCCTTCAGGAGATGCGCATGAGCTTTATGGCGCATCTTGTCGAGCTGCGTCGGCGCTTTCTCTACAGCTTCATCGCGATGGTCATCGCGTTTCTGATCTGCTGGGGCTTCGCGGCCGAGATCTTCGACTTTTTGCTGCAACCCCTGATCAAGGCCGCCCCCGAGGGGGAGCTGGCCAACATGCACAACACCGACCTGGCCGAGCCCTTCTTCACCCTGCTCAAGACCGCGCTCCTGGCGGCGGTCTTTCTGGCCTCCCCGGCGATCATCTACAACGTCTGGAAGTTCGTCGCCCCGGGGCTCTACCCCGACGAGAAGCGCGCGGCGGTGCCCTTTGTGGCCGGCGCGACCGTCTTCTTTTTGCTGGGCGCGAGCTTTTGCTACTACGTGGTCATCCCCTTCGGCTACGCCTTCTTGCTGGGCTTCTCGCTGGAGGTCTCCAACCCGACCTTGATGATCAAAGACTACTTCGCGCTCACCACCAAACTTTTGCTGGGCTTCGGGATGGTCTTTGAGCTGCCGGTGGTCACTTCGCTGCTCTCGGCGGTGGGCGTGCTCACGCACCGCCATCTGCTGCAACACTGGCGCATCGCGGTGATCGCCGCCTTCATCATCGCCGCCATCCTCACCCCCCCCGATGTGGTCACGCAGCTGATGCTCGCTGCTCCGCTGATGCTGCTCTACGGCATCTCAATCGCGGTGGCCTACGTCATCACAAAACGTCGAGAGCGGCGGATTGCAAAAGAGCTGGCGGAGCTGTCGTAACCCGGCGGCAACGCCGCCCGCGACCTGAGAACCGACCTGGAAAGGTCGGTTTTTTTGTGTCCGGGAGGCAAACGTCACCTTGAGCGCGCGATAACAGCCTCAGGATGTTGGTCCACATCGACCCACCAGGGAGGATGCTATGCCTGAGCTTTTGACCTCGTTACGTGTGCTCAACCTTGCTCGCTTTGCCGTAACACGCCAACGATTCGGGAGCCGTCGCCTCCACCACCCAACGCGCCTGGGGCTCTGCCTGCTGCTGTTTTTCAGCGCCTGCGACAGCGCCAGCGCCAGCGAGTCGGCGCGGGTCTACCGCCCGCTCCAGGCCAGCTGCCTCACCCCACCGCAGGCCTCCGGCGAGGGGCTGCAACCGGCGGTGTTCTTCGATGAGGAAGACCTCTCCGACGAGGCTCCCAACGCGACCGAGAGCGATGCGTTTGATGCGCCCGACCCTCTCGACCGCATGCTCGCTGCCGACGAAGGCGACGCCACCTCCGAGCTGCTTTTGGAGACCTCGACCGAGCTTGAAGATCCCCTCTTCGCCAGTGTGGACCACGACCTTTTGAGTCATGGCGACACCGCGCTTGTCTCGGAGAAGACGCCATCGCGGACCGCCTCGGCGGATCGTCTCGATGAGCTCCAGGCGCTTGAGGGGGCGGAGCTCGACACGCTCCCGCACGCCGAGCCGGATGGGCCGCAGGAGCCTCATCCGCCCCATCCTCACAACGCAATGGCGACCGATGAAGATCGCGACGAAGGCGATGACGCTCCAGACTCCGCCCGCGACGAACGTAGCGCACAGCCCCCACAGACCGAGCCCGCTGAAGCGGAACCGGCCATCGCCAAAATCAACCTCAACACCGCCACCGAGGCCGAGCTCACCTCGATCCGCGGCATTGGCCCGGCGCTGGCCGGGCGCATCCTGGAGTATCGCAGCCGGCGGCCCTTCACGCGCCTGAGCCACCTCAAACGCGTCAAAGGCATTGGTCCGGCCACCTTCCAGCGCCTCGCGCCCTACCTCACGGTCGAGGATGCCCCACCCCCTCGGGAATCGGCCGCGCAGAATTGACCTCGGCACCCGGTTCCAGCCATAGTGCCTCCCATGCTGGAGACCTTTGAGATCCTCGAAAAACTGGGTGAAGGCGGCATGGGGGAGGTCTTTCGTGCCCGCAACCGCGCCACCGGCGTGGAGGTCGCCATCAAGGTGCTGCGATCGAACTTCGCCACCGAGACGCGCTACCGTGAGAGCTTCAACCGGGAGGTGCGCGCGATCGCCACGCTCAACCACCCGGCGATCGTCAAAGTCCTCGACTACGGAACGACCACCGAGGCCTGCCAAGCGGCGCTGCCGGACGCCCCGACAGGCTCGCTCTGGCTGGCCATGGAGCTTGCGCACGGTGCCCTGGAGGAGGCCCCCCTGCCGCCGGACTGGGCCAGCCTGCGCCGCCTGCTTCTGGAGGTCCTCGACGCGCTGGCCCACTCCCATGCCCGCGGCATCATTCACCGCGACTTAAAGCCGGCCAACGTGCTCTGGACCCCGGATGAGGCCGGCCACGCCCGCTGGATGCTCTCCGACTACGGCATCGCGCATATTCAGGATCCCTCGTTCTCCAGCCAGACCGCCGACATCCACTCGCTGGCCGCCGGCACCCCGACCTATATGGCGCCGGAGCAACTTCACGGCCACTGGCGCGACTACGGCCCCTGGACCGATCTCTACGCGCTGGGATGCATGGCGTACCTGCTCAGCAGCGGGCGTGCGCCCTTTGAGGGCGACACGCTGATGGCCATCGCCATGCAGCACCTCACCGCCGAGATGCCGCCGCTGCGAGCGCGCATCGCTCTTCCCGATGGTTTTGAGAACTGGGTCCGGCGCCTGCTCTCCCGCGACATCTCCCGGCGCTACCGCCGCGCGGCCGACGCCGCCCGCGGGCTCCTCTTGCTCGGGGAGCCCGAGCTCGACCCGAACGCTCCAGCACCGGCGGCGACGCTGGAGGAGGCCACCCTCCCGCACGCGCTTACGCTGGCGTTTTACCGCGACTCCGAGACGCTCGACGCGTTGGACCTCCCGGCGCTGGCCATCAAGACCGCCCTGCTCGACACCCACCAGCTCGAAGCGATGGCGCACCACGATCGCGTAGACACGAGCACGCAGCCAGCCCCCAGCGGCCCGCAACGCCCGGTGCGCATCGCGCGCAGCGTCGCCCCGCCGCCGGACTGGCGCGCCCCGGAGCTTCCCCAGCTCAGCGATCTCACCCTGGGGCTGGGCAAGGGCCTCTTTGGCATCCGCGACGCCCGCTTTATCGGGCGCCAGGAGGAGCGCGACCTGCTCTGGCGCCATCTGCGCGAGGTTCACCGCGAGGGCAAAGCACGCGTGATCCTGCTGCGCGGCGACGCCGGCATGGGCAAAACCCGCCAGATGGACTGGCTGGCGACCCGCGCCGAAGAGCTGGGCGTGGCCACCGCGCTGCGCGCCACCCACAGCCCGATCATGGGCCCGAACGACGGCATGCCCCGCGCGCTGCAGAGCTTCTTCGGGGCCACCGGCCTCTCTGGCGAGAAGACCGCGCGCAGGATCGACCACGCCCTGCAGACCCACTGGGAGCTCTCGCCAGGGCCGCACCTGAGCGAGGGCCTGGCCAGCTGGATCGCCCCCGACGCTGCCCGGCCCCCCTCCCTGACTTCGCCGCTGGAGCGCTACGCCCTGCTCGAAGAGGTGATTCACCTCATCGGGGCGGAGCGCCCGATCATCCTCGGCCTTGATGATGTGCAATGGGGCCAGGAAGCCCTGGGCTTTGCGCTGCACGCTCTCAACACCCGGGAGGAGAAGAACCTCCCCTTGCTCATCGTCGCCACGGTTCGCCCGGAGGGCCTCGATGAGCGCCTGGCCGAGCGCCAGCTCCTCGATCTGCTCGACGCGCACGAGCATTGCGAGACCCTCGATCTGCAACCTCTCGCCCCGGCCCACCAGCGCCAGCTGGTACGCGATCTTCTGGGGCTCGAAGACACCCTGGTCCGCCAGATCTGCGGCCGCACCGCCGGCATCCCCCTCTTCGCGGTGCAGCTGATCGAAGACTGGGTGCACACCGGCGCGCTGCAGTCCTCACCCTATGGCTATGTGCTGCGCGAGGGCGCGCCTTTTGACGACGACCTGCGCGCGCTTTTGGCACGACGCATCGACGCGCTCATCGCCAGTCGCCCCGATCCGCAGGCAGCGCGCTGGGCCCTGGAGGTCGCCGCCGCGCTGGGCATCGACATCGATCAGCAGGAGTGGCAGCTGATCTGCGATCGCCTCGATATCCCCCCCGATCCGGGGCTGCTCGACGAGCTCTTGCTGCGCGCGATGGCCGGGCTGCGCCCGGGGGGCTGGCACTTCCGCCTGCCCCTGTACCGCGATGTGATCGAGAGCATCAGCGCGGCCACCCCGCGCTGGCGCCGTATTCACCGCTGTGCGGCTACCGTGCTCACCGGCGCCTCGCACGGCTCGGCCTCACTGGCCGAGCGCCGCGCTCGCCACCTCCTGGCCGCCGAGGCCTTCGAGGAGGCCCTCCCGCTTCTGTGGCAGGCCAACCAGCATCATATGTTGCGCAGCGCGTATCTGCCTTCACTGGCGATCCTGGAGCGGATCGATCACTGCCAGGACGCCCTCCAGCTGGAGGCCAGCCATCCGGAGCGCGCCCGCGCCTGGATCGCGCGCGCCGAAGCCGAGCGCTACATGGGCGCGTTCCGCTCCGCGCGCGAACTTCTGGGCCGCGCCCTCGACCTGGGCGAGGCCCTGCCGGCGGCCTACCGCGCCGACGCCCACCGGGTGTTGGCCAACATCGAGAACTTCTCCAACCACCCCGACCTGGCCCTGGCCCACTACCGCCGCGCCCTCGATCTTTTTCATCGCGCCAAAGATGATCGCGGCACCGCGCGCTGCCTCCACGGCCTGGGCTGGATTCTGGCCGGCCTGGGAGATGTCTCCGCGGCCCGTCAGGCTTTTGTCGACGGGCATCAAATCGCCGAGCGCTCCGGCGAGCTGCTGGAAGCGGCCTGGTGCGTGCACGGCATCGCCGAGACGCACATCCGCACCTGGGACGCCGAGGGCCTGCCCTTTGCGCAGCGCGCCCACCAGCTCTTTGAGGCTTCCGGCAGCCGCAGCGGCCTGGCGCTGAGCCTGCGCACCCTGGGCGACTTTGCCCGCTACCGCGGCGATCTCAGCCAGGCCCGCCAGTGCTATCGCCAGGCCCGCCACCTGGCTCACTCCATCGGGCATGTGCTCTCGAGCCTGACCGACTCGTTGCTGGGCTTCTGCGACCTGGAGGAGGGCAACTACGCCCAGGCCGAGCGCCGCTTCGCCGCCTTTGAGTCCTCCCCCCAGAACCTGATGTTCCCGCTCTACCGCCCCATCGGCGCCATCGGCAGCCTGGTGGTCGCCGCTTGCCATGACGACCTGGACGGCGTTGACGCCCACCTCGACGCGCTCCAGGCCACCCTGGACGCCCGCACGCCGATGGCTCGCGACTTCTCCATCTTTCTGGAGCAAGCGGCCGAGCTCCTGCTCAGCGGTCAGCGCTTTGAGCGCGCCGCGCGCGCCCTGGAGCTCTCCGCCCTCTGCGTGGAGCGCGTCGCCCCGGCGCGCGCCGAAGCGCTGCGCGCGCGCCGAAGCGAGCTGCTCGACTCATCCCCCGCAGGGTAACGCGACGAGCTTTAAGACCTCTTCGCCATCCTCAAGCTCCACGACTTTGCTGCCCTTGGCCGAGCGGCCCATCAGCGAGAACTCCGCCGCCGGCAGGCGCCACACTCGCCCGCTGCTCAAGATCAGCCCCAGATCTTCGCCCGGGTTGCACGCCACCACCCCGGCGACCCGATCGCCCGGGTTCAGCCGCAGCACCTGCATCCCCGCCCCGCCGCGCCCCTGGGTGCGAAACTCCCCGAACTCCACGCGCTTGCCCAACCCCTCGGCGGTGACCACCGCCAGCTGGCGCACCCGCGTGCCCTCAAAGGCGCTGACGATGGCGTCATCCTCCCCGCCCAGCTTCATCAGGTTGACGCCCACGGCCTTTCGCCCCATCGAGCGCAGCTCCGAAGCCTCAAAATGAATGCCCTGCCCCTGGGCCGACGCACAGAAGATCGTCGCGCTTCGCCCCACCGCCATCACCGCCACGGCCGCATCGTCCTCATTGAGCAAAAACGCCTCGCGACCGGAGCGGTCGAGCCCATCGCCCTTATCAAACTCCGCCCCATCGCTGGCCTTTCCCTTACCCTGGGCCGTCACATGCACCACTCGCCCGGTCGCGATCTGGCGCCGCGGCACCAGAAAACGCGCCTGCTCCTCCCCCGATAACCTCAGCACATCGCGGATCGTGCGCCCCTCCCCCCTGCGATCCCACAGCGGAATCATCCGCGGATCCACCCCGTAAAACCTCCCCTCGTTGCTGAAGATGTAGATCGCGTCGCCCTCCCCCACCCACGTCACATCCACCACCTCGCCAATGCCCTCCGGGCTCTCGATGGACTCCGGCCCCTCCCCCACCTCCAGATCCGGCCCGTGCATCGCGTAGAGCAGCCCCTGGCTCGTCTCCACATAGAGCGGATGCTCATACGCCTCCCCCACCACACGGTCCACCTGCGTGGGTTCGCTGCGCGCGCTGCGCCTCTTGCCTCCCACTGCCTCCACAAGCGCCGCCCACAACGCCCCCTCCACCTCTCCGAAAGCCTCGCGGGCCTCGGCCCTCAGCGCCTCGGGCATCGTGCTCTCCTCATCAGCGCTCGCATCTTTCGCAGCCTCCACCAGCGCCTTGATCACCGCTTCTTTCTCAACCATCACAACCTCCCATTCAGACTCGATATGTTCATCTGCGACCCCCATCACTCAGCAGGCCGCGGCCCCCGAAGCCTACTCGCGATTGCTCGCTGCTTCCAGACAGCAGCTCGCCACACCGTGCACTTCCTGATTCCGCATACCCCAAAATCCGGCGGTCTTTAGGGCGACGCCCGGCAAGGAGCAAGGAGCAAGGAGCAAGGAGCAAGGAGCAAGGAGCAAGCTGTAGCAACGCTACCGCGACGACGCAGCCAACGTCCCCGCATACCAAAAGACCCGAGCGCATCCAGGGCGACGTCCAGCCAGGAGCAAGAAGGGGCGTGTAGCAGCGCTACCGCGACGACGCAGCGACACCGCTGGCGTCGTCCTGGGGCGCCTGGCAGCAAGGAGGAGCGTGTAGCAGCGCCACCGCGACGACGCAGCGACACCGCTGGCGTCGTCCTGGGGCGCTCGGCACCGAGCGCATCCAGGGCGGCGAATGGGCAAGGAGATTGGGATGAAGCTGTAGCAGCGCTATCGCGAATCCCAGGCGACGCAGCCAACTCCCCCGCATAATAAAAGATCCGAGCGCATCCAGGGCGACGTCCAGCCAGGAGCAAGGAGGAGCGTGTAGCAGCGCTACCGCGACGACGCAGCGACACCGCTGGCGTCGTCCTGGGGCGCTCGGCACCGAGCGCATCCAGGGCGACGTCTGGCAAGGAGGCTGGGATGAAGCTGTAGCAGCGCTACCGCGAATCCCAGACGACGCCGCCAGCGTCGTCCTGGTGCGCTCGGCACAGCGCCTTGACAGTGTTGGAGAGGAGCCCGTAACTTCCCCAACTTGAATCGCAGCGGGTCACTCGAAGGTGGCCTTTCTGACAGGGCGCACCGCCCCGCACGAACGGAGCACAGGCACATGTCTGACGACACCAAGAACACCGATAAAAAGTCCAAAAAATCCGACGACATGATGTCCGGCATCGGCGGCATCTTCGATGTGCCCGGTGGCACCAAGAAGAAGAAAAAGAAGAAAAAAGCCTCGGACACCCCGCCGGCGCCCCCCACCGATGATATCGGCGCGGCGATCGAAGAAGAGCTCGCCGCGGCCTCGGAAGCCGAAGAGGTCGACGTCGACGACGACGTGGTGAGCGCTGCCGACGAGAGCAGCGAGCATGAGAGCACTGCCGACGAGAGCGACGAGGTCGAAGCGGCCCCCGCGCCCAAAAAAGCGAAGAAGGCCGAGCCCAAAGCGGCCGCGCCCAAAAAGAAGAAGTCGAAAGCCGCCACCGCCGGCATCGAGGGCGTCTTCACCCCCTCGAAGTCCGACGATGACGACGACATCGACCTCTCCTCGACCTACCTCGACGATGACGATCTGGGAGACATCCCGGCGCCCAAAAACCCCATGACCAAAGTGCTCGTGGGCGTAGTCGTTGTGCTGGTGGTCGGCATGCTGGCGATGCTGCATCACTTCACCGGCTTTGGCGACGACTTCATGCTCCTGCTGCAGGGCAACTACCAGGAAGAGATGCTGCGCCGCGCCCAGCAGGCCGAAGAAGAGCACCTGGCCGCCCAGCTCGCTGCGATGCCCCGCTACGGCAACCTGACCATCACCGGCAACCCGGTGGGCGCCACCATCAAGCTCAACGGCCAGATCCAGTACGGACAGGTCGGCGGCGAAGACGGCCCCTGGCGCGCGCTGGAGCTGGGTCCGAGCACCGCCATCCAGAACCTCTCGGTGCGCGACACCCACCACATTGAAGTGACCGCGCCGGGCCACCAGCCCGCCACCATCACCCTGACCGAAGGCATGTGGCAGGACGGCGGCAACGGCGACTACCGCTTCAACTACAACGCCAACCTGGTGCCCATCGACGCGAAATACGGCCAGGAATTCGCCCAGCGTATGGAGTCGGATCTCGACAACGACTTCTACGGTGAGGCCACCATCAACACCATCCCCTCCGGCGCGCAGATCCTGCTCAACAACAACGTCGCGCTCAACGAAGATGGCGAAGAGCTGCGCACCCCGGTGACCTTTGGCACCTACTACATCAAGGATGAGGAGAGCGGTGAGCTCAAAGAGATGCAGCTTCGCGTCGACACCCCGCCGGACCGCGGTGACCGTCTGGAGCTGGCCTTCCCCGACAACGACGAGCTGCCGAACTTCCTGACCTCGATCAACCGCCGCACCTGGGAGTGCAACTGGAAGGATGAGGCCGAGACCCGCCGTCTGCCTGACGACGCCAGCATCCAGCTGCAGTGCGACTACACCTGGACGCTCGAGAAGGACTTCAACGCCATCAACCGCTACATCGCCGAGCGCGAGGCGGAGTTTGAGCGCATCCAGGCCCAGCAGGAAGAGGCGATGAAGAAGGCCCAGGAGGCCGCCGCCGAAGCCGCCGGTCAGCAGGGCTGAGCCACCATCATGTCAACACGAAACAACCTCTGTGCCCGGCTGGTGCGCATCGCGCATCCAGCCGGGCGTCGTCCTGTTTACGCCCGCTGCGATGGCGAGCATTTTGTCACCCTGGAGGGTGACGTCGCCGAGCTGCATCAGGCCATCCGCGACGGCCGCCCGCTCTCCGAAGACGGGGCGCGCATCCGCAAAGATCGCGCGCAGCTGCTCGCCCCGGCCTGCCCCACCAAGGTGGTCTGCGTCGGGCTGAACTACCGGGCCCACGCCGAGGAGATGGGCAAAGCCATCCCTCAAGAACCCCTTATCTTCCTCAAACCCTCCACGGCCGTCATCGGCCCCGATGAAGCCATCGAGCTGCCCGCGGCCTCCGAGGAGGTTCACCACGAGGGTGAGCTCGCGATGATCGTTGGCGAGCGCCTCAAAGCGGTGCGCGCCGAGGATGCGATGCGGGGGATCTTTGGGTTTAGCTGCGCCACCGACGTGACCGCCCGCGACATCCAGCGCCGCGAATCGCGTTACACCCGCGCCAAGGGCTTTGACACCTTTGCGCCGCTGGGCCCGGCCGTCGCGCTGACCGCCAACTTCAACCCGGCCGAGCACTCCCTGACCTGCCGCGTCGACGGGGAGGTTCGCCAGCAGACACGCCTCGACGACTTTATCTTCGGGCTCCCCGAGGTCGTGGCGTTTATCTCAAGCGCGATGACGCTCTTGCCCGGCGACGTCATCCTCACCGGCACCCCCGCCGGCGTCGGCCCCATCACCCACGGCCAGAGCGTGGAGGTGACCATCGATGGCATCGGCACCCTGCATAACCCGGTGCGACGTGCCGACGACACCCCCCCCGGGTAACCCGCATCGCCGCGCTCGCGAATGAGGCCTCTCCCCCCGATCCACACGCCTGCTCGCACCCCGCCGGGATAGACGCCCCTGCCCCCCTGTGTTACCTTCCCGCGACGCTTGAGCGCGCCACCCCCGGCGAGTCCCAACTCGCCATGTGAAGGGGGCCTGTGGCTTGCTCCTTTTACGATCGCTGACCTCGCGCTCGCTTCCGGCTGCGCCCCCCAAAGGGCGCGCCACAAAAGATCCCGAGCGCCCTTGTTGGTTGTGACCCACCGACCCAGGCTAGACGTACTATGGCCCAAGATAACCAGACCCCTCAAGACGCCGCCCCCCAGGGCTCCGACTACAACGCCGAATCCATTCAGGTCCTCGAAGGCCTCGAGGCGGTGCGCAAGCGCCCCGGCATGTACATCGGAGACACCGACGACGGCTCCGGCCTCCACCACATGGTCTACGAGGCCGTCGATAACTCCATCGACGAGGCCCTGGCCGGCTACTGCGATCAGGTCACCATCACCATCCACACCGACGAGTCCATCTCCGTCGAAGATAACGGCCGCGGCATCCCGGTCGATATGCACAAAAAGCAGGGCCGCTCCGCGGCCGAGGTCATCATGACCGTGCTGCACGCCGGCGGGAAGTTCGACCAGAACTCCTACAAAGTCTCCGGCGGCCTGCACGGCGTGGGCGTCTCGGTCGTCAACGCCCTCTCCGAGCGCCTCGTCCTGGAGATCCGCCGCGACGGCCAGATCTGGACCCAGGAGTACGACCGCGGCGTGCCCAAAGAGCCCCTGCGCTCGATCGGCAAAGCCAAAACCACCGGCACCAAGATCACGTTTTTGCCCGATCCGGAGATCTTCCAGATCACCCGCTTCTCCTTCGACGTGCTCTCCCAGCGCCTGCGCGAGCTCTCGTACCTCAACAGCGGCGTGCGCATCGTGATCATCGATGAGCGCGACAACAAGCGCCACGACTTCAACTACGAGGGCGGGCTCAACTCCTTTGTCGCCGACCTCAACAAAAATAAGTCGCCCCTGCACGACGAGCCCATCTACATCACCAAAGAGCTCCCCGAGCAGGGCATCACCGTAGAAGTCTCCATGCAGTGGAACGACTCCTACAACGAGAACATCTTCTGCTACACCAACACCATCCGTAACCGCGACGGCGGCAGCCACCTCTCGGGCTTCCGCGGCGCGCTCACCCGCACGGTGAACCTCTACGGCGTCTCCAACGGCATGCTCAAAGAGTCCATCACCGGCGACGATATCCGCGAAGGGATCGCCGCGGTGCTCTCGGTGAAGATGCCCGACCCCAAATTCTCCAGCCAGACCAAAGACAAGCTCGTCTCCAACGAGATCAAGGGCGCGGTGGAGTCGGTGGTCAACGAGCGCCTGGCGATCTTTTTGGAAGAAAACCCCTCGGTGGCCAAGGCGATTATCGAGAAGGCGATCGCCGCCTCCCGCGCCCGTGAGGCCGCCCGCAAGGCCCGCGAGATCTCCCGCAAAAGCGCGCTGCAGATCTCCGCGCTCCCCGGCAAACTCGCCGACTGCCAGTCGCGTAAGCCCGAGGAGAGCGAGCTTTACATCGTCGAGGGTGATTCCGCCGGTGGCTCCGCCAAGCAGGGCCGCAACCGTAAGTTCCAGGCCATTCTCCCGCTGCGCGGCAAGATCCTCAACGTGGAGAAAGCGCGCTTTGATCGCATGCTCTCCAACAACGAGATCTCCACGATCATCAGCGCCCTGGGCACCGGCATCGGCCAAGAGTACTTCGACATTGAGAAGCTGCGCTACCACAACATCGTCATCATGACGGACGCCGACGTCGACGGCAGCCACATCCGCACCCTGCTTTTGACCTTCTTCTACCGGCAGATGCCCGAGATCATCGCCCGCGGCTACCTCTACATCGCCCAGCCGCCGCTCTTTTCCATCAAGCGCGGCCGCTCCATGGAGTACCTCAAGGACGAGCGTGAGCTGAACGATCGCCTCATTGAGAACGCCAAAAACGCCCTGACCCTGCGCGGCGAAAACGGCAAAGAGCTCTCCGGCGACGAACTGGCCACCTTCATCGACGACCTGCTCAAGTACCGCAGCGTGCTCGAGCGCGTGGCCCGCAACCACGACGATCGCGTCGTCGAAGAAGCCATTAAAGCCGACTTCACCATCGAAGATCTCCAGGACAAAGAGCGCCTCACCTCCCGCAGCCAGGAGCTCTTGGAGCGCCTGCGCCAGAGCTACACCACGGTGCCCTGGCGCACCCCCGAGATCCTCGAAGACGCCGAGCTCGATGACCTCTTCGTGGCGCAGTGGAAGAGCCGCGTCTCGGGCACCTCGATCACCTCACGTCTCGACCGCGCCTTCCTCTCCGGCGTCGACTACAAAGAGCTCCTGCGCATCCGCCGCGCCTTTGAGGCCCTCGGAGAGCACGTCATTGTCGACGACGGCAAAGAGACCGAGCCGCTCACCTCCATCGCCCAGGTGCTCAACCGGGTGCTCGCTGCCGGCCGCAAAGGCCAGACCATCCAGCGCTACAAGGGTCTCGGCGAGATGAACCCGGACCAGCTCTGGGACACGACGATGGATCCGGAGGCGCGCACGATGCTGCAGGTGCGCATCGAGGATGCGGTCGAGGCCGACGCTCTCTTCACCGTCTTGATGGGCGACCAGGTCGAGCCGCGCCGTGAGTTCATTGAGACCCACGCCCTCGACGTGCGTAACCTCGATATCTAACGCGACTTCGGGCGCCTGCGGGGCGGCCTGGCAGCTCTCTCCTCCTCGCCAGCGCCGCCCCTTCACATGCAGGTTGCCTGTGTCCCGCATTCGACTCTTAAGCGGTCCGGCCGTCCAGCAGACCTTAAACGACGAGCCCGGCGCCAGACTCTTCCGCTACCAGCTCAACATCCCCGTCATGGGGCTGGCGCTGGGCCTGGGGCTTATAAGCCTTCTGGCCGCGGTGATCCTTTATTTTGTCGCAGGCCTGGGGGGCTTTTACACCGCCGCGTTCATCGTCCTGATCGCGCTGGGCCTCTCTCTGTGCAGCATGGTCTCGTACGGCTCCAACTACGCGCGCAAGCATTTTGTGGCCACCTCCGAGCGCTGCCTGCTGGTGGGCAACAACGACAACGCCTGGCGCGTCGAATGGCCGCTCATCACCCGGGAGACCCTCGACTTTGAGGGCATGACGCTCTCGCCGACCCGCGCGCGCCTGGATCTTCGCACCGCCGGCCAGCATATTCAGATCCCCATCTTCACCCCCTTTGCCTTCCTCACCGATCTCGAAGATCTGATGGCGGAGCTCCTGCAGCACCTCGACATTGAGGTGCCGGACGATGCCGAGGCGCAGGACGACGCCGGGGCACCAGACGATGCCGAGGTGCCAGAAGACGCCGAGACACGCGTCGCCGCCGAACCCAAAAAATCCTGAGCGCCAGCCCCCTTCTTTTCACCAGACGAGGCTCCTATGGCCAGCCCCCGGATCCTTCGCCCCAACGCCCGCCCCTTCGTGCTCCGCCCCACCCTCTGGGCGGCAGCCTTTTGCCTGGGCGCCGCGCTCCTCGCCATGGTCGCGCACGCGGCGATCCTGGAGCCCTCCGCCCTGATGCTGGGCTGGCCGGTGCTGGGTGCGATGATCTCGGTCTTTGTCTACTTCGAGCGCCAGGCCGCTCTGGAGAAGACCTTTTTTGAGATCTTCGACGACCGCATCATCTGCCACTACGGCTCGCTCTTCAGCGAGAACGTGCTCGATCTGCCCTTTCGCAACGTCACCCAGATCGAGCTGACGCTGCCCTGGCTGGAGCACCGCATCTACCAGACCGGGCACCTTAAGGTGCATGCCGCTGGCTCCGCCGCCGGTGCCCCGCTGATCTCGGTCGACGCGCCCGAGGCCCTCTACCAGCTGCTCGAAGAGCGCCTGCGCCAGAACGGCTTTGTGATCACCCGCCAGAACCTCGTCCAGCGCGAAGAGCCCCATTTTCTGGGCACGCTCATGGACGCCGGCTCCCGCAACAACCCGGTGGTAGGCATCCCCTTTGTGCTCCTGATCGCCTTCGCCCCGATGCTCCTTGAAGATCCCTCGATGCTGGAGTCGGCCCTTGTCATGGGCGCCGGCGTCGGGCTGCTGCTCACCTTCGCCGCCGGCGCGCTGGCCTTTCAGATCATCCGCATCATCGATCTCAACAAGCGCGTCTACTCGCTCTACGACGACGTCGTCGACTACGAGGACGGCTTCCTCACCCGCAGCCGACGCCTCATCCCCATCGAAAACCTGGCCGACACCAACATCCACCAGCCCTTTTTGAAAAACCTGCTGGGGATGGCCGACGTCATCATCAGCTGCCAGGGGAGCAGCGCCGACATTCATTTTCCCTCGATGCCCAACGCGAAGACCTTTCGCAAAAACCTGGGCCATCTGATCCAGATCACCGACGCCCCGACCGCCGGCCCGAGCACCCGGCACGACGCCGCCGGGGTGATCCGGGCCGATGGCAATCACGACACCTCCTCCTTCCCCTCATCCCCCGGATTGAGCGATGGGGGCCCGGCGCGTGAATCAAGGACAGTAGTGAGCTCCGCGCAGCCAAGCGCAGCCCCGCCGGCCGGCTGGATCCCGACCGGGCTCCCCTCGCTGCGCCTCAAACCGAGCATCGTCTCAAGCGCACTCGCCAACCTCGTCGTCGCTCCGATCATGGTGGTGATCGGCGGGGCGCTCTTTCTCTTCTCCATCGCCGACGAGAGCGATCTGACGGCGCTGGGCGGCATCATCGCGGTGGTCGCGCTGGTGGCGATCGTGGTCGGCTCACTGGGCAAAGCGATCCAGGACTACCTGATCACCGAGGCCGAAATCACCGACCAGAAGGTCGGCCTGACCCGCGGTCTGTTTAATAAAGAGACCACCGAGTTCACGCTCGAGAAGATCACGCGCCTCTCCATCTCGCAGTCGCCCATCGACCGCTGGCTTAATACGGCCACCTTCCGCTTTAGCTCCATCGGGGCGGCCAACGTGCTCAAGCTCGCGCATATCCCCGACGCCGACCGGGTCATCCCCCGCATCGAAAAGGGCCTGGGCTTTGGCGAGGCTGCCCCCCGGCAGACGCTGAGCGCCGAGCCCACCACCGCCACCCTGCTCTACAGCCAGCTCTCCCTGCTGGTGATCTGCGCGCTGACCGCCATCGGCGCGATCGTCGCGGTGATCTTCTTGAAGCCCGCGTTGCTGGCCTGCGCGCTGATTCTGCTCGGTGGATTTGGCGCCTTTGCCCACGAGGCCCTCTACGCGCCGACGTGTCGCCTGGAGCTCTTTGATCACCACCTGGCCACCCGCGGGGGCATCCTGATTCACACCCGCGAGCTGATGGCGCTGCACCACGCCAAAGACGTGCGCACCACGCGCTACCCCGGCCTCGACACCGGCGGCGTGACCATCTCCGGGGGCGGCGGCTCCAGCGCGCTGAGCATCGGGCATCTTCCCAACCTCACAGCCCTGCACGAGCGCCTCGACGATCTGCTCTTCGCCCACCCGCCTCGCCAGACGCGCCAGGCCCCCCGACGCCGCACCGACATCACCCACGAGTTCAAGCCGGTGATCCGCGCCGCGGTCATTCAAAACACGGCCGCCACCGCCGCCGCGGTGGTCACCATCCCCTTTCTGCCCCTCTTCTTTGCCTACTTCCGGCTAAGCGCCGCGCACATCACCTACACCCTGGAGCTCGACCGAGTGCGCGTCGACCAGGGGATCTGGTTTAAAACCCGGGCCACCGTGCTGCTCAACCGCATCGACCAGGTGCAGACCTCCCGCGGCCCGCTCGACACCGCGCTCAAGGTCGGGAACGTGCAGATCTCTACGGTCGGCAGCGCCTCCCCCGAGATCTCGATGGGACCGGTCTCCGACCCGCGCGCCATCTACGAGGCCATCGACACAAAGAGCGGCTACGCCCCCACCCAGCCCAGCGCGTAGGCCATCGCCACCCCCAGATAATTGCCCAGCGCAAACCCCAACAGTCCCATCGCCACCCCCGGCAAAATCAACGCTCGCCGCCCCAGCCGCTCGGCGACAAGGGGCACAAAGGGCGGCCCGTAGATCGCGGCGGTCGAGGTGATGAGAAAGGTGTCGGCGTCCACCCGCATCACCTTCGCCAGAAGCGCGTGCAACACCACCGACCCCAGCATCACCACCCCCATCGCCATCACCACCTCGGCGCCCACCCCCATCAGCGCCGCTGGCCGCGTCAGCGCCCCGATCCCCACACAGAACACCAGGATCAGGTACTCCCCAGCCTCATAGGTGCCGCGTAATCCCCGCACCCTCGGCCACAATGACCCGGCGATCCCCCCGGTGGTGATCCCCAGCATCACCAGCGCCACCGAGATGCCCCCCGTCACAAGCCACGAAAACCCCGCGCTCAACACCACCACCCCCAGCGACACCCCCACCCCCAGCGCCACCTCCCGCCAGATGCCACGCAACGCCACCGGCGTCTCGTTCGCCTCCTCGTCCGCCAGCGCCACAGCGTCGTCCGGCGCATCCCCCAGCCACGCCCGAAACACCACCTGCCCCACGCTGAGCAAAAAGAGCAGGTACGCCCCGCCCACCACCACGTCGGCGGCGTTCATCGCCACAAACACCTCCTGACTCACCTCCAACGCCCGCCCCACGCTCAACATATTGGGCGTCCCCCCGGTGTAGACCCCGACCATCATCCCGGCGACTTTTGCCGACTCGTCGGACCACCCGGCCATCCACCCGCTGGCCAGCGCCACCACCACCAGCACCGAGACCACCGCGCACCCGAAGGACACCAGCACCGGCCGCCCCTGCTTAAGCCACGCGCGCACATCGCTCGAAAAAAGAAGCAGCGGAATCGCCAGCGGAATCGCCGCCTCGCTGATCGTCTTCGCCACCGCTTCGTCAACGACCACACCGGGTGTATTCGCCAGGAGGATGCCGGCCGCATAACAGAGCAGCACGGGATGAAAGACCTCAAACGCCCGATGGCGTTTTTCCAGATACCGTGCAAGCGCGGGCATCCCCAGGGCTACAACGACCACCACCAACGTCCAGAGCATGCGTGCCACCTTGTTTGATCGGCCTGGATTCGCGACTCATGGGCATCATCGCCCGGCGGGTGGCGAGGGGCAAATGGGGGTAGGTCGGGCTGGGGCTCGTACTCGTACGGGTCCTCGTTCTGGTACTCGTACGGGTCCTCGTACGCGGGCGCGCCCCCCAACCCGAGCGCATCCAGGGCGACGCCTGGCAAGGAGCAAGGAGGAGCGTGTAGCAGCGCTACCGCGACGACGCAGCGACACAGCCAGCGTCGTCCTGGGGCGCTCGGCACGCACGAATCGACCCACGCCGCGAACCCCGGCGCCCCGCAACCACCTAACCACAAACCTCCCAACCCCCGCGAACCCCGGCGTCCCGCAACCACCTAACCACAACCCGCGAACCCCTCAACGCTCAGCCCGATCGACCCACACCGCGAACCCCGACGCGAACCCCGACGCGCTACTACTCGTCGTGCACGAACACCTGGAGCGCGGCCGCGCGCACTGCGATGTCGCGATCGCGACGCAATCGACACAACACCGAGACAAGCTCCTCGGGCCAACACAGGCGCGGGCCGATCACAGCGAGCAACGCCACGCACAGGCGGCGCAGCCCGCCCTCTTCAGTATCCGCCATCTTGAGGCTCACCGCGTATAGCAACTGCTCATCCCGAGAGCCGAGGTCGCGACTCAAGTGCGCTGTGAATCGGCCACTCAATTCTGCGAGGCCCAACGATGTAGTCGTGACGTCGGCGAGCAGCCTTTGCAGGTCCTCGACCGCCGCTTCGACGCCTTTCCAGCGCACTGCGCTAAGTCGAAGTTCGACCCGAAGCGACGCCAGCGTTTCGTCCGCCGAGAGCTCTTCGTCGAGGCTCAGAAGAAGGGGCCGCAGCCTTTCGGTCCACGGAGTTCCGATCCCGGCGAACTCCCCCACGAGCATGTGCAGCCGCTGGCGCGCCGGCAAATCGCGCTCTGCTTCGGCCTCGGGTTGGTCATCGAGGCCCCGGGAACGCAAAGCTCGCGCCGCAAAAAGGACATGCTCTTGCACATCGCCGTGACGAGAGGTTTTCACCAGGCTGTGCACCGCAGCGCGCCAGCATCCGCAGTCGAGGTCGATGGCGTGCTTGGCGCTCACCTCGGCCACCTTCTGGGGATCGACCGGCGCCCACCGGCCGAGCGCATCGATGGCCTGCTCCCGCGCGAAGGCATCCTCGTGGCCCACCACATCGAGGATGATGTCGAGGTAGCGACGCGCATCGTCCCGGGAAAAACGAGCCCAGCTCTCTCCCAAAAGGCTCGCGACCACATAGCGATCGTCATCCTGTGCGAGCTTCTCAACGACCTCCCACGCCGGCTGGTGACGCAGGAGGTTACGAGCAGCCCGGCCGACCGCGATTTTGACATCGCTGTGCAGGTCGCCCCGCTGCACATAATCGAAGAGCAGTTGCACATTCTCGGCACTCGGAAAACGAGAGAGCAGGCGCACCACCTCCTTCTCGACGGTCACTTTAAGCCGGTCGCGCCCGAGGATCGCGGCGAGCAATCGATGCACGGCAGCTGACGGCGTATAGCTCGCGCAGCGATACATCGAGCAGATCGCGACACGCGCCCTGCTCGACGCCAAATGCTCGGCCAGGAGCGAACACGATCGCGATGGGCAATCGAGGTGCGACGCCCCGTGCAGCGCAGCCTCGGTGATCGTGACCTCGTTGGATTCCATCCACGGCTCGATCTCCTCGAGCCGCGTCGTGAGCAGCCGCGCCCTGACTCGCAGCGCCGACGTTCGATTCCATGTGGATGCGCCCTCGTCGCCAATGAGCTTGTCGAGTAGATCGCCGTAAGCGCGCTGCTGCCGCGGCAGCCACCGAAAGAACCCACTCCACGCCGGCACGATGTAGATGGTCTCACCCGACATGTACCGGCCCAGGATCGGCCGCCGGGTCAGATACGGGTCCAGCAGGTCCTGGCGGCGACGATGAACGTGCTGGAACACCGCCCGCAGCCGAATGCTGCTGCGATCGCGTCGCAGCAGCTCGACCACACGCTCGTCGCGAGTCCCGGGCGGCTCGAGCCAAAAGCTGATGGCGGTGTTGGCGATGCCGTCGGGCCTGGCGCGGGTGGCCTTCTCCAGCAGCGACTGAACGACTCCCGAGTCCCATGCGCGCCGGCCGAGCGCGCGAGCAAAGAGAAAGAGCAGCGCGTAATTTTCGCGCTGCACCGAATCGCGCAGTGGTTTCTCGAGGACCTTGATGAGCGGCTTCTCGGCGCCTCGAGGCAGACGGTGCTCAAGGTCGACGCGCAGATAACTCGACTGTTTGGCCAACTGCTCGACCAGGTCCAGGGCCACCGAGAAGAGCTGGCTGCGAGGCTGAAGAGCGTGGGCTTGAAGCAGTCGAACCGAGAAGTCCTGGATGTGAGAACGCGTCATCCAGGAGGTGTCGCGAGCTGCGAACGCATGCGCAACGAGCCAGAAAAGCGGCTCCGCGTGCGCGTCCTCAAGAACGGTCGGCGGGAACGTTGCCAGCGCCCGGTACACGCCCTGGCGCACGGGGTCCTGATCGTTTTCGATCTTCTGGCAGAACTTCAGCGCCTCGTCGATCCCTCGACGGTTCAAACCCGCACAGCGCACGAGGCTGTGAAGCGCCACGGCGCGTTCGTTCGCCTCGGAGGCCCGCGCCCCTTCCTCGAGCACACTCCTCGCCACCTCGAAGGGGAGATACGCAGACAGCGCCAGGGTCTGCATCCGATTCGTTCGGACCTCGTCGCGCTCAAGGATCCTCCTGGCCTCCCGATGCCGCGCGTCGTGAGGGAGGACGTCGAGCAGTGTTTCGTGCCACGGTGCGCGTCCTTCCTCAATGTCCTGGCGAGCGTATTCCAGCAGGTCGGCTCGCTCGGAGGGCGCATGCCTGGCGAGGAGAGCAGCGAGGTGAGTCGGCGTGCGTCCCAGGAGTCGCGCGAGCTCACGGCGATGGTCCAGGCTCAGGGAACGTACACGGCCGAGCAACCCTCTCGGCAGCCCGTACGACTGCAATCTGGAGCGGTTCTGCTCGGCGGTGAGCAACGCGAAGGTCAGCTCCGGCACTCGACTGGCGAGAGCCCCGATGATCGCTTCGATGGCAGAAGGAAGGCCGTCGGCCGGACCATACTCGAGTGCTAGCCGGGCGAGCTCTCCTGCGTGATCCGCGTACAGAACGTGCACCGCCTCGCGATACTGACCCCAGATCGTCGCCCGTTGTGCCAGATTCGCCGCTTCGAGACGACGGCTTAACAGCTCCAGCACGACGTTAGGATGGCGAATCGCCAGTGACTTCCAATGTTGAACGGCGTGTTCGTAGTCGGCGAGGGTTCCGCAAACGGTCTCGGCGCGACACACCGGAAGCAGGCTCACAGCGCGCGATGGCCCGGCCTGCTCGAGGACGTCAGCAAAGAGGGCTTCCGCTGCTTCAGTTCGCTCCCATCGCACTATGTGCTGAAGCAAACGACGCCGCACGGCCGGAACGGCACGCTGGTACGCACCCACCAGCGTCTCAACGTCGTCTGTCACCCGCACCAGGTGCTTTGCTGCCGACTGCATCACGAGCACCGATCCCGACACCAGCCCACGACGGAGCGCTTCCACGCGTCCGGTCAGCGAAGCGAGCCGCACCGCAAGGTACGCCTCGGAGGACTCGCCGGCCTCCAACTCGGTGATAAGGCGGTCCATCTCGGGACTCTCGCCATACTGCTGCGCCAGAAGGCCCAGGCGGCGCATACGTTCATCGTGACACAGCGAGTCGAACTGACGCAGCAACGTCGAGGCCGAGGGAACAGACATGAGCAGATCTCCGTAAGGTCTGGTACTGCCGATCGCGAGAGATTCCCCCTGACTCCGGCCTCAGGATCCTACGCAAATCGACAGGCCAAAGGAGCCTGACCGCCCAGGTCTGGCAGGGAAACGATTTACAGCAAGACCGAGATGCTCTTGCTCCTATCGAGAGGCGCCTCTGAGAGAGCGAAGAGACGTACGCCATGATGAGCCGCCCCCGGCACGCTGTCGTCGATCGCGTTGAAATCAAGATGTGTAGGCGTACCACGAGACATGATCTCCGTCATCATACACGCGCAAGGTTCGAACTCGCCTGTTGGACTCCGGTGGATGCGAACGTTAGAGGACGCGTCCTATCTTCGAGCGGGCCCAGTGAATCGTAAATCGAAGGCTCGACGCGTGGTCCATGTTGACTAACCGGGCCCATGCGCAACTCGAGAAGCTCGCTCGGCGCTATGACGCGATTGTCCGTCCCTCGGTCAGGCTCGCCCCCCCTGCGATGGTCCGCCCTCGGTCAGCCTCGACTCCCCACCGATCGCCACCGCGACCACCACCGCGTTCGCACCGACCAAAACGCCGCTAACCCACATATTCACTTACGATTGTCCGTCTCCCGGACGGTCACAGGCAGACGGTCACAGGCAGGACGCCGGCGAGCCCTCGACGGAGGAGGCCGATGCGCCGCCTGTTGTGGCGCAAGACGCCGCACGTCGTCTGACCTGCGCTCAACAAGCCCCCTCGCCGATGTGCGGGAAACCTTATTGTGTGCGGGCGCCCTGGCGCTTCTAGCGAGCAGGGGAGGTGAACACCCTCCGGCGGCAGAGGCCTTCTGGTTCCGGAGGCATACTAAGGCTCCGGTGCCAAAGGCCCTCTGGTCCCGGAGGCATACTAAGGCTCCGATGCCAGAGGGTGTCTGGCACAGGAGGGGGTTGCACCCCCTGCAAGGCCAGAGGGTGTCTGGCCAGGGAGGGGGGCGGACGGCACGGGGGGGCAGAGGCGGTCTGGTTGGGGAGGCTCAGCGGAGCTCGGGCGGGGTGAAGCGTGTGGGTGGGGAGGGCTGGTGGGGCTCGATCTCGGGCTCGATCTCGGGCTGGATCTCGATCTCGGGCTCGATCTCGGGCTCGATCTCGATCTCGGGCTGGATCTCGATCTCGGGCTCGATCTCGGGCTCGATCACGATCTCGGGCTCGATCTCGGGCTCGATCTCGTACGGGTACTCGTTCTGGTCCTCGTACTCGTCCTGGTACTCGGCTCCCCCCAGATCCGAGCGCATCCAGGGCGAAGCCCGGCAAGGAGGCAGGGCTGAAGCTGTAGCAGCGCTACCGCGAACCCCTGACGACACCGCTGGCTTCGTCCCGGGGCGCTCGGCAAAAAAAATAAAATCTCTGTCACACAGCCCCGCCCCTCCCGACACTTATTTATGTTCCACCCGCGCTGAAGGCTTCGTCCCGGGGCGCTCGGCAAAAAAAAATAAAAATCTCTGTCACACAGCCCCGCCCCTCCCGACACGTATCTATGTTCCACCCGCGCCACAGACCGGCGCTCGGACTCAACCCCAACCCGCGAACCCCCAAACGCCCTCACGAATCGACCGACACCGCGAACCCCCGCGCCCCACAACCACACAACCACACAACCACATAACCACAACCCGCGAACCTTTTAACGCTCAGCCAAATCGACCGACATCGCAGACCCCGGCGCCCCACAACCACACAACCACATAACCACATAACCACAACCCGCGAACCCCTCAACGCTCAGCCAAACCGACCCACACCGCAAACCCCCGGCGCCCCACAACCACCCAACCACCCAACTACCCAACCACACCCCGCAAACCCCCAAACGCCCTCACGAATCGCCCCACACCGCGAACCCCCGCGCCCCACAACCACACACCCCCTTAACCACCTAACCCCAACCCGCGAACCCCTACCGCCCACACGAACCTCCCAACACCGCGACCCCCCGATGACCCCACTCCGCCACCAAATCGAAGCGCTGCACGCCGACGCCTTCCGCTGGGCGCTGCACCAGGCCGGTGATCGCCAGCTGGCTGAAGACGCGCTCCAGGCGGCCTACGAGGCGCTGCTCAGCGGCGCGGCGAGTTGTCGGGAGCCGGAGGCGTTCAAGAGTTTTTTCTTTGGCGTGGTGCGCAACAAGGTGCGCGCGCTGCGGCGGCGCCAGACCTTGTCGCGCTTTGTCGCGCTCGACTTCAACGCCCTGCAGAAGAGGCCGGCCCCGCCGCCTTCCTCCTCCGGGGCCGACCCGCGGGTGGCTGCCGTGCAACAGGCCCTGCTCACGCTCTCCCCACGCCAGCGCGATCTGATTGAGCTGGTCTTCTACCACGAGCTCACGCTGGATGAGGCCGCCCGCACCCTGGGCATCAACCCGGGCACCGCCCGCACGCACTACGACCGCGCCAAACGCGCCCTTCGCACCCACCTCGACGCTCAGGAGGACGCATGTCTCAGCAACCCGACCCGCTAAAAGAGCTCTACCGCCAGGCTACCGACGAGGCGCTCGCGGGCGACCCTCCAGACTTCGAGACCACCTGGGCGGCCGCATCCTCTTCACCCTCAAGCCCGGGGGCCGTGACCTTCAAGGGCCTGCTCACCGCCGGTGGCGGCCCCCCCGCCCTGGCCGCCCTGCTGCTGATCATCGTCGTCGGTGCGGCGCTGCTTCGCCCGGACGCCGAGCCCCCGGCTGTGCTGGAGACAGACGCCGACGCGGCCCCGGCCATCGCCACCTCCCCCACACCCGCCGCCACCGAGGAGGAGTGGGAGGAGCTCGCCAGACTCGCCGACGACATCTGGAGCTGGCAGGCCCCCACCGACGCCTATGTGCTCGACGAGACGCTTGATGATCCCGGCGGCAACCCCGGCTGACGCCTTCACCGAAGCACCACGCAACGCTCACCCCGTGCCACACCTCACGCAAAGGAGTCCTTATGAACCGCCTCTTCCTCACCCTCGCGACGCTCATCGCCCTGGCGCTGGTCATCCCGGCCACCGCCACCGCCCAACAACGCCCCCATCGCCACCAGGACGCCGTGCAGAACCTCTTTCCCAACCCCCGTCATCTGATCGCCCTGCGGGATGAGCTCGGCCTCAACGAGGCCCAGCAAACGCAAATCCGCGCGCTCCTCGAAGGCAAACGCGACATCCACGAGGCCCGACGCCAGGAGCTGCGCGAGGCGCATCAGGCCATGCGCGAGCTCGCCACCTCCGATGCCTCTGCCGACGCCATCCGCGCCAAACTCGATGAGATCCTGGAGCTCGAAAACCAGCTCAAGCGCGATCGCCTGGAGCTGGCACTGGAGCTGCGCGCCATCCTCACCCCGGAGCAACGCACCCAACTCCAGGAGCTCGTCGCCGAGCGTCGCGAGCAACGCCAGGAGCGCCGCGAGCACCGCGGCAAACGCCGCCAGGGACGGGGCCAGCCCGCCACGACCTTCTAACCCCCGCAGCGACACACCAGGCTAAAAAACCCACGCGGGGCGCCCTTGAGAGCGCCCCGCGTGGGTTTTTGTGATGGTAACAGGGTGGAAAGGATCAGGGCGACCAGGGATCGCTGAGGTCCTCACCCTCCCGAAGGTGCGGGTTGAGCATATTGGCCAGGCGCAGCTGGTCGCGGCAGAGCAGCTCGTTGGTCTCCTGCACCTTGCACACCCGCACGTGGGTGGAGCGCGTGGTGGTGGGGCTGATGATCCCCTTCGACTGCTGGCGCTCATACACCACGATCAGGGTCTGATCGTCATGCCAGTGGGTAAACGTCGCGTCGCGCAGCGTCGTCTGCCCGGCACACCCCACCGCCGAGGCGGTGACCAGGCCGATGAGCCCGGCCTTCATCCATGTCATCATCTTCATTGGTACTCCTCGGTCCTCAGCAGCACCGTCTCCCGGCACGCCGTCTCCTCTCCGGGGCTCTGCGCCTCCACCGAACACACCTCCAGGACCAGCGCCGCGTCGTTGATCGCGCCGCCGGCCATCGAGGGGTAGAGCGGGTTGTAGATGTATTTGACGCTGCGATCGCCCACGACCTGATAGTCGGTCACGTACACATACTCGGGCATCGCGCAGCCGACGCCGGCCGCAAGCACCACCGCGCTCAAAAGCGCGCTTCGCATCCATCGTGCCATCATTGCACCTCCTCGGGCTCCACAGCCTCATCGGTCGGAGCGCTCTCTGGCGTCTCCTCCACGTCACCCTCTTCCGCCGGCTCGGCCTCGGGCACAACCTCCTGCTGCCCTTCCCCCTGATAGAGCGCCGGCGCCTGGCCGGTCTGTGTAAAGGCAGGCGGAAGGTTGATCTGACCAAAATTGCCGGCCAGGTAGGGCGCGCAGACGCGCGAGCCCATATCTTCGCAGATCTTGGTGCAGGTCATCTGCCCCTCGACCCGGCCGCAACGCCAGTAGTTGATGCCCTCGGGCTCCACAGTCTCGTAGAAGGGTCCCAGCCGGGTGACCCGCTCGGCGGAGGTCTGCATCGTGAAGAAATTGCCCTCCCGGTGCGAGTCCGCCTGCCGAATCGTGTAACGCACCTCGGTGCATCCCACGCCCAGCACCATGAGCAGGCCGAGCGCCACGCTTTGCGTCCACCTCATCATTTGTACTCCACATCAAGAATCTGACAGTCCGAGAGGCGATCCTCCTCGATCTCACACGAGATCACGCCCCGCTCACTCTCCTCGCCAGTGTGCTGGCTGTAGAGAAAGGTGACCGACGAGGCCGACGAGTCGACCGCCTCCACCTCCCGCATCCCCGGGGTCACACACCCCACGAGGCTCACCGCAAGCACCACCAGCGCAGGCGCATATCGAAGCGCGCTGCCACGTCTTCCATCACTCATCATCACTCCTCTACCACACGTCGTTACGTCCACGTCGTCTTGGCGCCGTCCCGATGGGATGACCTTCAACCTCTGAGGTTGACGTCTCCCCCGGTTGCCAGCTGGCGCGTGCCTGCAAACCTAACGCATCCCCACAAAACTCAACAAGGATCTTCGATGGAGCCTCATCCCCACCTCGTGCCACAGCGCGCGCCGAGGTGTAACATGGTGTCTCAACGCCGGGCGGCCTATGCTCTCCACAGCGTCACCCCCTCCCTGGTTTGAGCCTCGCCATGATGATGACCCTCGTCACACCCTCCCGCCTTCGTCCGATGGGTCGGGCCGCCTTCAGCGGCCTGATCGCTCTCGTTTTGGCCACCCTGGTTCTTCCGGGCTGCCTGGACGTCGATCCGGATCACCCCGAGGGCTGGGTGTGGGAGCAGGAAGAAGCCGCCCGCGATCGCTACTTTGGGAGCGTCATCGCGCTGGGAGGTCGGGTGGTCGACAGCCAGGGGCGCCCGGTGGAAGGCGCCTCGGTGGTCGCTCAGGAGCGCACCGCCGGCACCGACGCCGAGGGCCGCTTCGCCTTCGACGATCTTTCGCGCGACAACACACTGGTCACCATCGAGCACGCCGACTTCTACAGCCCGGTCCTCCCCACACAGCTCGCACTTCCGCTGAGCACCGACACGGTTGAGCTGGGCGACATCACCCTGGAGGCGCGCAACCCCGACACCACGCGCCTGCTCTTCAGCGGCGACGTCAGCCTGGGGCGTCGTTTTCTGCGCGCGGCCGAAAACCCACCCGTCGACCGCCTCCCCGACGACGACCCCGACGCCTTGATTCAGGCTTCCAACCCCTTCCCCGGCTCCCAGAATGTGGTGCAGTTCATGCGCCCCCTCTTCCAGCGCGCCGACTACAGCATCATCAACCTGGAGACCGTCGTCACCGACGATCCCCGCACCCCCTACGACGCCAAGCCCTACATCTTCTTTACCCTCCCCGACTCCCTCGACGCGCTGAGCTGGATGGGCGTCGACTACGCCGGGCTGGGAAACAACCACATCTACGACTACTTCGACGGCGGCGTCGCCGACACCCTCTACCACCTCGACCAGCGCGCCATCGCGCACAGCGGCGCCGGTCTCAACGCCGAAGAGGCCTTCCGCGCGCACCGCAAGACGCTGGCCAACACCCCATACGCCTTCCTCTCGCTGACCTCGATCGACGGCAACCAGTACGACACCCCCTTTGTGGCCAGTGACACCCAGGGCGGCGCGGCCAACCTGCGGGACACCGCCGCGGTCAGCGCGGCCATCCGCGGCGAGCTCGACGCGGGATTTGTGCCCATCACGATCATTCACCTCGGTGTTGAGTACACCTACGCGCCCACCCCTTACGTGCTCGACCGCCTGGAGCTCGCCAGAGAGCATGGCTCGCCAGTGGCCATCGCCCATCACCCGCACGTCGCCCAGGGCTTTGCCTTTGCGCAGGGCACCCTGATGGCGCACAGCCTGGGCAACTTCATCTTCGATCAGGAGCGCCTGGAGACCATGCTCGGCGTCCTCCTCCAGGTCGATATGCGCCGAGGCCAGCCTCAGCGTGCCACCGCCATCCCCGTCTACCTCAAGGACTACCGCCCCCGTCACATCACGGGTCGGCTGGCCGACCTCTTCCTGCGCCGCCTGGCCGAAGCGTCGGCCCCCTTCGACACACCGGTCCTCGCCCGGCACGGCCTGGGCACCATCCTCCCCAAATCCGCCGACGCCCCCACATCGACGCGCACGCTGACCCTCGACGTCACGATCGATGCCACCGGCCAGGCCACCCTCGATCTTCGCGGGAAGGCCGAGAGCGACGAGTCCGTCTCCGGCCTCACCCTCCCTCCGGCCATCACCTCGGCGAAGCTGGGCCACGACATCCTGCTCCACGGCGACTTCGACGATCACGACATCGGCCCCGAGCGCCTGGATCCGGCCCGCTGGTACTACGCGGGCTCGTCCTTTCCCTGCATGCACGACACCTACCGGGGCACCACCGCGCTCTGCTCCACGCGCAGCTCCACGCACACCACCGACTCGGTGATCGCCTTTCGCAACCGCATCCGCGTTGATGGCGACGCGCTGCACGAACCCAACAAAGATCTGACTCTGCTGGGCTACTACAGCGCACAAAACGCCGGCCCGGTCACGCTGGAAGCGCGCTACTACGCAAGCTCCGGCGACCGGGAGTTCCCTGGCGAGGTGGCGCTGAGCACCGAGGCGGGAAGCGTCGGGTGGACCCCTTTTACCTTTGATCTGAACATGCCCCCCGACGATCCGGAGAACCCGTCGAGCACCACCCTCAACCCCCGCGCCACACGCTTCTTTTTACGCCACAGCCCGCCCGAAGCGGGCAGCGGCGAAGGCGTGTTTCGCATCGACGAGCTCGCGCTGATCACCTGGCGCGACGCCCTCGATCCGGTCGCCGCGCAGGCGATCGCCTCCCCCAACACGGCCGAGTTTATCCGCCTCAGCGGCCCCCCCGGCAGCTACACCCTTGAGGTGCAGCTCACCCGCCACGAACGCCCCCTTTAGGCCCGAGCGTGTCGCTCACGACGACGCATGCTCACTGCGCTGCGGGCTGCTCGACGTCCAACCAGCCGCGCCCCCCTTCTTCCACAATCTCCACCAGGTCGCGGCGCATCACCGTGACCTCCTCGCCGCGGTACGTCTCCACCGCGACCACCTCCCAGCCCAGGCGAGCGTAGAGGGGCGCCTGGTCCGGGGTGTAAAGGTAGAGCTCTTCGACCCCCTGACTGGCGGCGACCTCTTCGACCCGCTGCACCAATCGGCTGCCAATGCCCTGCCCCCGCTGGGATTCGTCCACGTAGACCGTCGAGAGCCAGGGTGAAAACTCCGGATGGGTCGACAGATCCTCTTCAGCGAGGCTGATCGTACCCACAATGGCTTCGTCCTCCACGGCCACCAGGGTCAGCGGGAGCCCCTCTTTGACCGCGCTCTCGCGCAGCTCTTCGACGCGGGTGCCCACCGTCTTATCGGGGCTCAAATGCGCCCACTCTTCCTGATGCCAGCGCGCGACCTTCTTCATCTCCGAGAGCTCCTGAGCGCTGAGCTCTTCCGGCGCAGGTTCTTCCACCCCGAGGTGATCCGAAAGGTACGTAATTTTCACCATCTGTGTTGCTCCTTGCTTAAGATTCACTGAACACATGACACTATGTAGGTCATCGACCTACCCATTTCAACCCCGCCTCCCCGACCGGCCCCCGCAGAGCGTAGAAGTTGACTTTGCCACCGAGTCGCTATGCTCTCCGCGCGCCCGCCACCACCCGCCACGGAGTCCTTTATGCACCGCGTCATACGCTTCAACCTGATCACCATCATTGCCCTGTCCACCCTCGCCTGCGATGCCCCGACTCCCGAGCGCACCGAAACCGCCGAAGAGGCCACTCCCGAACCCCCCGCCGATCCGGCACCTCCTGAAGAAGAGCAGGCCGCCCCCGATCCCCACTGGGTGGAGTCCCGCGTCGCCGAAGCCCACGAGCGCCTGGCCGAGTCCGAGGCCGGCCAGCTCCTCCAAAAATCCATTGACGCCCACGGCGGCCTCGAGAACTTCTTCAACAAGGGCCCGCTGCACTTCCGCTTTAACTACCGCCCGCTGGACGGCGAGCCGCGCGATACCCGGCAGCTCGTGGATACCTGGTCGTCGCGCGCGTCCCACACCCTCGTCGAATCTCCCGAGATCGCCTTTGGCTGGGACGGCGAAAACGCCTGGATCGCCCCCGAAGACGCCGAGACGCCCTTCAACGCCCGCTTCTGGGCGCTGACCCCCTACTACTTCGTCGCGCTCCCCTTCGTACTCGCCGACCCCGGCGTCATCCTCACCTTGGAAGACGACGCCACCTTTCATGACCAGAATTACCACCTCATCCGCGCCACCTACGAGCCGGGCACCGGCGACGCCCCCGACGACTTCTACGTGCTCTACATCCACCCCGAGTCCTTCCAGGTGCACGCCATCCGCTACATCGTCTCCTACCCGGGCTTCTTCCCCGAAGGCGGCCACTCCCCGGAGCGATTCATGACCTACGGGGACCAAAACACCATCGAGGGCATCACCCTGGCCACCACCCACAAGACCCACCTCTTTGAAGACGGTCAACCTGGCGACCCCATCACCAACACCGAGGTCACCGAGCTTCGCTTTGTGCCCGACGCCCCCCTCTCCGCTATCCTGCCCCCCGAAAACGCCCGCATCCTCGAAGATTTTTAGATCAGAAAACCCAACACAAACGCCATGAACCGCCGAACCCGAGCGCATCCAGGGCGGCGCCTGACGACATCGCCAGCGTCGTCCTGGGGCGATCGGCACCCGAGCGCATCCAGGGCGGCGCCTGGCAAGGAGGCAGGGATGAAGCTGTAGCAGCGCTACTGCGAATCCCTGACGACACAGCCAGCGTCGTCCTGGGGCGATCGGCAGTTGAACACACGTTGGGCCATGGCGTAAAAACTCCACGGCTCTTCCCCCCGCGCCTCCCCTCCCCACGCAGCACCGGACTTCCCATGAACGCCCCCTTCCCCGACCTCCTCGACCGTCTCACCCACACGCTGCGCGCCAACACCGATCGCCTCATCGAGCTGCGCCGCTACCTGCACACGCACCCTGAGCTCAGCCAGCAGGAGTTCGAGACCACCGCGCACATGGTCGAGCGCGTCCAAGAACTTGGCTTTGAGACCTTTGTGCGCCCCGAAGGCACCGGCTTCTACGCCGACCTGACCCCCGAGGGGTTTGATCCGGCGATTCACCCCACCGTCGCCATCCGCTCCGACATCGACGCGTTGCCCATCGAGGAGCTCAACGACATCCCCTACCGGTCCCAGACCCCCGGGGTGATGCACGCCTGCGGCCACGACGTGCACATGGCCACCGTCTTTGGCAGCGGCCTCAGCCTCCTGGAGCTCAAAGAGCAGCTGCCCGGCCGCCTGCGCCTGATCTTCCAGCACGCCGAAGAGACCGTGCCCGGCGGCGCCACCGAGATGGTCGACTTCGGGGCGATCGATCATGTCGACGCCATCCTCGGCCTGCACTGCGATCCGGAGCGCCCCATCGGAGAGATCGGCGTGCGCCCGGGGCCCTTCACCGCCTCCTTCGATCTTTTCGAGATCCATATCGAAGGCAAAGGCGGCCACGGCGCTCGCCCCCACCAGTGCATCGACCCCATCTTCATCGCCACCCAGGTCGCCAACGCCCTCTACCAGCTGCCCGCCCATAACTTCGACGCCCGCATCCCGGCGGTGATCACGCTGGGCACCTTCCAGGCCGGCATCGCCGCCAACGTCATCCCCGAGACCGCGTCGCTCTCCGGCTCCATCCGCACCATCTCCCCGGAGCACCGCGATCAACTCGACGACCTCTTACGACGCACCATCGGCGGCATCTGCCTGGCCCACGGCGCCTCCTACGAGCTCAAGCTCACCCGCGGCGCCCCGGCCATTCATAACGACGCCTACATCACCTCGGTGATCGCCGAGGTCGCCACCGACCTTTTGGGCGAAGACGGCGTCCAGCGCATCCCCCTGCCCTCGATGGGAGGTGAAGACTTCTCGGTGTACTGCGAGCGCATCCCCGGCGCGATGTTCCGGCTGGGCACCGGGGCGCAGGCTCCCCGAAACTTCCTGCACTCCCCCCACTTCAACATCGATGAGCGCGCGATCAACGCCGGCGCCTCCATCCTGGCCCGCGCCGCCCTGCGCCTGCTTCACGAAAAAGCCGTCGAGAAGAAGACCGACCGCATGGTCGAGCCCCTCTGAGCCGGCGAGCAGCGGGAGGGGGACGAGGTCAGCCTCGCATCCCTCCCCGCTCCCCCTCCTCGACCGTCGTTTCGCCTCGGGCGACCTCGCCAACAACCTGCCTCAACCCTTTTAAATCAAAGGGCTTTTGAACAAGGCGCATCCCGGCGTCCTTCACGAGCTCACCGGCCCGATCTCGCTGGCTGATCCCGCTCATGATCACCACCCGCTCGGCCTGCTCCGGCCAGCGACGACGGATCTCCTGATAGACCTCCATCCCGCTGCGCTCGGGCATCATCATGTCGCAGAGAAACACCGCGTAGCGCTCCCCCTCCTCCAACGCCGCCAGCGCCTCGGAAGGCCGCTCGAAGATGCGCACCTCCCACTGCCGCTTGAGCGCCCGCGAGACGATGTCCCCGATCAGCGGCTCATCGTCGAGCACCGCTACCTTCTTTGATGTGATCATCGCCTCTCCCTTCGGGACCACGCCTCCACCCGCTCTCCTCAACTTAAGCAACTTTACGCCCCCCGCTACCACTTAGGAAGAGCCGCACCCAGGTATCCTGCGCCCCCACCCCCAGCGCCCCGACCCGCACCCGCTCCAGCGCCCGCGCCCTCACCGCGATGCCGCGCCCGATATCCCAGCGCACCACCCCGGCCGGCACCAGCACCTCATCCATCAACGCCCACACCGCGTGCTGCGCCGCGCGCCAGCAGACCTCCTCGACCACCACCTGCAGTTGACCGGCATCTTCGTCATCATCGTCGTAGGCCACCACCCGGGCAAAGCGCATCGCCTCCTCCACAAGCCGTGTCAGCGCCCCCACCTCATAGATCCGCTCGCCAGTGAGCCGGCGCAGCACGCCGACGACCACCGCCAGACTCACAAACACATGCCGGCGCACCCCCTCGAGCCGCCGCGCTCCCAGGATCGCGTCATCGCGTACCTCCCGGCCCGGATCCAGGCCCAGCAACGCCCCCTCCCGATGCACCTGCCTGGCGAGCTTGAGCCCCCAGAGCGGGTGCACCCCCAGGGCCACAAACCAGCTGGCCGCCGTCGCCGGCGGCACCAGCCAGCGCGTAAACCCCTCCACCAGGCGCTGCTCCAGCTCCGGCGTTGACCACGCGCAGGCCTTCTTCAACTTCGGCCCCGCCTCAAACCCGCCTCCCCGGGCCACCAGCACCCCGGCCCCGGCGCATAACCCCACAAATCGCACCCAGCCCCCCTCGGGCACCACCCCGCTTACCTGCGCCAGCCGCATCGCTTCGGCCTCATCGAGCTCCCAGGCCGCCCGCGTGCGCAACCTCCCCTCGGCACGCATATAGCTCGCCAGCGCTCCCACCGTCTCGCACACCGGCGCACCCATCGCCGCGCACTCCCCGCGGCTGCCGCTGCTCAACAACGCCTCAAACCTGCCCATCCCGTCCATCATAACCCCTCCTCGATCAGCCCTGCGTTGAACGTCTGCCTGGAGCCGAACGCCCTTTACACCCCGGGGCGCTCTGCTCTACCTGAGCCCGGCGGTGGATTATCCTCGCCAGGACGCTAGTTTTACTCCTCGACCTCTGCTGCTTCTTTTGTACGCTTCCTCCTTTGCTTCTCTGTCCCAGGCCTTCTCCGATGCGTATCCGTCAATCTTCGGGCCCCCGCTGGAAACTCGCGACCTTCGCCGGCCACACCATCTTCATGGAGGTCTGGTTTCTGGCCCTGGTCGCCTTCTTCGTCTTCTCCGGGCTTCAATCCGCGCAGCAGCTTCCCTACCAGCTGATGTGGGCGCCGATCCTCTTCTTCGGGGTGCTCCTCCACGAGCTGGGCCACGCCGCCGCGTTCAAAAAGAGCGGCTTTGGCAACTCCACCATCGTGCTCCAGGGCATGGGCGGGGTCGCCATCAACCACCGCGCCAACCCCACCCCCAACCAGGGCATCTTCATCGCCCTGGCCGGGCCGGCGGCAACCCTTGTCATCGCGCTCGTCTCCTTTGCAGGCCTGATGGCGCTCAACGCTCTGACGCCCGCCGACGCCTGGCCGCTCTTGCGCCACCTGTTGCGGCTCTCAGCCATCGTCAACACCTTCTGGCTCGTCTTTAACCTCCTGCCCATCTTCCCGATGGACGGCGGCCAGGCCCTCTTTCACTTCCTGCGCCGCTCCAAACCCCAGCGGCAGGCCCTGGCCACCACCGCGAAGGTCGCGATCGGCACGCTGATCCTCACCGGCGCTATCGCGCTCTACGCGTTGCAGGGAGGCATCCTGATCTTCTTGATCCTCGGCTACTTCGCCTACACCAACTGGCAGCTCCTCGAACAAACCCGCAGCGCGTAGCGCCGCGCCCTCCCCGGCCGCGCTCCACCCCAGCGCGGCGACCACCTCCACGCGCACCGGCACACTCGGCCGCTCGGGCAGCGCCTGCGCCTCCTGCCAGAAAGCCCCGGCGCCAGCGCCCAGCGCCAGCATCCCCTCCCAGCGCCTCAACACCCCGGGGGGCTGCTCCCCGAGCACCCGCTGGCGATACGCACCGAGCTCCGAGAGCCCCACCCCCAACGCCCCACTCCGAGCGGCCTCCACCAGAAGCTCCCACACCCGCACCCGGGCTGACCCCCGCTCCACCACCGCCGGCGCCAGCCGCGCGGCCTCAAGCTCCTCACGACGCCCCCGAGCCCACGCCTGCACCACCTCCCAGCAGGGCTCCTCCCCCGGCGCCCAGACCCGCACCTCCAGCGCCTCCTGACTCAACGCCACAAGCCCCCCCAGGCGCTCGCTGAGCCGCCCCACCCGGGCCTTAAGGCCATCGGCGCTCACCCACACCTCGCGCGCCACCGCCGCCTCAATGCGCACCCGCGCCAGCACCCGCTCCACCTCCCCGGAGCCCACCTTCCCAAAGCGCGGCGACACATCCCCCTGCCCGCGCAGCTGTTCGCGGAGCCGATCTTCGAGCGTCATCGCCTCCAGCACCCCGATCCCCACACGCGGCGCGGCCCCCTCCACCTCCCAGGTCCCCTCCCCGGCCTCATCCGCCTGCCCTAACCCCTGCCACACCCCCGCGGCCAGGCCCGGCGCAAGCCCCACCCCCTGCGCCCGGGCGATCTTCGCCTCCAGCCGCCGACGCATCCCCAGGGTATCGGCCCACACCGTCGGCCGGGGCAGATACACCCGAACCTCTCCCGCACACACCCCCGGCCGCACCACGCGCCCGACCCGCTGCTCCAACTTCAGCGGCGAATAGGGAAGATCCGCCAGCACCAGCCGTTTGCAGCGCTGCAAGTTCACCCCCTCGGCCAGACAATCCGTCGCCACCAGCACCCCCACCCGATCGCGCGGGGCCACCTCCCCTGCAAAACGCGCCACGAGCTCCGCCGCATCAAGCCTCCCCACCCCCGTGGCCCGGGCCATTTCCCCGGTCATCAGCCCCACGCCCACCCCACCTCCCAGCCTCCGGCTGATCGCCAAAAAGAGCGCGCGCGCCGCGCCCTGGTAGGCCGTAAACACAAGCCACCGCGCCTGGGGCTCCTCCCGCACAAGCCCCACCACCGCGCCGGCCACCCCGCCCCCCTCCTCCCGCATCGCCGCCAACCTCGCCAGCAGGCCCCGCACCCGTCGAAGATCCGCCTCTACACCCTCCTTAGCCTTCGCCAACGCCCCAATGCGGACCTCCCGATCGCCGTACAAAAACCCCATCACCTCCTGGGCGCGGCTCACCCCCTCAAAGACCTCCCGAAACGCCCCGGCGTCGAGCCACCTCCCCCGCTGCGCCGCCTCCAGCCAACGCTCAAAGTAGTGAGCCAGCCGCTCCAACGCCTCCCCCAGCGCCCCGGCGCCCCCCTCCCACTGGCGCAGCCCCGTGGCCACAAAAAGCCCCCGCGGCCAACCTCCCTCAAAGGCCGCCAGCGTCATCGCCCGCAGCTCTTCTTCCAGGTGACGCCACACCCAGCGCTCCTGGTCCTCAGCCTCATAACGCACCACCTCAAAGCGCACCTTCGGCCGGCGCACCTGGCCAAAATCCGCACTCCCACGCCGGATCACCACCGCCTCCAGCAGCTCCGTCAGGTCAAAGCGTCCCGCCACCGCCCGCTCAAACGCCTCCACAAGCCCCATCCCCACCAAGCCGCGCGCGCTGGCGTCGCTCAAAAAATACGAGAGCAACCCCCGCAGATCCTCAAGCCCGTTGCACACCGGGGTCGCCGTCACCAGCACCACCGGCGCCTCCGCGGCCAACCTCATCAACGCCGCCCCTCGCCGCGTGCTCACCCGGCGAAAGCGATGCGCCTCATCGACCACCACCACCGACCACCCTCCCCCCACCCGGCCGTGGCTCATGCGATGATGCGTGACCACCTCAACATGCCGCCCCTCCACAAGCCCCATCTCGGAGGCCGCGCGCCGCCAG
>NZ_VOSL01000140.1 GCF_007997005.1 Lujinxingia vulgaris | reverse complement strand
CGATGCCCGCCACCCGCCCGTAGGGGGACCCCTTGTGGGTCCCCGCCGTCCATCCCTATGCCGATGCCCGCCACCCGCCCGTAGGGGGACCCCTTGTGGGTCCCCGCCGTCCATCCCTATGCCGATGCCCGCCACCCGTCCGTAGGGGGACCCCTTGTGGGTCCCCGCCGTCCATCCCTATGCCGATGCCCGCCACCCGCCCGTAGGGGGACCCCTTGTGGGTCCCCGCCACTCCCAACCGTCGGCGTCCGGGGGAGGCACAAGACCTCCCCCTACGGCTCGGGTGTGTTTTCCCCCCCATTCCGATCAACCTCCCCCCTTCTTTTTACCCATATTCTACGTTACAACCTGTACTCCCAGCTCCACCCCACCTCGCCGCTCCCTGGCGAGCCCGCACAACCCAAGTCGTTCCGGACGTACCCATGACCGACACCAAACTCCCCGACATCACCCTCCCCACCCTCGAACGCCACCTCTGGAAATCCGCCGACATCCTCCGCGGCTCCATCGATGCGGCCGACTACAAGCACTACATCTTCGGGCTGCTCTTCTATAAGCGTCTCTGCGACGTCTGGAAGGAGGAGTACGACCAGCGCATCGCCGAGTTCGGCGACGAGACCCTGGCCAGCATGCCCGAGGAGCACCGCTTTCATGTGCCGCCGGGCAGCCACTGGAAAGACATTCGCGAGAGCTCGGTGGATATTGGCGAGCGCCTCAACGTGGCGTTTCGCGCCATCGAGGACGCCAGCCCCCGGGTCAAAGGCGTGTTTGCCGACGTCGACTTTGCCAACAAAGAGCGCTTCCCCGACGCGCTGATCGAAGCGCTGATGGCGCATTTTGAGGAGCTCGGGCCGCTCACCAACGCCCGCGTCGACGCCAACATGCTCGGCGACGCCTACGAGTATTTGATCGCGCAATTCGCCGACGACGCCGGCAAGAAGGGCGGCGAGTTTTATACGCCGAAGCAGGTCGTGCGCTTGATGGTGGAGATTTTGCGGCCTGAGCCGGGCATGACCATCTACGACCCGGCCTGTGGCGCCGGCGGCATGCTGCTCGTCTGCTGGAAATACCTGGTCGAGCAGGGCCAGAACCCCAAATCCCTCTCCCTCTACGGCCAGGAGAAAAACCTCAACACCTGGGCCATCTGTAAGATGTCGCTCCTCCTTCACGACATCGACGACGCCAAAATCATGCGCGGCGACACCCTCCTCGACCCCAAACTCCTCAACGCCGACGGCACCCTTAAGCAATTCGATATGGTGCTCGCCAACCCGCCCTTTTCGCTAAAAAACTGGGGCAACAAGGTCTGGAAACAGGGCGACCCCTTCGGTCGCGACGTCTACGGCGTGCCGCCCAAAAGCTACGGCGATTTCGCCTTCATTCAGCATATGGTCGCCAGCCTCAAACCCACCGGACGCATGGCCGTCGTCGTCCCCCACGGCGTGCTCTTCCGCGGCGGCGCCGAGGGGAAGATCCGCACCAAACTCCTACAGGCCGACCTGATCGAGGCCGTCATCGGCCTCGGCAATAATTTGTTCTATGGCACCGGCATCCCCGCCGCCATTGTGGTCATCAACAAACAAAAAGCCCCCGAGCGCCGCGAGAAGGTGCTGATCGTCAATGGCGAGAAACACATCGCCGAAGACAAAACCCAGAACTACCTCACCGACGACCACGTCGCTCGCCTCGCCACCGCCGTCCACGACTACGAGGATCAAGAACTCCTCGCCAGAGTCGTCGAGATAAACGAAATCGTCGACAACGACTACAACCTTAACCTCTCCCGCTACGTCCAAACCGACCCGCCCCCACCCCCCATCGACGTCGACGCCGAAGTAAAGAAGCTGCGGGAGTTGACAGCAAAACGGGATGCGGCCGAAGCTCAGATGAACGCGTATCTGGAGGAGTTGGGTTATGGTGAGTAAGGTGCCGGAGGGTTGGAGCCGAGTGACAATCTCGGATATCATTAGCAACCAGCGGGATTCACTTGCCACAAAAACGTTGTCCCAATCTCGCGTATTATACTTCTCCATTCCGATCTTCGATGAGACTGGAGCTCCAGAGATTGTTGATGGTAGTGAAATCGGCAGTTCAAAATACAAAGTTCCATTAGACTGCGTATTGCTTGCGAAACTAAACCCACGCATCCCTAGAGTATGGCGAGTTCAACATAGCGGCGAACGCCTTGCTGCATGTTCAACAGAATTTTGGCCACTGATTCCAAAATCAAACAACATCTTGCTCGACTTTTTAAAGTTCACTCTTGAAAGTGAAGCGTTTCTCACCAATCCACTTATCGCCCCTGCTTCCAGCACCAAAAGCCATCAAAGAATTAAACGTACATCCTTTGAAAAATATACCTTTCCCCTCCCCCCCCTCCCCGAACAAAAGAAAATCGCCGCCATCCTCTCCAGCGTCGACGAGGCCATCGAGGCCACCGAGGCGGTCATCGAGCAGACCCGCACGGTCAAGAAGGGGCTCCTCCAGGAGCTGCTGACCCGGGGCATCGGCCACACCGAGTTCAAGAAGACGGCGATCGGGGAGACTCCGAGGTCGTGGCGGCTATCAACGTTAGGAGATGAATTCTCTTCATCCTCACTAAAAAATGGCATTTACAAGCCCCAAGACCTTTATGGATCGGGCACTCAAATTGTAAGAATAGACAATTATCAAAACGGGGAACACCTCGACTCCTCAAAATTAAGAAAAGTCCAACTTGATCCTGATGAGATTGAAAGTTACGAGCTCCAACATGGAGACATTTTAATCAACCGTGTAAACAGCTTATCTCACTTAGGGAAAACAACGTACATTTCAAATCTCACTGAGCGCACCGTATTTGAGTCAAACATGATGCGCCTTCGATTACCCAACAACCCGACACTGTCACCAGAGTTCATATTTCTTCATCTCGCATCCGATCATATAAAATCATTTTTTCAAGGACGCGCCAAAAAGGCTGTTGCCCAAACAAGTATCAGCCAAGATGACATTTTGGCCATCCCTGTCACTATTCCTCCCAAAAAAGAGCAAGACGAAATCTGTATTATATTTGATTCCATAGAAACAATTCTCATCCGAAACAATGAGCAACTTCACTACTTAAAAACCCTTAAACGCGGCCTCCTCCAAGACCTCCTCACCGGAAAAGTCCGCGTCAACACCCTCGACCTCCCAGCCCTCTTGAACGCCGAGGCTCCCGCCGAGGCCCAGGCCGAGTAGTCCATTATGAGCGAAGAAAGCGCCGTCGAAATCCCGGGCCTGCGATTCCTCGAAACGCTGGGCTACACCGAGCTGAGCGCCACCGAGGTGAATGCGCAGCGGGAGAGCTTCGAGCGGGTGCTGTTGAAAGACACGCTTGTCGACGCGCTGATGCGCATCAACGTTATTTTGCGGGAGACGGCGCTGAGCGTTCATAATGAGCTCGCGGGCCTGAGCGATAACGAGGCGTGGTTTAAGCGCCTGCGGGGGCAGGCGTCCAAAAAGGTGTCTGGCGAGTCGACCTCAAAGACGATTCGCCTCCTGGACTTCGACGATCCGGGCCAAAACACCTGGGAGGTCACCCGACAGTTTTATGTGAAGGGGGGCGGCAAGGTGATCGAGGCCGACCTCGTGGTCTTTGTGAACGGCATCCCGCTCGTGGTGATCGAGGCCAAAGACCTCACCGTGGGCCTGGAGAAAGGCATCGCGCAGATCCGCCGCTACGAGACCCACGTCGACGCCCTCTTTGCGCCCAACGCCTTCAACATCGTGACCACCGGCGCGGGCCTGCGCTACGCCGCCACGGGTGCCTCATCGCAATACTGGTTCGACTGGCCGGAATCCACGATTCCCGGCCCCACCTTCGCCAAAACCCAGGCCATGGAACGCGGCTTCACCGAGCTTTTGACGCCCGCGCGCCTGCTCGACCTCATCGCCCATTTCATCGTCTTTGAGCGCGACGCCACGGGCCAGAAGGTCGTCAAAAAGATCTGCCGCTACCAGCAGCTCCGCGCCGTCAACAAGATGGTCGAGCGCGTCATCGATGGAACACACCGCAAGGGGCTGATCTGGCATACCCAGGGCTCGGGCAAGTCGCTCACGATGGTCTTCGCCGCCCTCAAGCTCAAGTTTCACCGGGGCATCGACCACCCGCGCCTCAAAAACCCCAACATTCTGGTGGTGACCGACCGCAAAGACCTCGACGCCCAGATCACCGGCACCTTTCGGGCCTGCGGGCTGCCCAACCCCAAACACGCGCGCTCCTCTGCCGAGCTTCGCGCGCTGATTGACCAGAAAAGCCCCGGGCGCGTGATCACCTCCACCATCTTTAAGTTCGACGGCGAGGACCCCCGCTTCGAATCCAGCAGCATGCGGGAGCGCCAGGCCGCCATGGCCGAGCTCGCCGCACCCCAGAGCGCAAACTGGATTCTGCTCGTCGACGAATGCCACCGAACCCAGGAAGAGCTCCTGGGCGCCTACCTGCGCGCCACCTTCCCCGACGCCTTTTTCTTCGGCTTTACGGGCACGCCCGTCAAAAAGAACGACAAAGACACCTACGCCAACTTTGGCGCGCCGGGCGAAGGTTATCTGGATAAATACGGCATCGACGAAGCCGTGCGCGACGGCGCCACGGTCAAGGTGCTCTACACCGCGCGCCTCCCCGAATGGCACCTCGAAGACGCCGAGCTCGACGCCGCCTTCGACCGCTATTTCGCCGCCGAAGACGACGAGACTCGCCGCAAACTCAAAGAACGCGGCGTCACCCGCAGCGACCTCGCGCGCCTCCCCTCACGCATTGCGCAAATCGCCGCCGACATCTGGCAGCACTTCCGCACCCACATCCAACCCGACGGCTACAAAGCCCAGATCGTCACCGTCGACCGCCGCGCCGTCGCCAAACATAAAGCAGCCCTCGATGCCGTGATCGCCGACTGGTATATGGCCGAACACGGCCTCTCCGAATCCGCCGCGCGCCTGCGCGCCACCGCCCACAGCGCCGCCATCTACTCCGCCAACGCCAACGATGCCGGCGAGGTGCTGGAGGATGAGAGCGTGCGCGGGGTGCTGCGTTTTCAGTTGAGCGAGGCGCAGCAAAAAGACGCCATCCAGCGCTTTCGCGACCCCGAGAGCGAGCTCTACTTCCTCATCGTCTGCGACAAGCTGCTCACCGGCTTCGACGCCCCGGTGGAGCAGGCGATGTACCTCGACAAATCGCTACGCGACCACAACCTGCTGCAGGCCATCACCCGCACCAACCGCCGCTTTCGCGACAAACCCTACGGGCTGATCGTCGACTACTTCGGCGTCTCCCAAAACCTTCAAGACGCCCTCTCGGCCTACCGCGCCGACGACGTGAAAAACGCGCTGCGCCCCGAAACCGGCCTCCACGACGACCTGCGCGACGCCCACCGCCAGGTCATGGCCATGATCGACCCCGCCGACCGTCACGACGTCCGCCAGGCCGTCCGCGCGCTCGGCAGCCTCGACCGCTATTACGACTTCTGCCAGCGCGCCAGAGCCTTCATCGCCCTCTACGGCGCGATCATGCCCGACCCCGTCGTCATCCCATACGCCCCCGACCTCAAGCTCGTCACCGACATACTCCACCTCGGCAAGATGGAGTGGGAGAACGAAGAACCCGACCTCAGCTTCACCCACTACAGCGCCAAACTCCGCCAGATGCTCGAAGCCCACCTCGAAGTCACCGGCATCCGCGAGCTCTGCACCCTCCGCAGCTTAAGCGACAGCGCCTTCTGGAAGGACTTCGACGACGACGCCGAAGCCCCCCGCGACCTCGAGACCGCCGCCGTCCGCAAAACCGTCGAACTCAAAAAGATCATCGCCGAAAAACTCGGCGAAAACGCGGAGCGCTACGCCAGCTTCAGCGAACGCCTCAAAGAGCTCATCGCCTCCTTCCAACTCGGCCTCTTCGACGACGCCGCCGCCAAACTCGACGCCCTCGAAACCGTCGCCCGCGACCTCCAGGCCGAAGACGCCGCCCACCAGAGCTCTCGCCTCAGCGAACACGCCTTCGGCATCTGGTCCATCCTCAAAGCCACCGTGGCCGATGTTTCTGACGAGCAAAAACCGTCCGAGGGTCAGACCGACGCCGCCGCCCAGGCCACCCAATACGCCGAAGCCTACGCCGAGGGCACCGCCCACGCCCAACGCCTCGCCGCCCTCGAAACACTGGCCGAAGACATCGCCGCCCTTTATCAAAGCGACGAGCACGCCCCGATCCGCTGGCAGGAGAAGGGCTCGGTGCGCCACGAGCTCCGCAAGCAGGTCCGCCACATGCTCTACCGCGACGACGTGCCGGGCTGGCGTGAGTTGCCCGAGAAGATCGAGACCTTTGCCCTCAAGCATTTTGCGAAGTCATGACCCCACGTTTTCTATTCTAGGAGTAAGTTATGGCACTTGGCGATCATTTAAGAGTATTTCGAGGCTTCTACTGGCATCATGGCATCGACTGCGGCGACGGCACGGTCATTCATTACACCGGCACACCGACGGATATTAAAAACGCGGCCGTAAAACATGATCCCATCGCAATCTTCTCCAACGGCAAAAGACCTGAAGTGGTCGCTTATACCTATGCCTTTGATGCAGAGACAACGATTACGCGGGCCCGCTCTCGGCTTGGAGAGAAGAAATACAACCTCGCGTTTAACAACTGCGAACACTTTGCGAGATGGTGTCGCACCGGAGAACACGAGTCCGAACAGGTTAACTTTGTAAGTGGCGTCCATCCCACTGCAGACTTCTTTGCACGCGCGGGCCAGAAACTAAAGTCCCCGGATGGATTTACCGCCGAGGACGCGTATCAGCTCTTCTCGCCATACGCCAAAAAACTGTTCAATAGCGACGTCAAAAACATCGACCTCTCTCAGCCCTGGAGCTTTTCAAAGAACATGGCACCCATGGACCCTACTGCAATTCTCCCGGCTATCAATGTCGGCCTCGGAGTCGCCAACCTGGGCGTAGGTCTGTACAACGCGTACCGATCTCATGTCATCGAACAAACCGTTGTCGAAGAAGCGTCTGCCACTCGAGCTGAAGTCCGCCTAAACCGCGCTGCCACTGAGGCTGTTCATCGAGATGTGCGCGAAATCAAACAGCAACTCATCGCTGGCTTTGATCGTGTGCAGCACATGCTCGAATATCAAAATGGCCTCCTCTACGCGATTCAAAGTCAACAACACGTTCATGATCAAAAGCTCGACATCGTCATCTCCACGCTTGTGGATGGTTTCGAGACCATGGAAGAGCTAATCGCTTCGGTGACTGACCTGAGGCGTCAGGACGATTACTCAGTCCGACTTCAATCCCTTAACTTCGCACGCAGGCAAGCCGTCGACAGCCTTATTCTCGATGGCGAACTAACCTCACGCGACATAAGCCGTCTTCGCGAAAACGCTGAGAGTCTTGAGATTTTCCTCGAAGCCCGGCTGAAAGACAGCGATCTCCACCGTCTCTCCAGACAATCGCTTATATTAGCGCTGGTAGATGCGCGCGTTGCACAAATCGACGCCCTCATGTTTGAGGATTCCGAAAATAACCAACGACGTGCCGCTCACCTTTATGAAGACCTGTGTCTTCGAATTCGAAAGGAAGCACGGCTGCTCCTCGACAACGTAACCCCATGGGAAGTCGCCACGGCCTTGAGGGGGCAGATCCATACCTACGTCACACTTTACCGCACGCTGCGTCTGGCATCGGAGCTTCTGGAAACAGCTATCCCGATCGAAGCATTGCGAATCGCCCCTTGGCACGACACGCTTCCGGTCGAACCTCTTCAACTGTCTCCTTCCACGTCCGACGACACCATTCAGTTGAATTCTCTCGCAGACTACGAATGGCTTGTTCGCGCGTTCGAACTCGATCCGATTAATGATGATATAAGCGTTCTTTCTCAGATTCCTGTCGAGGCAATCGCCAAACGGCTCGGCGCTTCAACCTCTACGGTCGATTTTCATACCGCTCGACCTTATACACTGCCTGAGACATGGAAGAACTACGGCGAGGAGCTCAACAAAGAACTTGGGTTCGATCCAAAAATCCAACTGCTGCCTACGGATCTGACACCAGCGCCAGACTCTTCCACGCCGAATACTACGAGATGGGATACTCGAGGCAACTACGAACCAACAGACAGTTTCTTTTCTCGCAACAAAACAAATGAAACATACCGCCTCGACATTAAATATCAGAACGACACGATTCTACAACTTTACACAAAACTCAAAGACGGCCATTGTGCGATAGCACTTTATTCACTAATGCATGACGGAAAGGTGCTTGGTCCAGAATTCACGGAAACCATTTTGGATAAAGGACGCATCACGTTTGAAATTCCGATTCCCGGCATAGGTGAGACCGGTACTTTTGACATTATTGGTGCGAAGGCAAAATATAGGGGCATCGTCGAAATCACCTCGGGCGCTGCAATATGTGAATGTCCTGTACACGCACTTTATCGACGCGCGGCTACTTATTAGTCCACGGTTCCACCTCGTCGATGGTTTCTCAACCTTAGGTTGTTTTTATAACTGATCCCGGAACTTAGTACTTCTTATGCCCCCCACCGCCCCCCCACATCCCGAGCGCGACGAGCTGCAGATTGGTGAGTCGACGATCCCGTACAGCGTACGGGTGAGCGCGCGCGCCACCGCCAAACGCCTGGAGGTCACCCCCACCGGGGTCGTCGTCATCGCCCCCCGGGACACCCCCGCCAGCGGCCCCGGCAGCGTCGAGGCCTTTTTGCTCAAAAAACGCCGCTGGCTCTACCAGGCCGTCACCGACCTGCAACGCCGCGAGGCCGGCGGCGCCACCCTCCCCCAATCCTGGGAGCGCGGTGCCAAACTCATGTACCGCGGCCGCAACCTCATGCTCGAAATCACCGAGGCCGACGTCGATAAAGTCTCGATCCGCTGCCCCAGCCGCTTCCACGTCGAGGTCCCCCGCGGCCTCACCGGCCCGCGCCGCCGCGCCGCCTTGCGCCACGCGTTTCATGCGTGGCTGCGCGGTCGGGCGTTAAAAGACGCCCGGCATTTCTGCGCCCACTACGCGGCCCGATTGGGCTCGGAGTTCGTGGGCGCCAATTTCGCCAGAGAACAGGTCGAGCTCGGCGACTACCAACATATGTGGGGAAGCTGCGGCAAGGACGGCGTCCTGCGCATCCACTGGCGCCTCATCCAGGCCCCCCGCGTGGCCCTGGAGTACGTCTGCGCCCACGAGGTCGCCCACCTCCGCCACCGCAACCACGACCCGGAGTTCTGGGAGACGCTGGGAGGCCTGATGCCCGATTGGAATGCGGCGAAGGAGGTGTTGGAGAGGTGGGAGAGGGAGACGTTTGGGGGTGGGAGGGGGTTGTAAATATAGCTACACTTAAACATCGACAAAGCGAATCAACACAAAAGCAATCCCACTCAACCTTAGAAGAACAAACAACAGGAGCCACATCCCACCATCACTACACAAATCACACAAAACCATTAAAGACTATCATCACTTAAACACCACCCAAACCTATTCACCTGTCTCAGCTATTGATAATTCTAGAACTGCGGGCACGGTTAACCCCTTAACCTCACACCCTTGTTTAAACTCAATATATTTTTCAGGATTCCTTTCAAAAAATTCTCGCGTTCGATCTCGCAATACATATGGCAATGGAGTCACTCCTGCAGACTCCCGGAGTGCTCCTGCAATTTCAGGAGTAATTGTATGCGTTCTCAAATAATTAACTATCAATTCAGCGTTTCGATTTGCCCAAGGGAAGACGTTTGCATTCATTTCTTCGAATGCGTAGACTTGAAACTCATCCCAAAAGTCATGTTGTTCTAGTATTGCCCAGTCCGCATCCGACGGAACTGTACCGTTTATTCGTTTAATTACCCACTCAACAGACTCTGAAATTTGCTCAGACGGGATTATTCCGTGTCGTAACATTGCGGCATAAACAGGAAGGTCTCCATACCGATCATCAAACAATACACTACGCCATAGCTGTCGAATTAGTTGACTTTCATCCTTAAGAATCAAAACATAATTAGGATTCTCCCGGAGCACACCTGCAAGAAACTCTACATTATTCCTCATCAGAGTTAACAGTGGCAAAATAATAGCTTCATTATGACTTTCAAAAACCGCCGCTACGATGGTGCGATAACTTTTTGAGGAATACACTTGTATATTTTCCGAGCGCCCTGTCATTTTTTCTGCTAAGCTCTGAAAAAAGTTAATATATTCCCCTTCAGGAACAGCACGTGGAATATTTTCAATCAATGGAGCGATCGACTCGGTCGGATCGGTAATATCCGGGTTGAAAAACTCTACAAAACCCTCAATCAGTGCTTCCCTACTTCCGCTAGGTACAAAATACCCAAGATTGGCTCTCACAAATTGCCAAAACATATCAACATGAGCACTTGAAATTTCATTGTCTTTAAAGTGAGCGCAATCATTACGTCGATCTCTCCAATATTCAACTTGCCTTCGGATATCATCACGTATCAAGAAGATGGGCGCAGGTTGCTTTTGTTTAATGCTGTCGAAAACTTGGTTATCCCATTGGTCTTCACTTTGAAGACATTGACGAATTTGCGTCCATTTGTGCGATGGAATACCATTCGGATTAGATGCCTCTAAAAGACGTTTTCGAATGGTTAAATTAAATCCTAACACACTAAAAAGTAGTGCAGCTCGGTCCGCGCCGGCTTTGTAACACGTAAACGCCTCATCGAACACAAGCCGGGCCTCAGGTGGCACATCGATTTCGTCTAACCATTTCTGGAATGGCAATTTCATTGTACAACCTCTCTTTTTAAAAGCAGAGAACTTACGCTAGAAGAGCACCACTCAAACTACATGTCAACATGTTAAACAAGCGCCATCCATAAAGGCATTTGTCCTATTAAATTCTTGAATATCACAAGGCAAAGAAAGTGTCAGCACATTAATCCTGGGATGTGTGGTGCCGAAAAATTATGAAATTTTAAACGCAACGACACTCCTTTAAGTATTCACTACCCTCGACTCCGCTCCCTCCCCACCCGACGCCTCCGGCAATACCGGCTCCTCAAAAAAGCTCCGCAACTCCACCCCCATCGCATCCAACACACGACTCGCCCGATCCACGGTGATGCCGTGGTACTCGTTTCGCTCATCGCGCGAGACTTGCGACTCATGCACCTCAAGACGTCTGGCGAGCTCGCGTTGGGTGAAGCCCCGCGCGATGCGCAGCGCGATCAGCATGGAGCCTAGCCCATGCAGATTGGAGAGCTCACCGAGGTCGCCGCGCTTCAATCGCTCGTAACTCTGCACCTCCTCCTCCAACTGCAGATGGAAGGATCGCAAGGGGTCGAGCGCGCGCTTGAGTTCGTCTTCGTTTAGGCCCATCCCTTCGAGACGAGCACGGTGCTCTTCGAGGCGCTTTTTCTCTTCTGCCTGGCGAGTGAGCGTTTTTTGATACTCAGACTCATTGCGAATCATCGTGAACCTCCGATGTTTTTGAGCGAGATCGGGCGGTCGCCCCTGGACCGGCACGCTTGTTTGCAATCCTCGGCTGCCTGACTCCGTGATCGTGCAGCGCTGGCAACACACGGCCCCCTCCCTAAAAACTGCGACGACTTGACATATATGTCAAACTCGACGGACTCGTAACGCTTCAGAAGACCACAAGGTGAGCCCCCCACCAACCCGAGCGCATCCAGGGCGGCGCCTGACAAGGAGGCTGGGATGACGCTGTAGCAGCGCTACTGCGAATCCCAGACGACACCGTCAGCGTCGTCCAGGGGCGCTCGGCACCCGGGGCGCTCGGCACCCTCCCGTAGGGGGACCCCTTGTGGGCCCCCGTCGCTGAGATCCATAGGAGCGGCCAAAATCGTTCCTAGTTTTCAAACCATCACCCGGCGCCCCCGCCGCCATCGATGCCGGTGGTGCCGACCCTCTTGCAGTGGAGAGACACCATGGTCACGACGATTGAGGAGGACGTTGCCTACGAGAACTGGGGGTGGATGCTGGCCCGCGGCGTCAGCGCCTTGCTCTTCGGGTTTGTGCTGCTGATCTGGCCCGGGCTCTCACTGGCGGCGCTGGTGATCTTCTTTGCCGCGCTCTTGCTGGTCGATGGCATCACCGCGCTGGTGTACGCGGCAAGCGGCGGGCGCACCCTCCGGGGCAAGGTCTGGCCCCTGATCGGAGTCGGGCTGATCGGGATCTGCGCGGCCGTGACCACCTTTGCCTGGCCTCAGATCACGCTTGGCGTTCTGATGGTGATCATCGCGTTCTGGGCGGTCGTACGCGGAGCCCTGGAGCTGATCGCCGCAGTCACGTTTCACAAACGGTTGCAGGGCAGCTGGTTTCTGGCGCTGAGCGGCGTGTTGACGATCCTCTTCGGAGTCGTCCTCCTTGCCTGGCCCGCGCTGGGACTCAGCATGCTCGCCTGGATCGTCGGCGCGTATGCCATTTTGGCCGGGGTGGTGTTTCTGGGCCTGGCCTTTCGAATGCGCAACGCCCATCAGGAGCTCCACCCCGACAGGTATCACTCGCCATCGGACCAACCCGGAGACGTTACGCCGACCTGAGCGCGCGAGCTCACGCGTACGTACTCATGTGTGCCAACCGGCGCCTTATTCGATCCGGTGAGGGAGGCGGCGATGATCGACAGAATCCTGTCCAGCGAGACGCACTGGTGGTTCTTCTTTGCCGGAACGCTTGTCTTCTTTTTGCTCATCGTGGAGGCCGGCTACCGGGTGGGGCGCTGGCGACGCGAGCGCACCCACCCGGAGCAAAAATCCCAGACCGGCACCATCCTGGCCGCCCTGCTGGCGCTGCTGGGCTTTTTGCTGGCCATCAGCTTCGGCATCGCCGCCGACCGCTTCGCCCAGCGCAAGGCCCTGGTGCTCCAGGAGGCCAACGACATCGGCACGACCTTTCTGCGCACCAACTTTCTGCCCGAAGCGCAGAACAACGCGTCCAAAGAGCTGCTCGCAGCCTACGTCGATCTGCGTCTTCGTCCGCTGGAAACCGGCGATCTGGATAGGGCCATTGGCGAATCCGCCGTGATTCAAAATCAGCTCTGGGAGCAGGCGACAATCGCCGCGGCAGCCCACCCGCGCTCGGTCCCGGTGGGGCTTTATATCGACTCCCTCAATGACGTGATCGACCGCCACGAGGAGCGCGTCACCGTCGCGATTCATTACCACATCCCGCCCAGCCTGATCTGGACGCTCTACCTGGTCACCCTCTTATCGATGCTGGTCATGGGGCTAAATTTCGGGCTGGCCGGCACCCGCAACATGCTCGCCAGTGTGGCGCTGGTGGTCGCCTTTGCCGCCGTGCTGCTGCTGATCGTCGATCTCGACCAGGTGCAACAACGCCTCTTCACCGTCAGCCAGTCCCCTCTGGAGGATACGCAGGCCACCATTCAGAAAACGCTCCAGGAGGCTTCCCCGGTCGGCGGGGGGCCGCAGGAGAGTGGCGAATAGGGTTTGGTAACAGGGTGCCGGGGTTCGCGACGTCGGTCGATTCGTGTGGGGGATGGGGGGTTCGCTCTGTGGTTGGGTGGTTGGGTGGTTGGGTGGTTGTGGGGCTTGAGGGGTTCGCGACGTCGGTCGATTCGTGAGCGCGGTGGGGGGGTCGCTCTGTGGTTGGGTGGTTGGGTGGTTGGGTGGTTGTGGGGCTTGAGGGGTTCACGGCGTGGGTCGATTCGTGTGGGCGGTGGGGGGTTCACGCGAACCAAAAGATCCGAGCGCATCCAGGGCGGGGCTGGCAAGGAGCCAGGAGGAGCGTGTAGCAGCGCTACCGCGACGACGCAGCGACACAGCCAGCGTCGTCCTGGGGCGCTCGGCAGGCCTGGCTCACCCTTTAAACGCCTCCAACACCGCAGGTAGCTCCTCGCCACCCTGCTCCGCCTCATAGAGATCCACGGCCTGCTGCAGGTTGATCCAGAACTGCGCCGAGGTGTTCACCGCCGCCGCGATGCGCCGCGCCATCCCCACGTCCAGCGAGGTATGGCCGCGCACCAGGCGGTTGATCGTCTTCACATCACACCCCAGGTGGCGCGCAAACGCGCTCTGCGAGATGCCCGCCGGCTTGAGAAACTCCTCAAGCAAAACTTCGCCGGGGGTGGTGGGTTTGCGGGTGCGGATGCGGGCTGAGGAGCGCTCTAACATGGGTGCCTCCGAGACGTTGATTCGCGGGCCTATGTGGGGGGAATGTCAGTGGTAGTCGATGACCTGAACCTGAGCCGGGCCGTCGTCGGTCCAGACAAAAACAATGCGCCACTGCGCGTTGATTCGAATGCTATGCCACGCTTTTCGGTCGCCGCTGAGTTTCTCCAGCCGATTGCTCGGCGGGATGCGCAAATCCGTCACTTCCGTCGCCGCGTCGAGCATATCGAGCTTTCGGGCAACCACCTTGCTCTGCCGCTTCCACCCGCAGCCCTTAGAGGGCAGCCGGCCGGAGAAGAAGAACTCTTCGGTGGTGCTGTCGCCAAAGGACTGGATGGCCATGGTTGCTCTGGGCGAGGTGTCTGCAACACGTCGGGGATATCCTTTACCTTGCCATGGTAAAGATACGCACGCGTCATGGGCATTGCAATCAAAGTTTACCACCCCGTGGTAAAGGACTGTCGGTAATACCAGGTTGCAGGGCGCCACGCTTCGCGACGTCGGTCGATTCGTGGGCGCGGTGGGGGGGTCGCACGCAAAATACAAAACCCGAGCGCATCCAGGGCGGCGATGGCAAGGAGCAAGGAGGAAGCTGTGGCAGCGCCACCGCGAATCCCAGACGACACAGCCAGCGTCGTCCTGGTGCGCTCGGAGGTTGGGTGGTTGGGGGGGTGTGGGACGCCGGGGTTCGCGACGTCGGGTGGGGGGTTCACGCGAACCCAAAAAACCGAGCGCATCCAGGGCGGCGTCTGACAAGGAGTGAGGGATGAAGCTGTAGCAGCGCTACCGCGAATCCCTCACGACGCCGTCAGCGTCGTCCTGGTGCGCTCGGCGCTTTCCGCAAAATACAAAACCCGAGCGCATCCAGGGCGGCGTCTGACAAGGAGTGAGGGATGAAGCTGTAGCAGCGCTACCGCGACTCCCTCACGACGCCGTCAGCGTCGTCCTGGGGCGCTCGGCACCGCACGGCTCAGTCCACCTCTCCCTTAAACGCCTCCAACACCTCCGGCAGGTCCCCCGAATGCTGATCCGCCTCATAAAGATCGACGGCCTGCTGCAGGTTGATCCAGAACTGCGCCGAAGTGTTCACTGCTGCCGCGATACGTCGCGCCATTCCCACATCCAGGGAGGTATGGCCGCGCACCAGGCGGTTAATCGTCTTCACATCGAATCCCAGGTGGCGTGCGAATGCACTCTGGGTGATGCCGGCGGGCTTTAGGAACTCTTCGAGCAAGACCTCGCCGGGGGTGGTGGGTTTGCGGGTGCGGATGCGGGTTGAGGAGCGCTCTAACATGGGTGCCTCCGAGACGTTGATTCGCGAGCCTATGTGGGGGGGGAATGTCAGTGGTAGTCGACGACCTGAACCTGAGCCGGGCCGTGGTCGGTCCAAACAAAGACGATTCGCCACTGAGCGTTGATTCGAATGCTGTGCCACTCCTTTCGGTCGCCGCTGAGTTTCTCCAGCCGATTGCTCGGTGGGAGCGATATACGCACTTCGAATGCTCCCTTTAACTCAGATCATGTTTCACCACGTTACAAACCTCAACATTGTATGATAGACTTCGTTACGCTCACCGACCGCTCGGAGGAGGGAGCCCAGGCAAGAGGTTCTAGTCTCATTCTGCTACAGCGATGCCGAAGGACGTCATTCTCGTCGCAATACAACTCCCCCGAAGCAACCACACCGAAACCACAAGGAATTTCAATGAGATGGCAGTATCACCCTGTACCATTTGAAGCCACGCACGAGCTCAAGAAAACCTTTGAACAAGCTGCTGCAGAACAGTTTTCCAGACTGCTGAATCAGATGGCCGACCAGGGGTGGGAGTATTACCGAATGGACCATTACTCGGTGCGCGAAAACCCGGGGTGTCTTGCAATTTTCTCAGGCAGCTCACCCACCGTGAAAACCTTTGACGTTGCTATTTTCAGGCGTCCGAGTCCGGGCCAATAACCTACCAGGCTCTGGTTATCCCTGAGGTTCGCTCATGGCGAGGAGACACGCAGATCGCATAACAACATCACGGATGGCGACATGGCTCGGGTTATGCCTTCTACTCTCAGGAATTAGCGCCCTCGCCGAAGCCCATCCAGGCGGCAAGGCCGCCGACGGCTGCCATTATTGCCGCACAAACTGTGCGAGATGGGGCGAGGTTCAGGGGCAGCGTCACTGCCACGGTCGACGTTCGCGATCGTCAGCTCCGCGGCGCCCCTCTACACCAACACCTCAAGCCCCACCGAGGGCAAGTTCCAGCGATGAGCACGTCTATGTCGAACTCTTAGAGCACGACGAAGCACTGGAGATTCACGGCTATACGAATGAAGAGAGTCTCGCACTCTTCAACTCCGTAAAAGGGCGTTTTGCGACGTGTTTCATTACGAGTCGAGAGCCCTCTGAGAGCCGGATCGAACTCCAGTTTGCGGTCTCACCATTGGGGAGTATCAACGCGGCGACGGTGACACGTTTTCATCGCGAAAACCCAGCGTTCCATCTCTGTATCACCGACGTGATTCAAGAACGAAGCGCTCATGCACCAGAGGTTGGTATGGCAACTCTAAACTGGCCGATGAGGTTCTCTCGGAGTCGGGTGGCCGAGAGACGCGGCGAATAATTGCGCTACTGCGAATCCCAGACGACGCCGTCAGCGTCGTCCTGGGGCGCTCGGCACCAGACGAACTTCCCCCTCCCCGATCACGACCACCTTCTCCCGATACAGCCCCCCCAGCGCCTTCTTGAAGTTCTTCTTACTCACCCCGAAGGCCTTAAAAATGGCGTCCGGCGAGCTCTTGTCGGTGAGCGTGGAGACGCCGCCGTTGTCGCGGAGATGGTCGAGGATCGCCGTCTGCAACTTATCGCGCGCCGCAGGCGTATGGCGCTGCAGGCTCAGGTTGATCTTCCCGTCGGAGCGCACCTCCAGAATGTAGCCGCGCAGCGACTGCCCGGGTCTCAGATCGCCGATCATCTGACGCTCAAAGAGCATCCCCAGATGCGTGTGGTCGACCACCGCCTTAAACCCCAGGTCGCTGCGCTCCCAGAGTAGAAGATCGACCTCATCGCCCTCCCGAAACCCGCGTCCCTCGGTCGACAAAAAGGCGTCGATCTTCTGCGAGGCCGCAATCCGCCCGGTGTTATCGAGATAAAGATAGACCACGTAGAAACGCCCCTCCTTCATCCGCCCGACCTGCTCGGCAAAGGGCACAAAAAGATCCTTGCCCGGCCCCCACTCCAGAAACGCCCCGATGCGGTTGACCTCCTTGACCCGCAGCCAGGCGCACTGCCCCACGCTCGCCAGCGGCTCCCGCGTGGTCGCCACCGGCTCATCGTCGGAGTCCAGGTACACAAACACCCGCACGTGCTCCCCGATCTCCAGCTCCTCGCCGGCATCGCGACGGGGCAGCGTGACGCGCTCTCTGGCACCCGCCCCTTCGAGGACATAGCCCTCGGAGCCTCTGGAGATCACGGTGAGAATGTTGTGTTGGCCGATGTTCATGGGGGTGCCTGGTGTTTTTGTTCGGGGGGGTGGGGAGGCTTGAGAGAGGTCGAGCGAAGCGTGGGGCACGCATACTCTATCGTCGAACGTCAACGATCGTGTTCTCGGCGCATGTAACTGAGCTACATATCGGATAGTCGAATGCGCGGCCCGGGAGGGGCCGACGAAGTTCGACGACCGCCCATCCTCCAGGCCCTTGTGCCAGCAATCCTCCGCAATGTCGACGCACGGGAGAGCGACCATGCAGACCAAAACCGTCGAACGCTACGAAACCCGAGTGATGGGTTTTCCCCTCATCATCGAAACCGTTAAGCTGCGCCGATTCCGCGATGACTGGGTCGCCGAGGTGGATTGGACGGAGGTCGCCGGGGTGGAGGTGCGCGCGCTACCCCACAAGCCCGCTCCCCTCACCGGCAACGAGATTCGTTGTATTCGCCAGCAGCTCGATCTCACGCTCAAAGAGTTTGCGTCGCTCTGTGAGGTGTCGTCGCATCAGGCCGTGATGCAGTGGGAGTCGCGCGGCGACGAGCCCGCGAAGATGAGCCGAGCGACGGAGGTTCTGTTGAGGGCTCGGCTGGTGGCCAGGATATCGCCACGGGCGACGATCGCACGGGTGCTTGAGGAGGTGAGTGGGTTTGAGAGCGGTGCGGGGAGGGATGTGCAGCTCTGGCTAGTTGGCGATGCGGCGGAGGGGTGGGGGTATGCGTATCGGTGAGCCATCGACGACTTTTGCTCCTGTATCTCCGGCGAGTTTATCTTTGTGCCTGCGGCGACCCTCCCGAACTCTATCTTGAGGCGGAAGCGGTCGATGTTGAACCCATTGGGCACATGCAACGAGGTCGTTGAATGGCATACGACATCGAATTTTCCACGGCTGCTGCCAGGTCTCTAAGAAAGCTAGATCCCCACATTCAACGCAGACTCGTACCGGCAATCGAAGCGCTGGCAGACGATCCCAGGCCCCATGGGGTCAAGAAGCTCAAGGGGCACGAGGATCTCTGGAGGATTCGGGTGGGTGATTATCGCATCATCTACGAGATCGAAGACGCGAAGCTGATCATCTACGTCCTTCACGTGGCAAACCGGAAGAACGCCTACTAGCCGGCAGACCGATGCCCAGTCGGCGGCCGAAAAATTTTTGATTTGGAAATTCTTTTCAAAATGCATAGCTTATAAGAAGTGTACATTTTGACCATTTCGGCCATTCTATCCCCCCTGCTCCCAGGAGAATCACATGACCAATCAGCTATCCGTCACAGAACTGCGCCAGAACTTTTCGGACAGCCTCAACCGTGTTTCTTACGCCGGAGAGAGGCTGATCCTCCACCGCAACGGGAAGCCGTCCGCAGCTCTGATCTCCTGCGAAGACCTCGCGTTGCTGGAAGCGCTCGAAGATCAGCTCGACATCAAGGCCGCGCTTAAAGCGCGCAAAGAGGGCGGGCGAATCAAATGGACCGACCTCAAAAAAGAGCTCGGCCTGGACGACGAGTAACCTGAAGCCTTCGTCTCACCCCAACCGCCCCCCCACCCCCGAGAACCTCCGCGCGCGGCGCTCCGACCCCACTCTCAACAGGGCCGCTGACCCCACCAGCAACACGCCCTTGCTCGCCCGCGTGATGCCCGTGTAGAGCAGCTCGCGCGTAAGTAGCGGCATATCCTGCGCCGGGAGCACCACGGCGATGTGGCGGAACTCCGAGCCCTGGCTCTTGTGGACGGTCATCGCGTAGGCGTGGGCGAGGTACTCGCGGAGCTCGCCAACGGGATAGGCGACGAGGCGTTCGCCGCGTTGGAAGACGGCGTAGGGTTCGGGCTTTTTGCCGGTCTCGGCGCTCCAGACGATGACGCCCTGATCCCCGTTAAAAAGATCGCGCTCGTAGTCATTGCGCAGCATCATCACCGGCTCGCCGACGACCATGTCGTAGGTGGTGGCGTCGGCGTCGGCGCGGGTGTCGGCCTTCTGCGCACGGCGGAACGCGCCGAAGGCGCGGTGGAAGTGGCGGTTCAGCGCCTCGGAGCCGGTAGCGAACACGCGGGTCAGGGTGAGCACGCGGGCGCGGGCGTAATGCTTCATCAGCGCGTGGAGCGCCTGCGTTGACTCATCATCGAAGGTGCCATCTGGCGAGCGGCGGTAGGTGCGGAAGATCAGCTCCTTGCAGGGTCCGCTTCCGATATGGGCCTTAAACCAGGCGCTGACAAAGGCGTCGAGATCGACGCCGGCGTGCTCGTCGAACGCGGCGCTGCGCAGCGGCGGGGTCCAGAGCTCGACGCCCTGCCAGCTCGCTGCGCTCACCTCCGGCAACCGTTGAATCTGCGGGGGAAGGTCGCTCTTGGGGAGCGATTCAAGCCCTTTGCCCACCGCCATCGCGACCTGCAAAATCGCGCGTCCGGATGGGTCGTCTTCGCGCATGCGGTGGCTTTTGGTCAGGCGCACGGCGTTGCGCGCGGTACGACCTTTTCCGGACTTCGGGTCCATCGGGTCGATGGCGAGCTCGCGCCAGGGCACGTCGGTGGCGGGCAGCTCCGGGAGAAGATCGCGCAGCACCGCGCCGGTATCGACCGAGGGCAGCTGGTCGGCGTCCCCCAACAACACCAGGCGCGCGTCGTCGGCCAGGGCCTGCGCGAGCGCCTCCATCATGAAGAGGTCGATCATTGAGGCCTCATCCACCACCACGAGTCTGGCGCTTAAGCGATGGTGGCGGTTATGCCGAAAGGTGCCCGAGCGTGGCGAGTAGCCGAGCAGGCGGTGCAGCGTGGCGGGGGCGGGGAGCTCGCTGAACAGGCGGGTGTCGAGCTCAGTCGGGTCGAGCACGCCGCCGAGCTGCGCGCGGATCGACTCCGCCATACGGTTGGCAGCCTTCCCGGTGGGCGCGGCCAGCGCGATGTCGGCAACCTCCAGGCCCAGGCGCGCGGCCAGACGCAGAATCGTCACGACGATCGTCGTCTTACCCGTGCCCGGCCCCCCGGTGATCAGCGCCAGCGGGGCGTGCAGGGCGGTGAGCGCGGCGAGCTGCTGCTCTTTGCCGGGCTGCACCGGGTAGAACTTCTTGCCGTCGGTGTAGGTGGCCGGGTGCGCCTCGATCACGTCTTTGAGCTCCGCGCGCACCCGCGCCGGATCCAGCGCCTGAACGGGGCGTTGCAGCATCCGATCGATGGCGTGGGCCAGGCGCTCCTCATGCAAAAGCATCCGCTGGTGGTAGAGCCTGCCGCCCTCTTCGATCAGCGGCTTAAACTCACCGGGCGCACCCAGAATCTGATCGGCGCGTCGCTCGCGTCGCAGCGTGTGGAAGGCCTCAATGAGCGCGTCGACCTCCCAGCCCGCCGGCGCCGGTTGAGGCAGGAGCTGCGTCAGCGTCGCGCTTAAATACGCACCGCCATCTTCATCGATCGGCATGTACGTGCTGCCCATGGACTGGGCGAGCATGCTGGCGAGCACGACCATCAGGAGCGCGCGGTGCTCCGTGGCGCTTAAGTCGCGCTGCATCGACACCAGGTTCAGCGCCAGGTTGAAGCGCGCCTGTGAGATGCCCTGCGCGTTGAGGTGCTCGGCCAGCGTGGAGACGTCCCGGGCGCTGAGCAGGCGAGCGTCGACGCGGAAGGCGCGGGCGAAGACGCCGGGGGCGCCGCTTATGGCCTGCGCTTCGGTATCATCTTGCGCCGGCGCGCTGGCCGGGGAGCTCAACAGATCAAGCTGTGTCATCATCAGCCTCTCACATAACGTGCGCCCAAGACGTGGGCGAAACATTCAGGGCGAACGTCGCCGTCGCCTCATCCAAAGTGCGTAGCAGGGTGGGCCTCTTATTCGGCCGCCGCGCCCGAGGGTTCGACGCGCTCCACGGCGTCTTCGCCGCGTTTGAAGCGCGTGATGCGCCCGAAGAGCGAGCGCTCAAAGTTCACGATCTCGCGCCACGCCGGGCGCGCGCGGTAGATGCCGCGCCCCGGGTGTTCGGGGTGCATGCCACGCACGTAGAAGTAGAAGAGTCCGCCAAAACGCGCCTCGTAATCGTCTTCGGTGCGGATATCGAGCACCCGGCAGAGCGCCACGGTGTAGAGGTGGGCCTGCTCGGCGTAGTTCGCCGCGACGTTGCGGGCCAGGCTGGCCTCGTCGTAGCTGCTCACGAGGTTGGACTTCCAGTCGGCGAAGTAGATCTTGTTCTCGTGGCCAAAGAGCAGGTCGACAAAGCCGGTGACAAAGCCGCCCTGCACCCGCACACCGTCGCCGAAGCGGCGGCGCAGGCGCTCCTCGCCAGCCTCATCGACCACGGGCTCGGGGATGGGAAAGAGGAACTCCAGCTCGGTCTTGACCTGCCTCGGGTCCAGAAGATGCAGCGCCTCAATGGGTTTGACGCCCTCCACCGGCATCTCGACGCCGGAGAGCAGCGTGCGGTAGACCGCGCGCATCGCCGGCTCCAGCGTGCGGGGGCTCGCGCCAAAGCGGGCGCGCCGCACCTCGAAAAACTCCCGCAGCTCCTCGTCGGCCACCCACTCCGCCTCGGTGGCGTAGTCGCGCACCCGGGCATACTCAAGCTCCTCGAGCACCCCGTGCACGAAGTTGCCGGTGGCCATCCCGCCGGGGAAGGTCTGGGCGCCCTCCACAAACGCGTCGGAGTCTCCATCGCCGCGGGCGGCCTCCGGGGAGTCATCCTCGTCGCCCTGCCCCGCCTTGCCGTCGCCGCGCAGCTTGCTGAAGGAGGTCACCTCCCAGCGACGCTCCAGCAGATCTTTGAGGCGGCGCTCCTCGCCATCGGGCTCCTGGAGGTGCTCCAGCCCCTCGACCTTCAGCTCGGCGATGGCCTTTTTCGCCACCTCAGCGTCGGGCACGTCGGGGTCGGCGTCGAGATCGACGTCGGTCCACTCCAGGAGCTCAGCGCTTCTGCCGCCGGCGTCGCGAATCGCCGTGAGGCGGTCGATCACATCGAAGTAAGGATCGCGATTGCAGGTTTCGCCTTTGGATTCTTTATACGCCGGCGAGCTCTCGTCGAGATAAGGCAGATAGAGCATCAGCTCGGCGCGGGTCAGCGCGACATAATTGAGGCGGTTGCCCTCGGCGCGCGCCTGCTCATAGAGCGCCTCCTCCCATCCCTCGGGCATCCCGGAGGTCGAGGTCATCCAGCGCACGTGGCGCGCCGGCCCATCCCCGCCAGAGACGCGGAGCTGGTAGTCGTTGCGCTGTTTGTTAATCAGCGAGGAGAACGCCGGCATCATAAACACCACGCCACGCTGCAGGCCCTTGCTGCCGTGGGCGGTGAGGATCTGCACCGCCTCCGCGTCCACCTCCAGGCGCTGCTGATCCACGTCCTCGCCATCGGGTTTGGCGCGCCCCTCGATGTAGCTCATCAGGCGGCCGGCCAACTCCTCGATGCTCAGGCGCTCGCGGGTGCACTCCTCGGCCAGAATCTCCAGAAGATGCTGGTAGTTGGTCAGCTCCCGCTCGCTCACATCGAGCAGAAGACGCCTGCGCATCAGCCCGCTGGACTCGATCAGCTCTTGAAAAAGCTCGTGGTACGCTCGCCGCTCCCCCAACCTCGCCAGGTGCGTGAGCCGGCTGTAGATCGCATCCGACTCGGTGATCGCCCCCAGGTTGTCGAGCTGCGCCACGCTCAGCTCAAAGAAAGGCGTCATCCAGGCCCGCGCCCGCGCGCTGCGGTCATGCGGGTCGACCAGCGCCATGAGCACATCGTAGATGTCGCGGGCCTGAGGCGTCTCAAAGAGACCGTCCATCTTCAAAAACGCAAAAGGCACGCCCTGCTCACGCAGCGCCTTCGCCACGAGCATCCCGTGCGCGCGCCGGTGGCAAAGCACGTAGATCGAGCCCTCACCCACCTCCCCGCAGAGCTCGCCACCCTCCTGCTCGCGATAGCGCAGGGCCTGGTCGGTGCCGCGCGCATCAACGAGCTTGCGGATCTCCACCGCGATCGCCTGCGCCATCCCCTTGCGAAGTCGTTTTACATCAATCTTATCGGCCTCGGTCTTCAGATTGAGCACCCGCACCCCCGGGGCAGCGCGATCGCCCACCTTCGCCTCAAACCAGGGCTTCCCGGCGCTCACCGGATGCGCGTAGTCAATGCCCTCTCCAAGGTCGATGGCCCCCTCCACCGCCTGATCGAAGATCGCATTATACGCCCCGATCACCTGCGGCGTGCTGCGGAAGTTCTGCTTGAGCGGCACCGCCTCACGCTTGCCTCCCAGGATCGTGTCGCGAGCCTCGATGTAGGTATGCACATCCCCGCCCCGAAACCCGTAAATCGCCTGCTTGGGATCGCCGATCAGATAGAGCACATGCCCCCGGGTCTTCGCCCACCCGTCGCGACCACCCACAAAGAGACGCTCAAAGACCTCCCACTGCACCTGGTCGGTGTCCTGAAACTCATCGATGATCGCCACCTGAAAACGCCCCCGCAGCACGTTGAGCAACGCGCCGTCTTCGCCGTCTTCAGCGAGCGTGTCGCGCACCAGCGTGAGCATGTCGTCGTAAGTGTACACACCCTCGGCCTGCTTGATGGCCTCGACGCGTTCTTTGACGACGGGGCCCAATGCCTGAACCGCCAGAATCTCGGTGCTCGGCACCGATTTGGTCAGCGCATAAACGTCGAGCATGGCCTGCTGCAGATCCGGATCGACGCCCAGCGCGGCACATCCATTGCCTTTTCGCAGGTACTCGAGCGCCTTTTTAAAGTCTCCCTCGACGCCCTCAAGCAGCGCCTCGGCCAGACGTCCTTCCATCTCCGCCCAACCCGCCAGAAAATTCGGCAGATGTTTGTCGACAATGGTGTTGCGCGTCCGCGTACTCACGCCCGCATCGCCGATCGCCTCCCCGAGCGTTTTCAAATCCGTACGCGCAAACACCTGCCCCAGACGCTCTCGCTCCACCTCAATCTGAGCCCGATCAAAGTTGGGCAAATACTCGCCAGCCGTCGTCACATAGGTGCGAAGCGACGCCCGTAAGTCGCTGATTTTCTTGCCAGATCCCAGATACACCTGCAGCCATTGGCGCAGCTCCGCATCGTCGGGAACATCCTCCCGCAGCGCCTCGGAGATCGCCCGGTTCACCAGGCTCTCGCCATCGACATGCTCCTGCTCCAGCAGCCGTTTGTTGGCAAAGGCGTGCTCGACCAGGATGCGCTGGCAGAACCCGTGGATCGTATAAATCGCAGCCTGATCGAAGGTGCGCAGCGCGCGGCGCAAACGCTTAAAGCCCTCCTCATCGACCTCCCCGAAGTTCGTGGGATCCGCCGGCGCGCCCTCCGAGAGCGTCCCCCCCTGAAGGGTGCCCTGCGCCCCGTCGTCGAGCTCGCCATAAGCCTCGATAAGCTCTTGTAAGGTCTCGCGAATCTTCTTCTTGAGATCGCCGGTGGCCGCCCGCGTAAAGGTCACGATCAAAATATCCTGCACGCTCAGCTTTCGACGCAGGAGCAGGTCCACCACGATATGTTGAATCGTATAGGTTTTTCCCGTGCCCGCGCTGGCCTCGATCACCGCGTGCTGCCCCCCTCGAATCTGCAAAAGCGCGTCGGGCTTTTCATAAAAAAGTATTTTCATCACTTACCTCCCAGCGCTTTCAACATCAGAGCGTACCGGTTCTCAATGATCGTCTGAATCGTTCCCAGCGGTGGCGGCTCATAATCCTGCCAGCGTTTGATCGGACCGTATTTTGTCGAGGGGGTTTTAGAGTAGCGGCTCTCGGGGTCGAATGTTTCGAGAAGAGGTTCGATCGCCACATCCTGGTGATGGCCGCCCTTCTTGATAATTTCTTCGACCAACTCCACCGGCAAAAAGTAGTCGTGCACGCCGCTGACCAGCTCGGCGCTGAGGTTTTTGAGATACCCCAACGCCCAGGCGGCATCCTGCACCTGGAGGGGGACGGGTTTGGACTTCTTCGCGTCGCTGACCAGCGCGGCGACCGCGGGCTCATCGCCCGCCAGCCCCGCGGCCAGCAGCGCGATCTGCTCGATGGCACCCTCGGTATAATGCTTGCCTTTGGGCGAGCCCCCGGCCGGGAAACCCACCGAGATCTTCGGGTCGCCGAGCACCATCACCTCGCCATGCAGCTCCACCTCCAGCTCGCCATCGGGCTGGGAGGCGTCGTCCACCACCAGTCGAATCGCATCGAGCTCGGTCACCGCCGCATCGGAGGCCAACCCGACTTGCCCGAAGCTACGCGGCACGCCGAAGCGAACACGCTGCACCGCCGGCGCTTCGCTGCCCGTGGCAGCTTTGATGCCCTCCACCCACGCGCCAAGCTGACCCAGGCAGCTCTCGATCGCCGCCTCAAAATACAGATCGGAGGGGAACGCGCCGCGCAGCTCCTCCAACTCGGCGCGCCGGCGAAGATGCGCCTCCACCGCTGCGGCGCTTAAGTCGCCGGCGAGGAGCGCGTCGTGGATCGTGGCGCGCATCACCATCAGACGCTGGAGAAAGTCGGGCTCAAAGGGCTCATCCTCGGCGTCAATCAGGTCGTCGGTGTCTTCGTCGTAAATACGCAGCCGCGTGCGCGCTGAGCCCTGCAGCGGGCACTTGAGAAAGCGGCTCAGATCCCGAAGCTGCAGCACCACGCGCCGACGCTCCGTGGCGTCCACCTCCTGGTGCGGCTCGCTCCAGCGGGTCAACGCGACGAGCTCGTCGTAGGAGCCCTCGGACTTCTTCCGCGCCCCCTCCGCCAGCTGCACCATCGAGGGGCGGTAGCCCGTAGGCAGCTTCGCGTCGAGCGCCAGCCGGTTTCGCCGCACCACCGCCTCGGCCAGGGCCTCGCGGTGGTGATTGGGCAACGACGCGGTCGCGGCGCCCTCGTCGGCAGGCAAGATTTTGGGAAAATACGCCGCGTCGTAACGCCGCAGCGGATGGCGCACCACGCGCGCCTGAACCCGCTCGCGCCCCTCCAGCGCCTCGGCCATCTCCTGCAACGCCAGCACCACCGAGGCCGGCTCCAGCCTGTCGCCCGTCTGCGCATCTCGCCCCACCCAGGAGAGCACCATCTCGGCGCGCGTCGACATCAGCGTCTCCAGGAACATGTAGAAATCCTGGTCGCGCGGGCGCACATCGCTCAAACGCCGCTTATCCTCGCGCAGATCCAGCGAGTCGGGCGGGGTGGGCGCCGGGAAGTTCCCCTGGCCGAGCCCCGTCACAAAGACCACCTCGAAGGGGATCGGCCGCATCGGCTTAAAGGACGAGACGACCACGCCGTCGGCCAGGTACTTACCAAAGCTGTCTTCGAGGCTGCTCAGCGCGCTCATCGCAAAATCATACGCCGTGCGATAGCCCACCGGCGCATCGGGGCAGCGGTCGGCCCGGGCGATGCGCGAGAGCTCGCCATGAAGTCGCAAAAGCGCGCGCTCATCGCTGCGTTGCTGCGTCCCGATAAAGTCGCTGATCATCGCCTTAAAATGCGCCATCCACGCCCCCAGCGGACGCCGATCGTCGCGAACCTCCCGCGAGCGCACGATCAACGACTGCGCAAGCTCCACAAACACCGCGACCTGCTCCGCTTCGCCATGCCCGGTCTCCAGCGGCAGGTAGGGCGATCCGGCCAGGGTCATGGGCCTGGCGTGCGTGGCATCGGGCTGGGTCATGAAGCTGCCGAGCACGAGGCGATCGAGGCCCTGCTGCCAGTTGTAGCGATCGTGGCGGATGTAGGTGTTTTGATGGTCACTGCGGTCGGCGCCGTGAAAAATATGAAGCTCATCGCACCAGCGCGCCCACTGGCGCGCGTCGGCCCCGTGGCGCGTGGCGACGACCGCCGGATGCACCAGGATCTTCAGCAGCTCGCTGCGCTTAAAGCTCCCCAGCGGCAGCTCAAAGAGCTGGCGCGCCGCATCGAGCACTGGCGAGCTGAGCGAGGCGTCGATGTCGATGACGTTATGCGGGATGCCGTGGGTCTGCTCGAACGCGGCGCGAAGATGCGTCTGGTACATCTCGCGCTGCCCGGGCTGCACGACCACGGCGATGTCATTAAATCGAAGATCGTCGCGGCGAGTCACAAGCTCCCAGATCTCACTGGCGATGATCTCGCACTCGCGCTGGATGCTCGGGCAATCCAGAAAACGCACGCTGCGCAGCTCCTCGATCGGCTCGGACTCCTCGCGCACCTGACGGGCGTCGGCGCGGTCGCGGATCACCCGCTGCAGGCGCTGCAAGAGGGTGTCGTCAGGGCGGTCGCCCCGCGTGGCGATCGTCTGAATATCCCCCTCGCTTAAGTCCAGCAGCATGCGGTGAAAGTCGCGGCCCGGACCGCCCCACAGCGTCAGCGCCAGGGGCAGCTCGTCGCCGCTCATCAGCTCGCTCTCCTCGCTGGCCTCCATCAGCGGATCGTCGTCGGCCATCACCACCGTGCCCCAGGCCTCCAGGCAGGGTGAGAGCACATAAAAGGCCGCCTGGTGCACCTCATCGTCCCAGAGCGGCGCAAACACATCGCGGAAAAAGGGCGGCAGGTACGAAAACCCCACCAGGTGAACCACCTCGGGCATGTTCAGCTGATCGGGGGTAAAGCGCGTCATCAGGTCGGTGAGCGCCACAAGCGGCGGCCCCTCCCCGGCGGCCTGCTCCAGCGCGCCGCCGGGCAAAAAGAGCGCGCGCCACAGACGCCGCTGCCAGCGCTCGGTCGCCGCGTAGGTCGACGCATCCTCCACCAGGCACTCGCCAGCCCGCCAGGCATCGAGCATATCGCGACGCGAAAACCCGTACTCCCGAAAGAGCGACGCCAGGCGCCTGGCGAGCTGATAACGCCGGCGCTCCAGCTGCAACGCGGCGTCATCCCCCTGGCCCGCAGCCATCAAAAACGCCCGCACCGGCTCCATATCCGCCGCGCCCAGCAGAGCCTCATCGCTCAACAGCTCAATGAGCAGGCGCTCCACCGTAGCCGAGGCCGCGATCTGCGCCACCGGCTCCCCCTGGTCGTCACGCGGGATGAGACTCTCCAGAAAGGTCTCCATCGTCTCCACGCGCAGACCGCTCGCCACCCCGCGCTTCGAGGCGATCTCAAAGCTCAGATAGGTCTTGAGGTTGGCGTTGGGCACCACCAGGCGATGCTCAAAAAACGCCCGCGCCACCGGCTCGGTAGGGGAGGTGGCCTCCAGCTGCTTGACCAGACCATCGACCAGATCTTCGACCCGATCGGATTGAAACACATGCAACATAAGTAGCTCCCACCGCGCGACAGAGGTTCACTTCACTGTTGGAGGGTTATAGCCCCCACTGCCCCAAAAATCGAAGGCATAAATGATCGAAATAGGCGTATCAAATGGACCTAAAGCCCCGAAACGCCCGTATTTGAAGGCATTTAGACGATTTACAAAAAATCACATCCGATGCACCTCAACGCAAAACGCCTGGCAAAATCATCGAAAAGATCAACCACCGCCGGCGCTCCGAAAGCGCGCCTCCATCACCTCGGCAAGCTGCGTCTCACCGGCCTGGCGGTAGTAGCGCGCGAGCATCTGCAGCCCGAACCGATCGTCGGGCGCCAGCGCCACGAGCTCAAAAAGCGTGGGCGCGGCCTGATGAAAGAGCTGCGCGTCGATCATCGCGCGCGCCGCCGCCCTCAACGAGCGCACCCTCTCCTTCAGATTCGGATCCTCACTTTCGCCCGACCCCGGGCTCCCATAATTGTCCGTCCTTTCCGACGCCGACGCCCGCCCCTCGGTCGCCCTTTTTGCCCCGAAATCGCGCCCCGTTGTCCGACCCACGGTCGCACCATCGCCAGCGTCCGCGCGCCCCTCCGGCCTCTCGGCGCTCAAGCCTGCCCCATCCGAACGCCTCCCCGAGCTCTCCGAAAAACTCGACCTCAGCCGATACGTCCGCTCCAGCCGACTCGCCACTTCACTGACCCTGGAGCCCCCCGACGACGCCCGGCCAAACGCCTCGTCGCCCGCGCTCTGCGACCCACGCTCCGCCCTGCTCACTGCCCCCGAAACGCCCCGCACCGACGAAGTCCCCGCCGAAGCCCCCCTCGTCGAACTCGTTGAAAAACCGCCCACCGCTTCGATCTGCGCGGCCAGCAGCGCCGCCATCGAGACGATATCGTGGCGATTATGCTCCAGCATGCCCGCCATCTTCGGCACCGCCTCCCCCCGCTCGAAACGCTGCCACAACGCCGGAATCTCGCGCCCCGGCACGTCATCCACCCGGTGAAAATTTAAAACATCCTCCTCCAGGCTGGAGAGCTTGTAGCGCTTTCGCCCCACAAAATGCCGCCGGGCCGTCGGCAATAGATCCAGATGCTGTCGCCCCCCGAAAGGATCGCTCATCTGATGGCGCGCGTAACGGCGCGCGAGCAGCGGCACGTCAAAACGCCGCCCGTTAAAGGTCACCAGCATATGCCGCTCCCGCAGCATCTCTGCGAAATACGCCAGCATCGCCCGCTCCCCGGCCGGGTCGCTGCTCTCGAGCAAAAGCTGCTCCACCACAAAGGTTTCGTTCTGCCAGAACCCGATGCCCACACAAAACGCCAGCGCCCCCTGCCCCAGCCCGCTGGTCTCGGTGTCCATATAAAGCAACCCCTCCGGCCGCACCCCCGGGCAACCCGGGTCGACTCTGGAGATCAGACGATGGTCCACCTCCCGGCACTGCCCCACGCTGTAGTTTCCGTGCACCTCCTCCGGAGCGACCTCCTCGCGCAACACCCAGAACTCCCCCTGCTTCTGCGCCCCCCACTGCCCCCAGCTTTTTTCAGTCAGGTTATTTTCAGTCAGGGAGCTTCGCGTGTCGCGAGTGTAGCCAGCGCGTGTCGGTGCCGATGCCGCTCCCTGTGTCGATGCTGCCGACCGCGCCCCACCGGAGCTCCTCCGACGCGCGCCCCCCCCTCCCCGCGACGCTCTCGTCGACGACGCTTTGCGCACGATCGACCCCGAAGGCCTCGCGGCGCCCGCACCCGCATCATCGAAACCACCCGAATCCGCGTCGCTCCCTTTGACCTGCCGCACCTCCCCCTCACCCGGCGCCCCGGCCTCAAACACCCCGCTGGGCCCCGACTGACTCTCGCGCCCCCGCTGGTGGGCGTCATGCAGCCGCTCCAGCCGATTTCGAAACTTGCTCGCCATACCATTGCCTTCGTTTTCGCGCCTTCATCGCTGCCAGTTCCGGCGCGCTCATGCCTCTATCGCCCGCAGCCTACGCCTCAACACGCCGCGCATCAAACGCCGATTTTTCAATCAGTGTAAGGACTTAGCGCCCCAAAAACGCCCACGCACCGCCGCCCTTCCCCCCGAATCTGCCACCTCCGCGCGCGGGATGCACGCCTCCCAGTCCTCACTCATGCGCACGGGTTCGCCATGTGGGCCGCACGGGTTCGCGATGTGGGTCGATTCGTGAGTGCGTTGGGCGGTTTGCTTTGGGGTTGGGGGGTTGGGTGGTTGGGTGGTTGTGGGGCGCCGAGGTTCGCGATCTGGGTCGATTCGTGAGTGCGTTGGGAGGTTTGCTTTGGGGTTGGGTGGTTGTGGCGCGCACGGGTTCGCGATGTGGGTCGATTCGTGAGTTCGTTGGGCGGTTTGCTTTGTGGTTGGGTGGTTGGGTGGTTGGGTGGTTGTGGCGCGCCGAGGTTCGCGATCTGGGTCGATTCGTGAGTGCGTTGGGCGGTTCACGAGTTCGAGTTCGAGTTCGAGTTCGAGATCCAGATCGAGTTCGAGTTCGAGTTCGAGTTCGAGTTCGAGTTCGAGTTCGAGTTCGAGATCGAGCCCGAGATCGAGCCCGAGATCGAGTTCGAGATCCAGATCGAGTTCGAGATCGAGTTCGAGATCGAGTTCGAGATCGAGTTCGAGTTCGAGTTCGAGTTCGAGTTCGAGATCCAGATCGAGATCGAGCCCGAGATCGAGATCGAGCCCGAGATCGAGATCGAGCCCGAGATCGAGATCCAGCCCGAGATCGAGATCGAGCCCGAGATCGAGATCGAGCCCGAGATCGAGATCGAGATCGAGCCCGAGATCAAGCCCGAGATCGAGATCCAGCCCGAGATCGAGATCGAGATCGAGCCCGAGATCGAGCCCGAGATCGAGATTGAGATCGAGCCCGAGTTCGAGATCGAGCCCGAGATCGAGTTCGAGATCGAGCCCGAGATCGAGATCGAGCCCGAGATCGAGTTCGAGACCCAGCACGAGATCAATCCCGACACTGGCACGCTCCCTGCTTCACTTTTCCCCCCACGATCCAAAACGCACACCCCGACATCTTCGCCCTGAGGACCTCTGGTGGCCTTCCGCTCTCGCTCCACACTCCGCCGGACACGCGCCCCGCTCGCGCTCTCCCTCGCTTGCCTGGCGCTCAATGCCTGCGCCCCTGCCCTGCCCGTCTGCGACCCGATGGAAGTCATCTACCTGCGCGCCGACCTCTCCGCCGAGGCTGATCTCCCCGCAGATTCAGGCTCCGAAATCGACGCCACACCCCGCTACGACGAGCTCCGTCCCCGGCTCACCACCCTCGCCATCCTCGCCAGCTCCGGATGCACCGCCGACGCCGAAACAGACGCTGAAAATATCGCCGAAACTATCGCCGACGAAGACACCGAAGGTGGACAAAACCCACTCCACCCCGAATGCGCGCGCTACCTCCTGGAACTCGAAGACGCCTTCACCCGGGCTGGCTACCGCGTCGTCACCCACGCCATGCTCGCGGGTTACGAGACCCCGGCCGTAGAAGCCGCCACCAGGCTCGGCGCGCAGGTGCTTTTTCGCGTTCACCGCCTCGAAACGCCCATCACGCCTCTGCGCGACGCCCGCGACGTCACCATCGATTATTACCACTCCAACGCCCGCGGCGACGCGCTTCGCCCCCCGCAGTTCACCTTCCTGCACTACCGAGCCTGGGACGCGCGGGTCATGCGCCGCATCGCCCCGGAACTCCAAAAAACCGCCAACGCCGAGGTGCTCACCGCCTCCCTCGATCTGCGCGCCTTGACCCTCCCCGACGAAGAGCCCCTCTGGTCCTACCGCCGCTCCCTCAGCGAGCTTGCCAACGACGGGGTCGCTCCCAACCTCCGGCGCCGTTTTCTCTTCGCCACCGCCCACAACGAAACCTGGAGCGTGCTCCCCGAAGACGTCGACGCCCGGAAAGTCGCCCAGACGTCCGCGCCGGCGGCCGCCCCACCTCCACGCTCCGCCCAACCTCCCAAAAACTCCGAAGCATCGCAGCTCGTAGGCTCGCCACCCGGCCCCCGGAGCTCCGCTGCCTCGCCAGCAACACCCGAAACGCCCCCGGAGCCTCTCCCCCTCAACCCCCGCGAGCGCCGCCAACTCTCCATGGTGCAAACCCTCGTCGACGACGCCGTCCAACACTTTGGCGCGCGCGCAGAACCCACCAGCGAAGAGACGCCCGGCGACCAGCCTCCTCCCGAAGCCCCGGAGGTGCCCGGTGACTAACCCAACCCGCACCCTCCCTACGCTCGCTCTCCTTGGCGTGCTCACGGGTCTGCTCCTGCCGACGCTCGCACAGGCCCAGCACGACGAAAGCGTCCCCTGGCACCTCCCCTCAACGCGCGACACCCCGCCCCCGGAGCGCCCCCCAAGCCTGGCGGTGTTCGTCGAGCCCGCCATGGCCGCCTCCGCCGTCGGCGGACGCTTTTACGGCTACGATCCCTCCCTGCGCATCTACGTCACAGGCCAGCGTTTCGGCATACATGCCGGCATCACCTCGGTCACCCCGCTCAACGTCCGCGACTGGGAAGGCCCGCTCTTCTATGTAGGCGCCACCCTCAACCCCCTGGGCGGCCTGCACCTCGGCTCCCCCTCCCCCAACCTGAACCTCTTTTTGCTGGGCCCCCGCCTCGGCCTCAACGCGAGCTATTCGCGCACCAATGCGGGCCTCGGCCTCGGCGTCGAACTCGCGCCCACCGGCCTGCGCGTCGCCCGCTGCGAGCCCATCTGCATGTTCGCCGAGCTGCGCCCCTTCAACGTCCAGTACACGTCCACCCATGCCGACGTCTTCTATTCGCGTCTCGTCAACTCCCGCCAGATCAGCGCGTCCCTGGCCCTGGGGCTGGCGTTTTGAGATCACCGTCAAGCACTCGCCAGCGTATCGAGCTTCCCCCCTGCTGACCCACGGAAACGCCCCATGAAGCTGCCCATGCATTCACCATGGTTCATCCTGAGCTCCGCCCTGCTCGTCATGACGAGCGCCTGCCACGGCGACGAGCTCCCCCAGGAGGTCCTGCACGACTTCTGCGCCCGGCAGATCGCCTCCTGCTACGACGACGCCCCGGCCGACTTCTGCCAGGGCTGGGTCGCCCGAGAGCTCCTCACGCTCGGCGAGCTCGACGGCCGCGAGGGACTGGCGTGCGGCGACGCCTTTCTCGACTACTACGCGTGTGGCCGAGACGTCGCTGCCTGCCAGCAAGACGGCCTCCTCTCCTCCACCTGCGCCCCCGAGGCGGCCTACGCCGTCGACCGCTGCGGCCTCGACCGCATCGCCGTCGATTACGACTATGCGATCGCTTTTAACGGCCGCTCCGCCTCAAACTGATACGTTTGCTCAAAACGCCTCCCCGACCGCCGTGCTTGCTCCTCCACGGCTCAAAACGCGTGCCCGCCCCCCGCGCTCGCCACTCCCCAACTCAAAACGCGTGCCCGACCGCCGCCCTCGTGTTTTGGAAACCCTAGAACGTCTGCCCGGCCGCCGAGCTCGGCCCTTCGTTGCTTTTAATCGCGTCAGCGACCGTCGCTCTCATAGTTTGGAAACCCAAAACGCGGGCCCGACCGCCGCCCTCGTGTTTTGGAAACCCTAGAACGTCTGCCCGGCCGCCGATCGCGTGTTTTGGAAATCCAAAACGCGTGCCCGACCGCCGCCCTCGTGTTTTGGAAACCCAAAACGCCTCCCCGACCGCCGATCGCGTGTTTTGGAAACCCAAAACGCCTCCCCGACCGCCGATCTCACCTTTTGGGCATCAAAAGGGAATCGACAGCTCCAGATAGGCCGGATGCGCCGGGAAACGCGCCGGCCAGGGCTCATCGCGATAGAGCTCGAGAAGATCGCGGCGCAGCCCGTCTTCCACCACCCGCATCGCGTCGCGGTTAAAGCGGTGCGCGCCGCCCACCGCGCCAAAGATCGTGCCCCCGTACCAGATCGACTCCACAAGCCCGATGAGCACGGCCTGCCCGTAGCGCCCGGCCAGCACCGAGTCGACGATGGCGTAGATAAAGGCGCCGTTCCACAAAAACGCCACAAAGGCGCTCCCGTACTGCCCCAGGTACACATGCCCCAGCCCCGGCACGATCGAGAGCACGCCAGCCAGCGCCGGGCTTTTTCGGGGAATCTTGAGCCCTTCAACGAGATCGGCGATCTCGGCGGCGTCCCCGGCCAGCGGACTCACCCCGGGCATCGCGCGCAGCCGGCGGCTGGCGGCGTCAAAGTCGTGGCGTACCGCCTCCAGACGCGCCAGCCCCAGGGTCGCGGCGCTGGAAAGCTCCAGGCACTCGCGGATCTCCGGATCGTCGGTGGGCTCCCCCACCCGCGCCACATAGGGCTCACAGGTGGTGATCACCTCCTCAAAAGCGCGCTGGGCCAGCGGACGCCGATCCGAGGCCAGGGCCACCTGCCCGTAATAATAACGCGCCCACCACCCCACGATGACGTCGTCGGCCTCGGCAGCAAGCCGCTCGAGCTGACGCGCCGCCTCCCCGTGCTCCCCCACATTGAAATAGACCCAGGCCATCTTCAGGCGCACCCGCTCCGCGCGCCGGTCATCGGGGGCCTCGCGCAGAAAGTCTTTGTAGGCGGTCAGCGCGCGGTAATAGTCGCCCTCGTAATAAAACGCGTCGCCCCGAAGAAGCCCCGTCTCCGGGCCCTGGTAGACGCGGCGCTCCAGGCTCTCCTGAGCACTCAGCGCCCCGCTCCACCCCAGCACCACCAGCGCCACCCACACCACCACGAACCTTCGCATCACAACCACCTTCATAAAACATCCCATCAGGTCTGCGCGCTCCGCAGACGACCCTCTGGCCATCGCTTAGCCTGCGCGCTAAGTTGGGCGCGCAGGCCCCGCTCTCGAACTTTCAGCAGCGCCGGGATACCCCAACCTCAACCCCCGGGACAAGATCATGACCCAGCCTCCCTCTCTGGAAAAACGCGCCGTTCTCATCGTTCTGGACTCTGTGGGCGTTGGCGAGCTGCCCGACGCGGCCGATTATGGCGACGTCGGCTCGCATACGCTGGGGCATATCGCCGAGGCCATCAGCGACTTTGACATGCCCAACATGCGCGCGCTGGGCCTGGGCAACATCGAGGGCATCCCGCAGATCTCGCCGGTCGACGCCCCCTCGGCCCACTACGGCCGCATGGCCGAAAAGGCCCACGGCAAAGACACCGCCACCGGCCACTGGGAGTTCGTGGGCATCATCCCCGACGAGCCTTTTCGCACCTTCCCTGATGGTTTCACCGACGACATCATCCAGGCGTTCATCGAAAAAACGGGCGTCCCCGGCGTGCTGGGAAACCGCGCCGCCAGCGGCACCGTGATCATTGAAGAGCTCGGCCAGGAGCACATCAAGACCGGCAAGCCCATCGTCTACACCTCTGCCGACCCCGTCTTCCAGATCGCCGCCCACGAAGACGTCGTGCCGCTGGAGACCCTCTATAAGTGGTGCGAGATCGCCTACGACATCGTCATCCCCCGCGGCCAGTCCCGCGTCATCGCTCGCCCCTTCGTCGGCGAGTTTCCGAACTTTAAGCGCACCGCCAACCGCAAAGATTTTACCTTCCCGCCCCCCTCCGAGACGGTGCTCGACCGCCTGCAGGCCGCCGGCATCCGCACCACCGGCATCGGCAAGATCGGCAACATCTACGCCCACCAGGGCTTAAGCGACGAGCTCAAGAGCACATCCAACGACCACGGCGTCGAGCTCACCATCGCGTGCATCGGCGATCGCAAAGGGCTGATCTTCACAAACCTCGTCGACTTCGACGCCCTCTACGGCCACCGCCGCAACCCCCGCGGCTACGCCGACGCCCTGATGGCGTTCGACCGCCAGCTGCCCTCGATCATCGAGGCGCTCGACGAGGGCGATCTGCTCATCATCACCGCCGACCACGGCAACGACCCCACCTACCCGGGCACCGACCACACCCGCGAGTACGTGCCCCTGCTCATCGTCGAAAAAGGCCGCACCGAGCCGGGCCGCCCGCTGGGCACCCGCGCCTCCTTTGCCGACATCGGCGCGACGCTTGGCGCCTACTTTGGCGTCGACTGGGAGGTCGGCGAGGTCATTAAATTAGGGTGATGGTCGCCCATAGTGACCGACCGTGGGACGGACATGACCCGCATAAATACTGACCGATGTCCGTCCCACGGTCGGACACATCCCCCCGCAGCGGGCAGAAAATCATCCCTTCACCTGTAAGATCTCAGGCGAACACCCCGTCTTCTCTATGAAGGCCACCGACGAGCCTTCAAAAGAGGCCCGACACGAGTCTGGGCCTGATCCTCCCATCGAAAAGCCCCGGAGAAGACCATGACGGACCTGAACGAAAAAACCTGCTGCTCCTCGTGTGATTGTGGCCAACCCGTCGTCGAAGGCGGCTGCTGCTGCGGTGAGACCTGCCAGTGCGGCCCCGACTGCGACTGCCCCCCGGAGTGCGGCTGCGCCGATAATCAGCCCACCTCGCCAACAAGCTGCTGCTGATTCGACTGAGCTGATGGAAACAACCACCCGGAGTCATCCCATGACACACCACCCCGACGGAGCCATCGCCGAGCTGATGCGCCACTGGGAGCGCTGGGTGGGGCTGGCCGCGCGCAGCCTGCAGGCGCGCGCCGACGCCGAGGACGCTGTCCAGCAGGCCCTGGTGCGCGCGGCCGAGCAGCTTCACACCCTCGACGATCCCGAAAAGCTCGAAGGTTGGTTCGCCACCATCGTGCGCCGCCAGGCCATCGACCAGCTCCGCCGCATGAGCCGCGACGCCCACAAACGCCGCCGCCTGGCCGTTGAGCCCCTGCCCGCCCCCCACCCCTCGCCAGACGCCATCGCAGCGACCTGCGCCTGCGGCATCGACGCGCTCGAAGATCTCTCCCCGGCCTACGCCGAGATCCTCACCCGTGTCGTCCTCAACGACGAAGCCGTACAAGACGCCGCCGATGCCCTGGGTATCAGCGACACCAACGCGTCTGTGCGCCTGCACCGCGCCCGCAAAGCCCTGCGCCAGGAGCTTCTGGAGCGCTGCGGCACCACCTCCACCCGCGAATGCTTGAGCTGCGACTGCCCCTGATCCTCAGCCTCACTCTCATGTGTTTACTGCCCGACCTTCGGTGCCTGCGATGTCCACAATCCGCGTCCTCTACAAACTCCGCTGCCGCCCCGGCGACCTTCTCGAACTTCAAAAAGCCTGGCGCGCCGTCGTCCAGGCCCACGCCCGCGCCGGCCACCAGACCTTAGAGAGCGTGCTGCTCGTCGACGCCCCCGATCCCGACGACGCAACCCCGGAACAGGCCCCGGAGTGGATCGTCGCCACCGCCATCTCCCGCTGGCAGAGCCGCCAGGCCTGGGAGTCCCAGCGCACCGACGAGGTTGATGAGGTTGCGTACGCGCGGTTTAGGGAGCTGTGCACCGTCGACGAGAAGATCGTCTTCGACGAGCTCGATCTGCTGGTGGGCGGGCTGCCCGTCGCTCCAGGTGAGCCATGAGCGATGAGCCCGATCCCGTTACGCTGATCCAGGCGATCTTCGGGGTGGATGAAGCGCTCGCTGAAGATATTTTGCTGCTGACCCACTGGGTCGATCAGGAGCGAGCCTGCGAGCAGTACGGGTATCCGAAAGACAACGCCATCCCCGCGCCGCTTGCGGAGCGTTTGGGCGATGCGGAGTACGTGGCGCGGTTGCGGGCTGTGGCGTGTGATCATTGGGAGATCGGGGAAGATGAGGTGCCTTTTTGAGGGACGGGGTCGGGCTCGATCTCGATCTCGGGCTCGATCTCGGGCTCGATCTCGGGCTCGATCTCGGGCTCGATCTGGATCTCGATCTCGATCTCGGGCTCGATCTCGTACTCGTGACCCCCCGGACGCCCTCACGAATCGACCAGCATCGCAAACCCCCGGCGCCCCACAACCACACAACCACCCAACCACCTAACCACAACACGCGAACCCCCGGCCGCCCTCACGAATCGACCAGCATCGCAAACCCCCGGCGCCCCACAACCACACAACCACACAACCACCTAACCACCCGCCTTTCTGGAATACCCCCACGCTCTTACCGTTCTACCCCCGAGAACTCGGTGGCGAGCATGTAACGAAGCGATCGATTCACACTCTCCGCTTGCCCCACTCCCCACCGGCACCTAACATTGGCGGTGGCTTGAGTTCCCCAACTTGGCACTCTGCCGTGTTCGTGCGAGACGCGATTCTATTGAAACCCCGTAAGCAGAGACACGGGAGCGGTCACTGACATGACGCGAGCATGCCTCTCGGCAATTGAGTCGGCGAGGACGTTCAAGGAGTGTTACCTACTGCCCCCACCTGGTGATTACCAGGGTTTCTAAATCTTGTCTCAAGACCGGCACAGTGGTGGATGCCAACCGCGAGAGGCAACCCCCTTAGGTGGGGCGTTGCCTCTCGTGTTTCTTGCCTCGATTTTCGCCCTCCGGCCGCGACCCCCCAGACGTTGTTATGGAAGCGCTGCACCTGGTCTTAAACCTGCTTGAGAAGGTCTCGGTGCTCGTCGCCCTGGCCCTCTCGCTGATGCTGCTTCGCCCGGCGGAGGTCTGGCTCAGCCAGCGCGGCGCCGAGGCGTCTGTGCGTCGGCGCCTGTTGCTGGTGCTGCTGCTCAGCGGGCTTGCGATCTGGGGGAGCTTTCTGGGCTTTGAGATCGACGGGATGCAGTTCAACATCCGCTCGGTCGGCGTCATACTCGCCGGATACCTGGGTGGCGTGTGGGTGGGGCTGGCGGTGGGCGCGGCCGCCGGGGTCTTTTATGCGATGGAGGTCCCCTCCCACTTCTTCGGGCTGGTCTTTGCCGCAAGCCTGCTCGAGGGCGCGCTGGCCGGCCTCTGGAGCCGCCGCTTCGGCACGGCGATGGCCTCGGTGGCCCTGGGCGCCATCGCCATTCAGGCCATCCACCACGCCGGGCTGGGTGCCATCTTAGGCTGGGTCGACACCGCCACGGCCACCTTTCACGTCGAGCGCATCCCGCTGCACAGCGCCAAGATCGCCGCCAACGCCGTGGGCATCCTGCTCTTTATGGGCATGCTCAGCGTGGTGCGCGAGCTGGAGCACGCGCGCCGCGACGCCACCACCTCCCGCGCCATCGCCCGCGACGCGCGCCTGGAGGCCCTGCAGTACCAGCTCAAGCCGCATTTTTTGTTCAACCTGCTCAACACCCTCTCCTACCTGATTCGCACCGACGCGCCGCGCGCCCGCGAGCTGACCCTCGATCTGGCCGAGTTCCTGCGCTACACCCTGGCCAACGACGCCGATCAGACCACCCTCAATGAGGAGCTCGTGCAACTTCGGCGCTACGTCGATCTGGAGCGCGCGCGCTTCGGCGAGGGCCTGCATTTTGAGATCGATGAGGGGGAGGCGCCGGAGGTGCTCGATGAGGTGCGCGTGCCGCCGCTGATCGTGCAGCCCCTGGTCGAAAACGCCTTCCGCCACGCCGCCCGCCAGGGCCGCGTCAACGTGCGCGTGGAGCTTGAGGCCGCCCCCGCCCACCTGCACATCCGCGTCCTCGACGACGGCCCCTCGCCACCGGCCACACCCTGGCGCCCCGCTCCGGCTGAGCACACACGCGCCTCCCGCCGCGGCGTCGGACTGACCAATGTCGTCGAGCGCCTCTCACGCTTTTATAACGGACAGGCTTCCCTTAGCCTGCAACGCCGCGACGACGCCGAAGGCACCGTCGCCACCATCACCATCCCGCGCCACGCCTCCCCCCCTCCCCGCACTCGCCTGGGCGACCACGTCCGAAAGAAGCTGCGCGAGGTCGTGGAGCCTTAAGCGCCCAAACCGCCTTCTTCCCCGACGTTTGCCTATGCGCGCCCTGGTCATCGACGACGAGCTCCCCGCCCGCGAAGAGCTGCTCTGGCTGCTGGAGCAATGCCCGCAGATCTCCGCCGCCGACCAGGCTGAGAGCGCAAAAGCCGCGTTGGAGCGCCTGGAGAGCGGCCCCCCGGTCGACGTGGTCTTCCTCGACATCGACATGCCCGGCTTAAACGGCGTGCGCCTGGCCCAGCTCTGGCGCGACAGGCTGGGCGACGAGGCCCCCATCCTCATCTTCGTCACCGCCTACGACGCCCACGCCGTCGACGCCTTTGCCCTCGACGCCGCCGATTACCTGCTCAAACCGGTGCGCCTCTCGCGCTTGCAACACGCCATCGAACGCGCCGAGCGCCGCCAACATCAAGGGGTTGCGGCCCCGACCTCCGAGGCCAGTGAGGCTCACGAGACGGCCCCCGCCCCCGCAACCTCCCCGCTGACCCGCATCTCGGTGGAAGAACACGGCAGCTACCGGGTTATCCCTGTGGACGACATCGTCTGGATCGAAGCCGACGAGGGTTTCGCCACCGTACACACCGAAAAAGGCGGCTACCTGACCGATTTCAGCCTGAAGTTTCTGGAAGAAAACCTGCCCGCAGACCACTTTTTTCGCTCGCACCGAAGCTTCATCGTGCGCCTGAGCGCCATCTCGGTTATTGCCCCCACCGGAGCCGGGACGTACCGTCTGCTCCTGGGCGACGAATCCACCGGTGTGCCCCTGGCACGAAGCCGCGCCCCCGAGCTCAAAGCCCGCATCCCCTGGTCCGCCCATGCGATTGAGGAGTAATTGTGTCTACCACCGAACCCATCTCGACTGACGACGCCGCCATCAAGAAGATCGACGGGGGCGACGGCCGCTTCTTCGACGCCATCGCCGAGCGCTACGACCTGCTCAACCGCATCATCTCGCTCGGCCAGGACGGCTACTGGCGCAACAAGGCCGTCAAGGCCCTGCAGCTCCCCGAAGGCGCGCGTTTCTTAGACCTGGCCACCGGCACCGCCGACCTGGCGATCGCCAGCGCCAAACGCCACCGCGATCTCGATGTGGTCGGCCTCGACCCCAGCGCCGAGATGCTGGCCAATGGCCGCGTCAAAGTCTCCAAAGCCAACCTCGAGGGCCGCGTGGAGCTTGTGCTCGGCGACGCCCAGGATCTCCCCTTTGAAGACGACAGCTTCGACGGCGTGGCCATCTCCTTTGGCATCCGCAACGTCCCCGACCGCCGCAAGGCCCTCCAGGAGATGAACCGCGTCGCGCGCCCCGGCGGCCGCATCGTCATCCTGGAGCTCAGCGAGCCTCGCCAGGGCCTGCTGGCAAGCCCGGCACGCTTCTACATCCACCACGTCGTCCCGCGCATCGGGGGGCTGATCTCCGGCAGCAAAGAGTACCGCTACCTCCAGGAGTCCATCGCCGCCTTCCCCACCGCCGACGCCTTCGCGCAGCTGATGCGCGAGGTGGGCCTGACCAACGTCAACGCCTCCCCCCTCTCCTTCGGCGCCGTGAACCTGTTCACGGCCAACGCCGGCCATTGATTTTAATCAGAACAGCTGTTCGGTGGCGTTGGCACACGTCGTAAAACCTGTGTGACGCTCCCCGATCTGAAACCTCCGGCCCGCAAGCCGGAGGTTTTTTGTGGCCTGAGCCAGCCTCAATGGCGCGAAAAACAGCGGCTAATTCATATTAAAAATCAAACACTTAACTCGACCCAGGGTCAAACGCATCGCTCGTATGGATTGAAAAACCTCGTTAGCGTCGGCTCATCTCAAAGCCCTCCACAATCCCCTCGACGATGGTCGCCGCGCGCTCCAGGCGAGCCTCCCACCCCAGGGGAACGCCCTGCTCTACGGGTTGCCCGGCGCGCGAGAGGATCGCCACCGCCCCGCCAAAGAGCGTGCGCCCGAGCTGATCCACCACCATCCCCTCCTCGGCCATGAGCGCCTGGTAGTCGTTAAGCAAGCGCGCCACGAGCGCGGCCTCCACCTCGCTCCAGGCCACCTCCACCGGCTGAGCCTGGCGGCGCTTTCCCACCAGCACAAAGGACGTGTTCACCGCCCGCGAGCGCATCGCCCGCGGCCGCTCCGAGCGCTCCACACTCATCGGCCATGCGGCCACAAGCTCCAGGTTAGCCTCATCAAAGGCCTGGGCGATCGCAGCCCAGGCCGCCACCGCGCTGTGCGCAAAGATCATCGAGAGCACCCCCCCCGGCTTCAACACCCGGCGCACCTCCTGAAGCACCCGGGTCATCCCCCGGGTGTAATAGCGCTGCGCGAGCTGGGCCGAATCATGCTCATGGCGGTTCATCGTCAGCTCCCGACTCTGATCGGTGATCGCCTCCTCAAAGACCTCCGGGAAGATCCTGCTCAGCGCCAGGCGCTTCCACACAAAGATGCAGTCGGCCAGCACGTTATAATGGATGTTGTCGAAGTAGGGCGGATCGGTGGCCACCACATCAAAGAACCCGTCCTCAAAGGGCAACTCCCGCGCGTCCGACTTGAGCACCACCGGGGCGTGTTTGAAGTCGGGCACGCTCTTGAGCCCGCGCACAATGCGATCGAGCTTATCCCAGAGGTTCGCCGGCGACTCCTCGGTGGGGTCGATCTCCGAAAAGTCCCAGACCATGGGGATGCCCGGCCCGCTGAGCGCGCGGCCGACCTGCTCGTTCTGCGCAATCCAGGTCGCCAACCGGCTGTTCCAATCCACCAGCTGGTCGATCAACGCCGAGAGAAACGCCGCCAACGCCCGCGCCTTCTCGGTGCCATGGGACGACTCCCAACGCCCGTAATGCTCCCCGAGAAGGCGGCACAAACGCACGAGCACCGCGAGCTGGCGCTTGCTGAAGAGATCCACATGTCTGGCCAGCCCGTAGAGCGAAGGGTTGGTCACCCCTGACCACACCGGGAGCTCCGCGCCGGGTAGCGCCCCGGCCAACGCCGCAAGATCTCCGGCCAACGCCTCGTCGAGCACCGCCTCCTCAGGCAGCGCCCCCTCCCCACGCGCGTAACCCTTATGCCCCCGGGCGCTGCGCCCGGTTGAGCGCACCATCGCGCTGAGCTCCTCGCGGCCGCTCACAGCCAGCGCCGCCACCAGCGCCTCGCGCTCCAGCGTCGTCTCACAGAAGGGGCACACCACCCGCCGCCCTACCCACGCCGAGCCCTCTTCGGGAGGATCGCCGTGGTCGCGCAACGCCACAAAATAGCGTTTTGATGCCCCGTCGGCGCGCCGGGCCACATGGGTCAGCCGCCCCTTGCGCTTGACCAGCCAGGGCCGCTTCGACAACGAAAGCTCCCCGCCACACTGAGGGCAATCCACCTTGCGGCTCCACACATAGGCGATCGTGCGACCGGCCTCCCCGGCGTCCCGCGCCGGAAAAAACGCCGCCGTCTCCTCATGCAACGCCTCAAGCAGCACGCGCCCCTCCCGCGCCACAAGTTCGGGAAGATCCTCGCCGACCTGCGAATAGTTCAAGAGCGCTAGCTGGATAAAATGCGCCAGCTCATTGTTATCCACCGAGTAGGCCCGTGTGCCGATGTAGGCCGCCTCCAGCGGTATTGTCGCCCCCCCGCTGAACATATCAAGCACCCGCTGCTCCCCCTGGCGCATCAGCTGCTCCACCCCGAACTTGCTCAACCCGCGACCGGCCTCCCGGCAATAATCATTAATCAAATCGCGAACTTGCGAGGTCTTCACATCTCCCTGAATCAGCGAGGTCGCCACCACCCCGCACACCGCCGCAAAGGGCCTGCGCGCCCACCAGGTAAAGATCGTATGCGGTGTCTTCCCCCGCTGGTATCGCTCCCTGCGGCTGGCCTCACTCACCGCCTCCGAGGGAAAAAAGCGCTCGATCAGGCGCACCGCCGTCGCGTCGTTCGGCCCGGTGCTCTCCTGCAATCCGAGCTCCGCAAAGCTCGGCTCGCTCAGCTCCACCCCCGACGACTCTTCCACCCCCGAGGACTCATCCTCCATCCCGACCAATAACCCCTCGCGCTCGGGAAAACGCACCCACTGCAAGCGCTCCGGTCCACATTGCGGCTCCAGCACCACAAAGCGCGCACCCAGAAAGGTGACCTGTTCCTCTTCGGTCATGTCGTTCATCCTCACCGTGGTCATTACGACCGCGCAGAGCGGTCCACCAGCGCCGCAGACACACTGCGGCCCTGACACCCCTCGGGGTGCCTTTTCACTTCCCTGATGTCGAACGGGGGCCGGCGCAGAAGGCTGAGCAGGTCGGGGCGATCCTCGGCCCCTTCTCATGCGATCGGATACGATGGTGCTCAGCCGGCTCGGGGCCGGGCTTTCAGTTTACACAACGATTCAAAACTTTACATATTTCCTGAGACCTGTTTTTTTAATACGCGCATCAATGCACGCTGAAAGGTGGCTCCCCGGCTGCAAACGCCTTGAGGGGTTGTTGCCAGAACTTCAGGCTAAAGCTTAACTTGCGCCGCCTACAAGCTTCCTTTGCGCGATCCTCCGCTCCTCTCTTTCGCCTCCTGGCTCCCATGATCCCCCGTCGCCTCGACAAGTTTATTGCGGACTGCACCGGGCTGCCCCGCCGAGAAATCCACCGCCGCCTCAAACACGACGCGGTGCGCATTGAGCGCCCCGCCCCCTGGGAGTCGCCGCAGCCCTGGCCGGAGACGCTGATCTACGCCGACGATCGCGTCTTCTTTGAGCAGGAGCTGCTCCAACCTCGCGCGCCGTCGAGCTACTTCATGCACCACAAGCCCACAGGCGTGGTCTCGACGACCTCCTCTCCCTCGGGTGCCCCCTGCCTGGGCCCCACCCTCGACGCGCTGCCGGCAGGCACCTTCCCGGTCGGGCGCCTCGACCGCGACACCACCGGCCTGATGCTCATGACCGACGACGGCGACCTCGCCCATCTCTTGCTCCACCCGAAGTTTCACATCGAAAAAGAGTACATCCTGCGCATCCCCGGCCCTCTGCGCCCCGACGATCCACGCATCGCGCGCGCCCTGGAGGGCATTGAGCTCCGCGACGGCCCGGCCCGCGCGCTGAGCGCGCGCGTCGTGAGCTGCGCTGAGGATCACAGCCTGCTCGGCCTGGTCGTCGACGAGGGGCGCAAACACCTGGTGCGGCGCATGGCCCGCGCGCTCGATCTCCGTCTTCAACATCTGCACCGCGCGCGGATGGGCGAGCTCGAGCTTGGGGCGCTGGCGCTCGGGGAGACCCGCGCGCTGAGCGAGGCCGAGGTCGCCACCCTCTGGCGCGCCGTCGGCGGTCATGAACGCGTGATACGCCGACGCCTGGGCGCCCTCTTTCGCATCGCCCGCGATCGCCGCGCCGAGGCGCGACCCGACCTCCGCCTGGAGCATTATCTGGAAGATGCCGGCAACGGAATCGCAAGTTATCTAAATATTTCAACCACTTAACACATGCCCCAAGAACGTCACGTCGGCCAGCGCCGGCGCGCCCCAACGCGACGCCGCGACCTAAGCGCTAATGAAACGTTCCGCTCCCGGTGCATGTTTTTTCACTCCCCCGGAATGATTACCCCCCTCTCCGCGCGTTATAGTCTTCGATGATGGCGAGGCTCCTCAGAGAGTCTCGGGTTCGAGCTAACCCCTTGAGCCGGTGAGTAAAACTCGCCCCGACGTCGGGTCCGGGACCGGCACCCGGGAACGGCGTTCGCGATCGAGATAAATCGCGCATTCGACGTGCCGCAAAAAGGAGGTGATCCAGTGAGTAGTGACTGTACCCATACGGCTGGTGAGGTGGCGTCCTGCTAGCAGGCCCCCACGGTCTGGCGTCGTTTCTCTCGCTCCAGGCAAACCCCTTGATGGGGTCTACGAGAGAGACGCTCAGCGGCTGGTGGCCGCGACGCTAGTGGTATCTTGACACCACCGCCCCCGCGTGGATTCGGCTCGGCCGGGCCGAGAAGACCTGAGAGCATCCACGCGGGGCCTTTTTTTATCTGCCCCCCCTTCGTAGCTCGCGACTCGCCACCCCGGCGTCGCGGGCTTTTTCGTTTCTTGTTCCGCCCACGTCGATCGGGTGCCAGGCGTTCGATCTTCTGCTGACGCAAGACGATCGGGTGCCAGGCGTTCGATCTTCTGCGGGCACTCGATTTTCTGGCGACGTTCGGGTGCCAGGCGTTCGATCTTCTTGCGACGTTCGGGTGCCAGGCGACCGCACGTCCCTCCCTGAACAGAAAAACGCCCCACCCTTGCGGGTGGAGCGTCATCGTCGGCGATCCTCGGGGGTATGCGACCTCAGCGGGGATCGACCACCGCGTCGAAGATCCACTCGTAGTCGTTGAGCTGCGGCAAAATCACCGAGATCTCGCAGACCCCGGGAGCCTCACCCTTGAGCGAGACGGTGTTCTCGTCAGACGGCTCTACATCAAAGTTCACGCTGCCATCGGGGCCCAGGCAGGTCTCCGGGGTGAGCACCTCGACGTTCATCCAGAGGTTGTTGCACACCGGCCAGATGTCGCCGTGAGGCGGACGCGTGATGGGGCGCAGCACCAGCTCATCGGTGAGGCCCTCGCGCAGGCGGCCTTCGGCCGTATCAAAGTCGAGCACGTCCGGGGTGATCACCTGCACGCCCAGCTCCGAGCGCGACCCGGAGTGGGGCGCAATCATCGACTCCACCAGCACCGCTCCGGGCTGGGTGAAGGGTGAGAGGTGAAAACCCGCCTCATCACAACGCCCACGCCCCGAGACCTCTTCGGGGCTCAGCTCCAGCCCGCAGGAGCGCGTGGAGCCCACCAGCATATCCCCGCCGGAGGAGTAGCGCCGAAAGTCCAGCGTCACCGGCGTGCCCACCAGGTAGGCCGCGTTGGCCGTCGAGCCGCAGATGTGCGCAAGCTCGGCGCGCGCCACATCGGCGACCTTAAAGGTCGTCGCGTCGCTGAAGCGCTCCCCGCCCCCCTCGACCTCCACGCTTAAGCGCGCCGTACCCGCGCTCTGCCCCGAAAGCACCACCGCGTGCGGATACTCCCGGGAGACGCTCACCTCGAAGATCCCCTCGGGCTCAACCTTCATCTCCACCACCCGGTCGACCTGGCGATCGTCGATGCCCTCCAGATAGAGCAACATCCCGCTGCCCACGGCCAGCGGGCGGTCAAACTCGGTGCTGTTATCAGCGGGCAGATAGAAGAACTGCACATTGCCCTCTTCGCCCTCCTGCCGCGCGCGGTCATCACAGGCCGTCGTCATCACGACAGCCGTGGCCATCAACATCATCATCGCTCGGGTGCGCACGCCGCTCATCGCTTACTCCTCATGCCAGGTGTTCCATCGTCGGGGCCGATGTCTCTAAGACGCCGCACTCTGCCGACTATTCAACCTTTTACACCCCGAGAGGAGCACACCCGCCGCCCGGCGGCAACCCGGCTCAGATGAGGTTGTAGTTGAAGCCCAGGCTCACGATCACCAGGTTGAGCCAGTTCCTGGTATACCCATCACTCGGACCATCCTGATTGGAAGAGGTCCCGTCGGCGCCGCCGCCCAGGTAGCGGACATTCAAGAAGGCGTCGAGCTCCGGCGTGACCTCAAGGCCCGCGCGCACGCTGGCGTCGAGGATGGCGCCCAGCACCTCGGTGTCGGTGCTGCCATTGACCCATTGGCCCGGCGCATAAAAGCCGTCGATCTCGGCGCCGAACCACACGCCATTCTCCAGGGTGTGGCGCCCGCGCACCTTCAAGATCGGCACCGGCCCCACATCGCGACGCACCCGCCGCAGCGTGCCGTCGCCGCTCTCAAAGCTGATCGTCGCGTTGCGAATCTGCAAAGACGCCCCCACCCCAAGCTCGGTGCGCTCTGACGTGATCAGATCGAACATGTAGCTCGCCCGATAAAACGAGAACCCGTAGCGCAGGTTCAGCGGCGTCTCCTCGGCAAAGACCGCCCCGTCGGCCACCACCTCACGCTCGGTGAGCACCTGGGTCTGAATATCGAGGGGTTGGTACAAAAACACCACGTTGTGGCGCTCGCCGAACTTCGCCTCCACGCTCAGACGCATGAAGGGGAAGAGCACATCCTGGCCGCCCTCCTCCACATAGTCGAAGTAGGTGCCATCCCGCCCGAACTGGATCTTGTGGTAGACCGGCGAGTTAAAGCCGAGCTCGGCCACCGTCCACACCCGGTAGCCCCGATCCGACTCCTCCGTCGCCGCATCCTGAGCGCTGGCCGTCGCCGCCAATCCCATCACCGCCGCGGCTGAAATCCCCGCACACGCCCTGATCATCGTCGTCCATTTACCCATCGTTTTCCTCCATCCGAACATCGCGTTCAGCATCGATTCACGGCCCACCATCGGGCCCACCTCAGAGGTAAACACACCCCTCCCGGCGGACAGCAAACCCACCCCTCAGACATGACGCATCACGATGTTGCAAAAGCGCACCACCCGATCTCTGAGCGTTTTCAACATCTTGCAGCGCTCCCCCTGAAGCATCGCCCCTGGCCACGCCCCGGAAACACAAAACCCCCGGGCATCACAGGATGCCCGGGGGTCGCCGCACAGCGCGCGGATTCTAGACGCTCAAGAAGGCGTCAGAGGTCGCAGCCGAAGCTTTCCATGGAGCGACCGGCCGGACCGCTGTAGCCGGTGGAGACGCCTCCAAGTCCGCCAGCACCTGCCTCAAGGCTTAAGCCGCCTTCGAGAGTGAGCGTCGACTCGGCACAATACGCGCCGTACGAATCCCCCCCAGCTCCGCCGCCGCCGGCACCACCATTGGCGCCGTTGCCGCCTTTGCCACCACGTCCCCCACCAAAATTATGAAATGGATGACAATCATCATAATCAACACAATACTCTGTTGTGCCGAAGCCTCCCTCGCCACCTTCACCACCCAACCCTCCAGCACCTCCATGGCCACCATTAGCCCCTCCGTTACCTTCAAAATCACCTTCGTCAATGACTATAGTTGAGTTCAAGATCACAAGACCAAAACTCGCTCCCCCGGCGCCACCACCCTCGCCACCTTTTCCTCCGCATCCGGCAGAACCACCACCCCCGCCTGCTGACCCTGTATAGACGTTGGAAGATGTGGCTTTCCAACTCCCCCCTCCTCCGGCACCACCCTGGCCGTGTCCGCCATCGCCCCCGGTTAGACCATTCCCGGTGGATCGCCATTGACCATTTTCAAAATACCCACCCACCTCACCAGACTCTCCCATAGAACCATGCTCAGAGGAGGTCGCACCAGGCTGCCCTGCGCGTCCGCCTCGTGAGTAGGACGTTCCAGGTTGCCCTCCAAGTGAGTCTCCACTTGGTGTCCCAGCCGTAGGTAATAATGGTGTTGCCGTCGGCGAAGTCAGCAAGTAACCACGCCCTCCAATTTTTCCATTTTGTGCAAAACCCACACACTCAGGATTTGCGAAACCATCTCCATTTCCCTCATTTGGCATATGGCTCGTCCAATTTCCACTGATGTTAAATATTAAACCATCTCCACCAGGCCCCCCCGGATTGCCCGCCGCGCCCTGCTGCCCGTGGCTGCCATCGGCCGGCTGCCCAGGTATTGCATCAACACGTCGCAAGGTAAGTTCTGAGCTGTCTTGCACCTTTACGCCAATGGTGGAGGCACCCGGGGTGGTCGCATTCGCGGTACGAACGTTGAAGTTTTCAACCACAGTGGGGGAGGTGATGTTGGCGGCGACAAGCCCTTCTAGATCTCCCGCCATCGTCGGGGTCATAATATGGGTTCGACCTTCAAGCTGACGCTGCCAATTCGCTGCGCGGTACCCCCCCAACACCACAACGCCATTTGGAATTAATATGGGGCCAGTGACCGCCTGCTCTTCGGTGGTCTCTGCGACCACCACAATCGCAGGAAAACGGCTCTCAGCGTCGTTGAGCGCCAACTGAAGATTTGACCGGGGCGAATCCGGCGCGCCACTGCCCTCCGCACCGGCCGGATTCACGTAAAGGATCGCCTGACAGTTTTCGTCGACAAGACCAGGCACGCCGGGCTCATCACACGTTCCCGGACCGTTTTCCCCTTCACCACAAACCCGCGCTCCCAGGCCGCAAACACCACATGTCTCCTCGGCAGGAACCCCATCCAGACAGTTGCACTCCCCACAGAACATCGACTCCCCACACCCGTTATCGATCAGACCACAGCTGTTGGCCGGGCACTCCGCCACCGTCGGCTCGCAGACCTCCTCGCACTCCCCGCAGTCCATCTGCTCGCCACAGCCGTTGTCGACCATCCCGCACGCGTCAGCGCCGCAGACGTTCGGCTCACAGACGGGATCCTCGTCGGGCTCGTCAACATCTTCGGGATCCTCGGTATCCCCCGGATCACCGGCGTCTTCGTCGCCCGTATCCTCATCCCCCGCATCCTCGCCAGCGTTGTTCACTGGCGTGTCGTCGGTCGGCGTATCCCCGCACCCGCTCGCGGCCATCGACATCATGGCGACAAGCGCGATCCAGATCGTCCATCCCTTCATGTGATGTTGCATCCCTACCTCCTGAGTCGAGCCAGGATTCAGGGCCAACGACAACCAACTTCCAGTGGCCTACGGCGCTCCCGGTGCCGGCGTGTTAAGGCCGCCGGCGGTTGTTTGAGTCAAACGTCGAAGACATCGCGGCGCGCGCAACGCGGCCTCAGGGCAGGGAGTACGGCAGAAGACTTCGCCCCCTTGAGTGATGCTCTTGAGCGGAGAGAGATGCGCGTTGGCGCATGCGATGTGTACGACGTGCCCCGACGATGCCCAAAGCGGCGCGGCGAGTAAAGAGGTTTTGTAGAGGTGTTCAGGTGGGAGCGCGATGCGCCTGATCATTTTCACAGCATTTTCAGGCACTTAGCGCGCAGCCATGTGCCACACTTTTTTGCGAATCATCGCAAAAAAGTACGCCGATCCCCCACGAAAGGCGGATCCCCCTGGAGGTTTTCTGGCTTTACATAGCGAGGCGGCGCCGGCGGCTGACCAGCATCAGGCTCATCGCCGCGGCCAGCACCAGCGCGCCGGTGGAGCCGGCGCCACCGGCCACCGCGCAGCCGCCGCCTTCGGCGCCTTCGTT
>NZ_VOSL01000139.1:12500-41277 GCF_007997005.1 Lujinxingia vulgaris | reverse complement strand
CGCGGGCGCGGCGAGGCGCGGATGTGCGCGTGCGCCTGGACCTGAGCCTGGAGGAGGCCCACGCCGGAGGTCGGCGCGCGGTACGGGTGCCGCGGCGTCGCAGCTGTGCGCGCTGCGAGGGCAAAGGCGGTGAGCCCGGCACCCGCGTGCGCACCTGTGAGAGCTGTGAGGGCAGCGGTCAGGTGCGCTCCCAGCAGGGGTTCTTCTCGTTGATGCGCGAGTGCAAACGCTGCCAGGGGCGCGGACGGGTGGTGGAGACGCCCTGCCGCGTCTGCGGTGGCGAGGGCACCATTCAGAGCGCTGAGACTCTGGAGATGGTCGTGCCCGCGGGGGTGGACCAGGGGCAGACCTTGCGCTGGGAAGGAAAAGGCGAGCCCGGCGAACCGGGCGCGCGCCCGGGCGACCTGCTGGTGGAGGTGCATCTTCGGCCGCACCCGGTCTTTACGCGCGACGGGCTCGATGTGCATCGCGACCTGGAGGTGACCTACACCCAGGCCTCGCTCGGCGCGAAGATCGATGTGGCGACGCTGGAGGGGGAGGTGGTCATGAAGTTGCCTCCCGGCACCCAGGAGGGGCGTGTCTTGAGGTTGCGCGGCAAGGGGTTTGCCTCGCGCCAGGGCGAGACCCGGGGCGACATGTATGTGCGCGTGCGCGTGATCTCGCCGGAGGCCCAGGCCGACGCCGAGAGCGAGCGTCGCGGTGGGCTGCGCCAGGGGATACTCGGGAAGGTCCGTGATCTCTTTCGTTAAGAGGGCCGGCGCAGCGCTGTGGAGTGTGACGCTGATCGCGTTGTGCTGCGGTGTCGCCCATGCGCAGCAGGCCAGCGCTCCGACCGAGGCTCAGGTTGTGGCGGTGCTGCCGCAGTCCGGGGAGTTGGCCGGTGTGGGCGAGCAGCTTGTCGAAGTGATGAGGTGGGCTGCCGAAGATAGCGGCGCACACCTGATCATCGTCGACAGCGAGCTGGCCAACGACGCGCTGGCCCGGGCGTTGAGCGATGCGCTGAGTAACGAGGCCGTCGTGGGGATGGTGGGGCCGCTGCGGGCGAGCCGCGCGGGGCTGGTCGCAGCGGTGAGTGCTCAGGCGCGCGTCCCCGCGCTCCTCTTGAGCAGCGTGGAGGGTGTGGAAGCGAGATCGCCCTATGCCTTTCGCACGCGGCTGAGCGTGGGGGAGCAGGCCTCGTTTGCGGCGCGCTGGGCCCACGAGCGCTGGCCGAAGGCGCGGGTCGGGGTGATGGCGCCGCTGAGCGAGTACGGCGATGAGGCGGCGCGCGCATTTGTCAGCACCTGGTCCGAGCAGGGCGCGCGGGTGGTGGGGCTTGCGCGCTATCGAAGTGGGGAGACGCAATTTACCCCGGTGGTGGAGACGCTGCTCGGGGCGCGTGTGCGTCTGGAGCGAGGTCGGGAGGTTGCCGGGCGGCGCGCCGACCGCTGGGGGACGGTGCGCGTGGGAGCGCCGCGCCTGGACGGTCTCGACCTGCTGCTCCTCGCGGACTTCGACGATGCGGTCGCGCGGCAGGCTCCTTTCATCGTCCGGGAGGAGGCCTTGCAGCAGACCCAACTTCTGGGGCTGGCCGGCTGGCGCGGGCAGCGGCTGCAGCAGTCCGGCGAGGAGCTCGCCGGGGCCATCTTCTTCGACACCTTTGGGGGCATCGCGCAGGGTGGGGCGGCCGAAGGGTTTGTGCTGGCGTTTGAGGCTCGTTTCGTGCGTGCTCCCACCACGGTAGAGGCGGAAGTCTATGATCTTGTTTCGTTTTTGGCGTCGTCGCGTCGGGGCAGTGCGGCCTCGGTGCTAGGCTCGTCCGAGGGGTTTGAGGGGGTCACGGGCCGCTGGCGCTTCGATCGTCGTGGGGCACCTCTGCGCGTACCGCTGGCGCTCCGGGTGACCGAAGACGGACGATGGATCCCCCTGACCACCTCCAGCTCGGAGACACACGATGCGCTCTGAGAGCTCCGCCGAGCACGACAGCACACCCTGCGATTTGGCGTTGAGCCCCGCGGCCCACTCCACGGACGCGAGCGCTGGGGAGCGAGGCTCGATGCGCAACCAGCTCGCGCTGGCGATGCTCAGCCTGATCACCATGTTTTGCGCCGGTCTCTACGCGCAGGGGTTGAGCCCCTTCGACCTGAGCGCCTGGGGCTCCGCGGGCGCGAGCGTAGCCGCCGCATACGCCGGGGGCCTCTTTGCGATTGTGGGCGCGCATGAGATGGGACATTACCTCAGCGCGCGCCGCCGCGGCGTTCCGGCCAGTCGCCCCTACCTGCTGCCGGGCATCGGCCCTATCCCCGGGGCGGGCATGGTGCCCTTCTTCGGAACCTTTGGGGCCTTCATTCGACTTCAGTGGAGCCGGGTCAGCGCGAACGATTTGATGGCGGTCGCCGGCTGGGGGCCGGTCGCCGGGTTTGTTGTGACGGTGGGAGTGCTTGCCATCGGTGTTGGTCTCTCGGAGGTCGCCCCGCTGAGCGCCGGCGACGCCGAAGGGGTGATGCGTCTTGGCGATAGCCTGTTGATGCAGGCGATGATCGCCCTGCATCACGGCGCGATCCCCGCAGACCATGAGCTCTCCCTTCACCCCGTGGCGCTGGCCGGGTGGGTGGGCTGCCTTCTGACCTCGCTCAACCTCTTGCCCATCGGACAGCTCGACGGGGGGCATCTGGTCTACGCGGTGCTTGGTGAGCGTGCCCGGTGGGTCAGCTACGCGGGCTTTGCGCTTCTGGTGGCGATGGGACTTCTGCTCTTCCCGGGATGGTTGCTCTTTGCAGGGCTGCTCGCTGCGATGGGGCTCAGGCACCCGCCGATGTTGAGCGGCGAGCCGCTGCCGCTGGTCCGGGCATGGATGCTCGGGGCCGGAGCGCTGATGTTCGTTTTGACCTTTGCGCCGGCCCCGGTTGAGGTGGGCGGTCTTCTGGACGTGCTGGGTATCGTTGTCAGGGAGTAAGCGTGGAGATTCGTTGCGAAGCGTGCAAAGAGGTGGGACCGGCGGCCGAGGTTCGCGCCGGCGCCGAAGGGATGGAGCTTGTGTGCGCAAGCTGCGGCCATGCCAACCTGCTGAAGGTTGGGAGCGCAGCCGAGCCCCTGGCGGAAGATGCGCAGAGTCGCGACGGTGACGCCTCGTCGGCGCCGGGCCCCATCGCGCGCGCGGCCGCCGAGCGGGCTTCGACCACGGCGAGCGCCCCAAGGACTTCAGCGTCCGCGGCGCCCGGTGCGTCGCTCGCCGAGGGGGTTGTCGAGGCGGCGATGGCCCGGTTGATACCAGTCCCCGGTGCCGGGCCCCGATGCCCGAAGTGTGCGCACCTGGTCGACGGTGCGGATCACTGCGAGCGTTGCGGATTGAGCCTGGCTGAGGCCCATCGCTACGAACCGGGTCAGGCCCCCTGGGAGGCAGCCCCTGCAGGTAAAGACGACGCGTTTCTTCGTCTCAACGCCGCCTGGGCCCGCGCCGAAGACGGCGACGCGCAGGCCATGCAACGCTTCGCCAGGCTGGCGGTCGAAGAGGGGCTGGTCGAGGCCGGCATTCGTCGGGTGCGCTTTTATCTGGTGGAACACCCCGATGATGCCCGCGCGCTCGAGGCGCTTCGCCGCCTGGCCACCGCGCTGCAGGCGCGTGTGACCATCGCCGCCAGCCAGGCCGCGGCCAGCGCTGAGAGCTTTGGCAAAGACGTGCGACGGCTCCGCGGGCTCTTGATGACCATCACCCTGGCCCTGTGCAGCCTGATTTTACTTTTGTTATCCGCGGTCTTCTGGGATAAATGCTAAGCATTGTCTCATCGGCCTTTATGTTCGTCTGGCGCAACGTTTCGCACTCCTCGCACGCAGCCCGGGTCGCGCTCCATGACCACCGAATTTGAACTCATCGCCCGCATCGCCGAGCTTTTTGGTGCCCCGGAAGGGGTCGCCGTGGGGATCGGAGACGACGGCGCGGTGCTCGATCCGGGACGTTTCGACCTGGTGACGATGGATACGATGGTCGAGGGCGTGCACTTCGAGCGCGACTGGAGCAGCCCTCAAGACGTCGGGTGGAAGTTGCTGGCGAGCAACTTAAGTGACATCGCCGCAATGGGCGGCGGGCCCGGGGCCTTCTTTTTATCAATGGCGCTTCCCGCCGACCTCGACCCGCGCTGGCCGGAGGGCGTGCTTGAGGGCATCAAAGATGCGGCCGGCGCGCTGGTCCCGGAGAGCTTTGAGGTCTCCGCGGGCGGCGGAGATTTGAGCTCGACCCACGGCCCTATCGTCCTCACGATGACCCTGATGGGCGAGGCGTCTCCGGCTGGCCCGGTCCTTCGGCGGGGCGCGGTGCCCGGGGATCGTATCGTGCTTCTTGGCCAGACCGGCCTCGCGGCGGCCGGGCTCGCGATCCTTCGAGGGGATATCGAGGTGGAGTCCGGTCAGTTTGCCTGCGCGCTGAGGGCCCACCGCCGCCCCGGGGCTCAGGTGCGCGCCGGCGCCCTGCTGGGACTCTACGGCGTGCCCTCGGCCATGATCGACGTGAGTGACGGCCTGGTGCAGGATCTGGGGCATATCCTCAAAGCCAGCGAAGTCGGCGCTCGCCTGGAAGCCTACAGCCTGCCGCATCATCCCGAGCTTGTGATGCTGCGGGAGGAGTACGACCTCGACATCCTCACGATGATGCTCACCGGCGGCGACGATTACGAGCTGCTCATGACGATCCCGCCGGCGCGCATGCCCAAGATCTGGGACATGGCCAGGCGCCACAGCTGGGATGTGCATGACATCGGCGAGGTGCGTTCGCCGGATGAAGGCATGGTGGTGCTGGGGCCGGATGGAGAGCCCGTGGCGTTTGAAAAGGGCGGCTATCGCCACTTCGAGGCGCTATGAGTCAGTCTCTGGAGAGCCCGGTGGTGCGTGCTCACCGTGAGGGGGTGGAGCGTCTCTGGACCCGGCCGTTGCTCGACGCCTGCGCCGAGCTTTTGCCCCGGGTGGAGGGCAAGACCGCCCTCTCGGCGGAGTCGCGCTGTGGCGCGGTCGTCACGCAGTGGATCGAAGACCTTCCGGAAGAGACGCGCGTGATGGCGCTCGATTCCAACGCCTCCATGCTGGACTGCGCGCGCGAGCGGGTCAGTGAGGCGCAGCAGCGCCGCATCTTTTTTGTGCAGCAACGCGTCAATGCGCTCTCCTACGCCGATGAGGTCTTTGAAGCGTCGGTCTGCCTGCACGGGCTGGTGAGCCGCCGCCAGCTCGACGAGGGGCTCGGGGAGCTCGCGCGTGTCACCGCGAGCGGTGGGCAGGTGATGGCGGCGCTCCCCACCTCGACGAGTTTTGAGGCGTTTTATGATCTTCTCGATGAGGCGCTGCGCGCCCAGGGGTTGCATGAAGCGCTGGAGCGTCTGGGCGAGCTGAAAGAACGCACCCTGGTGGACGCCGCGGCGGCGGTAAGGAGCGCCCGCAGTGTCGGGTTGCACGATCTGGTCGTGGAGCGAGTTCGATGGGACCTCTCCTTTGGCAGCGGGGGCGATTTTCTTCAGTCGCCGCTTATCCAGGAGACGTTTTTCCCGCACTGGTCGGGGGCGATTCGCGGCTCGGAGCGCGAAGCGGTGCTCGGTTACATCGCCCGGGCCATCGACACCTACTGGCGGGATCGAACGTTTGACACGCACGTTGAGGCTGGGCTGGTGATCGGACGTCGCCTCTGAGCGCTCAGTCGTGAAAGGGGGGAAGGTCGCGAAGCTCCGGATCGATCGCCTCCCGCGGATCCTCGTCGGACTGCTCGTGCTTCTCTTTGGTCAGCACGGCGACAAATCCCAGCGCCAGCAGGATCACGGGGATGGCGATAAAGAGCACTGTGGCGATGTTCACTTCCATAACATCCTCGGGTGCGGCCGAAATCAAGAGGGTCCTCGCCTCATACGCGATGCATTTCGAGGCTGCCCCTGAATGTAAGCACCGCTGCGCTGGCAGGGTGATAAGTTGGTTTCAAAGGAGGCTGAGATGACGTTGCGCGAAGAGCTCAAAGAGCAGGTCGTGCGCATCGAAGAGATGCTTGAGAAGGTGCCCGAACCTATGGCGCGTAAGCTGCGCGAGCACCTCGGGGAACTGCGTGAACTTCTGCTGGAGCAGCGCCCGCCGCGTTTTGTGCTGGTGGGCAGGCGGGGGGCGGGGAAGTCGTCGCTGGTCAACGCGATCTTCGGGGAGCCCGTCGCCGAGGTGGGCCACGAGAAGGCCACGACCGCCCGGGGGACCTGGTGGGGCTATGAGGGGGCGCTGGGAACCCTGGAGATGCTCGATACCCGCGGCTTGCAGGAGGGCAGCGCGCCGGACGAGGCCCGCGCCGAGGAGAGCGCTCAGCAGAGCATCGCACGCGCGATCGAAGAGAAGGCGCCCGACGCGCTGCTCTTTCTCATCAAGGCCAAGGAGGTCGACGCCGCGGTCGATGGTGACCTCGACGGTCTCGAAACGGTCAGTCAGCAGGTGCGCGAGCTCTACGGCTACCGCGTGCCCCTGGTGGCCGTGATCACCCATTGCGATGAGCTGGAGCCCAAGAACGTCCGTCTGCACGAGCCGGAAGAGGAGGACTCCGAAGAGCTTCAGGAGAAGCTCGCGCGTGTGAGGCGTGTGGAGCAGGACCTGGCGCAGAAGATCCGCGGTCGCGCCGCGTTGCGCGACCAGCTGGTGGGGGTGCATGGCGTCTCGGCCTACCAGTCCTGGCGCCGCGACGGCACGCGCCGTGCCGATGAGCGCTGGCGGGTTGAGGAGTTACTTGATTTTTTACTCGATGAGCTGCCCGAGCAGGCCCGGGTGGAGTTCGTGCGGCTCAGTCAGGTTCGAGGGTTGCAGCACCGCATGGCGGATCGTCTGACCACGGTGGTCTCCGGGATCACCGCCGGGGTCGCGCTCACGCCGCTTCCCCTGGCGGATATCGGGCCGATCACCTCGCTGCAGGTCAGCCTGGTGGTGGGCATCGGGTATGTGGCCGGGCGCCGCCTGGAGCTTCGCACCGCGGGGGAGTTCCTCGGCGCGCTGGGAGCCAATGTGGGCGCAGCGATGGCCTTTCGCGAGGTCGCTCGCGGCCTGGTCAAGGTGCTCCCAGGTTTTGGCAGCGCGGTCTCGGCGGCGGTGGCGTTCGCCGGCACCCGAGGGGTAGGGCGAGCCTCGGCAGCGTATTTTATCGACGGGGTGAGCACCGAGCAGGCGCGCAAGCTCTTTAAGAAAGCGCGCCGCGATGCCGAAGCCGAGTATGAAAGTGAGCACGGCGAATAAAGCCCCTGCCGGCGCGATAAAACCAGGGGCGTCAGCCGAGGCAACCCGGCAAGCTAGTGCGCGATCGCCGAGTCATCATGCGGGTGATCGAGGGGCCCTTGCCGAAGATCGCCTGAGGCGAAACGGGCGTCTGAAGAAGCGGGCGTCAGAAGAAGTAGCGGAGCCCGGCGCTGGTGCCCACATGCGTGGTGGTCACCCGCAGGGAGTCGTCGCGGGTTGAGAGGCGCTCGCGCCCCCAGAGCCAGGTCATGTCGACGCCGAAGCGTACCTGCAGCCCTTCGCTGACGCGGTAGCCGACACCGAGCCCGGTGGAGGTGATCAGCCCCAGGGTGCGCGTGCGTTCTTCGGCGCGACGTTGTTGGTCGCCCTCAATCACGGTGATGTCGCGGGTGCTGCCCCCGAAATAGGGGCCCAGCGAGACCTGCACGTGGGTGGAGAAACGATCGGTCATCGGGAGGTGGTAGCGTGCCATCGGCTGGATGGTCATCGCTGTCTCGGTCGCGGCGGCTTCGTCGTCGCGGTTGAGGCGACGGACGAGCAGACCAATGTTGGCGCCGACTTCCAGCCGTTTCACCACCATCACTCCTACCGAGCCATCGGCGCGAAGAAAGAGCGTCGCGTCGCTCGCCACGCGGCCTGAGGGGAGCTCGTTGGAGGCGCTGGTGCGCGCAAAGCTCGCTTCGATGCCCACGTTCCACCGGCCAGTGCGAAAGGCCGAATCAAGTCGATCGCGCTCTGAAAAATCGCCTGCTTCAAAGGGGTTTTGCTGCTGGGCGGCGGCCGGACGTGCCGAAAGCAGGATGGTGAGCGTGGCGAGTGAAACGAGACGGCCGAGATGCTTCATCATCATGCGTGATCTCCATGTCGTTAAGTGACACAAAAAAGAGGCGCGGCGACAAGGTTGCCGCGCCTCGGCACATCATGACCGGTGGCGCCTCGTCGTGCTACTTCGAGCGTATCAGGGCGTCGCCGGGACCATCAGGCGTGCGCCCTCGGAGAGGGTGAAGGTGTCCAGGTGCCCGCCGGGGCCTGCAGCGAGCACCACGTGGGCGTGCATCGGGGTGGTATGGTCGACGATCACCCCGGTGTGCTCGGTGGTGTAGATGCCCACGACGGTCACCTCCACGCCGCTGTGCTCGAACTGATGGCTGAGCTCTTTGCGCTCTTCGCAGTTGGCGGCGCCGCCCTCGGGGAAGCGGGTCGCGTCGACGACGTGCCAGTTGACGTTGGCCGCCGGATCCATCACGCGGAAGGGGACCGGCTGGCCCGGGGCGTTCTCGTTGCGCCAGGTCTCCAGCGCGTTGACCAGCGCGTCGCGGTCGGTGCCTTCGCTCAACTCCAGCTCTTGCCAGGCGTCGACCTGCGCGCCGAAGAGCAGCGTGGCGTCGAGATCACCGATATCCTCGGCGTTTGTGTAGTGGTCAAAGCCGACCTCGTCGCCGCCGGAGCGGGCCACGTAGATGTTCTCGTCCAACACGGTGATCTCACCGAGCAGGCCGCCTACGGCGCCGACGCCGTGGTTCATCGTCGAAAGCGCCTCGGCGACCTTGACCGTGGCGCTGAGGTCTTTGTCCAGGTTGACGCGTTGCATCGCGCCGTGGATCTGCAGCTCGGCCCAGGCCGGTGTTTCGGCGGCGAGCTCTTCCGCTGCACCTTCGGAGGGCGGGGCGTTGTCCAGGGGGCTCTCCTCGGTGGCCGTGGCGTTTTGCGAGGTTTCGGTCTCGCGGGTCTCCTTCTCGCAGGCGAACATCGAGAGAAGAAGCAGGCAGATCAGGATCTTGAGTCGGTTCATGGTCACATCGAAGGCATGAGGTTACGGGGAGGGATTCTGCTGCGGAGTATGCGCGGCGCCCCCGACGATGACAACCCCGGCCCCTCAAGCCTCTGCGATGATGTGCTGCCGGCGCGCAGCGTGTGTTGCGCGCCGGAGTGCTAGCGATGAGATCAGTTGCTCAGATGTTCGTTGAGAAAGGCCAGGGTCAGCTCCCAGGCTTTCTCGGCGCTCTCAGCGTCGTAGTTGTTGCCCGAGGGGTTGGCGAAGGCGTGGTCGACGCCGGGGAAGACGTGGAGGTCGAGCTCACGGTCGGCCTCGTCCATCGCAGACTCAAAGCCGCGCACAAGCTCCATGGGGATGCCGCCGTCTTCTTCGGCGAAGATGCCCAGCACCGGGGCCTCAATCGGCGCCACCATGTTGGCCTCGGTAGGAACCCAGCCGTAGTAGACGACCGCCGCGTCGACCTGGTCGCCCAGGGCGGCCGCCGCGTTGAATGCCTGGCCGCCACCGAAGCACCACCCAAGGGTGGCGATGGAGGTGATGTTGAGCTCGTCGCGAAGGAAGTCGACGGCGCTGGTCATATTGGCGATCAGCGCATCCTGATTGGCGCTGGCGCTCTCCATCAAGGCTTTGGCCTCATCGGGGGTCTGTGCGGCCTGCCCGTTATAAAGATCGACGGCGAGCACCGCGTAGCCCTCACTGGCGAGCTGCTCGGCCATCGCGCGGATGTTGTCGTTGAGTCCCCACCACTCATGCACGATGACCACCCCGGAGATGGGCTCCAGATCTTCGGGGGTGGCCAGGTAGCCCTCCACCGGGCCATCGAGTCCCTGATGGTAGGCGATCTCGGTGGCCTCAACGCCCTCGACGTGGCGAGGGCGGTTGGGATCCGAGGCCGTCGGGGCGTCGTCATGGTGCTCGTGCGCCATAGCCTCGGTGTACTCGGTCGACTTCGACTGCTCGGCGGCCGGAGCTTCCGTGGGCTCCTCATCAGGGGTTGAAGACGAGGAGGAACATGCCAGGGTCGACGTCAGGGCAAAGCAGGTGATCAGCAACATCATACGACGCTTCATGCAGTACTCCTTCGGGTGAACAACAGGGTTAATCAAACGACCTGCCGGGCAAATTGAACACCGTCACGAAGAAGTCACATCCCGATGTAATATCAAGCGAGTCGTGTCAGCTCACGAAGCCTTTCCAGTTGCGCATGTAGTTGACAAAGACCGGGCCCAGGGCGCGATCACGCAGCTCTTCAGGGCTTAGCGGCGGGCGGCGCGGCTCAAAGTCTGGCTGGCGCGCCTGGCGCGGCCAGTCCGGGTTGGCGATGGCCGAGCGGCCCAGAGCGATGGCATCGGCGCCGCGCTCCAGTGTGACCAGCGCGTCGTCCAGGCTCCAGATATGGCCGGCGGTGATCAGCGGGATGTCACCGGGAAGCGCTTCGCGAAAGAGGGTGAGGGGGTGGGTGTCGGGGTACTTTTTGGAGGGCTGAAAGACGTCCCAGAGCGAGATGTGAATAAATTGTGCGCCGTCGTCGACGAGCCAGCGGGCGGTCTGGATCGACTCGTCGATATCGATGCCGATGGTCGAACCGAAGTCTTCCGGCGAGAGGCGCACACCGATGATGAAGTCATCGGGAACTTGAGCGCGGCAGGCCTGCATTACCTCGCGGATCAGTCGTGAGCGCCCCTGCAGCGAGCCGCCCCAGCGGTCGGTGCGCGCGTTTCGGGTGTGGCTCAAAAACTGACAGAGCAGGTAGCCGTGAGCGCCGTGAAGCTCCACGCCGTCGGCGCCGGCCTCGAAGGCGCGGCGGGTGGCCTGAGCGAAGTCGTCGATCACCCGGGCGATGTCCTCTTCGGTGGCGGCGCGCACGTCGCGCTCGGCGTGCGCGCTGGCCGACCAGGCCTGCTGGCCGGAGGCCTCGGTGTTGGCGCGCTCGCCGGCGTGGAAGATCTGGGGGATGAGCAGCGCGTCGTGGGCATGCACCGCATCGGCCACGCGCTTCCAATCCCCGATGAGGCGGTCGTCAAAGATGCCAAACTCCCCGGGCCACCCCTGGCCGTCGAGCGCGACGTGGGTGGCACAGGATTCGATGACGGAGAAGCCGCCGGCGGCGCGAGCTTCGAGAAAGCCCAGCTCATCGTCGGAGAGGGAGCCGTCGTCGTGGCTGGACTGGTTGGTCAGCGGTGCGAGCCACAGGCGGTTCTGCGCCTGGCGCCCGCCCCGAAAGCGCAGTGGCGAGAAGATGCGCTCGCGTGTCGCGTCAGAGATGTTAGGGGCGGGCAGTGGGTTCGGCAGGGTATGCGTGCTCATGAAAACTCCATACATCGTGCGGTCGATCGCGTGGCGAGTCGTTCTGAGGGTTGCCTCAATGTCAGCCTCAACGAGCGGACGCGCGAAGTTAGTCCTGCCGAACGCGCGTCGTGCCTCAACTCGGCGCTGCAGACCCGCGTCGCATCAGGAGCAGGTAGATCGCGCTGGCCAGCCCGAAGCTCACAAACCAGGCGTAGGTGTAGAGCGTCATGAAGATCGCCGGCACGGCCGAGGCCTCGATGATGCCAGCGGTGCCCAGAAAGCCTGGGACGCAGGGCAGGATGCCGCAGGCCAGCGCGATCATCGCCGCCGGGTTGTAGCCGCCGCGATACCAGTAGGCACCCCGGGGCTGGTAGAGCGCGTTGATGTCGAGCTCGGTTTTGCGCACCACGAAGTAGTCGATGATGATCACCCCGCCGATGGCACCGAGCAACGCCGAGTAGCCCACCAGCCACACAAAGACGTAGTTTCCGGCGCTCTCCAGGAGCTTCCAGGGAAAAATCGCCATGCCCAGCCCGGCGGTCACCATGCCGCCCAGGCGAAAGGAGAAGCGCTGGGGGCGCAGGTTGATCACGGCGTTGGCCGGGCTGACCACGTTGGCGGCGATGTTGGTCGAGAGGGTGGCCAGCGTCAGGGCAATCAGCGCGACGACAATCGAAAGTCCACCTCCCATGCGGCCCAGAAGCACGGTCGGATCGAAGATCGCCTCCCCGTAAATCACCACGGTGGCCGAGGTGACGGCCACGCCGATAAACGAGAAGAGGGTCATAAACGTCGGGAGGCCGATGGCCTGACCCAGCATCTGATCGCGCTGCGACCTGGCGTAGCGGGTAAAGTCGGGGATGTTCAGCGAGAGCGTCGCCCAGAATCCCACCATCGCGGTCAACGAGGGAAAGAAGACCGAAAAGAACTGCCCCTCTTTCGGCTGGCCCGGGCCAAACTGCGAGGGGGCGGAGAGCATGGGGCCAAACCCTTCGGCTTTGACATAGGCCCAGCCGAGCAGCATGAGCCCCATCACCACCAGAAAGGGAGCAGCCCAGGTCTCGAGCACGCGGATCGACTCAATGCCGCGCCAGATCACAATGACCTGCAGAAGCCAGAAGGCCATAAAACACGCAAACTGCAGCCCGTTGATCCCCAGCACCGGCAGCGCCTCACCGCCGCCCCAGCCGAAGACCACGTCGAGCAACTGGTAGACGGCGGCGCCTCCGATCCAGGTCTGAATACCGAACCACCCGCAGGCCACAAGCCCGCGCATCACCGCGGCGATGTTGGCCCCGTAGATGCCAAAACTCGCGCGCGAGAGCACCGGGAAGGGGATGCCGTATTTGGTGCCCGGGTGACCGTTGAGGAGCATCGGGACCAGCACGATGAGGTTCCCCAGCGAGACGGTGAGCACGGCCTGCCACCAGTTCATGCCGTTCTGCACCAGTCCGCCGGCGAGCATGTAGGTGGGCACGCAGACGACCATGCCGATCCAGAGGGCGGCCATGTTGAGCACCGACCAGGTGCGACCCTCGGGGGGCGTCGGCGCGATGTCCTCATTGATGAGTGTGGGATCAGGTGCGAACATGGGCGCTCCGGGTGGGGCCCGCCGAGAGCGCCGAGCCGAGTTTGACAGTGTGAGAGGCCTCGGATTAGGTTAGGCCCCTTGCACAACACCAACGGAAGTTTTTGCTCTGTACGATGTACGCGACGTCGATCTCGCGCGACCGCATTTGGCGATCGACGTTGGCGCCTGAGCCATTCACCGATCCGCGAAGGATCTCATGCGTGGCCGACTTCCGATGGGCTTGCGATGTTTTAAGAACGCGTCAGGCTAACGCTGCGCTGCGGTATTTAGCAAGGCGTCGCCAATTGAAGGTGGACTGCGCCTGGCGAGTACGTGATGGCCGCGGGCAAAGTCTTCAAGAACCCCCAGACGACGAGGCAACGACGATGACTGACGGAAGCGGGCTGAGTACATCGCCCTTCGCGGACTACAAGCCCCCGATGGACCGCGGCGCGGCGATGGTGGAGGCCAACCGCTGTCTCAACTGCTACGACGCGCCCTGCATCCGGGAGTGCCCCACCGGCATCGACATCCCGGGGTTCATTAAGAAGATCGCCAGCGACAACATGCGCGGGTCTGCGCGTGTGATTCTGGAGGCCAACATCCTCGGGGCCTCCTGCGCCCGGGTCTGCCCGACCGAAGAGCTCTGCGAAGGGGCGTGTGTGCTGCACGACCTTCACGAAGAGCCGATTCAGATCGGCAGGTTGCAGCGCTACGCCACCGACCCGGTGGTGCTGGGCGACAAGGCGCTCTTTAAGGCCGCGCCGTCCAACGGTCGTAAAGTGGCGTGCATTGGCGCTGGTCCGGCCAGCCTGGGGTGCGCGGCCGAGCTTGCGCAGCACGGCTATGAGGTCGTGATCTTTGAGAAGGCCGAGCAGCCCGGTGGGCTCAACACCTTCGGGATCGCCGACTACAAGATGGACTACGCCACCGCCCTGGCTGAGATTGAATGGGTCAAGCAGCTCGGCGTGACCATTCGATGCAACACCGAGGTGGGGCGCGACGTTGAGCTCGCCACGCTCTTCAACGACTACGACGCCGTCTTTATGGGGGTGGGCCTCGGCGGTGTGTCGCCGGTGGGCATCCCCGGCGAAGATCTTGAGGGCAGCGAGGACGCGCTCGACTTTATCGCCGAGCTCAAGACACGTCCCAAGGATGAGGTCTCGCTCAAAGGTAAGAGCGTGGCCGTGATCGGCGGGGGCAACACGGCGATCGACGCGGTCACGCAGGCCAGCCGTCTGGGGGCTGAGAAGGTCTACATGGTCTACCGCCGCACACGAGAGCGCATGGGCGCCTACGCCCATGAGCAGGAGCTCGCGCGTAAGGACGGCGGCATCTTCGTGTTGGAGTCGATGCCCGTGGAGATCCTTGGCGAGTATGGTCGCGTCATCGGCTTAAAATGCCAGAAGACGCGCAGTGACGCCGAGGGCCGGCTGGAGCCGGTCCCCGGCAGCGAGTTTGTGCTCGACGTCGATCGGGTCTTTCGTGCCACCGGCCAGGCCAAGCGCGTCGGCTTCTTTGAGACCATTGATGGGCTGGAGTTTGACGCGCGCGGCAAAGTAATCGCCGACGAGCACGGACGCACCAGCGTCAAAGGACTGTGGACCGGCGGGGACTGTGTCAGCGGCGGCAAAGAAGTCGTCAACGCTGTGGCCGAAGGAAAGCGCGCCGCATTGAGCATCCACCAAACCCTTGAAGGAGCCGAGTGATGGCCGATCTGAGCTGCAATATCGCGGGCATTAAGTCGCCCAACCCTTTCTGGTTGGCCTCGGCGCCGCCCACCAATACCGGCTACCAGGTGGCCAACGCCTTTGAGGCGGGGTGGGGCGGGGCGGTCTGGAAGACCCTGGGACAGCCCATCGTCAACACCTGGTCGCGCTACGGGGCGATGGACCTCAACGGCCAGAAGATCGTCGGGCTCAACAACATTGAACTCATCACCGATCGGCCGTTGGAGGTGAACCTCAAAGAGATCTACGAGGTGAAGAAGCGCTTCCCGAACAACGCCATCATCGTCAGCCTGATGGTGGAGTCGAAGCGGGAGGCCTGGCACGAGATCGTCAAGAAGGCGGAAGACGCCGGCGCCGACGGCCTGGAGTTGAACTTCGGTTGCCCGCACGGGATGTCGGAGCGAGGCATGGGCGCGGCGGTGGGGCAGGTACCCGAGTACTGCCAGCAGATCACCGAGTGGGTCAAAGAAGTGGCGAATGTCCCGGTGCTTGTGAAGCTGACGCCCAACGTCACCGATATTCGCTATCCGGCGCGCGCGGCAAAGGCCGCCGGTGCGGACGGGGTCAGCCTGATCAACACCATCAACAGCGTAATCGGGCTCGACATCGATTCGCTCGCGCCTCGACCCACGGTCAACGGGTGGTCGTCTCACGGCGGGTATTGTGGGCCGGCGGTCAAGCCCATCGCGCTCAACATGCTCTCTCAGATCGCCACCGATCCGGAGACTCTGGGCCTGCCCATCAGCGGAATTGGTGGGGTGAGCACCTGGAAGGATGCCGTGGAGTTCATCGCGCTTGGCGCGACGTCTGTGCAGGTCTGCACGGCGGTGATGCACTACGGCTTCCGCATCATCGAAGACCTCTGTGACGGCCTCTCTAACTACCTGGATGAGCGTTCGATGACGCTGCAGGAGCTGCAGGGCATCAGCCTGGAGCGCATTCACGACTGGAAAGAGCTCGATCTGAATTACGTGGTCAACGCGCGCATCGACCAGGAGAAGTGCATCGGCTGTGGGCTCTGCTACACGGCGTGCGAGGATGGCGCGCACCAGGCGATCTTCTCGGAGCGTCGCGACGACGGCCGCACCTTCGTTGAGGTCAAGCCCGACGCCTGCGTGGGTTGCAACCTCTGCAGCCTTGTCTGCCCGGTCGATGGATGCATTGAGATGGTTCAGATTCCCAACGACTTCGAGCCCTGCAGCTGGGAAGAGTACTCCTCTGGCGAGGGCGTGCTCGCCCCCCGACCGACCTACGAGCGTTAATCCGGCTCCCTGCTCATCGCCCGACCTTCGCGTCCATGGGACCGAACGCGGGCGATAAGGCGGTCGCCAACCCTTTGAAGATCGTTTTACCCCCGAGATGAGGTTTGCATGTCGCAGCTTGTCATTCGTAACGGAGAGATTGTCACCGCCAGCCAGCGCTACGTGGCGGATATCTACTGTGAAGACGGCACCATCAAAGCCATCGGCCCCAACCTGGACGTGCCGGCCGGGGTGGAGGAGTACGATGCCCGGGGCAAGTATGTCTTCCCGGGCTTTATTGATCCGCACACCCACGTGCGCCTTCCCTTTATGGGCACGATGGCGGTGGATGACTATGAGTCGGCCACGGTCGCGGCCCTCTGCGGGGGCACGACCACGCTGATCGACTTCTGCATTCCCGAGCGTGATGAGTCCCCGCTGCACGCGTTCAACACCTGGCAGGAGGTCTCGCAGGGCAAGGCCTGCTCGGACTTCACCTGGCATATGGCGGTGACCCGCTTTGACGAAGAGGTGGAGCGAGAGCTGCGTGAGATCGTCAGCCGCGGCGTGACCAGCTTTAAGGTCTTTCTGGCCTACGGTGGCGCGCTGGGTGTGGATGACGCGGCGCTGCTGGGCGTGATGAAGCTCGCAAAAGAGCTGGGCGTGGTGGTGACCGCGCACTGCGAAAACTCCGAGATGATCGACACCCTGCAGAAGAGGCTTGTGGCCGAGGGTAAGCTCGGCCCCGAGTGGCATGAGCCCAGCCGACCCACCTATGTGGAAGCCGAAGGCACCCGGCACTTCTGCAACCTGGCGCGCACCACCGGCGCGGAGGGTTACATCGTGCACCTCTCGTGTGAGGAAGCGCTCAAAGAGGCCGTCGACGCGCAGCTGGCCGGGGCGAACGTGTGGGTGGAGACGCTGATTCAGCATCTTGTGCTCGACCACACCGACGCGGAGCGCCCCGACTTCGAAGGCGCCAAGTTCGTGATGAGCCCGCCTCTGCGCGAGAAGAGCAACCAGGATCCACTCTGGAACGGGTTTGCAAAAGGCATCATCGCGACCCTGGGAAGCGATCATGCGCCGTTCGATATGGAGCAAAAGCGTATGGGGGAGGATAACTTCTGCCTGATCCCCAACGGTATCCCCTCGCTCGAAGATCGCGTGCGCGTCTTCTTTACCGAGGGTGTGCAGACCGGGCGCGTGGACATCCACCGCTTTGTGGACGCAGCAAGCACCCAGGCGGCCAAGATCTTCGGGCTCTTTCCGAAGAAGGGCACGATTCAGATCGGAAGCGACGCCGACCTGGTCGTCTACGATCCCGAGGTCAGCGAGAAGCTCAGCGTGGAGACCCACCATATGAACGTGGACTACAACCCCTTTGAGGGGCGAGAGGTCCAGGGGCGCTGCGAGCTTGTGACGGTGCGCGGCAACGTCCAGGTGCGCGATGGCGAGTTCGTCGGCCAGAAGGGCATCGGAGAGTTTCTCAAGCGTAAGCCAAAGATGAGCTGACGCGCAGTCTGCGCCGGCTCGTCGCCGGAGTTCTGGATCATACAACCTGTCCGAACAGACGCTGCCTGCCGGCGTTTCTTCGCGCCGCCAGAAAGGCTCGAAGGGGCGCCGGCGCGAGCGGTATCGGATGACCCTCACACAAGGAGCATGGCGATGAGCGAGTTGAAGTTTTCTTTTGCGACCCGGGGCTACGAGCTTACCCCCTACGTGCAGGCCAATAACTGGATCGGTGGTGCCTGGAAGCCCTCGAACACCGGTGCGACGCAGGATGTGATCAACCCGCGTCATGGCAAGGCGATGGGGAAGGTCGTCGACTCCGGTGCGGCCGATGTCGAAGAGGCGTACGCGGCGGCGAAGGCGGCGCTTCCGGAGTGGAAAGCGCTTCCGATCCGTGAGCGTGCTCAGGTGCTCTACAAGGTCAAAGAGCTGATGGAGGCCCACCTCGAAGAGCTCTCCTGGCTGCTCTCGCATGAGAATGGCAAGACCATCGGCCAGGCGCGCGGCGAAGTGCTCAAGGGCATTGAGTGCGTGGAGATGGGCGCCTCGCTTCAAAACATGGCAGATGGCGGTCAGCTGGACGTGAGCCGCGGGGTCAACTGCAAGGTGATTCACGAGCCGGTCGGTGTGGTCGCGGGCATCGTGCCTTTTAACTTCCCCACGATGGTGCCGCTGTGGATGCTGCCGCAGGCGCTTGTCGCCGGGAACACTTTTATTTTGAAGCCGTCGGAGAAGGTCCCCTACGGAGCGATGCGCCTGGCGGAGATCTTCAAGCAGGCCGGGCTGCCTGACGGCGTGCTCAACATCGTCAACGGCGGCAAAGACGCTGTTGAAGCGATTATCGACCATGAGGGCATCGGGGCGGTGGCGTTTGTGGGCTCGACGCCGATCGCGAAGTTGCTCTACGCCCGCGGTGCAAAGACGGGCAAAAAAGTGCTCGGATTGGGCGGCGCCAAAAACCACCTGGTGGTAGTCCCCGATGCCTCTCCCGAGGTGACGTCGGCCAACGTCGTGGCCTCGTACACCGGGTGCGCCGGTCAGCGTTGTATGGCGGCGTCTGTGCTTCTGGCCGTCGGCAATGTGGATCACATCCTCGACGATGTGGCCGAGAAGTCGCGCGCGCTCGTTGTTGGTCAGGACATCGGTGCGGTGGTCTCCAAAGAGTCGCGCGAGCGCATCGTGCGCTACATTGACGAGGCGGAGGCCGCCGGCGCAACAATCCTCGTCGACGGACGGGGCGCGAAGGTCGAAGGCTCCGAGGGATACTGGGTCGGGCCGACGATCATCGACGGCTGCACTCCGGATATGGCGTGTGTGCGCGAGGAGATCTTCGGGCCGGTGCTCTCGGTGATTCGCGTCGATACGCTCGAAAAGGCGCTCGATATTGAGAACTCCAGCCCCTTTGGCAACGCTGCCTGCATTTACACGACCAGCGGCGCGGTGGCCGAGCGGGCCATCAACCGCTTTGAGGCCGGGATGTGCGGCGTAAACATCGGCGTGCCCGTGCCGCGCGAGCCCTTCGCCTTTGGCGGCTGGAATGACAGCAAGTTCGGTCACGGCGACATGACCGGCATGGACGGCTTCCGCTTCTGGACGCGACCGCGCAAGGTCACCGTGAAGTGGGAGCTGCAGTCCGATGAGACCTGGATGTCCTGAGTCGACGCGCTGCCGCGTAACCTGCAAGGAACGCGGCAGCGCCGGGCAGGTCGGAACCCAACCTTTTTCTGCGACCCGAGGAACGCGATGGACTCTCAGGACATGATCGACCTCTGTAAGAAACACACCATGTACACCTGGGCTGCCGGCGATAACGTCGAGCCCATCCCCGTGGAGCGTGCCGAGGGCGTGTATTTTTACACGCCCGAGGGCAAGCGTTTTCTGGATTTCAACAGCCAGCTGATGAGCGTGAACATCGGCCACAGTCACCCGCGGGTGATTGAGGCGATGCACCAGCAGCTTCAGCAGGTGGCCTATGTTTATCCAGGCACCGCCACCGCGGTGCGCGCGCGGGTGGCAAAGAAGCTCGCCGAGCTCGTGCCCGGCGACATCAATACCTTTTTCTTCACGCTGAGCGGGGCGGAGTCCAACGAGAACGCCATCAAAGCGGCGCGCAGCTACACCGGTCGCTTCAAGATCCTGAGCCGCTACCGCAGCTACCACGGCGCGACCAACGCCTGCATGCAGCTTACCGGCGATCCGCGTCGCTGGGCCAACGAGCCCGGCAGCCCGGGCTTCATCAAGGTGATGGATCCTCGCCCCTACCACTACAGCTTCGGAGAGAGTGAAGAAGAACAGACGGCGCGCAACCTGGAGTACCTCGAAGAAGTCATCATGTACGAGGGCCCCGACACCATCGCGGCGATGTTTGTGGAGACCATCACCGGCACGAACGGAATTCAGCCGCCGCCGAAAGGCTACCTCAAAGGGCTTAAGGCGCTCCTTGAGAAGTACGGCATCCTGATGGTGTGCGATGAGGTGATGTGCGGGTTTGGGCGCACCGGCAAGATGTTTGGTTTTGAGCACTACGACGTGGTGCCCGACATCGTGACGATGGCCAAGGGCCTGACCAGCTCGTACGCGCCGCTGGGCGCGATGGGGGTGAGCGGCGCCATCGCGGAACATTTTAAGAAGAACATGTTCTGGGGCGGGCTGACCTACAACTCGCACTGCCTGGCGCTCTCGGCGGCGGAGGCTTCCATTCAGGTGATGCTCGATGAGCAGCTCGTCGAGAACGCGGCGCGTTTGCAGTCGGTGATGCGCGAGGAGATGGATCGCCTCAAAGAGCGTCACCCCTCGTTTAAAGAGGGCAGGGCGCTGGGGCTCTTTGGCATGATCGATGTGCAGAAGAACAGCGCGGGTGAGCGCATCGCGCCCTTCAACGGAAGCCACCCGGCGATGGCGAAGCTCGGGCAGTTCTTCCGCGACAACGGGCTCTTTACCTTCGTGCGCTGGGGGAGCTTTATGTGCAACCCGCCCCTTTGCATTACGGAGGAGCAACTGCGCGAGGGCTTTGCGATCATTGATCGCGGTATGGAGATCACCGACGCGGCGTTTGAGGGCTGATGCAAGCCCCCGAAGTGCGGTGGTGAGGTGATGCCGCGGGCCCGATGGGCCCGCGGTTTTTCTCTTGGTAATGCGTTGTTGCCTGGGTTGGGGACCACGGGCTGTGGTCCTCATGCAGGCGTCGTCTCGTAGGTGTTTTTGAGGTAGGTCAGCGATCGCTGGATCAGTTCGCGAAGCGCGGCCTCATCGATGTCAGCGAGCTTGTTGATGTAGAGGCAGGATTTGCCGGTTTTGTGTTTGCCCAGGCGACTCATGATGTCCTCGACGCCCTCAAAACCGGACATGATGTAGAGCGAGATGTTGCGCTTGCGCGGGGAGAACCCGGCCAGCATCCAGTCGCCCTCGCGGCCGCTTTCGTAGATGTAGTGGTAGGTGCCAAAGCCGACGATGGCGTCGCCCCACATCACCGCCGGGGCGCCGACTTCCTCTTCAAAGATCTCGAGCAGGCGCAGGCAATCCTCGCGGCGATTCGGATCTTCGACGGCGTTGAGGACTTCGGCGGGGTTCTGGTCGGTGGGTTGTGTTTTGAGGGACATGGTCGATCCGTGGGTCGAAGCAGCTGATTGTCGCCAGGCGGGGGCGTGTCGCAACGCCCCCGGGGGTGAACACGTCGACCCTATCAGCGCCGCGTCATCTTGCGAGTTTTTGCCAGAGCGTCAGAAGGGCGGGGCGGTCGACTTTTCCGGCCGGGGTCAGGGGGAGGGTGTCGCAAAAGCGTAGCTCGCGCGGGAGCTTGTAGCCCGCCAGCTGAGGGCGAAGATGATCGATAAGCGACGCTTGTGCCGGGGGCTGGTGCGGATTGCTCGGGCATACCAGCGCGACGATCTTTTGACCCCAGTGCGAATCCGCGACGCCCAGCACCGCCGCTTGCGCGACTTCGGGGTGTTCGACGAGCAAGGACTCCACCTCCGCCGGGGCGACGTTTTCGCCGCCGGTGATGATCACGTCGTCCAGGCGTCCTTCCACATAGAGGAAGCCCGCATCATCGAGGTGCCCAAAGTCACCGGTGAGGTAGGCGTCGCCGCGGAAGGCCTGATGAGGATCGGGCGATTCGCCCAGGTAGGTCGCGACGAGCTGTGGACCGCGCACCACGATCTGGCCAGACGCACCGGCTGGCAGCGGTTCGCCATGCGGATCTTCGATCCACACTTCGACATCATCCGGAGGGATGCCGGCCGATGCCCGTCGAGGGTCGTGTGTGGCGAGCGTTCCTGGAGGCATCAGCGTCACCATGGGGCCGGCCTCGGTCATGCCGTAGCCCTGGAGGAGTTCAAAACCGAGCGTGCGGGCGTCGTCAACGTAGGAGGGGGGCATGGGTGCACCTCCGCAGATTCCGAAACGCAGCGCTGCCAGCGTGCGCTTCTGGCGTCGTGCGACATCGAAGAGCGCGCGCCACATCGTCGGGACCATCACCGCGCTGCGCACCTCGCCACGGGTGATTGTTGCCAGCAGCGCGTCGGGCACAAAGCGTGAGGCGATGTACAGCGGTGCGCCGGTAGCGATAGCGGCTGCGCTCAGCGCGCTGAAGCCCGCCACATGGAAGTTAGGGGCGACCACAAGCACCGGTTCGTCGGAGGGAAGGTGCGTCATCTCGGCAAACTGGCGGGCGTTGTGCGCGAGGGTGCGCCTGGTGTGTGCGACCTGTTTGGGGCGACCGGTGGTGCCGCCGGTGGACATGATGAGCCAGGGCGCATCGTGATCCTTGTGGCGGCCCTCGGTACCCGTGAACGGCGGCGTTGCGGCATCGTACTCGGAGCGCTCGGCGATGACGTCGGCCCAGAGGGCGTCGCGATCCAGGATGCGCTCCCGCAGGCTCATGGATGTATCCGACGCTCGCGTGACCGCTTCGCGCGTCGTGGTGGAGGCGTCATCGTCGACGATGAGCGCGCTGATCTCGAAGGGCAGGGCGTCGAGCGCCAGCCCCAGCTCCCGCGCGCTCCAGCGGTAGTTCAGCGGCCAGAAGCTCGCGCCCAGCCCGGCGCAGGCCAGCGCCAGGCTCCAGGCGATGGGGTGGTTGGTGCCGCGGTAGCCCACGGTGGTGCCCGGCCGCACACCCGCGTCGACAAGCAGCGCGCGCAGGCGTTCGACGATGTGTAGCCACTCGCGCCAGGAGGCCGAGCCGCGCAGCTCGTCGGCCCGCCAGGCCGTTGCGTGGGGGCGAGTCTCGGCGTGGGCGGCAAGGGCCGAGGGCAGATCACAGATGGGTTGAAGTTCGGGCATCGCGGATCTCGTACGAGTCGGTGCAGAGCGGGTGTTCGGGCGCGAATTGAGGCGCTCAACGTGTCGCCGGAGGTGGGTCGGGGTGAACCTCCTGATGCTCGTCCGGCAGCTCAGATGGTGCGCACCGGGGAGGTGGGGGCGAGCGAAAAACGGATCTTTTTTTCAGTACTTTCGTGGGGGATCATTTTCGCGGGCAGAACGTTTGGAACGGGGTGATGGTCGTGTTGTTGTCATAAGTTGCTGTACTTTATGGCGTTTCTGCTCGACGCGGTGTCGCAGGTGGCCGCTCTGATTAAAAAAAATCAAAAGTGCGTTGACACCGAAGAGAGCGTTGTGGCACATAATGCTCATCGCGGCGGCGCTGACCGCCAGAACAATCCGGCGTAGCTCAGGGGTAGAGCGAGCGGCTGTTAACCGCTTGGTCGTAGGTTCAAATCCTACCGCCGGAGCTTCATAAGGCCCAGGCTAGTCAGCCTGGGCCTTTCTCTTAACAGGACCCTCGTCGGCATCGCCGGCGGGGGTCTTGTCGTATCTGCCCTGCTGGCGCGGGTTTGCGGTGGGTCGCTGGTCGGCGGAGGTGGTCTCTGCTCCGGCGGCGCCAGAGTAGCTCGCTTCGTCACCGCCCCCAGACCGGTGCTCTCTGAGTGCTCTTGGGCCTCAGAGACGCCTCCAGACGCCGAAAAGCCGGTTCACACCAGAGAGCCGATGGTTAGCCCGGTGAGAGTGGGACAGCCGGGGCGTCACAAAGAGCCTCCTTGACGCAGAGGTCGCTCGTGCTCAATATACCCCTGCCCGGGTATGGGTAAACAGCGGCCTTGAGGAAACGTCCCATGATGAGCCCCGATACGAAAGAGAAGGTCGAAGCCCGCCTCAAGCGGGCCGCCGGGCAGGTGTCCGGCATCCAGAAGATGGTCGAGGACGACCGCTACTGTGTCGACGTGCTGATGCAGATTTCAGCGGCCCGCGCTGCCCTGGCGAAGGTCAGCAAGATGCTTCTCGAGTCCCACATCCAGACCTGCGTCACCGGCGCGTTCGAGAGCGACGATGAGGACGAGCGGGCTTCGAAGATCGCGGAGCTCGTTCGGGTCTTCGAGAAGAACTGCAGCTGCTGACGAGGACACCATGAGTCACGAACACGAACACCATCACGACCACGAACACGGCGGCTGCCACCACGAGCACGGCGACGACGACGGCGCTGCGCTCCGAGATCCCGTCTGCGGGATGAAGGTCACCGAGGACAGCAAGTACCGACACGAGCACGACGGCGAGACTTACCGCTTCTGCTCGGGGAGCTGCCGAGAGAAGTTCGCGTCCGACCCCGACCCCGACCCCGACCCCGACCGCTACCTCAACCCTGAGGACCACGAGGCTCACGAGGCACCTGCGGGCATCGTGTTCACCTGCCCGATGCACGCCGAGGTCGAGCAGATCGGCCCGGGCGACTGCCCCAAGTGCGGCATGGCGCTCGAGCCCAAGGGCGTGCCAGCGCTCGCGACCAAGACCGAGTGGACCTGCCCGATGCACCCCGAGATCGTTCGGGACGAGCCGGGCGACTGCCCGATCTGCGGCATGGCCCTTGAGCCGCGCACGGTGACGCTGGACGAGGAGGAGGACAACCCGGAGCTGCGCGACATGACGCGACGTTTCTGGTTCGCCGCCGCGCTCTCGCTGCCGCTCGTGGCCATCGTCATGATCGACATGCTCCCGAGCCGGCCGATCTCCAGCGTTCTGCCCGGACGAACACGGGCGTTCGTCGAGCTGGCGCTCGCCACTCCGGTCTGTCTCTGGTCGGCGTGGCCGTTCTACGTGCGGGCGGTCCGCTCGGTGAAGAACATGAGCCCCAACATGTTCACGCTGATCGGGCTCGGCGTGAGCGTCGCCTACGTCTACAGCCTCATCGCCACGCTCCTTCCTGGCATCTTTCCCGAGTCGTTCCGCGGTCACGGCGGCGAGGTCGCCGTGTACTTCGAGGCGGCCGGCGTCATCGTGACGCTGATCCTCCTCGGCCAGGTCCTCGAGCTGAAGGCCCGAAGCCAGACCAGCGCCGCCATCAAGAAGTTGCTGGGCATGGCCGCGAAGACGGCTCGGCTCATTCGCGACGACGGCAGCGAGGAGGACGTCCCGCTCGACCAAGTGCGCGAAGGCGACCGCCTGCGCGTCCGCCCCGGCGAGAAGGTGCCCGTCGACGGCGAGGTGCTCGAGGGCACGAGCCACGTGGACGAGTCCATGGTGACCGGCGAGCCCATCCCGGTCGAGAAGAGCCCCGGCGCCAAGGTCATCGGGGCCACGGTCAACGGCACTGGAGGCCTCGTGATGCGCGCCGAGAAGGTTGGCTCCGAGACCCTGCTGTCTCGCATCGTGACCATGGTCGCCGAGGCGCAGCGGAGCCGCGCGCCCATCCAGAAGCTCGCCGACGTCGTGTCGTCCTACTTCGTTCCCGCGGTCATTCTCACGGCGATCGTGACCTTCATCGTGTGGGCACTGGTTGGGCCGGAGCCCCCGATGGCCTACGCCCTCATCAACGCCGTGGCGGTGCTCATCATCGCGTGCCCCTGCGCCCTCGGTCTGGCCACACCCATGTCGATCATGGTGGCCACCGGCAAGGGGGCCTCGCTCGGGGTGCTCTTCAAGAACGCCGAGGCGATCGAGGTGCTGCGGAAGGTCGACACGCTGGTCGTCGACAAGACGGGCACGCTGACCGAGGGCCGGCCCGCGCTGGTCGCGGTCGAACCCGCGGAGGGCATGGCCGAAGACGAGCTGTTGCGCCTGGCTGCCGCCCTCGAGCGAGGCAGCGAGCATCCCCTCGCCGAGGCGATCGTCAGAGGCGCGGAGGAGCGCGGCCACGAGCTCCCGAAGGCCAGCGACTTCGGTTCGGTGACGGGCAAGGGTGTCCGCGGCTCGGTCGAAGGACGCGACGTCGCGCTCGGCAACCTCGCGATGATGGCTGAAGTTGGGGTGGACCCCGGGCCGCTATCGCAGCGTGCCGAGGCGCTCCGAGGCGAAGGACAGACCGTGATGTTCGTCGCCATCGACGCCTCGCTCGCCGGCATCATCGGGGTGGCCGATCCCATCAAGGAGAGCACGCCAGAGGCCATCGCGGCGCTCCACGAGGAGGGGCTCCACGTGGTCATGCTCACCGGCGATAGCGAGACAACGGCCCGCGCGGTCGCCGCCAAGCTGGGCATCGATGAGGTCATCGCGGGTGTGCTGCCCGACGAAAAGGCGGCCAAGGTAGAGTCGCTGCAGGGCGAGGGCCGGGTTGTCGCCATGGCCGGCGACGGGATCAACGACGCGCCGGCGCTCGCGCGCGCCGACGTGGGCATCGCGATGGGCACCGGCACCGACGTCGCGATGGAGAGCGCGGGCGTGACGCTCGTCAAGGGCGACCTCCGCGGGATTGTCCGCGCACGCAAGCTGTCTCGACAGACGATGGCGAACATCCGCCAGAACCTCTTCTTCGCCTTCGCCTACAACACGGCCGGCGTGCCCATCGCCGCCGGGGTGCTCTACCCGTTCTTCGGGATCCTGCTCTCGCCGATGTTCGCGGCCGCCGCGATGAGCTTGAGCTCGGTTTCCGTGATTGGCAACGCGCTCCGTCTGAGAAGGTCAAACCTATGACGGATCGATCCGCCAAGTACAAGAAAGGAAGCCTGAGCCTCATCGCTACGGTCGCGATGGGCACCGGCGTGATGATCGGCGCCGGGATCTTTGCGCTGACCGGGCAAGTGGCCGAGCTCGCCGGCGGGCTCTTCCCCGCAGCGTTCATCATCGCCGCGATCATTAGCGGCTTCAGTGCCTACAGCTACATCAAGGTGGCGGGCGCCTATCCGTCGGCCGGCGGCATCGCCATGATCCTGAAGAAGGCCTACGGGCCCTCGACGGTGACAGGGGCGGCCTCGTTGCTGATGGCCCTGTCCATGGTCATCAACGAGAGTCTCGTCGCCCGGACCTTCGGCGCCTACACTCTTCGGCTCTTCCCAGGCGAAGCTGCGGACTTCTGGGTGCCCGTGCTCGCGGTGGGCCTCATCGCTGTCGCGTTCGCCGTGAACGTCGCGGGGAACAAGGTCATCGGGACCGTCTCCAACGTGAGCGCGGTCTTGAAGATCGGTGGGTTGCTCGTGTTCGCCGCCATCGCGGTCGCGGCCTCCGGCGTCGACCTCCAGATCCAGCCGTGGCCACCATCCGGCGATCCGACGGCACCCGACTTCATCGGTGCGATCGCACTCGCCATCCTGGCGTTCAAAGGCTTCACGACCATTACCAACAGCGGAGACGAGATCGTCGAGCCCGAGAAGAACATCGGTCGAGCCATCGTCATCTCGCTCGCGATCTGCCTGGTCGTGTATCTGGCGGTCTGTTTCGCCGTCGCCTCCAGCCTATCCCTCGAGGAGTTGATCCGGGCGAAGGACTACGCCCTCGCTGAGGCTGCGCGTCCGGCCATCGGCGGGTACGGGACGACCTTCACCGTCATCATCGCGATCATCGCGACGGCATCGGGGCTTCTGGCGAGCGTCTTCGCAGTCTCCCGGATGCTCGCGATGTTGACTGACATGAACCTCATCCCGCACAGCCACTTCGGGATGCCTGGTGACATTCAGAAACACACATTGGTGTATACCGTGGTCATCGCCGCCGCGCTGGCCGCGCTCTTCGACCTGTCCAGGATCGCGTCGATGGGGGCGATCTTCTACCTCGTGATGGACATGGCGATTCACTGGGGCGTGCTGCGTCATCTTCGCGGCGAGGTCGAGGCGAGTGCCCCCGTGCTGGTCACTGCCATCGTGCTCGACGCCCTCGCCCTCGCCGCGTTCCTCTTCGTCAAAGGTTCGTCCGATCCCTTGATCGTGGGCGTGAGCCTCAGTGGTATCGCAGTCGTGTTCGCGTTCGAACGGCTCTTCTTGCGACGCGTTCGAGGCCAGGGATCCGAGGACGGCCACGCCCACCAGCACGGTGAGAATCATGACTCTTGATGCGAAGTCTCCAACTTCCTCTTGTACGGCCCTTTTCTTTGTTTTGCTGGTCGTGTTGCTTGCTGGCGGATGCCGCTCAGACCAGGGGGAGAGCAGCTCATCCGTTCAGTCCTCTCCAGCCACGGCGTCGGCCACTCAACAAGAGGTCCCCCCGGAACAGCCGCCCGACGTGGTTCTACAGAGGCTGGAGCGAGAACTGTCGGCGGCATACCCGGTTGACGCACCCGAGCCGAGCTCGAGGCGAGAGTTCGAGCTGCGTGCTGCGCCCGGAACAGCCCAGCAGTTCGACGGGCGGCTGCTCGATGTCTGGGCCTACAACGGCCAGGTGCCAGGGCCCGTCCTGCGCGTTCGCCTCGGCGAAGAGGTCGTTGTGCGCCTTCAGAACGACCTCCCGCAGCCCACGACAATCCACTGGCACGGTGTGCGCGTGCTCAACGCGATGGACGGCGTCCCCGGCGTAACCCAGGACCCGATACCGCCGGGCGGTTCATTCACCTACCGCTTCGTCCCCAAGGACGCGGGGACCTTCTGGTTCCATCCTCATGTCCGCAGCGCCGAGCAGGTCGAGCGAGGGCTCTATGGCGTCCTGATCGTCGATGACGCCGAGACGCTGCCCTACAGCCGCGACGAGGTCTGGGTGCTCGACGACTGGCGGTTGGGCTCGGATGGGCAGGTCGATCCTCGCTTCGTGACCCGGCACGACCTCGCGCACGATGGTCGGTGGGGACAGATGGTCACGGTGAACGGTGACGCTGCGCAGCAGCTCGTCGTTCGGCCCGGAGAGCGAATCCGGCTGCGTCTGGTGAACACCTCGAACGGCCGTGTCTATCGCCCGGACTTCGGCAGCCTCGAGCCCCGTGTCATCGCCGTGGACGGCATGTACACAGCCCGTCCTCTCCCGATTGACGGCTTCGAGCTCGCGCCGGGCAACCGACTTGACCTTGATATCGCCATCCCGGCCGATGGAGCCGGCCGGAGCTACGCGATCATCGACCGCTTCACCCGCCGACCGTTCACGCTGGCGACCATCCGAGCCGACGGTGAGCCCGTGTCCACGCCCACGTTCGAGGCACCATCGAACCCGAACGTCCCGGGATGGGACGGCGCCATCGAGCGCCCAGTGGACGTGACCTACGTGTTGAACGCCCAGCGTGGGGGCGAGCACGGAATCCAGTGGACGATCAACGAGCGCC
>NZ_VOSL01000138.1 GCF_007997005.1 Lujinxingia vulgaris | reverse complement strand
TCAACGTGCTGACGGCCTGGGGCGCGCGGTCTGCGGCCGCTGCGGCCACAAAAAGCGTGGCGAGCGCAGCGAGCCAGGCCGCGCCCTGCACCGCCCACATCGCCCCCAGGGTGGAGAGCGCCCCGGGCGCGCCCGCACCGAGCGTGAGCAACGATCCCAGGATCACCGCCCCGACCAGCAAACTCGCGCCGATCTGCACATCGCGGGTCGCAATGGCACCCGCGAGCGGCCCCATCCCCACAAGGCCAGCGAAGCTCCCGAGGGCCGCCAGCACCACCAGCATGCCGGGAGAGGCGCCAAACCAAAGCGAGGCCACAAGGCCTGCGCCACCCACCACCAGCCCCAGCCCGCTCAACCGTACCGCGGCTCGCCGCCACGCTTGCTTCGGCTCCTGGCTCATCGTCCGCCCTCCGCAGTGTCGGTGCCGTCAGCATCCGGGGCGTCGGCAGAATCCTTCGGCTCCCCGGGGCGACCCGGCGCTCCGATGCCGCCGGCGCAAAGCAACAAAAAGCCCGCCACGCAGAGCCCGGCCCCGACGCCCAACACGCCGAAGGGTCGCACTGGCGAGACGCGAATCACCGCCGCCGGAACCTCCTGCAGCTCATCGAGCCAGAGCCTGGCACCAAGCTCCGGACGCGGCTCAACCTCAGGCTCCTCAAACACCCAGAAACGCTGCCCCTCACTATCTTCGAGCTGCACCGCCGGCCCCATCGCGTCGAGGTAGTTCGAGGTCGTCGCCACCACCTCATAGCTCGGGCCGTTGATGGCCAGGCTGAGGCTGTCGCCGACCACGCCCGCCGCCGGGATGGTGTTCTCCTCCTGGCTGCGCACCACCGCCCGATACACCTCGGTGTCGATCACAAGCCCCACGAACGCAAAGCGCAGCCCGCTCACATCCAGGCTCTCGCCCACGCCCAGGGTCTGTGGGGGAACCCCGTCGGGCCCCAGGCGCGAAAAGGTCAGATCGATGCTCGGCTCCGCCCCGAGCACCACCGACTGCAAGGTCATGCGCAGGGGCAACATCACATCGACCTGCCGGCTGCCCTGCCTGACCTCATAGCTCTGCTGGGTCTGATGCATCGGCAGCACGAGCTCACCGACAGGCAACGTGCCGTGACCGAGCAGCCACCCGCCGGCCAGCACCGCCCCGCCCAGCACCATCGCCCCGACACCCAGCGCACCGAGCTCCGAGCGACCCTTCAGCGTCGTCCAGCGCATCGCCATCGACGCCGCCGCAAGGCTCAGCAAAAGCGCCGTGGCGCTCCCCACCTGGGGCATCGGCCCGGCGCTCTGCCACCCCGGCGCTCCGGCCGCCGCGTAGAGCGCCATCACCCCGGCCAGCACCAGCGACGCTGCCGCAACAGCCGGGTTCGCCAACGTCATCAGCCAGCGCTGCGTGCGCCTGCGTCGCCCCTGAAAGCGGGCACTTATCCTGCCTGCACGCCTTTGCATGCTTTCCTTGTCGATGGTATCAACCGCCCTATCTCTAAGGCGCTCAACCTGCTCTTAATATCGCCGCCATCCGCCGGCACATCATCGCGGCGAGTCCTAGTACGAGGGGCCAAAAGGTGTCAACGAACTCACCCGGCGTGATCATCGGCCTGACCGGTGGCATCGCCAGCGGAAAATCCACCGTCAGCCGTCACTTCGAGTCGCTTGGCGTCACCGTCATCGACGCCGACCACATCGCCCGCAAGGTCGTCGAGCCCGGCCAGCCCGCGCTGGCCGACATTGTCGAGGTCTTCGGCTCTGAAGTCCTCAACGAGGATGGCACGCTCAACCGTACCGCGTTGGGCGCGCACATATTCCAGAACCCCGACCTGCGCGCCCGGCTCGGCGCCATCACCCACCCGCGCATCGCGCAGGAGATGGCCCACCAGAGCGCCGCGGCCTTTGAGCGCGGGGAGCCCTGGGTGATCTACGACGCGGCGCTGATCGTGGAGAACGGCCTTCACGAAGCCTTCGACAGCCTCATCGTCGTGGCCTGCTCGCCAGAGACGCAACTGGAGCGCCTGATGGCCCGCGACGGCTTAAGCGAAGACGAAGCCCGCGCCCGCATCGACTCCCAGATGCCCCTGAGCGAGAAGCTCAAGGTCGCCGACTTTGTCATCGACAACGATCGGAGCCTCGACCACACTCGACGCCAGGTAGACAACCTCTTCTCCACCCTCGACGCGCGCATCCGCCACAGCGGCAGCGCTCGCCCGACCGACGACTGAGCACGGACTGACCGCGATGACCGAGCCCTCCCGAAAACGCGACATCCTCATCACCGGCTTCCCCAGCTTCGTGGCCCGAAAGCTCGTGGAGACGATCCTCAGCGACGAGCCCGACGCCACCATCCGCCTGCTGGTGCGCCCCGACGCGCTCGATGAGGCCGACCGCCAGCTTCAAAAACTCGACGCCTCCCGCCAGCGCATTCACCTGCTCAGCGGCGATGTCGTCGCCCTGGACCTGGGGCTCTCCGGCCGCGAGTACCTGGAGCTTATCGCCAACGTCACCGACATCTACCACATCGCCAGCATCTGGTTCCTGGGCGTGGAGCGCTCAGAGGCTTTTGAGGTCAACGTGCGCGGGGCCCGCAACATCCTGGACACCGCCTACGAGATGCAGCACCTGGAGCGCCTCAACCACCTCTCCACCGCCTTTGTCAGCGGCGACCGCGCCGGCGTGATCATGGAAGAGGAACTCGACGAGGGGCAGGGCTTTCGCAACGCCTACGAAGAGAGCAAGTTCCGCGCCGAGCAGGCCATGCGCCAGGCCATGGAGCATCTGCCCATCTCGATCTTCCGCCCCAGCATCATCGTCGGCGACTCCCGCACCGGCGAGATCGACCGGATGGCCGGGCCTTATTATCTGATCAACGCGCTGGTCAACATGCCCTCGATCGTGCCCATCCCCATGCCCGGGCGCGGCGACAAGCCCTTAAACCTGGTGCCCGTCGACTTTGTCTGCCGCGCAATGCACCGCATCAGCCGCCGCGACGACGCCGCCGGGCGCACCTTCCACCTCTGCGACCCCAACCCCCTCTCCGCACGCCGTGTCTTCCAGCTGGTGGCCGACCGCGCCGGCCGCAGCGCGCCCGTGGGAATGCTCCCCTACCGCCTGACCAGCCTGCTGATGAAGTTCCCCTACCTGGAGCGCTTCACACGCAACCCCCGCCAGTTCATGGACGACTTCAACCACCTGACCATCTACAACTCCATCAACACCCTCGATGCGCTCGAAGGCCAGGACCTCTGTCCGCCGCTTCCCACCTACCTCGACGTCCTGATTGCGTATGTGCGCGCCGCCGACCTCGATCTGGAGATGCCCCTGGGGGTGGAGATCATGGGCTGATCCCCCCACCCTTCTTTCTTTGATTCGACGCATAGCTCCGTTACCATGAGCGATGTTCGCCCCCCTGGCGAGCAGCCGACCCGGCCCCTTGCCCCCCCCGCGAATGAATGCCTCCCGCGGTCGGTTCTTTTTATTGAGCGCTTATGCTCCGGCCCTTAGCCCGGGAGTCGTCGAGTCGATGCAACTGCAAAACCGCCTGAACTCCATCATCAAGAAAGTCCGCTCCTACCACCCCGATCCGGACATCGCACAGCTGCGCGAGGCCTATGAATTTGCCGCGGCCATGCACGAAGGCCAGATGCGCAAGAGCGGTGAGCCCTACATGAGCCACCCGCTGGAGGTGATGGACATCATCGCCGACCTGCGCCTGGACGTGGCCAGCCTGGTCGCCGGCCTGCTCCACGACACCGTCGAAGATACCGACACCACCGTCGAAGAGCTCAGCGGTCGCTTTGGCGAAGACGTCGCATTCCTGGTCGACGGGGTCACCAAGCTCTCCAAGTTTCAGTTCAACACCCGCGAAGAAGCTCAGGCCGAGAACATCCGCAAGATGATCATCGCCATGAGCCGCGACCTGCGCGTGATCCTGGTCAAGCTCGCCGACCGCCTCCACAACATGCGCACGCTCAAATACATGAACCCATCCTCCCAGGAGCGCATCTCCCGCGAGACGATGGACATCTACGCCCCGCTGGCGCATCGCCTGGGCTTGAACTGGGTCAAGACCGAGCTTGAAGACCTCTCCTTTCGCTACCTGCACACCGAGGCCTACTACGACATCGCCGAGAAGGTCGCCTCGAAGAAGCGCCAGCGCGAGAACTTCATCCGCGAGGTCATCACGATCCTCCAGGAGCTCCTTGGCGAGAACGACATCAGCGGTGAGGTCTACGGGCGGCCCAAGAACTTCTGGAGCATCTACCGCAAGATGCGCCACAACCAGATCGAGTTTGAGCAGGTCTTTGACGTGCTGGCCTTCCGCATCCTCGTCGATGAACGGGTGCAGTGCTACGAGTCGCTCGGCCTTGTACACAACCTCTGGAAGCCCATCCCCGGGCGTTTTAAAGATTATATCGCGATCGCCAAGCCCAACGGCTACCAGTCGCTGCACACCTCGGTGATCGGGCCCTACCAGGAGCGCATCGAGATCCAGATCCGCACCCACGACATGCACAAGGTCGCCGAGGAGGGGATCGCCGCCCACTGGCTCTACAAAGAGGGCAAAGCCGTCCCCGACAAGGACGACCAGAAGTTCGCCTGGCTTCACCGCCTGATGGAGGAGCACCAGGATCACGAAGACCCGATGGAGTTTCTGGAGTCGGTGAAAATCGACCTCTTCCATGACGAGGTCTACGTCTTCACCCCCGACGGCGACGTGTTGAGCTTCCCGGCCGGTGCGACCTGCGTGGACTTCGCCTTCGCGATCCACTCCGAGGTCGGCGCGCACTGCTCCGGGGCCAAGGTCAACGGGATGATGGTCCCCTTGAAGACCGAGCTGCATAACGGCGACATCGTCGAGATCCTCACGCATAAGAACCAGCGCCCCAACAAGGACTGGCTCAACTTCGTGACCACCAGCCGCGCGCGGACCAAGATCCGCAACGCCGTGCGCCGCGAGCAGCGCGAGCGCAGCCAGGAGCTGGGACGCGAGCTCCTCGACAAAGAGCTCAAGCGCTACCACACCAACATCCGCGCCTGGGAGCGCGCCGGAAACCTGGCCAAAGCCGCCGAGCTCAGCCGATTCAACAACATCGACGATATGCTCGCCGACGTCGGTTACGGCAAGACCCAGCCCGACACCATCGTCGAGAAGATCTACCCCACCGAGAACAAGAAGGCGCGCGCGGCCGACACCGAGTCAAAGATCGGCCAGCTCTGGGACAAGCTCGTCCACCGCGGCAAGACCGGCGTGGTCCTCGACGGCATCGAAGATGTGATGGTGCAGTACGCCAAGTGCTGCAACCCGCTGCCGGGCGATGAGATCATCGGTTTTGTCACCCGCGGGCGCGGCCTCTCGGTGCACACCCGCGACTGCACCCGGGTGACGCATCTGGAGCGCGAGCGCCAGATCTCGGTGCGCTGGGCCAACGACACCAGCGTGCCCGACAACGCCCGGCGCCCGGTCAGCGTGCGCGTCTACTGCACCGACAAGCCAGGGCTTCTGGCCAACATCAGCCAGGCCTTCTCGGCCACCGGCGTCAACATCAGCCAGGCCCAGTGCGTGACCACCGAAGATCACCGCGCCGTTAACACCTTCGAGGTGCTCGTCCAGAACACCGAGCAGCTCAAACGCGCCATGCGCAACATTGAGAAAATCAAAGGCGTGTACAAAGTCGAGCGCACCATGAACTAAGGCACACCTTTCCCTTTAAGCCCCCGGCCCGCCATGCTCGCTGAGCGCATCGACCAGTTCATCACTTACCTACGCGTGGAGCGCGGCGCCAGCGCGCACACCCGCCGCGCCTACGCGAGCGACCTGGGCCAGCTGGCGGACTTTCTGGCCGAGCGGGGTCGCGAGAACCCCGACCCCGGCGCGTTGACGATCGACGATCTGCGCGGGTTCATCGCCGACCGCTTCGATGAGAACCAGGCCTCCTCGCTGGCCCGAAAGATCTCGACCTTGCGCTCCTTCTGGACCTTCCTGATCAAGAAGCGTCTGGTCGATAAAAACCCCGCTGAGCTCCTCTCCACGCCAAAGGTGCAGAAGCCGCTGCGCAACTACCTGGGCGTCGATGAGATCTTCCATCTGCTCGATGGGCATAAGGGCGACACGGTCTTAGGGATCCGCGATATGGCGATCTGGGAGGTGGGCTACGGCGCGGGGCTGCGCGTCTCGGAGCTCGTCTCGCTCAACCGCAACGACATCGATCTCGACGCCGGCTGGGTGCAGACCATCGGCAAGGGCAACAAAGAGCGGCGTGTGCCCCTGGGCCAGAAAGCCTGCGCCGCGCTTAAGCGCTATCTGGCGAGGCGCCATGAGCTGGTCCATGGTGACACCGAGCCCGACGCCGTCTTCTTGAACCACCGCGGCGGCCGGCTCACCGACCGCTCGGTGCGACGCCTGCTCAAAGAACATCTGGTGCGCGCCGGCCTCGATACCTCCTTGACCCCGCACGGGTTGCGCCACTCCTTTGCCACCCACCTGCTCGACGCCGGGGCCGACCTGCGGGGCATCCAGGAGTTGCTCGGTCACGCCAACCTCTCGACCACCCAGCGCTACACCCATGTCTCAATTGACAGGCTTATGGAGGTCTACGATGCTGCCCACCCGCGCGCCCGATCGAAGGCGCGCTCCCGCACCACCGAGCCCTCTTCTACCTCCAGCGACGAGTAAGCGATGAGCTTTCGAGGCACCACCATCGTCAGCGTTCGCCGCGGCGATAAGGTCGTCGTCGCCGGCGACGGCCAGGTCACCATGGGCGAGAAGATCGTCATGAAGGCCACCGCCCGTAAGGTGCGCAGACTTCACGGCGACAAGGTCATCTGCGGCTTTGCCGGCTCCACCGCCGACGCCTTTACCCTTTTTGAGAAGCTCGAAGAGAAGCTCAAAAAGTTTAACGGGAACCTAACCCGCGCCGCCGTCGAACTCGCCAAAGACTGGCGCACCGATCGCATGCTTCGCAAGCTCGAGGCGTTGCTCATCGCTGCCGACAGCGAGGTCACCCTGCTGATCAGTGGCACCGGCGACGTCATTGAGCCCGAGGAGGGCGTGATCGCCATCGGCTCCGGCGGCTCCTACGCCTTGAGCGCGGCCCGCGCCCTGGTGCGTCATACCGAACTCGACGCGCGTACCATCGCCGAATCCTCGCTGAAGATCGCCGCCGAAATCTGTGTGTTCACCAACGACTCACTCACCATTGAGGAGCTCTCCACCTCCTCGGGCTGAGCGCCCGGATACGCGTATCAGCCAGGCACCCCGTCTCGCTGCACGTAAGCCCAAGGGATCACCGACCATGGCCACCTCCCCCGCTCCCAGAACCGATGACCTGGAACTGACCCCGCGCCAGATCGTGGCCGCCCTCGACCGCTACATCGTCGGGCAGCACGCCGCCAAGCGCGCCGTCGCCGTCGCCCTGCGTAACCGCTGGCGCCGTCAGCAGCTCGACGAGGAGCTGCGCGACGAGATCATGCCCAAAAACATCATCATGATCGGCCCCACCGGCGTCGGCAAAACCGAGATCGCCCGCCGACTCGCCAGGCTCGCGCGCGCGCCCTTTCTCAAGGTGGAAGCCTCCAAATTCACCGAGGTCGGCTACGTCGGGCGCGACGTCGAGAGCATGGTCCGCGATCTTCTGGAGCTGGGCATCAACCTGGTCAAAGCCGAGGCCGAGGAGCGGGTTGAGGAGCGCGCCCGCGAGATCGCCGAGGAGCGCATCCTCGACCAGCTCGAGCTCAAAAACCCCGAGCGCCCGCCCCTGGACGAGCGCCACAACCGCCAGAAGTCCTTCATCGTCGGTGAAGATGGCACGATCCAGTCTACCGACGAGGCGCCCAAAAACGTGCGCGAGCACCTCCGCCAGCGCCTGCGCCAGGGCGACTTCGACGACGACTACATCGAGATCGAGCTCACCGACTCCTCCAACCCCGTCATCGAGGTCTTCTCCGGCCAGAAAGGCATGGAAGAGATGGACCTGGGCAGCGTCTTCGGCAACATGTTTCCTCGCCGGCGCAAAAAGAAGCGGGTCAAAGTCAAAGACGCCCTGGGAGCCCTGGTCAAAGAGGAGGCCGGCCGCCTGATCGACATGGATCAGATCACCCAGGAGGCCCTCCAGCGCACCCAGCAGTCCGGCATCATCTTCCTCGACGAGATCGACAAGATCGCCGGCCGGGAGTCCCAGCAGGGCCCCGACGTCTCGCGCGAGGGCGTCCAGCGCGATCTTCTCCCGATCGTCGAAGGCTCCTCGGTCACCACCAAACACGGCGTGGTAAAGACCGACCACATCCTCTTCATCGCCGCCGGCGCCTTTCACGTCTCCAAGCCCTCCGACCTCATCCCGGAGCTGCAGGGGCGTTTTCCCATTCGCGTGGAGCTTGAGAGCCTCACCCAGCAGGACTTCCAGCGCATCCTCACCGAGCCTCGCAACAGCCTGACCCGCCAGTACGTCGAGCTGATGAGCACCGAGGGCATCACCGTGAGCTTCAACGATGAGGCCATCGCCACCATCGCCGAGATGGCCTACCAGGTGAACGACACCCTCGAGAACATCGGCGCGCGCCGCCTGCACACGATCATGGAGAAGGTCTTTGAGGCCCTCTCCTTTGACGCGCCGGACATTGACGATCAAGACATCGTGGTCAGCGCCGAGTACGTGCGCGAGCGCCTCCAGGACGTGCTTCAGGACGAAGATCTAAGCCGCTACATCCTCTAAACGAAGGATCTCCCCTATGACGGACACCGCCGAGCTACTTCACAAAGCCAACGACCTCAACAGCCCGAACTACGCGCCGGCGCCGATCATCTTTGAGCGCGGCCAGGGCGTGCGCCTCTTCGACTCCGAAGGCAAAGAGTACCTGGATTTTGTGGCCGGCATCGCCGTCTGCGCGCTCGGACACGCCCACCCCACCCTGACCGACGCGCTGCGCGATCAGGTGGGACGCCTGCTGCACGTCTCCAACCTCTATTATACCGCCGAGCAGATCGCGCTGATGGAGGCGCTGGTCGAGAAGAGCTTTGCCGACCGGGTCTTCTTCTGCAACTCGGGGGCCGAGGCCAATGAGGCGGCGATCAAGCTGGCGCGTCGCTACCAGAAGGTTGTGGCCGGGCGCGCCGATAAGACGGGCATCGTCACCATGACGCACTCCTTCCACGGGCGCACGCTCGCGGCGATCACGGCCACCGGACAGCCGAAGTACCACGAGGGGTTTGAGCCCCTGGTCCCGGGCTTTAGCTATGTGCCCTTCAACGATCTGGACGCGCTGCGCCAGGCGGTCGGCCGAGACACCGCCGCGGTGATGGTCGAGCCGGTGCAGGGCGAGGGCGGCGTGCGCCCGGCCGACGCCTCCTACCTTAAGGCGGTGCGTGAGATCTGCGATAAGCACGGCGCGCTGTTGATCTTTGATGAGGTGCAGACCGGGGTGGGCCGCACCGGCTCGCTCTTCGCCTACCAGCACTACGGCGTCGCCCCGGACATCATGAGCCTGGCCAAGGGCCTGGGCGGCGGCGTGCCCCTGGGCGCCACGCTTGCCAGCGAGAAGGCCTGGGCGGGCTGGACGCGCGGCAGCCACGCCTCGACCTTCGGGGGTAACCCGCTGGCCACACGCGCTGGCCACACCGTGCTCGAGGTCATCGCCCGCGACAACCTTCTGGAGAACGCCCGCGCCCGTGGGGAGCGCCTCCAGGGCGGACTTCGCCGCCTGGCCGAGCGCTTCGACGTCATCACCGACGTCCGCGGCCTGGGGCTGATGGTCGGCGCTGAATGCAAAGGGGATGCGGCCTCGGCCATCGCCACCGCCGCCCGCGACGAGGGCCTGTTGATCAACACCGCCGGCGGCAACACCCTGCGCTTTGTGCCCCCGCTGATCATCACCGACGCCGACGTCGACGAGGCGCTCGAGCGCCTGGAGCGCGCCTTTGAGAAGGTCGTCACCTGAACATCTGGCCGCCCCGCAGCGCCGCCGCCCTCCTTGCCACATCGGCGGCGCCAAAGTATCCTCGACCTCAGCTAAATGCCTGTTCATTCTGGTTGCCAGCGCTCCCGGGCACCTCGCTCCCTGAAGAGTTCCGGGGACTTCTCTCGTACTTCAGCTCGGCCGGCGGGCGCGTGGTCACTGCTCGCGTCCCCCACTTCCCCTATCGGTCAGACGATGTCCTCAATCGATGAGACGCTCGCCCCGCGCGCGCTGAGCGGGGTCGACTTTAAAAGCCTCAAGTCGCCGCTGACACCCGAAGAGTTCTTCGTGCTCTCGCGCGTCGACGGCTCAATGACCGTCGCCCAGCTCTGCTCGGTCAGCGGCCTGGGGCGCCCGCGCACCATGGAGTGCATCGAGAGCCTCTGGAAGAGCGGGCTCATCGAGCTCCCCGGACAGACGTCTCCGGCCCCCCTGGCTGACACCTCATCAGCAGCGTCGTCGGCCTCGGAGGCCGACCAGGACCCGGGCGAAGAGCTCAGCGAGGCTATCCTCACCCGCTTCCCGGTAGCGATGGATGACTTCGCCTTTGACCGCGAGCTTCTCGAGCAGAGCGTCGAGCTTGACGATGACTTCAAACGCGAGGTCGTCTTTGTGTACGCCCAGCTCGATGAGGTCGACTATTACGGTCTTCTGGGCGTCTCTGCCGACTGCGGCCGACGCGAACTTCGCAGCGCCTACTTCTCCATGTCCAAGCGCTACCACCCCGATCGCTTCTTCCGAAAAGTGCTGGGCGACTACGGCATGCGCATCGAGAAGATCTTTCAGCGCATCACCCGCGCCTACCAGACCCTCTCCAACCGCAAAAAACGCGCGGAGTACGATGAGCTTCTGGAGCAGGGCCGCCAGCCTGCGGGCACCCCGGTGCAGGCCTCCACGCCGCTCTCCCAGCGCAGCGAGCCCATTGAGGAGGTCTCCAGCGACCGCAAACGCGAGATGGCCTTTCAGCTGCTGGTGCGACGCGGCGACGCCCATCTGGAGCGCGATGATGTCGCCGCGGCGCTGCGCGAGTTCCGCAAAGCGCTCACGCTCAAACGCGACCACGCGCTGGCCCTGCGCGTGGCGAAAAACCTCAAAGAGAGCGGTGAACACCTCGACGACGCGGTCGCTTTTGCGCGCGCCGCTCATAAGATCGAAGCAAGCTCCGTTGACGCGCTGCGAATTCTGGGCGAGTTATACATAATGAAACAATCACCCTCCGACGCGATCTACCATCTGGAGCGCGCTCTGGAGCTGAGACCCGACGACGCCGACATTCTCGCGCACCTTCACCAGCTGCGCGCCTGAACCACCGCCGGCAAACGCCGCCACCTGCCACGTCGCACGACCCGCTAAGGAGAACGCATGGAGCGCATCATCGGAATCGACCTCGGGACCACCAACTCCTGTGTCGCCATCGTCGAAGGCGGCACCCCGCAGGTGATTCCCAATAAAGGGGGCTACAAAACCACCCCCAGCGTGGTCGCGATCACCGAGAGCGGTCGACGGCTGGTCGGTCAGATGGCCAAGCGGCAGGCCATCACCAATGCCCGCCACACCGTCTACGCCTCCAAGCGCCTGATCGGCAGAAAGTGGAACTCCTCGGAGGTCCGCCACTGCATCGAGACCTGCCCCTACGAGATCGTGCAGGGCCCCCACGAAGATGTGCGCATCAAACTTCGCGACAAAGAATACAGCCTGCCCGAGATCTCCAGCATCGTGCTCCAGGAGATGAAGCTCGTCGCCCAGGAGTTCCTCGGTGAAGAGCCCACCAAAGCGGTGGTGACGGTGCCGGCCTATTTCAACGACAACCAGCGCACCGCCACCCGCGACGCCGGTCGCATCGCCGGGCTCGACATCGTCCGCATCATCAACGAGCCCACCGCTGCTGCCCTGGCTTACGGGTTTGGCAAAAACCTCGACGCCACCGTCGCCATCTACGACCTGGGCGGGGGCACCTTCGATATCTCCATCCTCGATATCCATGAGGGCGTCTTCGACGTGCTCTCCACCGCCGGGGACACCTTTTTGGGCGGCGAGGACTTCGACGCGCGTATTATCGAGCACCTGGCCTTTGAGTTTGCCCGCGAGCACAAGGTCGATCTTCGCAAAGACGAGATGGCCCTTCAGCGTCTTCGCGACGCCGCCGAGAAGGCCAAGATCGAGCTCTCCTCGATGCCCGAGACCGAGATCAGCCTGCCCTTCATCCACAGCCGCGACGATGGCGAGGCGCTGCACCTGCAGACCACGCTGACCCGCGACGCGTTTGAAGAGCTGGTCATCGACCTCGTGCAGCGCACCATCAAGATCTGCCAGGCCACCCTTCAGGAGAGCGGCCTTGAGGTCGACGACATCGACGACGTGATCCTGGTCGGCGGCATGACGCGTATGCCGCGGATTCAGGCCGCGGTGCGCGACTACTTCGGCAAAGCTCCCTCGAAGCAGGTGCACCCCGATGAGGCGGTGGCGCTGGGCGCCTCCGTCCAGGGTGCGGCGCTTATCGAAGGCAGCAGCGATGTGCTCCTGCTCGATGTCACCCCGCACAGCCTGGGGATCATGGTGCACGGCGGCGGCTTTGAGGTCCTCATTGAAGCCAACGCCACCATTCCCACCAGCCACGGCCACATCTTCACCACGGTGCGCGACAACCAGACCTCGGTGAAGATCATCGTGCTCCAGGGCGAGTCGCCCAACGCCGAGGAGAACGAGATGCTCGGTGAGTTCGTGCTCAGCGGGCTGCGCCGCGCGCCGGCTGGCGAGGTCGAAGTCGAGGTCGCCTTCGAGATCAGCGCCGACGGCATCGTCTCCGTCCAGGCCCGCGACCTGGAGACGGGCAAAGAACAGTCGATCACGGTCACCGCCACCAGCGGTCTGACCGAAGAAGAGATTCAAAACATGATCGAGGAGAACCAGGACTACCTGGTAGAGCTCAAGCGCGATGAGGAGCTCGAGCGCGTCCGGGGCCAGATCCGCAAGTCGGTGCGCGAGCTTGAAAAACTCACCGAGCGGACCATCAGCAACGGCGACGGCCACCTCCTGGAGCACCTGCGCGAGCGGGTCACCCGCAGCGTGGAGCAGGCCCGACAGGCCCTCGACTCCAAAGACACCGCCCGGCTCAACACCACCGCCGACGAGATCCAGCAGGTCCTCCAGTCGGTCAAAGCCGCCGCCATGGGCGCCTGAGCCTCCTGACCTCGTAGCCGCCTTATGTTGCCGAAGAAGATCTGGTGAAACTTCATGACCCAAGCGCCTGACGCCGAACAACAACGGGGCCACTTAGAGAAGTTGCGCGCCTGCCTTGAGCGGGGCGACGCCCCCAACGCATTGGCGTTGCTGCGTCTGGTGCGCCTCTCCGGGCTCAATGACGCGGAGTCCGCGCAGCTGATCCGGTCGTTGAGCGACGCTCCCTCCCAGGCCGACTTCGACGCGGCCACCCGATGGTGTGAGACGCAACTTCGCGCCGTGGCGCCTCCCCCGGAGGCCAGTCTCTTCGATGAGCTCGACCTGCTGGGTGACTTCGACGATCTCGACGATCTGGTCAGCATGGAAGATTTTGAAGACCTCGGGGACGTCGAGCCTGCCGAGATGCTTCAGATCGACGACATCGATGACGTCGGCGACGACGCCCTCGACGCCTTCTTCGAGCTCGATAGCGAAGGCGACGATGACGGTGGCTTCTTCGCGCATCTCAACGTCGATGACTCCAGGAGCGAGGCCAACTGGAGCTTCGACGCCCTCGACGACGATGAGGACGCCCCCTCGGCATCGCCTGACACCCACGAGGCCTCTCCGGGTGCTGACTTCGGCGAACACACTCGCCGCATCGATCCCGACGCGGCGCTCGCACAGCTGGGCATCAACCCCTCGAAGAGCGCCGGGGAGTCGCTGCGCGACAACTTCACCGAGCACACCCGGCAATTCGATCCGGCGCAGCTGCGCGCGTTGCACACCTCCCCGGACGCCTCAGCGCCCCGGGAGGACGAGCCCGACGCGTTCAAAGAGCCCTCTTTTGCCGGTCCGAATGAGCCCACCGGCGTCTCACGGGCCCTCTCCTCCTCCGACGATCGCGGTGACAAAACCTCGGTCGCGCCCTCAATTGAGAGCTTCTTCGATCAGTTCGACGATGCGCCTCCTGCCTCGCCGCCCGACGACGAGTCCGACGGCTACGACTTTGCGCTCGGTGCGGCGCTCTCGGTGCCTTTTGAAGAGTCTGGCGAGTTTGAGCCCGAGCCCGACGTGGATATCGATCGCGCCGACGTCGGCTCCGCGGCGGATTACGACTTTGCGATGGGCGCCTCCATCTCCACGCCGATCGAAGATCTGCTCAACGAGCTCTCCGAGTCTTCATCGTCCGACGAGGCTCAGGGCCCGAGCGGTGCAGCCTCGCCAGGAGGTTCGGTCTTCAAGCTGGACGAGCCCTCCGACGCCGACCTGAAGTTCAGCTTCGACGAGCCCTCCGACTCCGAGGACGATGACTTCGACCTCGACTTCGGTTTTTCCGCTCCGGCGGCAGAGATTTCTGGCGAGGATGAGCCGGAGCTCGACTTCGATCTCGGCGCGCCCGCGTCCTCAAGCTCGCCCTTTGCCACGCCCTCGTCGGCCTCCGGGGACTCGGGCTTTGCGCAGCGCCCTTCCACCGCGCCGGCGCGCGAACCGGTGACCGCAGCGCAACCGGGCGACGATCTGGACTTCGACTTCGATCTCGGCCCCGACGCCACGCCGGCTCCCGCCTCCAGCACACCCTTCGAGGTGGCTGACTCCGTGCCTGGAGAGGTCGTCGAGCCCGAAGACGACTTCTTCTTTCCGCCGCCCCTCAACGCCGGAGCGCCGAGCGCGTCGCCGGCGCCCCTGGCCGAGCCCGAAGACGACTTCTTCTTCCCGCCGCCTCTCAACGCTGGAGCGCAGAACGCGTCGGCGCCTGGCGAGGTCGTCGAGCCCGAAGACGCCGACTTCTTCCCACCGCCGCTCAATGCTTCGCAGAGCCCGGCGTCGACCGCCCAGGGCACCGAGCACGCGCGCGACGCGTTCTCTGGCAAGCCGTCCAACGCCGAGCCCGCGATGTCGCGGACCGAGCCACCGACGTCGCGCACTCCGGCGCCCGGCAGCACGCAGGAGCGTCCCACCGGCAAGATGCCCTCGCTGGAGCGCACCCGACAGCGCCAGGACACGCCGCTGGCTCCCCAGCCCAACGTGGCCGCGCTCAAACAGGCCGAGCCCACACCGCCCCGCGGCACCACGCCGCTCCCCTTCGCGGCCGACGCACCGAGCTCCGGAGTGATCTCCACCAAACGCGACCACGTCGACGAGGAGGAGTTCTTCGCGCTGGCCGACTCCCTGGCCTCGGAGAGCTCCATGAGCTCGCTCTTTGAGCTCTCCGATCACCACCGCAGCCCCTCACACTACCGCGGGGAACCCGTGGTGCGTGAGGTGGGCGATGAGCCGACCCCGGCCCATGTCGAGCCCCCGAGCGAGAGCCCCGCGCGCTCCGAGAACCCCTTTGCTCACGACGCACCGACCGGCGTGCGTAACCGCCCCTTGAGCGAGATGGCCGCCTCCTCCTTTGTGCTCGAAGAGGTCGACGGCCCTCCCTCCGAGATCCCCTCTGAGGGCGCCAACTTCGACGCCATCACCGCCCAGGCACGCCGCCTCTATGAGAAGGGCGAGTTTGAGACCGCGCTGGAGATCGTCAGCGACGTGCTCAATCAGACCGACCATACCGAAGCTCGCCAGCTCCGCGGTGTGCTCGAAGGGGAGATGGAGCGCATGCAACACGAGCGCCTGGGCTCACTGGTTCAAGTCCCCACCCTCAAAGTCTCTATGGGCGATATCGCCGGCCTGGATCTGGATCATCGGGCGGGTTTTTTGCTCAGCCAGATCGACGGGATGCTCTGCTTTGAAGACATCCTCGACATGAGCTCAATGTCGCGGCTGGAGACCCTGACGCTCCTGGCCGACCTTTTTGAGAAGGGCATCATCGGGGTCGATCCGCACTGAGCGCTCCGGCCAATCCTGACGCACAAGAAACCAAAACGCCGCGCCCCGATCCTCGGGACGCGGCGTTTTCTATTGCCGGGACAGCAACGCGATCAGGTGAGCAAGAAGACCTGCGAGGGGTTGGTCTCCGCGCTCTCATCGAGGTCGATGGAACGCGCAATCTCAATATGCTCAAAGCGCGGATCGCTCAGATCGATGACCATCGGGTCGCGGCGGTTGAGCACCCGCACCACCGGCCGACGCGGGTCGGCCGCCGGCGATGGCGTGCGAATCACCACCGCCGACTCCCCGGAGCTCAACTGCACGGTAGAGCCGATCGGAAAAAGTCCCAGCGTTGAGACCAGCAGGCGCGTCAGGTGGGGATCGAAGACCTCGCCGGCGCGGCTCTCCACGTACTGAATCGCAAGATCGGGGCGACGCGTCTTGTAGCCCTGCAGCCCCTGAATGAGCAGATCGTAGGTGCGACACAAATCGATGATGCGACAGATCAGGTGCAGCGTGCGCGGCGCCCGGTAGAAGGGGCGCCCCACCTCACTCTCAAACGCACAACCTCGCTCATAGGTCAGCAAGACGCGCAGCGTGGAGATCACGTCACCCTCGACGTGGTCGAGCATCAGGGCCACATCGCGCAGGTTCGCCGAGAACTGGCGGTGGGAGTCGAGCCCCGGGTCGCGGTCGCGATGCCCCACCGAGATCCCCACCAGGCGATCGATGTCCTGGTAGATCACCGCCATGCCCACGTAGGCCGTCATCTGCTGGCCCAGCCCCAGACGATCGGCCAGAAGCATCGCGTAGATCGCCGTGTTCACCGAGTGCGAGCTGACATCCGGCGGCACCAGGCGCAGCGGCAAAAGCCCCAGAATGGTGAAGTCATCGTCGGCCAGAAGCTCTGAGACTGTCTGCAAAATCCGTCGCACCACCCCGGTGGGCACCTCCGGCGACTGCGTCTGCTGGACGTGCTCGTGCATGTTGCGCACCTTGACCAACGCACGGATGTACACGTGAGCGACGTACATCGCCTTATTGACCTGGGCGATGGCCTCCATAATGGACTGATCGGGCGTGCCGTGCTGAATGACGATGTTGGGCACCTGCACATGCTCCATGCCCGCACCGCTTCGCCCCGCCTCATTGAGGGCGCTGAGAAAGGCGACCAGATCGTCGATGGTCATCGCCTCCTCAAAGGCGATGCCTCGAATGGTGGCCGCCTTAAAGATCCCGTGAAGCTCGTTGAGGCGCTCCTGCTCTTTGCGTCGCAGCCGGAGGGTCTCCCCGTTCACGCTGCAAAGCTCGCCACGGATCGTCAGCGAGATCGCGCCCCCCTCAACCTGCGCGACGCTCTGGCGAAACGCCGGCATGAACGCCTCCATCGCCTGGCGCGTCTGATTATGATCGACGCTGTAGATCGAGGCGACTTTCATAATGCGGTAGACGCTGTCGACCACAAAACGGCCAAACGCCTGGGGGTCGTCGCTGCTCAGCGGCACGCTGGCTGCCTCCAGGCCGAGTTCCTGCTCCTGGGAGTCGAATTCTTCGCTCATCGATGCACCTTCGTGTTGAAGCGCCACGCCCGGCACGCTCGGGCGCGCGGGGGTCTGACGCCTGCCGACGCTCTCACTGAATCAACTCCACGACCTCTTTGCAGGTCGAGCGAATCCGACCGGCCACCAGCCAGTCTTTGGCGACATCATTGAGAAGCACCACGACCTCGGGCGTGGGACTCTTGATCAACGCGCGCACGATCACCACGGCCAGCTCCTGCTCGTCTTCGGCCACGATGCCCCGGCGCTGCACAAGCTCACGCAACTTCTCAACCGCCGGCGCGCCGCCATGCTTGATGAGCACGGCCACAAGCTCGCGAACTTCCTCTTCAGGACGTTTGGCAAGTTTGGGATCGAGCAGGGGCTCCACCACGCGCAGCACATGCGCGGGCATCGCCGCAGCCAGCGCCTGCAGCGCCTCCAGCCGAAGTCCGCTGTGGGAGCCGCGCACAAGCGGCACCAGCACCTCACGCACCTCATTGACGTCCGACCAGGTCCCGCGCATCGCCTTGAGCGCCTTGAGCTTGATCAGCGGCTCCATCTGCCCGCGCACAAGCTCCAGGAGCAGCCCGCGCGAGCGCGGCATCATCTCCACCAGAAGATCCACCAGAGGCTCGGCGCGCTCGCCAGGGACCCGGGGGAGCGCGCGCTCGATGAAGTCGAGCCCGCGACGCGCGCGCTGGCGAATATAGCGCAGGATATCCTCGCGCGCGTCCTCCTCCAGGTTCCAGCCCAGCACCTCCACCAGCCCCTCGCTGGCGGCCTCCAGATGCAGGGCGTTGTACATCTGCAAGATCGCGCGGCGGGGCCCCTGCTCAGCGGTGGCCACCTGCTTGTTGAGCGCCTGAATACGCCGGGGCGTGAAGCACTCCTTAACAGCCTCTTTGAGCTCGCCGGCGACCTCGGCCGGAAACTTGTCGCGCCAGTGGTGAATCAACTTCAGAAAGGAGAGCGCCTCCCAGGGCTGCGCCGTCTCCAGGAGCGTCCCCATCACGTTACCGATCTGCGCCACCGCGCCGCGTCGCAGCTTCGCCCGCGGGCGCGCGCCCAGCAGCGCCGAGAGCACCTCGCCCTGACGATGCTCCAGCTCATGATGCTCGGTAAAGCCCCGCTTCAGCTCGAGGAGGTGAGCCTGGGCGTCCTCATCGAGCTGCAAAAACTGCCGGGAGCCAACCTCGAGCTTCATCTGCTGCTCGCCGCGGCGTTGCAGACGCACCTCGAAGTCCTGCTCCATGCCCTTTCCACTGCCGGCGCTGGCCTCCAGCTCTTTGTCGAAGGCTTCATTGAAGAGCTCATCGATCATCTCCTGCTCTTCGCGCGTGTCGCGGTTGCGCACGTCATTATCCAGCCCGGCGAGCATGGCCAGCGACTCGTCGATGGCATCGAAGGAGATGTAGCGAAAGCCCGCCTCAAAGAGCAGTGAAGCCGCATCTGACGAAAGATCGCGCTGGTCGATCAGCTCATTGAGCACGCCCACCAGCACACGCAGCTCCGCCTCATCGACGCCGGCCAGGATGTGCAGGAGGTAGACGCCGTCACGGCTCAGCGCAAAGCAGTAGTCACGGGGCTCGCTCGTCTCCCAGACCATCTCGCCAGATCCGTAAAGATCCATCCAGTGCGGATGAATCTGCACGGTCAGGCGGTCGGTGATCTCAAAGAAGTCATAAAACGCATCGCGCACCGCCTTGAGCGCGTTCTCCACCACCGGGTGCCCCGGCGGGTAGCCGGTCATCACCGTCGTCAGTCGCTCAATCTGCGCGAAACAGCGCCTGGCCAGGCGCACCTCTTCCTGAGTCTCAGGGCTATGCGCAACGCTGCTATCCTGCGCCCCCGAGGGTTGACCGTCCTGCATTGCGGCCTCCTAGAAACCGTCGATATGAAGCTGGTAGATCAGCACGTCGTCGACCGGGTCTCGCCCGACGAGCTCGGCCTGGTAGCGCGCCTGAAGTTCGCGCAGCTGGGGGTTGGTCAGGTAGCGGGTGCGCAGCCCCTCCGGATCGACCAGCACATACCAGGTGCGCTCGGGGTGACGGGCCTGACGAGCGCGCTCCAGAGACGAGTTCGTCATCGGGACGCGCTGCACACTTAAGACCTCGCCACTCTCACAGGCGAGCTGTCGCACGTGCCGGGCCTCATCGTCGAAGTAATACACCTCGAAGACGAGGCGGGCGCACGCATCGTGCTCGACCTCGTGTTCACCGGCGTCCTCTGCAGACTGCTCGCTCGATGCTCCCTGAGGCGCGGCGGTGACCGACTCCGTGGAGGTCGACGTGGCGGACTCCGTTGTGGTCTCCGGCGCGGTGCTCGTCGCGCGCCGCCCTTCTCGCGAGGCATAGTTGTACGCGCACGCCTGAAGCGCCAGGCACATCAGGACCACAAGCCACGGTAACCTCTTATGTCGACTTGCCTTGATCTCTGCGCGCATCGTCTCACTCCATCGAAGAAGCGTTGCGTTGGCCGCCCAACGCCGCCATGGTACCCCGGCATCAAAAGGAGCGTAAAGCTCGCCATGGTTTTCTCCTCTCGCGGTAGCACGATGCCTTCCTCCTCGCCAACGCCTTCTCCCGGGCCGCCCCCCCTGCGCCTGGCGCGCCTGATGTGGGCGCTTATGCTGGCGGTGCTGCTCTACGGCGGGTTCGCGCTCTGGGCCGACCTGGACCAACTCATTCCGGCGCTGGGAAAGGTCCCGCTCTCAGTGGTCCTCCTGGCCTGCGCGCTCAGCTCGGTGAACTACGCCTTTCGTTTTCTGCGGTGGCAACTCTACCTGGGCCGCCTCGATATCAAGGTGCCCTGGCGGCCCAGCCTGCAGATCTTTCTGGCCGGGCTGGTCATGTCGATTTCGCCGGGGAAGGTCGGCGAGGTGCTAAAGAGCGCGCTCTTGCGCCGAAGCTACGGCGTGCCGGTGGCCCACAGCGCCCCGGTGGTTTTTGCCGAACGCCTCACCGACCTGCTCGGGCTCTTTGCCATCGGCGCGCTCGGCGTGCTCACCTTTGAGTTTGGTGCCGGGATCTTTGTCGGCGCGCTGGCCGCCGTACTGGCCCTGATCGGCGCGCTCCAGTCACCCGGGCTGGTCCATGCGGTGATCGAGGGCATCGGGCGCATCCCGAAACTCTCGCGCCTGAAACCTCACCTTTTGCAGGCTTATAGCTCCACACGCACGCTGCTCTCGCCAGCGTTGCTCGGCTCCACGACCCTGCTCAGCGCGCTCTCCTGGTCGCTGGAGGGCCTGGCCTTCTGGTGCATCCTCGACGCGCTGGGCGCGGTAGAGCTGAGCCTCCACAAGGCGCTCTTTGTCTACGCGATCTCCACCCTTCTCGGCGCGCTGAGTTTTCTGCCCGGAGGCCTCGGCCTGACCGAAGGCAGCATGGTGGGCGCGCTGGTCCTCCTGGGCCTCTTTGCAACAAGCGCCCCCGCGCTGGCGGCAACCTACCTGATCCGCCTGACCACGCTCTGGTTTGGGGTGGGTGTGGGCGCCCTCGCGTTGCTCACCTACGAGCGGCGCCCACCCGCCGACACCCCGTCGGAGCCCAACCCTGCCTGAACCCCCTTCCCCCGGAGGCTCGACTTACCCCTCGGTCAGTTCATAAGCCTCCCTTGTCCTCTCCTCCGAAATTGATTATCGGGGGGAAGACACATTCGTCACGACATCAATTTTTTTCGGCGCTCCACCTCGAATGTGGTAACCGATCCGAGGAATGCTCGGCAGGGATCCCCTTCCGCGTGCCTCAGAGCGGCCCTGAACGCTCGACTGCCGTCACGTCGCAGATACCTCGACCGGAGGCAGCACGTTGCGTGTCCGCGCTCACGACAACAGCGAGACCGGTACTCGTTGAGAATGGCTGTATGCTTATGGGTAAATTTACGGATTTCTTCATCCCGGAACCGCTCAAAGCCGAGAACGGCATTGAGCTTAAGCGTGCTCAAATCGGGGTAAAGACCACGTTCACCGTGGTCTTCTGGGCCTTTTTGACCGCCGCGATCTCCTTCTCCGGAGGGTCCTACCAGGCCGCGCTCGCCCTGGTGATCTGCGGCAGCACGGTGGCCACGGCGCCTCTGCTGCTGCGCTCAACGGCGCGTATGGACTGGGCTGGCCACCTAATCGTCGGTCCGATCTACATCCTGCTCTACTTCCTGATTCACCAGAACGGCGGGCTCTCCGCACCGGCCATCGTCTGGCCGGCGATGCTCCCGCTGCTGGCCAACCTTTTTCAGGGACGCCGCACCGCCAAGATCTGGCTCTACGCCATCGTCTTGAGTTGGGGAGCGGTCCTGGTGGGCACGCTCACTGGCTACGAGTTCACGCCGACGGCGCTTCCGCCGGTGGTGGCCAATGTGCAGCGAGGCATCAGTCTGATCGGTATGGCGGTGACCGCGCATGTGGTGCTGCAGCTCAAGGACGACCTGCAGAGCTGGCTGACCGAAGAGGTGCGCATCCGGGAGAGCGAGACCAGCGCGGTGCTGGAAACCGCCCCCGATGGCATCATCACCGTTAACAGCGAGGGCAAGGTGCTCACGGCCAACGAGGCCGCCGCGCGGATCTTTGAGCGCGAGCACGGCACGATCGCCGGCGAGCATATCACCGACCTGATAAGCTCGATGAACCCGGGCACGCTCGAAGATCTCGACACTGGCGAGTCGCTGGAGCACACCGGCGTGCGTGCCTCCGGGGAGTTCCCCGCCGAGATCGCCTTTGGCACCCTGGGCGACCGTCTCATCCTGGTGCTGCGCGACATCACCGAGCGTAAGCAGGCCGAGCAGGAGATCCGCCAGGCACGCGACGCCGCGATCCACGCCAATCAGGCCAAGAGCGCGTTTTTGGCCAACATGAGCCACGAGCTGCGCACCCCGCTCAACGCGGTCATCGGCTACTCCGAGATCATCATCGAGGAGATCGAATACCTCCAGCAGGACTCGCCCGAAGACGCCAGCGTCGTCGCGGAGTTCTTGCCCGACCTAAGCCGCATCCGCACCGCCGGCACCCACCTGCTCGCGCTGATCAACGACATCCTCGACCTCTCCAAGATCGAGGCCGGAAAGATGAGCGTGCACATCGAGATGTTCGACATCAATCACCTGGTCGAAGACATCCGGTCCACGGTGATGCCGCTGGCCGAGAAGAACCACAACACGCTCAAGGTCGAAATCAGCGACGAGCTCGGCTACATGAACACCGACGCCACCAAGATGCGTCAGATCCTCTTCAACCTGCTCAGCAACGCCTGCAAATTCACCTTCGATGGCACCATCACCATGCGGATGTACCCCAGTGAGACGTACAGCCACGTCATCTGCGAGGTCGAAGACACCGGCGTCGGCGTCGATGAAGAGCAGCTCAAGGCGATCTTCGAGGCCTTCACCCAGGCCGACTCCTCGACCACCCGCGAGTTCGGTGGCACCGGTCTGGGCCTGACGATCACCCGCCACTTCTGCGAACTTCTCGGCGGGGGCATCGAGGTGGAGTCGACCCCCGGCAAAGGCAGCCTCTTTAAAGTCAGGCTGGCCACCAACCTGCGCGCCACCGACACCGACGTGGACGCCGAGGGCGACGGCGCCACTCGTGCCGAAGATCTGCCCGCGTCGCTGCGCAACGCCGGCAGCCAGACGGTGCTCGTCGTCGATGACGACCCCACCATGCGCGACCTGCTGCGCCGCCTGCTGGAGCGCGAGGGCATCACCGTGGTCACCGCGGCCAACGGCTCGGAGGGCCTGATCCTGGCCGAGCAGCTGCGCCCCGACGTCATCACCCTCGATGTGATGATGCCCTCAATGGACGGCTGGACGCTCCTCTCCAAGATCAAAGATCACCCCGAGCTCTGCGACACCCCGGTGGTCATGGTCACCATGCTCGACGAGAGCGCGCGCGGCTTCGCCCTGGGCGCCGACGACTACCTGGTCAAACCCATCGACCGCAAACGCCTCATCGAGACGCTCAACAACTACCGTCGCCCCGACGAGGCCGCTGGCGAGATCCTGCTGGTCGAAGACGATGAGCCCACCCGCTCGCTGATGCGCCGCACCCTGGAAGATGACGGCTGGGGCGTGGTCGAGGCCGAAGACGGCTGCATCGGCCTGCAGAAGCTCGAGACCGTCGAGCCGGCGCTTGTCCTGCTCGACCTGATGATGCCCAACCTCGACGGCTTTGAGTTCCTGCGTCGGCTGCGCAACCACCCCGACTACAGCAAGGTGCCGGTCATCGTGGTCACCGCCAGGGAGCTCTCACCGGCAGAGGAGGCTCAGCTGCGTCGCGATACAAGCGAGATCCTCACCAAGGGAGGAAAGGACGGCGAGGGCTTCGGGGCAAATCGCGAGCGCCTTTTGGCTCAGGTCCGCCAGCACGTGAGCACCGTGATCTCCAAAAAACGCCCCGCCCCTTCGCCGGAGGATGCCCCCAGCTAAGCCTTCGTACCGGCGAACCTGCGCTTCAAATGACCACCGCGGCCCCCTGCCCCGGTGGTCATTCTTTTGCACTTCGTCGTACCGAAAGAAGGTGATCGTCATTGACGCAAAAACACATCAACCTACGCCCAACCACCCTCTCTCACATCCCCGCACAACAACCGACACCCAACCACCCCGAACGCGCTTTCCTTAATCAATGCAAGAAGTTAGACGAAGACATGCCAAACCTGTCAAGCACCAATTTCATATAACTTAACAATTGATGCACAACTCACGCTCTCCTATCATCGTGGCATGTTTGAGCGCTGACCCCACTTCGGGGCAGCGTGCCTTTACCGGGAGAGTGGATCATGAAAGCTGTATCAATTCGCGCTGCTCGTTGGACTTCGAAGTTGGCCGCCGGGGCGTTGCTCCTTGCGGCGTGTGGTGGTGTGGACGAGGACACAACCGGCGAATCGCAGGCCGCACTGTGGCACTCATCTGGATCGGTGGATAACGACTACCGGATGCGCACCCTGACCACCGGCGCCGATCTGCACGCCACCAACGGCATTGTGGTGGGCCCGGACGGCAATCTCTACGTCGCCAGCGTGCTCTCCCGGGCCATCGCGGTGATCAACCCGCGCTCCGGCCGCATCCTCGACATGATCGGCACCGAGCGCGGCGTCGACTCCCCCGATGACCTGGCCTTTGGGCCCGACGGATCGCTCTACTGGACCTCCTTTCTCACCGGTGAAGTCGGTCGTTTGAGCCCGGACGGCGTCAAGACCACCGTCGGTCAACTTACCCCGGGCGTGAACGCGATCGCGATGTCGCCGGACGGTCGCCTCTTCGCCACGGTCGTCTTCCTGGGCGACGCCCTCTACGAGCTCGATCCCGACGGCGTCGACGCTCCTCGCCTGGTTGGCACCGGCTATGCCGGGCTCAACAGCATGCGTTTTGGTCCGGACGGCAACCTCTACGGCCCGCGCTGGTTCGCTGGCGAGGTCGTGCGCGTCAACGTCGACACCGGCGCGTTCACCACGGTGCTCGACGGCCTTCAGGTGCCGGCGGCCGTGAAGTTCGACTCCCAGGGCGTCCTGCACGTCGTCGATCAGTATACCGGCGAGATCATCGCGCTGGACCTGGACACCGGCGAGACCGAGGTCGTCGCAGTGGCCGATGAGGTCGGCGCCGACAACCTCGCCTTTGACGCCAACGACACCATCTACATCACCAACGCCCACGATGGCTGGGTACGCAAGGTGCTCCCCAGCGGACGCATGCGTAGCCTGACCCGCGAGGGGCTCGTTGCTCCCGGTGGTGTGGCGGTGGTGCCCTACCAGGGCAAGCAGACCGTCTTTGTCGCGGACGCCCTCTCGATGAAAGGCTTCTCCACGCTCACCGGGCGTATGACCGCCTCGATTCACTCGGTGATTGGCATCTCCGCGCTGGCCACCCCGCTGACCGCCACCGCCGACGGCGACCGCGTGCTGACCAGCTCCTGGTTCGCCAACGTCGTGCAGACCTGGGACCCCGCTCAGGAAGCCGTCGTAGAGAGCCACGCCGACTTCTCCACCCCGCTCAACGCGCTGCGCTACCAGGGCGACCTGATCGTCTCGGAGCTCACCGCCAACCGGGTCGTGCGTCGTGAGGCCGGCACCTTCGACATGGAGACGCTGGCTGCGATCCCGGTTCCCACCGGTCTTGCCACCGATGGTGAGGACCTCTGGGCGGCTGATTGGGTCACCGGCAATATCTATCTGATCGCCGACGACGGTCAGGCGCTTGCCTCGCCACAAATCGTCGCCCAGGGGCTGGCGCAACCTGAGGGCATGGCCGTCGATAAGGACGGCAACCTCCTGGTGGTCGAAACCGGCATCGATCAGATCACGAAGATCGACGTTCAAACCGGCCAGACTTCGATGGTGGCCAGCGACCTGGATGTCGGCATGCCGGGCCCCCCGGGCATGCCGCCGACCTACATCTTCAACGGCATCGCCGTCGATGACTGTGGTGTGATCTACGTGAGCGTCGATACCGACAACTCGGTGGTCAAGATCACCCCGCGCGGCGTCGACACACTGCGCTGCATCGCCGGACTGCCGCCTCGTCCGCTGATCTGCGACTACCTCCCCTACCTCCCGGTCTGTGCTGATTACGCAACGGCCCCGGGCGGTCAGCACTGAGAGCGGTGACCGCAGCCGCATCCGAGGGGCGTCACCGTCGCTGCACGACCTTTTGTCGATGGTGATGCCCCGAGGCTAACGAGACCCCGCCAGGGGTCGACGCCCCGGGAGCCGCACGCTCCCGGGGCTTTTTTGCGCGCATCGCCCTGCTCCACCTCCCGCCTCGTTCAGGCACGACCGGGAGTTGCTCCAACCCGCACACGACCCGCCTCAAGGTGCAGCAGGGCGTCAGACGGATCATCCCGCTCGCCACACTGCCCCGAACACCCACGCCCGCTCCCCCGCATAAACACAGCTCAACAGCGGCCTCGCTGATGGGAGCAAAACCGCCATCCGACCGCTCCACCGCCCCGGATCACCTGCCGGCTAGCGTCCCCCAAGCGCACCACTCGGCGGCCCTGCGCGCAGAGCAAGACAGGCCGGACACCTCACGGTGCCCGGCCTGCCAACCTCATCGCGTCCCGGCGTTCACAGCCCGAACGCTGCGGAGCGAGGGTGCGTTCTTAGAGAAACTTCACGCCCGCCTGAACACCCAGGTATGGCGAGATCGCGCCGCGGTTGGGGTGATCGACGTGCACGCCCCCGAAGCCCGAGATCGATGCGTCGCCCCAGCTCAGCGTGCTCGAGGGCATCTTCCAGTTAAAGAGCAGCCCCACCGTATCGCGCACCACCCCGGAGTTGGCGATCGAGGTGTGCTCCCAGCGCGCGCCCAGGAGCAGGAAGCTCTCGGCCGGGTTTTTCCCAAAGATGTAGCCGAGCGTCGGGCGAGTCACCCAGTAGGTGTCTTCCGGCGCGAAGAAAAGATCGTAGATGGGCTCATAGTAGTTGTTGGCCACATCCATCTTCATCCAGCCAAAGGTCGTCGGGGCCTGAAAGACCACGCGCCCCACCTTCATCTGCGGGGTGGCCTCGGCCTCGACCATCATGCCGGTGGTCGACTGTCCCAGCCCCTGGTCGGCCGAAGCGCCCAGCGCGTCGAGGCTCCAATCCTGAGCGGCATCATCGGGCACATAGAGGTAGCCCCAGGTGCCAAAGTAAGTCATGAAGTTCGCACTCACCCGCAGCTTGAGCACCGCCACCGGAAGAAGCTCCAGATAGGGCCCCGCCCAGAACGCCGCCGGGCTCAACGAGGTCGACACCCCGCCGTCCACATACGTCCCCGAAAGAAGTGGCGAGGCGCTCTCAAAGAGGCCCTTTTTGAAGCCCCCCTGGGTGCGCAGCGCCAGCCCGATGGGAAAGGGGCGAATCGCCAGGGAGGATTGCAGATGAAAGCCACCAAACTCCGAGGCCGCCGGCTCGTCCTCGACCAACTCCTCGACAAGCTCCTCATCAACCGTCTCTTCAACGAGCTCTTCGGCGCTGACGGTTGAGGTGACCAAACCCGCACAGAGCGCGGCGCAAACATAAATCCAGCTTCGCGTAAACGTCACGATACTACTCCCAGAAATGTCCTCACAGTGGATGGTGGCTGAAAGCCTACTCCATGAGTCCAGATCGTGGGAAGGGATCATCGAAAAGTTCCTTGTCGCTCACCTCCAGGTGTTTAGCTCAGCCGAACTGAACACAGCGCCGGCTGATGCTCCCGTACTCAAACCCCTCGACCGGGTAGCTCACCGTGTCACGCCGCACACTCGCTGCACCGGCGGCCACCAGCAGCGGCTGAAAATGCTCTTCGGTCGGATGCGCGATGCGCAGCCCCGGGCTCTTGTGCCGATAATCCACCAGCGCATCGAAGTCGCCCTGGTCGATCACCTCCCGGACCCAACCGTCAAACTCCGAGGCCCACGCCGGGGGTGCTGTGCCGTCGGGGTCATGCCAGGAGAGCCGGCGCAGGTTATGCACGACGTTGCCGCTCCCCAGAATGAAGACGCCCTCATCGCGCAGCGGCGCGAGCTTTCGCCCCAGCTCAAAGAGCGCCTCCGGACCTTCGCGCGAGGGAAGTGAGAGCTGAAGCACGGGGACATCGGCCTGCGGCGCCATATGCAAAAGCGGCACCCACACCCCGTGGTCGAGCGCGCGATCGTGCCGGGTGACCTCCTCGCCCATCAACGCCCCGATGCGCCGCACCAGATCCGGCGCCCCGGGAGAGGGGTATTCGATCTGGTAGAGCTCCTCGGGGAATCCGTAAAAGTCGTACATCAGATCCTGCACCCGGGTCGTCCCGGCGCTTGCTGGAGCATCCTCCCAGTGGGCACTTAGCGCCAGGATAGCGCGCGGCTTCGGCAAGGCCCTCGACCAGCGCGCCAGATCCCCTCCTTTGCCGGGATCGATAGCGAGCGTGGGAGCGCCGTGACCGACAAAGCCCACGGGCATGCGCCCGCCGCTCGGCGAGTCGGGTACGGGCGTCTTCCCCTCCCCCGGACGCTCGCTTTGGGGTCCACCCGCCGACTTCGGTGAGCACGCCGCCCCCCACCCGGCTGCGGCCACACCCGCTCCGGCCGCCAGAAGCGCGTTCATAAATGCGCGTCGACTCAACGCGTTGTTGTGGTCGTGATGATGTCCCATGAGCAACCTCCGATTAGACGGGCCGCAGTGGCCGGATTGTTCCCCGGCGCTCTCGTCGCCAGGCACCTTTGAAGACAGCATCCTGCCACGTTTGATTCCGTAAAAGGCGTTGCCCCGGCGCACCGCGGAGTTGCCCGCTGCGGCGCGCTTTACCGCGGGATCGTTTAGCGTTATTGTCCCCGCCCTTGCGTTGTACACTTTTTCAGGGGCGCGGCCCGTGCCCCGGCGCAACCCGGACCTGACAAGGATGTCTTATGGCTCCCGCACTCAAGACCTGCGTTAGCTGCGAGAAGCAGTTTCTGGTCAAATTTCGCTTCCAGATCGAGCGTCGCGGCTCCGAGATGGTCTACTTCTGCAGCCAGGCCTGCCGCCAGGAGCAGACCGAGCAGCAAGGCCAGGTGCGTTGCTCCAGCTGCGACAAGGCCTTCGTGCCCACCTACGCCTTCCAGCAGGCCACCGTGGACGGCCGCCAGGTGCATTACTGCTCGATGGCCTGCCGCACCCCGGCCGTTCAGGACTACCGCCAGAGACGCACCCACTCCGAGCGCGGCCCGATGCGCATCGCCGTGCTCAACCAGAAAGGCGGCACCGGCAAGACAACCACCACCGTCGCCCTGGGCAGCGGCCTGGCGCTGGCCGGCCACCGCGTGCTCATCATCGACGTCGACAGTCAGGGCCACGTCGCCATCAGCCTGGGCGTCGAGGGCAAACACACCCTTTACCACCTGATGGTCGAGGAGCGCCCCTTAAGCCAGAGCGTCATCAACGCCCGCCCCAACCTCGATGTGCTCGTGGGCGACGACACCCTGGCCAGCGCCGAGATCTTCCTGGCTCGCAAAAATGAGGGCCGTGATAAACTTTTGCGCAAGGTTCTTCACGAGAACCACGACTACGACTTCATCCTGCTCGACTGCGGCCCGAGCCTCTCGCTGCTCAACATGAACGCGCTGACCTTCGCCGACCACCTCATCGTGCCGGTCTCCTGCGACTTCTTGAGCCTGGTGGGGGTCAAACAGGTCATGAAGACGCTCAAGAACGTCAACCAGGTCCTGCTACACCCCATCAGCATCATGGGCATACTGCCCACCTTCTACGACATGCGTAACAACATCAGCGACGAGTCCATCAAGACGCTCAAGGGCTACTTCCACGACAAGGTGCTCCCGCCGATTCGCGTGAACACTCGCCTCAAAGAAGCCCCGCAACACCGCCAGTCCATCTTTGAGTACGCGCCGGACAGCCGCGGCGCCTCCGACTACCAGAAGGTCGTCGATTGGGTGGTTCGCGAGCATCAGCGCCGCGCTCAGGCCACCGCCTGAGGCCCTTCTGCCACCTTGCGGGGGGAGCACACCACCAGTACACTTGAGAGGATCAACACCCCGATTGACATCGGGCCTGCGGCCTCCCCCGGAGAGTCGCACCGCCCTTTATGAGCTTGTAGACGCACGCCGTATCATCGCTGCCCGGCCTGGCCGACGGCGACAGAACCCTGTGAACTCGCTTCCCACCGCGGAGGCCCCCCTCTTCCAGGAGCGCGCTATGTTTCGACTCAAAATCGTCCTCGGTTACGTGGTCTTAGTCGCGCTGTTTATGGCCTCGACCTATCTGGTGATTGAAAACACGATGCGGCCCGCGCTTCAGCAGGACGGCGACGTCGCTTTGCAACGCACCGCGCTTATCGCCGAGAAGTCGCGCCGGCTCGACGAATACGCCCTCCTGGAGAAGGCCCGCTTTGTCGCCTCCCGCGATGACCTGCAGCAGGCGATGATCGCCGAATACACCGGCGACGCCGAGTACGAGCGCCACGTCGAGGTGCACAAGCTGCTGGAACGCGACCAGATTCGTTTTACCGAATTCATCGCGCCTAAAAATGAGGGGGTTCGCAACCTCGACCTGCCCCTGGCCGAGCGCCGCCCGGCCGACCATGAGATCTTTATGGCCATCGACCGCTCCGGCCGCGGGGTGGCCACCCTGGGGGATAACCTCGCGCACTGGATGGGCGAGAACGTCGCGCGTGACTTCCCGCTGGTGCTGGAGGTGATGGAGAGCGGTGAGCCGCGCCTGGCCTCCTGGAACTGGTCCTGGAGCGCCACCGAGGACCGCCAGCTCTACCGCGTGGCCATCGCGCCCCTGCGTGAGCCCGGCACGGACGCCACCGTGGGTGCGGTCATCCTGGGCAACCTCGTCAATGACGGCGTCGCGCGCCGCAGCCAGGGGCTCTTTGCCGGCGCGTCCAGTGGGGAGTACACCCCCGAGTCCGACACCCGCGAGGCCGCGCTGGTGCCGGAGGTGGCCTTCTTCCGAGACGGCCGCATCTACGGCTCGACGCTGAGCACCAACAATCAGCGCGCGCTGGCCGACCAGCTCTTCAGCGACGAGATCGCCCCCGAAAATGACCTGGAGCGCTTTGTCGATGTCTCCATCAATCAGACCCCTTACCGCGCGCTCGTGCGCCACTTCCACCGCGCCGGCGACGAGGACGAGCGCTCCGGGATGGTGCTCCTCTCCAACATGGAGCGCACCCTCGCGCCGGTCGACCACGCCAAAGCCCTGACCCTGCGCGTTGGCTTCGGCGTGCTGGCCGTCGGCATGATCTTCTTGCTGCTGAGCCTGCACCTCTACACCCGACGCTTCGCCCAGATCGAGCAGGGTGTTCAGGAGATCATCTCCGGCAACCGGGACTATCAGTTCTCCAACGAAGGCTATCACGATGACGCCGCCAGCCTGGCGCACTACCTCAACGTGATGAGCGCCGCTCTGCAGGGCAAACCCATGCCCGACGATGACGACGCCCCCGGCGACTGGAGCGAGATGAGCGGCTCTTCGGGCGCCCAGCCTCAGATCAAGGGCGTCCCCCTGATGATGGGCGGCGCCTCCAAACCCTCCGCTGAGAAACCCACCGAGAAACCCACCGAGGATGTTCCGTCATGACCCTGTCTGCCCCCGTCGTTCAAACCGGCCTGGATCGTCTTCTGGCCGAGCCCGAGCGCCTCAACGCGCTCAAGGGCCAGCGGCTGGGGCTGCTGGTCAACCCCACCAGCATCACAGCCTCGCTCGACCACGCCATCGAGGCGCTGCGCAAGGCCGGCCTCAACATCGTACGCCTCTTTGGCCCGGAACATGGCGTGCGCGCCGAAGCCCAGGATATGGAGGTCGTCGAAGAGACCGTCGACCCCCTCTCCGGACTTCCCTGCATCAGCCTCTACGGCCACACCTTCGAGAGCCTCAAACCCCGGCCTGAGCACCTCGAAGGCCTCGACCGCGTCATCTGCGACATTCAGGACATCGGCGCGCGTTATTACACCTACGTCTACACCATCGGCCTGATGATGCAGGCCTGCGGTGAGGCGTCGATCCCGGTGACCGTGCTCGACCGCCCCAACCCCATCAACGGCGTCGACATCGAAGGCAACATCGTCCTCGAAGGCTACGACTCCTTTGTGGGCATGCAGCCCATCGCCACCCGCCACGCCATGACCGCAGGCGAGCTCGCGCATTACTTTAACCGCTTCACCGACTGGCGGTGTGAGCTCGAGGTCGTCGAGCTCCGGGGCTGGAAGCGCACGATGTGGTTCGACCAGACCGGGCTCCCCTGGGTGATGCCCAGCCCGAACATGCCCACCCTGGACACCGCCACCGTCTACCCGGGCCAATGCCTGATTGAGGGCACCAACTTAAGCGAGGCCCGCGGCACCACACGCCCTTTTGAGCTCGTAGGGGCTCCCTATGTTGACGCGCCGGCCTTAAAAGCCTACCTCGAATCCCTGAAGTTGGAGGGCGTCGCCTACCGGCTGGTCGCCTTTCGGCCGATGTTTCAAAAACACGCCGGCCAGACCTGCCGCGGTCTGCAACTTCACATCACCGACCGACGCCAGATGCGAAGCCTCACGTTGAGCTACGCGATCATCGCCGGTGTCATCGCCCAGGAAGCCGACGGCTTTGCCTGGCGCGAGCAGGCCTACGAATTCGTCAACGATCGCCTGGCCATCGATCTGCTCCTGGGCGACCCGGAACAACGCCGGGCGCTGGAAGACGGCGTCGACCCTCGCGAGCTGGCTCGGGCCAACCGCAGCGCCCGCGCCGAGTTTGAATCCCGCCGCAACGAGTGTTTGCTCTATCATGACTGATCCCCAACACGTCGCGCTCTTCGGCGGCAGCTTTAACCCGCCGCACGTCTGCCACACCCTGGCCACGCTCTGGGTCTTGCAGACGCAACCCGTCGACGAGGTCTGGTGGATCCCCACCTACCAGCACGCCTTCAACAAAGATCTCGCCAGCTTTGAGGCCCGCAAGGCCATGTGCCAGGCGGCCATCGCGCCTTTTCGCGATGTGCGCATCTCGGAGATCGAGCGCGAGCTCGGCGGCGAGAGCCGCACCATTGATACAGTCCTCGCGCTGAAAGAGCGCCACCCCCGGACGCGCTTCTCGCTGGTGGTCGGCGCCGACATCTTAGGCGAAGTCGACCGCTGGAAGCGCTGGGACGAGCTGATGACGATGGTCAACCTCATCGTCGTCGGCCGGCGCGGTCATGATCGGGACACCTCGCCGGATAAGATCGACCTGGAGCTCCCCGATATCAGCTCCACCATCATCCGCGACGCCCTGGCGCGTTGCGACTACGAGAGCGTGCGCGCCTGGATCCCGGCCGACGTGCTCTCCATCATCGATCATCATCAGCTCTACCTGGGTACGCACTGCGCATGAGCACCTCCACCTCAGACGACTTGCCCTGGATCATCGTGGGCTACGGACGCGTGGGGCAGGCGCTGCATCTGCTCGCTCACCAGCTGGGCGCGCGTGTCAAAGCGACCTGGAACCGCACCGAAGCCGCTGCCCAGGCCGCGCCTCCCGCCCCCGGCGCGCGCACCTTCGGTGCGCTGCCCGACGCGCTGCGAGCTCACCTCGACGGGCCGGCGCTGATCTGGCTGACGGTAGTCGATGACGCCATCGCCGCCACCGCGCAGGCGCTCGCCAGCCACATCGCCCCGGGCTCGGTGCTCGTGCACACCTCCGGGAGCCTGGCCAGCACCGAGCTCAAGCCTGCGCCACCGGGCTGCGCCATCGCCACGCTGCATCCCCTGCAGGCCATCACCGAGCCGGTGCGCGCGGTGCAACGCTTCCACCGCACCTTCTGGAGCGTGGAGGGCGACGACCGCGCCGTCGATCTTCTCGAAGATTTGCTGCGCCCGGCGGGCATCGCCCCCCAGCGCATTGAGCCGCAGACCAAGCCCTACTACCACGCTGCCGCCGTCACCGCGGCCAACCTGCTGGTGAGCCTCATCGACGCCTCGATCGACATCGCTGCTCAGGCCCATATCGATCCCGACATCGCTCGCACCGCGCTGGTGGAGTTGGCCGGCTCAAGCCTCGATAACCTCAGCCGCAACCGCCCCGCCCGCGCGCTCAGCGGACCGGTGGCCCGCGGCGACGAGCATACCATCGAGCAGCACCGCCAGGCGCTGGCGAGCCTCGGCGATGAGAGCGACCTGCTGGCGATCTACGATCTTCTCACCGAACGCGCACGACGCCTGATGCGCCGCAGCGACGACGAGTAGCGCCCCCCCCCTGTCGTCGTTGCTCGGGTTAACGTCGTTCAACGCGATCCGCGCGTGGGTGAGGCCTCAGCCCTGCGTCTCACAGCGCAGGCGATCGCCATCGACCACCACCCGAATCAAGCCGCCGCGCACCACACGCCCCGACAAGATCTCCTGGGCCACCGCGCCCTCGACCAGACGCTGAATCGTCTGGCGCATCGGCCGCGCGCCCAGGCGCTGATCGTAGCCGCCGTTGGCAATCAGGTGGTCGACCACCGCGTCGTCAAACTCCAGGCGAATCGCGCTCTCCTCCCAGAGCCGCCGCTGGCTGTCTCCCAGCTGCAACGTGGCGATGCGCGCGACTTCATCGCGGGTCAGCGGCATGAACACCAGCCGCTCATCGATGCGGTTCCACAGCTCCGGGGTGAAATGCCCCTTCGCAGCGGTCAACACCTCGTCGCGCAGCCCGTCGCGCTGACGCGTCGCTTCACGCGGGCTCATCGCCCGCGCCCCAAACCCGATACGCGCCCCACGGCTCTCCTGCGGCGCATCGTCAAACGCCTCGGCGCCCAGGTTGCTCGTCATGATCACCAGCGTGTTGGAGAAGTCCACCTGCCGGCCGCGCCCATCGGTTAGCCGCCCCTCGTCAAAAAGCTGCAGAAGCAGGTTGAGCACGTCCGGGTGAGCTTTTTCAATCTCATCGAGCAACACCACCTGATAGGGGCGCTGGCGCACCGCCTCGGTAAGCTGGCCGCCCTGCTCGTAGCCCACATACCCGGGGGGCGCTCCGATGAAGCGACTCACCGAGTGCGACTCCATAAACTCCGACATGTCGAGGCGCACAATCGCGTCGCGGTCATGGAAGAGGAAGTCGGCCAACACCTTGACCATCTCGGTCTTACCCACACCGGTCGGCCCTAAGAAGAGCAGGCTGCCGATGGGGCGCTTGCTGCGGAAGCCGGCGTAGTTGCGCCGAATCAGCTCCGAGATGGTGCGCACGCTCTCCTGGTGGCCCACCACACCCTCGGAGAGGAACTTCTCCATGTGCAGGAAGCGCTCGCGGTCGCTGCCGGTGAGGCGGTCGGCGGGAATGCCTGCCACATCGGCGACGACCCGCGCAATGGCCTCGCGATCGACATCTTTAAGCCCCTGGCGCGCCGCCCGGCTCCCGGCCAGGTCAAGCACCCCGATGGCCTTGTCGGGAAGCTGCCGGTCATGCACATAGCGCACCGACAACCCTACCGCCGCGGCCAGAGCGTCGGGGGTGAACTGCACCCCGTGGTGGCGCTCATAATGGGTGCGCACGCCCTCAATGATGCGCAGCGCCGTGGCCTCATCGGGCTCTTCGACCGTCACCGTCTGAAAGCGGCGCTCAAAGGCCGGGTCGCTCTCAATGAACTTTCGGTACTCGTCGTGGGTCGTCGCCCCGATACACGGGAACTTCCCACGTGCCAGCGCCGTCTTCAGCTCGCCGGCCGCGTCGGTGCCGTCGCCGCTGGCGCCGGCCGAGATCCAGGTGTGCACCTCATCGAGGAACACGATGATCTGACCGCCGGCGCGCGCGACCTCATCTTTGATGCCCAGCAAGCGCTCCGAGAAGCTGCCCCGAAGATGCGTGCCGCTTAAGAGCCGCCCCATCTCCAGCTCCACGATCACCCGCTCGCCAAAGGCGATGCCCCCGCGCGCCATCTCGGCCAACCGGCAGGCCAGCCCCTCTACGACCGCCGTCTTGCCCACACCCGGCTCGCCGACGAGCAGCGGGTTGTTGGAGCGACGCTTGCCCAGAATGTCGATGAGCTGCGCGATCTCGGTGTCGCGCCCGACCACCGGGTCGATGTTGGCCAGCGCCGCCTCTTCGGTGAGGTTGCGGCCGTAGCGCACCAGGTTGGGGAAGTCGTCTTCGCTGAGCGCATAGCGCGCGGCCAGATCTTCATCGGGGCGAGCGATCTCGGTGTAAGGCCGGGTGCGGCTGACATCGACCACCTCGCGCGCCGGCTCCGCCGGCTCGCTCGACGCGTCGTCAACGGGCTCAAGCCCCCCGCGGGCCAGAAGCCTCTCGGCCAGACTGCGCGCGGTCTTGCGTGCGTCGTCGGTCGCGTCGGCCACCGGCCCATCCGCGGTGAGCGGCGCGCCGGATTCGGCCACCTCCGGCGTCGACGCGTCACCTTTCAGCTCCGGCTGATCGCCTGCAATCGCCGGGTTGGGGCGCGTCGGCTGACGCGGCCTCCCCCCGCGGTTGATCCCCGGGTGGTTATCCAGCGAGAGCCCCCCGCCGGTCTCGCGCAGCGCGTCGATCGCGCCGCGACCCGAGCGTGGCCCGCGAAGCGGGGCGCGCTCCCGGGGGCT